>NZ_JMLT01000013.1:0-76987 GCF_000686865.1 Paenibacillus sp. UNC217MF | reverse complement strand
GTTTTCTTTCCGTAATGCAATAAGTTCATTTTCTTCTGGAGAGCGGTTGTCCTTCTCTGAGAAGGAACCTGTTTGGTGGGCTTGTTTAATCCAGCGATCCAATGCAGATGCACTCAACTCATACTCACTTACAATGTCTGCTCTTGATTTCCCATTTTCGTATAGCTGAACCATCTGTTTCTTGAATTCATCTGTAAATGTGCGTCTTATTCTTGGCATAGTAGATCCGCTCCTTGTTATGATGTGTTAATTCTACTAGCCCTTAATTTTTCTGTCCAACTAAGTGTAGCCGATCTATAGTTGTATAACCGGAAATCATCGTAATATTTCTTAACATTTTCTATATTATATTCCATAGTCGCTCCCTCACTAATTAATCCCAAATAGTTGTTTTAGTGCCTGCTTAAGTTTTTTATTTCCTCGATTCCGTGATTTTTGATCTCCATATTCAAAACTATATGTCACTTCTGCATTCGGGTACTCTTTAGATAACAATTGCTTACAGTTATGTCCATCCAAGATACACGGCTCCCTTTCCGAATACATCCGTTTAACTTTGTCAGGGCTTATCCCCTCTTTCTTCATTATGTCATCAAATATTTTCTCTGAATGTGTGATCTTTTCAATTGTCTCTTCTCCTACAACAATTTCTTCTCGAGTACTAACGATTTGATATCTCTTGACTACTCCGTTCACTTCAACTTCAGCTATTAATACATTCTGTCCACCTGTAATATTATTGTCAATACGAAATTGCTGAGCAGCCTTACTTAAATTATCACTTCCATATTCAACTTGTTTAACATTAAGTACACCTTTACTTCCACTCGAGCCAGCTTCACCTGTCCCATCAGCCTTCTCCGCACGCAATGCCTCCCGGGTCTTCTGCTCCTGAGCTTTATACTGCTCTTTCGTAGTTGTTCGCTCGCCCGGTTTCGGTTTGTAGCCTCTGGTCTCCAATCCTTTACGTATAGGGTTTGCGGCCAACGGGTTCCCTGTTACTACTTTTTGCTTCATGGATTGCTTCAGGTTAGCTATGATCTGGTTAGGCTTCAGTTTGCTCGTATATTGGCGCGCTGCCGTGAAGACTTTTCCAAGCACTGGACTCAGCATTCCGCCTAAAGCGCCGAACGCCCCTCCAAATGCCCCTCCCCACAAGGCGGCTTCTAACAGTTCTTTTCCACTCGACTTATTTTGAATCAAGGATAGCGAGGTGCTATGCAGCGAACCCGCTACTGCGCCATTTAATGTGTATTGTGTGACTCTCTGGGCAGCGCCAGCATATTTGGGATTTAGGACCTTTTCCAATGACTTGGACATTGTATTTTGTACAATTTGTCCACCTTTGGCGGCAGCCAAAGAAGTCGCCATCTTATTCGTTGTTGTGAACAAGTTCTGTGTACTCGTGCCCACTCCTCCCGGATTCACGACCAATCCTGCTGCGCCGCCAGTAAAATCCGCGATTTTATCTACAATTTCATTTCCGGTTGTAGGCTGATCCACGACAGGGGGGCCTATCATTTTTCTTTATTGCAATTAAAAAAGGCTCATCCTCCCTATCGTTAAAGTTGGAATAAGCCTTTGAAAGTTTATCAAACGTGTTAGTCAAGTTTTTAATGTTTTGGTTTGTTGGCTATATTGTACGTTCTTGTTGTTGGGGGTGTATAAGTTTACACAAAATTATTGACCGTCCCCATGCAACATCACCAAAGAGTAACCTTCCCTTTATTGATTAAATTTTCCCATGCTTCCTTTGCATTTTCACCTAATTTACCAGTACTAATGTACACTCTTCCACTTTCTGAAACAAAAAGTTGTAAGTTACCACTGTCAATCATCCCTACAGGAACTAATTTTTCTCCAGCGTATTTTTCTAGTGATTTGAAAGTTCCATTACCATAGTAATTAGCGAATCGTATACTTGTGTTATGAGTTTCATCATTAATTGTGTCTTCGATTACTAAGTTTCCAAACTCCCTCAAAAAACTCTTGACTTCTGGAAAAACAGTATACCCTATTTTTTCCAAACTATCTTCAATTTCTTTAATATCAATCCTTCTTCCCTCATACCATCCAGCATCTCTTAAAATTTTTACGGTTTCATTACTCAAATTCATTTGTTCTCCCCCTACTTCATCGAAGTCATAAAATCAGCAAACGTTACTTTGCAATTTTCACAAAAAGGTTTGACCAATCCACTCCGAACTTTTAATGACCTCAATACAAGATTATCAATTTTTGCACCTTGTAATATAGCTTCTCTTACTGCCTAAATTTCATCTTGCAAAAGATTCCGGTTTTCGGTTGATCCATAACAAGGTCGAACTAACATTATCCATTATTTACATATTAAAAAGACCCATCCTCCTTATCGTTCAAGTTGGAATAAGCCTTTGGTTTATTTATTGAGTTTTTAGTGTTTGTTTTGTTGATTGTCTCGTATGATCCAGCTATCAGAATATGTTCTACATTTGTACTATTGACGAATGAGTGGATGACTTACTCGATACTGGGCAATTATTGAATGGCCACCATTCAAATTTTCAAGAGTGCTTTAATATTTCTGGAAATTATTTGAGTCATAAAATTATTGTTGTACTTTCTATTTTTACTGGTTTCTCTTTGCTTGAGTACATAAAAGGCCTACTCCTCCTCATTAATTGAAAGTGAATAAGCCTTTCATAAGTTTAATCAAATGTTTGTATTGGCATTGGTATACTCTAGTTGTTATTTCATATCACTTGAAGAATCTTAGTAAGATATGCTTTATAGTTTTTAATTTATCCAAAGCTCCCTATAAAACTACATCCTACTGACATTTTTTAATCAATAGAAAAATTGTGTCTTTCCAAAAATTTATCTAACAAAGTATCTTTATTATTTATAACATTTTCTATTGTTTCAAAAGGCGTGTCACCATATTCTTCCTCGATCTGTTCATTGATTCCAATCAGAACTTGCTTGATTTTTTGATGTATTTCCTCCCGGCATCGGATCACAATTGCATAATACCAATCAGTCTTATTATATTTTATTAAAATAAAGGTTTTGGGTTCAATAGGATCCTTTATTAAGCGAATGATCTCTGTTTCAGATTCATAATCTTGTATATGACGCATTTTATTATCTTTTGTTAAGTCAACGGGAATATTCATTATTCCACCGATCTGCTCAACTAGTTCATCTGTAAATTCATTTGGAAACTCATATTCATACTGCACTAAAGCGATCTGTTCCATGTATATCCCTCTCTTCTTAGTCGAAATTAGTCTATGATGGTGACAACACCATTTCTCAGTTTGTATATTTTCCCCAAAGAATCATAAATGAATAAAGTAATATTCTTATAGTCCTTACTAAAAGATTTCATAACATTGTCGCAGCTTAAACACACATTTCTTTCCGTATATAGATGTATGACTCCCTTGGCATTATAATCGTCCTTTAAATATCCGCTAATTTCCTCTACTATTTTATATTCAGTGTCTTTATCTCTTAAATACCCTTTTACCAAATCAATTCGATTGTCTGAATCAACCTTAAGTACATCTTTATAATACCTTCTGTCCTTTAACTTCTTCAGAGATACCCAGCCAGGCACTGATGTTACTTCTCCAGTTTTATTAAGGTTACCATATTTACTAAAAGCTTTTAATTCCCCTTTATAATATTTATAAATATTTACTTCTGCATAACCAGTGTTACCTAGTTTAAATCCGGTCAAATCCTCTTTTTGATATTTACTTGGCAATGACCCTCTAGCTACGTCTACTTTTTCCTTCAACCGTTGATAGTTATTTATAGCCTCCTTATCCCTTAGTGCCTCTCGTTTCTTTTGCTCCTGAGCTTTATACTGCTCTTTCGTGGTTGTTCGCTCACCCGGCTTCGGTTTGTAGCCTCTGGTCTCCAATCCTTTACGTATAGGGTTTGCGGCCAACGGGTTCCCTGTTACTACTTTTTGCTTCATGGATTGCTTCAGATTAGCTATGATCTGGTTAGGCTTCAGTTTGCTCGTATATTGGCGCGCTGCCGTGAATACTTTTCCAAGCACTGGACTCAGCATTCCGCCTATAGCACCGAACGCCCCTCCAAATGCCCCTCCCCACAAGGCGGCTTCTAGCAGTTCTTTTCCACTCGACTTATTTTGAATCAAAGATATCGAGGTTCCATGCAGCGAGCCTGTTACCGCGCCATTGAATGTGTATTGTGTGATTCGCTGGGCGGCATTGGGATTCATAACTTTTTCCAATGACTTGGACATCGTATTTTGTACAATTTGTCCACCTTTGGTGGCAGCCAAAGAAGTCGCCATCTTATTCGTTGTTGTGAACAAGTTCTGTGTACTCGTGCCCACTCCTCCCGGATTCACGACCAATCCTGCTGCGCCGCCAGTAAAATCCGCGATTTTATCTACAATTTCATTTCCGGTTGTGGGCTGATCCACGACAGGGGGACCTATCATCGAAGCCGCAGAATATCCAAACCGGTCGACTAGACGGCCTCCCCATGTTTCATACCGCACATAGTCGATATTGTCTGCAAATGGATCTGCGATATTTTCTTTCAGGAACTTCACGAATTCATTCGTCGGTTTTATCTCGGCACGCGCTCGTTTACTCTTTTCAAAAGGAGTCAGTTCCTCTTCAATAGCCGGAAGAGCAGCGATTCGCTGCTTCCATTCATTCATAGCCGCGGCGTCCCCGTTGACACCGCGCATTAATAAGGATTCGGACATGATATTGTAAAGATTGGTTTTACTTAACATATCAGATGTAATCTGATTCACGCCCGATTCGTACGGATTGAATCCTCCTTTCCCTAAAAAGGGAATGCTGCCGGTCAGTGACAATGCTGCACTCTGAGTATCTCCACGCAGCGCCGATATGCCGTTATTCGCAGCATTGGCAAGCGGACCAACTACCGGTATCATCCCAGCGACACTTAGCGCCAATTGCACCCCATCCAGCAATGAATTGAGCTCGCCTTTCCCCGATGGGGTATTGGCACCTGCCGAACCTGCTGAATATTCTTCAATCGACAGTAATGGCGGCTCCGGCACAGGCGGCAGATCTGCTACGAACACCGGGGACTTTACCAACCCTACCAAATGCAAGGCAGAAGCAGATAAATCCGTTTCTCCATCCAGAACCATGCTGCTTTGTTTGCATTGCAAATAAATACCCTGCTGCGCGTTAATGTGCAGCTTTTGTTCCGCCTGCAGTTCCAAGGTGCCCGAAGATAACGAAATTCCATGCTCGCTTTGGATGCGAACTCCATCTTCCTCATCAAGCTTGATAAAGATACTATTGTCTTTGGCCGTAAGAGTTGCATCCGCTGCGCCCAGCCTCAGCTCTTTACCATATTTCGTTCCCCACTGTTTCACACCCGGCGTCTGCTTCTTCGGCGACCCTTGTCCTCGTTGAAGCGATTGAATGGCGATCACTTCATCTTCTTGGTTGCTGGGGAAGTAAATCTGAACGGTATCCCCCAATTCCGGCATACAGTAAAAACCGCTGTTCCCTTCAGCCGCATAGGGAGATGCATATTGAATCCAGCATGCTTCCTGTTTCTCCTGAACACGATCAATGTCCAGATGGACACGGATCGCATCTTGCTGTACATCGATTACTCGGCCTTCTAATGCAGAACCGCTTAAACACTCGTTATATAACTCCTTTTGAAATACGGATAACCTTGGACTCAGGAGATATGTCGTCATGACATCGCCGTTCTTCAGTTCTGTAATCGATTCTGTAACGGCTAGTTCTCTCTCTCGGAATTGCACCGTATCTCCTATCGCAAATCGGCGGTTCGTGACAACAGAATAGCAGATATCCGAATAATCATTTCCTATATTTCCTTCAACCATTGACTTTCGAATACTATAAGAAGTATTCGCTAGCTCCCACCGTTTTCCTTCCGGCAGTCCGATCCACACTTTAGGCGCGTTCGCTCTCGCTTCTGGTACAATAACCGCTCCAAAACGCGAGGCCAACCTTTTAAGAAACATCCAGTCCGTTTCTTGATATTGCACAGTGAATTGTTCCAGTCGGGCAGTGCCTGTCGCGTTATCAATGTGATCTCCGCCCGCATATTCAGATAAAACCTGGTTGAACAACGAGTCGTAGGTCATGTCTTTATGTTGAAATGAACGGCTCCTGATCTTCAAATCCATTCGAATTGAGTGTGAAATAGCTTCTATTTCTATATAGTAGACGCCTCTTGCCATACAGAATGATATTTCGGACACGACACCGTCGAACAGGATTCCACTGACCTCGCCGCTATCATCGATTTCGTGTACGGTAATCGGATCTGTGCTGTTTACCATATCAATATAGCGGTCTTTCATTTCATCGGATACGAGCCCCGTCAAGAACAGCCTGGCATGATCATTCACTCTCTTCTCGACACGCAGCTCCTGAATGCTCTGTATGTCATATGGAAATACAATTTGAAGCTTCTCAGCGATTCCATGTAACGCGCGCACACGATTCCCCCTTGCCATACGTAATGGCTCTAATCTAGGTTCTGTCCGTCGTCTTCAACTTCAATCAATCCGCAATAAACACATCGAAGAGTACAAGTATTCAATAGAGCTGGTTCGTCCTCGATAAGGACGTCACTCTTGCCGTTAATCCACGGCAAGCCGATAACCGGCATGCAAGGCGCTTTCTTAACCCCGTATATATCCACCATCGTGCTATTTTGGACGGCAGGGTTCATTAGACTGGAGCAATTGCCGAAATTGATAATGTTAACACCGGGTATGTAATCTTTCACATTCATTTGTGCCTTGTTTTTTACATAGACACCATGGCTTAGCGGCGTCTTCAACCTTGTCGGTTGGGTTCCATAACTGCACTTCAATATGGCTCCCGCAACAACATAGCTTTTTTTATCCCCAGAACCATTTTGGAGTTGCCCTTCATTTCCCTGCATTGTTACCACTCCTCAACTTCGGTCTCCACTCTACGAAGCCGAATTCCCCTATAGTCCCTTCGAAGCATGCTTTCCGCAACGGCTAAATGTATAAAAATATGCTTTTCTACAATCCCTTTCATTTGAAAAATGGGACGGTTCACTTGATGGTTACAAATAACGAGGCGCTTTAAGGTTCCATCTTTACGAAATTCACTTTGCTCTGAAAGGCATTCGATAAGCGGCGGCTTTATCGCCCAATACAACTCTTGGCGCACCCTTTTCATATCTGTCAAAACGAGAGGAACTGCCTCTATGTCCGGGTCAATTTGGATGAATAATTGCTTTAATCTATCGGATATTAGCGGCAGCGGCCTTTCCAACCAATCTACATATTCAACCGCACTCTGATCTCTAATAGAAAATTGGAACGTTCGGTTGTCCTGTTCTTGGGCAGATTTTTCACTAAACATAACTTTACGAATTGCTTCGGAAATACCAACAGGCTCTACCCGTCCCTGAATTCGATCATCTTCAGCCACGATAAAATAGCGCATTTCCTGCCTCCTTACCGTTGATCACGTTCTCCATATGACCCCTTTTCGCTGGCTCTCGTCCAGAAGCACATCACCCGCCTGATGTTCGGAAAATATGGCGCCGGTCAAGTCCGCTCCGACAAATCGCGTACGCTCCAACTGGGCATCTATAAACTGAGCCCCCCTCAACGAAGCTCCTGCAAAATTGGCACCAGTCAAATTGGCACGAGAAAAATTCACTCCGGAAAAACTCGGCCTATCCTTTTTTGCATGTAGGAAGCCGCTGCAACCTTCCGAATTACGGAACGTCGCGTCACTTAGATCACACCCACTAAGATCGGCACCATGAAGGAGCGCATAAGAAAAATTTGCACCTGCCAATTGGCATTCCTTCCACCTTGTACCCACCAATACGGCCTCCTCAAAATTGCTGGATGATAGAGTGCAATCACGGAATGTTGAGAAGCGCAGATCAAGCTTGGAATATTCCCCGTTGGATAAATCGAGCTCCGCAAATGCAGAGTACGCATATTCGTAATCATTTTTCTCCTGCAGCCATTCCTTCACGTCTTCGGAATGATAATTCGGCGATGCTTCTTGGTACACCACTTCACTAGTATCCATATACTCCCCCACTCTTACCTCCAACTGTTCTTCTTTCTCTAGTTCGATGAATTCATGAAGTTGTACAGCTCGCGGCATTGCGTATCGTATGAGTTCGATGACGTAATGATGAAAGTATATTGAGTCAAGCAATCTCTGCCTCTCCAGATCGACAACGGTAACGTTGCCCATGTACTGCCGACTTTCCTGTACGAGCTGAAGCTCCAACTTGTCCAGGTCGTACAAAGCCCAATCCGCATCATAACGGGTTCGGCATGGGTTCTGATCAAGTATCCATGAAGCATCAGTAGCTTCTACAAGATAGGCAAATCGGCCATCTGCTATTTCTGTACGCAGCATGGAAAATGTAATATGGCCTATCCGTCCCTTCTCGCCTCGGATTTGTCTTTCTCTGATGGTACGGCAATACTGCTGAAAGGATAGGATAAAATCGCTAGACCATTTCTCTTTATTTGCATGGAAATACGGATCGAATGCCGACAATGCTGACTGACGATTCGGTTCAACAACTTGCTGCACAAAAAGTCGCAACGATTCTTCTTTTCCCATTTCGTCTTCCTTTCCTTTGTTCGATAGGTTAGTTCGTTTTCAGCTCACTGCCTACGATGTTCGTATTTCCTCCCAAATGTATATTGCTGCTTTTACAACTCAGGTTAATCTCTTGTCCTGCGGAAATAACGACCTTTTTCTGGGAATCCATTGTAATATCTTCTTGGGCACTTAACATGATTTTTTTATTGCTAACAATGTGAATGCCGTCTTGTTCATTTAACTTGATATATATCGCACCGTCTTTGCCGGTGATTACAATCTCATCGGGACTCATCATTAGCTCTTTCCCGGAGGCGGTTCGGAAATATTTAATGTTCGGGTCACCAAGTTTATTCGTTTCTCCTGCTTTTGCATTTTGACGGACAGAACTGCTCGCAATGCCTTCCTCCTCTTTGTTGCTAGGAAAGTAAATGCGCACCGTATCGCCAAGCTCTGGCATTACATACCAACCGCTATGCCCCTCAGCTGTAAAGACTGAAGAATAAGGAAACCAGTGTGCTTCATCTTTATTTTGCTTGCCATCGATGTCCAAGTGTACCTTCACCTTATCACCGGCGACTTCAATGACTTTTCCATTCAGCGAAGCACCCACAATTTGTTCATTATGAAGTACCTTTTGCCGCAGACCCTTGTGCAAGCATAGTATGTATAAGTGGGTAAGCAAGCCGTTTTTCACTTCGGTTAACGCCTCACATACATACAAGCTCTTACCTTTGAAGCTCACCCAGTTACCGAGTTCAAGAACCTTGTCCGTCTCCACCTCATAGTAAATAAAGTCGTTCTCATCTACATGAGGGGAATCGTTTTCGACGAAATAACGATAAGTCCCCATATGTTTCCGAACGGTATAATGATAGTCTTCGAGACGAGTTTGGGTACTGCTTTCAAATATTCCAAAATAAAATTTTGGTTGATCGAACACAGCTGCAGGCATTAAGCTCGTATGGAATCGAGATGCCATTCTTTTTAGAAACTGCCAGTCCGTTTCTTTATACTGCAGAGTAAATCGGCCAAGTTTAGCATTGTCCGTCGCTTCATCTACTACATCCATGCCCGGATATTCTGACGCAACCTTCTCCAACAACATGGGAATCGTCATAGATTTGTTCTGGAAAGAACGGCTCTTGGGCTTCATATCTAATTTATAGGTATGAGATACAGCCTCTATCTGGAGATAATAGATATCCCGAACAGCCTTGATCTCAATGTGGAGCACCATGCCGCTAAATAACGGTTTACTCTCTCCATCCTCATCGATTTGACTAATCTCGATAATGGTGTCGGCATCCGTCATTTCCACATAGCTATCCTTTAGACCCTCAGGAACAATGCCCGTAAACGAGAGACGAGTATGGTCATTAATTTTCTTGGTCAGCTTCAGTTCCTGGAGATTGACAAGCCGGTATGGAGATAATTTCAAGTTCTGATAAGTCAAAGTGGATGAGCTCATTGTCCTTCCCTCACTTCCTCCGCTTCGCCGATAACTAGGGCATTCATTAATTCTCGGGCAATCGGCTGCCAATGTTTCATTTCTTCTTCTGTACAATTGAACGAACAAAGAAGAGCTTTATCTTCCATTTCCGTGAAAAACATCAAATTATATAAATTTACATTCAAAGCACGAACTAAAAACTCGCAGTATCCGATTTGCTGCTTCCCACGAGTTTCAGAAATGCCGTGGTCGAACCACTGCAGAATAGGCTGCGTTCGGCGTAATATTTGAATCATTTCAATCGTAAATGGCTCAAGTCCCTCTTCTGTAACGATATAATCCGTTTCATTGAAAGTGATATTTATGGATGCGCTAGAATTGGTATAAATGATGCTTGGCCGTCGTTCCGATGGATACTTCATAGCAGCGTTTTGAGGAGACATGAGATGAAAAGTCTTCGGCAATGGGATACGAATTTTTCCATCCATTAATCCTTCTTCCGTAAACGGCACCATCTCCCCGTTTATGTTCAATACAGCTTGATGGAAAAGGAGAGGGTCAGGCTCTATGTCCTGTATAGGCTTCTCCGTCTCAGCTTGCGCTCCATACAGCAACGGCAGGATTTGCTCATCCAGATGCTTGTTTTCACTCATTGTCCTCACCTCTTCATTCATTCTGTTCATTTAACATTTCGACGATCAATCCACAATCATCCGCTGCCTGCCGCCGTGCCGTACATCAGGAGACAGCGCTCTGCCTCCTCCCGCTTCACTCAAAATTCTCCGCAGGCCTGCGAAGATGCGCTCATTGCTCAGCTCGCGGTATCCCGTTCCGAGACGCTGACCGAGATAATGCTGAATGACGTTCCGTTCCACGGCGCCGCCGTTCAGGCAGAGCATGGCGAAGCTCGCATCATAGGGGTGATCCGTGCCGCTCTTCAGCAGTTCATTGGCGAAATACTGCAAAATGAATGGAGACAGCGTGCTGCTTCCGATACCGGCATACGGCACATGGATGACGTTGAACGTGTTATACTCGGTCGCCAAGTCGGTAAAACCCTGATAATCCGCACGCAGCCGGGCACCCTCCTTCAGCTTGAACCGACCGAGCTCCAGCTCGTCCGCCTGCACCTGCATGTCGTTCTCATCCAGCAGAATTTCGCCCGGAAGCGTCATGAAGTCGCTCGCTGCCTGTTCCGTGAGAAAGCGAATTTTGAGCACTGTCTCCTTGCCGTTCGAGGAATACGGGAGCTCGAAATCGTCTTCCATGGTATATAAGCGGCCGTCATGCTTGACGATGCCCTTGGCAATCGTTAAGCTTTCTGCATTGACTTGAACCTCTCCGCCCGCGATGATGCCGTCGGAATAGTGCTGGTAGATGATATCAGCGAACTGGCGCGGATAATCGCGCAGGCTCTCCAGCATGGCGGTTTTCAGAATCCGGCCTTTATGGAAATGCGGCATTTGGTGCGTAAACAAGGCGTTCCCTCCTTTCTCCTTAGACTTTGTTCAAAAAATTCGCGATTCCTTATTTCAACCCGTCGAAGAAATCCAGCTCTGACAAATCATTTTCGAACGCATAGAACTGCTTCTTCCCGATATGGAGCTGCTCATTCACCCGCGCAACTGGTACTGCGTTGAAGCCCCAGCTGCCATCGCCCGCAAAAACGAACCATTTCGCCTCGCCGTTGGCAATCGAATCCGTATCGTCCTGTGGAATGCTGGCGCCGTACTGGGCGGCGATCTCTTCGTATAGAACGGGACGATAATCAGCGAAATCATTCCGATATGTCACCGTGTGTCTCAATTGCCCGTCGCCTCCACGAATATGGAACTCGATCTCATGCGCGCTAAGCGGCCGCGAAATCGAGCCCTGCGCCTGATCCAGCCGCTCGTAGCCGGAGATGAGCATCTTCTCCCGCCCGGTATGTGTCCAGGCACTGACCGAATACGGAACGACCGGCGCATGATTCGTCAGCTGTGCTTCGATAAGTCCCGACTTCCGGGCGCTCAAGTAGCGCAGGGCACCGCGCAAGCAGGCCAGCTTCAGCTCCGGAACCTTCCCCGAATCTTCCGCCTTCTGCCGGAATTCGATTGCTCTTCCCGGGACGAATTCCTTCAGCGCTTCCCGAAACACGTCGATGCGGCAGGATTGGCCTGTCAGCTTAATGATGGAGTAGTCCTGCAGCCTACCGTCGCGGTAGAACTCGTCCAGAAACTTGCGTACGATGGCGTAAATGTCTCCACGAATCAACTGGTTCATTTCTTGAATGTTGAACACGATGTCCGGCGGCTCGTATACGTCCCGGAACTGCCCGTTCTCGCGCAGTGACAGGCACCATCGATCCACGGCCGTAAGATTCAAGTCGCTTTCTGTCCTGCTTCCCGGCCCTGAGTGGAATCGATTGCGAAGGATGCCCGTTCTGCGGAAAAATTCCTTCTTCATGCCGTCCGCCAGCTCCCACAGCACATAAAAATTGTTCCGCACGCGCTGATATTCATCGCGCGCATGGTTCTCATATTCCTTGAACCGAGTCGGAAGAAAGTGCTCCGTCTCCTTATAACGGGCGTCGAAGCGTGAATAGACCGCATCTGTGCCGAATTCGTCGACATGCCGATAAATGTCCGTGGCCGGAATGTCAATCAAGCTATCAATGTCCGGCAGTCTCGCCTTCCTGTAGAAGTCAGCAAATGTGATCTTCATGTACTGCATGATGCGATATGTCAGATTGTTCCCGCCGAAGTTCGTATCTCCGTTCTCATAGGATGTATGGATATCGAGCTTATAAGCGATATGCCCATCCTCGATGTGGAACCGGCATGACGACAGATCGGTCGTTCCTCCGCCGCAGTCGATCACGAGCGCTTGATATTCTTCGCCGTCCAGAAACCGCTGTTTCTCCATCTGATCAGCGATCGTGTTGTACAATACGGCCAAGCCTTCATCCAACGCATCCCTGGTCTCGATGCGGTACTCCGGCAACATATCCGCGAACATATCGATGAATTGTGTCTTCATCTTGACCGGGCCCGATAGATGGAGATGCTTGAAGCGGCACTTGAATTGATGCTCTGCCGTTCGGATTACATGCAGCATATAGGCGCGCAGCAAATCGCTTCTGCTTACCGTTGCCGCATTCCCATGGCCGTCCGTCACTTCCTCCAGCCGCTTGTAATTGTTCACCCAGCGCTTCATTCCATGGAACACGGAAGCGCTGGAGCTGTACCCACTTTTCCGCTTATCTTGGAGCGCATCGCTGCCGAAGCTGAACCGGATTCGCTCCGGATCCGAGCAATCTGCGATTCCGATTACAGTAGGCAGCGACTCGATCCATTCCCCTTCCTTGGATGTTCCGTCAGGGAAGCACACATAGTTGATACGATCAAGCCGGATTCGCCCATTAAGCAGATCCGTCGCATTCGGTGAAGCCACGTACCCACCGTGCAAATACGCCCCTGCCGTTGTATTCGTCGTCCCGAAGTCAATCGCCAGTACCGCATCCGTCTCTTCCAGCTCGCGAATATCCAAATCCGCCACAGGAATCTTGTAATAGTACAGATTGGCCGGCGGCTGCGGGGTGCTGCGATAGTACGTGCGATACACATATTCCGATACTTGCTTCGGGAAAAAGAGCAGACTGTATTGGCGATTCGCCGTCTTCCTCACTTCCGCTCCCTCGCCCATCGCAAGCCAATAGCTGCCCGGACGCAGACTATCCTTCACCAGATTGAGGATCGCGCACAGCTCCATATGCTCATTGACAAGCAGCACGTTCGATTCGGCAATTTCCGTTCCCGCTTCCACCCTGTATCCATCATGCCGATCGAGCTTCGAGCCGTCGTACAGCGTAATCTTGGCTGGAACCCGAATACCTCCGTCATTCGGCAGCGGCATGCGGAGATAAGTTTGTACCATCTTCTCGACCCGTTCAAACCCGCCCGGGCTAGCCGTTTGAATGAGCTGGCTTTCCTCCGCCCCCCGGTATTTCATGACGGTTGCAATTAATCCGTCGCGATCAAGCGTATGGATCATTCCTTCAATGAGCTTCTCCTGATGGCAAATGTTCCGGAGCTGAAATGTCGTCATCTCCGATAGTTCCTCCCGGGTATATTCCACATGCTTCCGCCCCGCATCCCGCTTGGCCGGCTGCTTATAAAGCCTATATGTATACTCGCTCATCTTTGCCCCCTCCCGGCCGCCTCGCGTCCAGCCTTGCTTCTTATCTTTATAAGTTAATACAGCGACACATTTCCAATCCGCATCGTATCCTCCATGCCAATAATGCCGAAATGATCCTGCCAATACACTTCCGTATGGAATCTTGCCGGCAGGAACAGCTCCTGAATCAATTCGAGCTTCATTCGCGCCGGTTCACTTTCCTCCTGTCCGACATAGAAGAGAAGCTCGTCCCGATCCTCGCAATTCGCATAGATCGTCGAGCTGCGGAAGATGCCACGCATCGTATCCTTGAGCAGGTATATCGCCTCACCCGTCTCATATAGCCGCAGCACATTCCCCGCGATCATCTCGCGCTGCTCTTGATTGAACAGGCCGATCCCCTTGCTGACGCGCAAACCGAACTTCCCCTCTTCCATGTCGCGCAGCACGAACTTTATGTAATACTCGCGCCGGTTCATCCCCTGATAACGATCAATTTCCGTCACAAAGTGAAGCACGATATCGAACAGCGTTTGGCGCAGCTCCACATCCTCTTCATTGTTAATGTCGAACATGTCCTTGAACAGATCGTAGAACCGATAATACGGATTCACCTCGATTGTGTCCGGCACCGCATTCGCCCAAACGTTGAGCTCCTCCAAGCTCAGCTCCATATAGGGCGAATACACCTTGGCGGGGACAAAGCAAAAATCCGACGCGCTCAGGCCGGATTGCTCTGCCTTAATGACCAAATCCCATATGTAATTCACGCCAATACCCCTTCGCACTTATACTCGGGAAAATGCATCTGCACCTCGGAAACGAGAAAGCTCATCAGATCATGCAGAATGAACTGCTCTCCTTCCGACACTTCGTCCTCGACAGCGCGGAAGCTAAGCCGCATAATTTTCTTATCCAGTACCGTCCGTACATTGTCGCTAATGAACGAGTTCATCTCATAGGATTGTTCCCCGCCGTTATTCGCTTCCAGGATATCCACATGCTCCAGTTGAAGCATCTGCGCTGCCTCAAAAGCATTCACGAGCCGCACAATCTCGCCCTTGGAGCGCACGATTTGGGCTTGCTTCCGCGCATATTTGCCGATAAAGCCATCTGCTCTCCGATTGGATACCAGCTTGTATTCCAAGCTTCCAAGCCGGGATTCCGAAGGCTGCGCAATCTTCACGACCGTCCACATGCCGGATTTCTCATGCGGCGACACAATCGTCAAATCGTCTCTCGTTCGCTTGATATAACGAATATGTTCCTCATTTCCTTCCACCAGATAGCCATGTTCGCTGCCCAGCTTGTGAATCGCCAGAACATGTTCGTAATTAATTCGATCGGCTGCAGGCTCGGGAAAGCCGTCGTTCTGAATGGCAAGCCGCTCGATATTCCAGAGCGGTACGAGATCCACATGCTTATGAGGCTCGAATTCCTCTAGATTAACGGTAATCTCGTTGATCTCGTCCTCTTCCCGCAAAGCACTGTCGCAGTCCGTGAGCCATACGTCAAAAAATTTATAAGCGTATGGATGATTCAATGTCTTCCATGGAACGCTGTTCTGTTGAAAGACACGGTATAGCTTCTCGATCTCGTTGATGTACAGTCGGCTTTGCGACAAGCGCACCGTAATCGCATAATTGCCCCCTGATGTCTTCATCTCTCCGCGGAATGTTCTTTTCCCTGACATCAGGTTATGCAGCCTTGCAAAATCACACTGCAAAAACAGAGTTAGCAGCAGCGCTTTCCCCTGCTGCTTCATCTGCTCGACAAGACTTCCCATTTCTATCGTTTTGTGTGCCGTGTCCTCCGGCAGCATCGGGCGGAGGAAATCATGAATCGGGTCGACATCATCGCGGCGGCACATCGATACGAAAATATCGTGCTTTTCCTCGCCATCCTCAATTTCGTCGAATACCTTGCGCTCTATTTTCCGATTCATGTCTTCCTGATATTCCACCAGGTTCAGGAACAATCCAGTCATTACATTTTTCAATAACTTGCGCTGCTCCAGATCCTCCATCCTGCTCAATCGATCATGTATCAGTTCCTTCATGGCGCCTGATGGACTCCTTCCTTGTTCCCTTGTTCTCCCTGCTAGGGGATGGAGCTTCATTCCCTTTGCCGGCAGTTGAAGCATTCCCCGTTGGCATCCCTTATCCGCTGCTCGCAGCCGCTCCGCTTTCGGCGTTGCTCGGCACGGCTCCACCAGCGGCATTGCCCGCTGCATTTCCGCCCCTGGCGTTGCTCGGCGCAGATTCGCCCGCCGCATTGCCCGCTGTGCCTCCGCTTCCGGCGTTGCTCGGCGCAGATCCGCCCGCCGTATTGCCCGCTGCGCCTCCGCTTCCAGCGTTGCTCGGCGCAGATCCGCCTGCCGTATTGCCCGCTGTGCCTCCGCTTCCGGCGTTGCTCGGCGCAGATCCACCCGCCGTATTGCCGCCTGCGCCTCCGCCTCCATTCGCGGCGGCAGGAGGCTGTGCAGCGGGCGGCGCCGGATTCAGCTTGCCCAGCGCCTTATCGATCTTGCGCTCCATGCCCAGCACACGTTCCAGCATGTCGATTTCCTGATAGATTTGCTGCGCGGCGGAATAAGCATCGATAGCTCCCAGATAATCTTGCCCGGCTAACTGCTGGTCGCCCTTCTTCTCATACTTCTCGCCCTCCAGCAGCCGCTTCTCCTTCCGCAAACCAGTCAGCTTCTCCTCCGCTGAATCGAGCTTGGCTCGGATATCCTTCTCACCGTCGGTGTACCCTTCCTCAAGCGCGGATTTCCGTGCCTTCTGGTAAGAGCTGCGCGCCCCAACATAATCCTGTGCCTCGAACTTCTTGTCCCCTTCCTGCACCCAGTTCATAACCTGCATGTACGTGCGGGAACGGTCTATTTTCTCCTCTAGCTGCTTATGATTGAACTCTTTGTATGGCTTTGCTTCCTCCTGCGCCTTCCCGTATTTGTCCAGCGCCTTAGCAAAGTCCTGTCCCTTGAAGGCTTCGTCTCCGTCCACCATAAGCTGCATCACGCGCTGCTTCTTCGCGAAAAAGTCCCGGTGGAACTTGTCCTTCAACCGAATCGCCATATTGCGCGCCTCACTGTAATCCTTAATGGCCTTCGGATAATCGCTATCCTTCATATACATGTCTGCACTTTTCTGATATTCGAGCATGTTCTCCAGATTCTCCGCTTTGATCGCCGCCTGCTTTACGAAGTAGAAAGCCGCGCCTCCGCCAACCAGCAGCAGCACGATCAGGGCCAACAGCCACTTCTTCAGCAAACGCCATTTACGCTTCGGATCCTCCTTGAACACCTTGTTCGCATACACAGCAACAGCCGTGTAATTGCTCACGGTTTGCCGCTGCTTGCTGAGCAGCACGTCCTCGAGCGTGTCCGTGAAATCCTCTGGCTCCTTCGCATCCGTTAGTGCGTCGACCATTTCCGTTGCGTTGACATCCTCCCACAAGCCAGGGGTGCACAGCAGCAGAACATCTCCTTCAGACAAAGGAACCTTTTTCGAAACATACGGCTCCAGGCGCTCTGGCTGCCCCATATACTGAAGAAGATTGTGGCGTTCTTCATGAACCTCCATCGCTTCTTCCGAGATTTCTCCGGCATCCTTCATGGACTGTGCCAAGCTCTGATCCCTGCTGCGACCGAATAAGCGTCCGCCGCGAAAATGATACAGGCGGGCATTACCCGCTGCCACCCAGCGAATCTTCGCATAATCTGTCACGACCAGAATCAGGCTTGCCTTAAGGCGCACGCGCTTGCTCTCCGCTCGCAGCCATTCATGCGCTTCCTGCATGTAATGCTTCAACCGCAGCGAAGACATCGTCGGCTTCTCCGTAAATCGGCCAAGAATGCTCTTGACGACCATCTCGGCACTGTCGACTTCCATGTCCGAATCCAAGCCGTCCGCGATGACCCAGCAGGCCATATCATCCAGCTCCACATAGGCGAAATAGTCTTTATTATGTAGAAAAGAACCGGCCTCCGTCACGAAGCTGGTCTTAAAGTCGCTGTTCTCCTTTCTCATCCTTACCCCCGCTTCTCCTGTCCCATGATTCGCATACCTATCACGGAGCCTCGTGTTCAAAAAGGAAATTCTCGCCTTCACACAATCAAAAGCGAGTAAAGTGGTCGATTCGATCTGTCTCTCTCAGAAATCTACCGAAGCCAGGAACAGCAGGCTTCATGCGTTATCCACGATGACAATGGTCGCATTGTCTTGATTGATCAATCTCTTCTGTTCGATCGCTTCGATGATCTCCTCAGCTGCATCGTGAGGCGAAATCGGCTTGGACAGAATCTGCTCCAATTCCACTTCTGTCATCGTGTTGTACACCCCATCGCTGCAGAGAAGGATCCGGTCTCCCGGCTGCAGTCTGAACGGCTCACTGCCAATCTCAATGCTCTTGAAATTCTCATACCCCAAGTAATTGATGAGCCGCCTCTTCATCGGGTGCTCCATTGCTTCTTCCCTTGTGATCTGCCCCGTTAAGCAGCGTTCCTGCAGCACCGACTCCAAGATATGACGTTCATTCATGCGGATGAAATTGTCTTCCCGGAACACCATGATCATACTGTCGCCCACAGCCCCCCAGTACAGGAGATCATCCGCAATGACGGCGGCTACCAGCGTCGTCCCTCCAGGCGCGCCCTTCAAATTCCGCAAAATTTCCGTATTGCTTATCTTGGCTGCCTTCGCGAAAAAGCTCTGGACTTCCCGAATATGCTCTAACTTGAGGAACTCTCGAATAAATACGGTCACCGCGAGCGTGCTCGCCATTCTGCCGTGCGCCAGGCCGCTTATGCCGTCCGCAAGTACGGCGGCCGTACCGTGTGCGGTCGTGACGCTGGCAAAATAATCATCCTGCTCCTCACGGGCGCCAATCGTCTGCCCATTGCCGATCGGCATGCCGGACGCTGCTGGCTCAAGGCTCACTGTATCCAGCAGCAGTCGGCGCCGCACACCCAGCAGAAGCAGAATTGCGGCAGTACAAGTCAACACGATCAGATACGGTACCCAATTCTGTACATCCATTGTGGTCATCATCCCTAACCCATATTGTGATTCCACTCGAAATGTATGCCGCAGAGCGGAATGAAGATAAATTTGCTGCGACCGAGCTGAATGACATCATACGCTGCCAGCTCCACCGGCGAATAAACGGCTTCTTCGTTGTGATAAGCAAGTCCTGAGGCATCTCCTGGCAACAGGTAGAAATTGCGCTTCTTCGGATCATATACGATTACCGCATGATTTCTGCGCGAGATGGCATTGTCGCCCAAGATGCGAATATGCATCTCCTCTGCGCGCCCGATAAAATTCTTCTCCGCCATAATCCGATAGTCCTGACCAAGCTGAGGGCCCTCAATGCATACGAGCCAGCCGGTAACCGGCTCGATGCCGGTCGTTTCCCCCAGGTACGGCATCGTCTTCTCATTGTCCTCCACGCGCGGCGGCCTCTTCGCGTCCACATTCTGCGGCTGTTCCACCGATATGCTGCAATAAGGGCATATGCTGCCATGCTTCCTCGTACTGAACATGTGTCCGTTAGCGCATCTTGTCAGACTCATCTTTCTTCATTCCCCCGTCAATTTGAATAGTTCTCTTATGATCATGAAGTCAATATATCGTTCGTTATTTCGCCAGTAACCGCGTGTTGGCAATGCTGATGACATCTCCGGAATGAATCCGGCATGGTTCCTCCGGTTCCAACTGATTCGCCCTTTTCCCCCCGGCTCTTCGAATGCCAACCCCGCTGCGGGAATCAAGATCCTCGATGAACCATTGGCCCGAGGCATAATTGAGCACCGCATGATGCTTGCTAATAAGCGACGCATATTCCGAATCCGACAGATCTATGTCAACCTCGCCTTCTGCACCGGTTTTGCCGATAAGCAAGGATGTTTCGCCGTGGATGTACCATTCCTTTACGCTCTCTCCCTCATCATTCAGGAGTACAAGCTTGGCAATGGTGTCGACTTCGTCCTGCCGGCCTGCTTCACGACTACCGGAACGTCGCGCCGCATACACGATGATCGCGATCGCCAGAAGGACTCCGACCGCCGCCTTCAGGACGGGATCGATGTTCCATATGTACACATATAACAGAGCAGCAACCACAATGGCTGCAACCCCTATATCAATGAGCGCGATCCACCCGCTCTTTCGATTGGCATGACGGTGAACTTGATCGCTGCTATTTTGCTTACTCACATCTCATTCCTCCGTTGCTTCGCTCAACTCATGTGCATCCCTTTTATTAAAAAAAGCACCGTACCTAAAGCAAAACGATGGCTTTGCTAGCTTGTTCGGAGCTGTTCTCAATGTCACTCTGCCTTGTCATATTCGTCCGAAAATACCATACCGCGTGCGTATAGTCGCCGAAGCCGTACCCGAATTGCATAGGCAATCGGCAGAGCCACTCTATTTTTTCTTGTTCATACCGAAAAAGCGTTGGAACATCTCGGACGTATCTATCGGATTCCCCGCGTTCTTGCCGCCGTTCTGCATTGGCTTCTTCGTTTTCGGATCAAAGCCGAAAAATCGCGCGAAATTGGCTTCCACGTTCCGTGGATCAAAATTCGCCCGTTCTCCTGCCGCTTCTCCAGAAGCTGCATTTCTCCCTCTTGAATGGGTAGATTGATGATTTCGTCCGGAGTCTCGCTCCATGCCACCCAGCTTATCATCATAAGCCTTCCGTGCAGCCTCATCCTGAAGCACCGCGTAGGCTTCATGAATCTGCTTGAACCGTTGTTCCGCCTCGCTGCTTCCCCCATTTACGTCGGGATGATACTGCTTGGCGAGCCGCCGATATGCCTTCTTCAATTCTTCAGGCGATGCATGCCGCTGTACGCCCAGAAGTTCATAATAGTTCGTCATTCGCTTCGCCCCTGCCTTTCTAACGGTTTTCAACAAAATATTGCAATGGCTCTCATGAATTCCCCAGTGTACCGGATAAAAATATTAAGAGGCTGTAAGCCTCTTAATATTTGTTGTCCGCATTTCTGCCACCAGAACAGGTCGTACCTGCTTATACCGGGTAACCGCCGTCGATTGTAGCCAGTTCGGTTTTGTCTTTCTTTTGTTTGATGTACAGCGTGAATGTACCTACGCCTTCCGTGTCCCCGTAAGTTTCGGAGTAGTCAACCACGAATGCGTTCGGGAAATACACTTTGCGCACCACTTGATCCGCAGCGACAACCTCAAGCGTCACCTTGCGGTAGCAGTCCGCCTTCTCGGCAGGAACGAGCGACCACAATGCCAGCTTCTTCGTGTCGTCAGCGTTGTCACCGTCAGTCGCCGTGATAATTTTGCCGGAAATACGCAGCGTCGCGCCCACGTCCGTCGATCTTGCGTTGGAATCATTCGGTGTGTCCGTGTCATACACAACTTTCTGAATGTTGTCCATGCCGAGCTCGATCGTTTCTGCGCCTTCTACTCTAAGTATGAATCCCATGAATTTTGCCTCCTTGAATGAAAATAATTTAGGTTCCGCAAGCATGGAATGCTTACGGGATTTATGTTGGAAGGCGCGCTTGAAGCACGCCTCTAACATACGCTTCCATATGCCAGCCAAGCTTCTAATCATTAGGCTTTAACAGGCGTAGTGCCCTTCGTGATCATGACTTCGAGATTCTTCACATTGCCGTTGAACACAAGATCGATATGGCATAGATTGCTCTTGTCGTCTATCACATAGGACATGTCATCCCCGTCTTGAATGATCGAGTTGACAAAGCCGCGCGTACCAAGCCACTTGCTCCTTTGGCTGCTCGGATTATTGCTGAAGAATTTCACGATGTTCTCATGCTTGAAGTCACCCGTCTGGAAGCGGAGAATCCGCTCGATATAGGTGCTGACAAGCGTTTTGTATATGGAATCGAAGCCATTCTCGGTCAATGCCATGCTTCTGGCCTTGTATACCGTGATTCGCTTGATGTCTTTATCCTGAAGCTGCGCATTCTCGGAAGAGAAGACGAAGCCAAAGTTTTTATAATTGATCGCGTCTTTGATGTTATTCGTAAATCCAGTAATCTCCTTCGCCATCGTCGTAACCGCGCGCAGCGCATGGTCGCTTGCTTCAATATCGAAGCGTACGCCCGGATAGTCACGGCTGACGTTCTTGAACGATTCGCGCAAATATTCCGGACACTGATAGGCAGCAACGACCCCGGCAGCAACATAAGCGGCCCCTACGTACACGCCCTCGATCCACAGCTTCAAGATGTCTTCCTTATCTTGGGACAGCTTGACGCCGTCCTCCGTGTGGAGCATGCGGCTATCGATGACAACGCCGGACTTATCCTTCGGAATAATGGTGAAGTTCGGGATGCATGGAATAGCGAACTCGCTGTATTCCTTGCGAACCATGCTACTGCACTTGTCGATATACTTATCGAGTCCGGTGGTTGCCAGACTGTTGAAGGTCGTCTCTTCTCCAGATTCGAAGTTGAAGAATACCTGCACCTTATAGTCCTTCACGACCTGCAGGAGCATCGACAGCGATTCCATCGTGTTGCCCTCCTGCTTCACGGTCTTGCCGTTGCCGCGGAAGCGTTCGCGGGACACCTTCACCTTGCCGGCCGATTCCAACTCGACGGACGGCACAATCCCGAACCAGATCGTGTCGGAGAATTCATTCTTCGAGTTCACCGTGTTCAGATACGTCTCCAAGCGCGGAATATTGCTGCTCTTCACGGTCATATCCAGCTTCGCGTTCGTGATGAGCATGGACGGAAGCATTCCCTTGTTCTTGGTCGCATACTGATCGAAGAACATCCGTACGCCCAGTATCTTCTCCACGAGCGGCTTGACTGTTTTTACAAAGTCATCCTTCGCATTCTTGTAGAACTCCAAATACGTATTATAGTTTTGTACTTCCGTCTCCGTATCGACCTCGTTATGTACCGCTGGCAGCGGACAGAATGTACGCACTACCAAATCCTTCACGTAAGAAGACGGCGTCTCTGTAATGGATTCATAATCTTCGCCGAACACGTTCGAAAGCTCGGTACCGCTGTTGTCATCCAAGAGCATCAGCTCGGTATTATCGCTCTTCGGCGCTTCAATGATCTTCAATTCGCCCGACTCACCGATCGTCAGCATGCCAATCTGGATCGCCTCGGCTTGATTCTCCTCCCGCGAGCCGCCCAGCAAGAGCCGTGTCTTGATATCTTCAATCGCGAGCGGCAGCATTGCCATCACGTTGTTGTAATTTTTGCTGGCGTCCTCGAACATCCCGTTCAGCTTATCGCCCAAATCAAGCTTCTTCGGATCCCCTTCATCCAGCTTGTCATACTGGCCGTACAAGTAATGGATTTCCTTGCGCACTTGGCGAATATCGTCCATCACCTTCTTCGGCGAAATCATGTCGAGCAAATTCTCGAACTTGAAATCGACGTTCGTAATTCCCTGACTGCGCTTCGTATCGATCAGGGTGAACAGCATTTTCAGGAAATCATTGTTCTGGTCGATCTTAATTTCCGAAATGCAGTCCTCGGCAATTCCTTCCGGCTTCTTCAGCGTATACATCACTTTCTGATTGGCCGCATTGTAGAACGAATACACGCTCGGAGAGAACTTGTCGAGGAACTCATCAAAGCTCCGAACAAGCAGGTGCTCGTTCACTTCCTTGATCTTGTCGTCACTGAGGCTGTCGATTCCTTTGACATCGCCTACGATGGTCAGCAGATCCAGCATTTCCGGGTTAATCTCCTCGAAAAGCATGGCTCGGTTCGTTTGACTGATAATGTCCATAATGTCAGCACAAAAACGGCGACCAACTTAACTTACGCTTGAACGCATAAGCTAGGACTGGTATGCACGCTTTATGCTTCCTCCTCTCTATTTCGTTGCAATAGTCTTCTCGCACTAGATATGCAAGAGAAATCATACCTTCGCAAATACAGTTTCTATAATTTGGGTGATTAGTTCTATTTAAATCTTAGAGAGAACATCCCAAATTTGTCAATATTATTTATATATCGCTCAAATTCGCTATAAATCCCCTTGATTTACCCAAATCAAGAAAAAATTTTGTCGTTTGACCTTCATTTTTTGGTACTTATTTCCGATGATTTTAAATAGGGTGACAGTTCCAAATTCCCAGCACCATAGACACCGTTCCTCCTTTTCCCAAATATTTCGGTATAATCTAACAAATACTTTATATCACAACAAAAAATATTTATATTTTTTGTTAAAAGGTGGGTATATAGCTTTTATGTATAGACGAAGTATTTTCAAATCTATGATTTTCCTGCTTACGACCTGCTTGTTATTTCTAACGTCATCATCCCTAATACCTATTCGCACTTCCCTAGCTCAGGCCGATTCAGCACAAGGAATCGATGCCGTATTCGTCATGGACGTCAGTTATTCCATGAACGAGACCGACAAGGAAGGCATTGCGTCGGAAGTCGTCAATATGTTCATGGACATGAGCGATTCGGAACGCACGCGTATTGGGTTCGTTGCCTATAACGACAGAATCGTGGCCTCGGAGCCGCTAACTTCGCTCGCTGAGCCCAGGCAGAAGGAGAAGCTGAAGCGTCAGATCAGCAGCTTGCGCCGCTATGGGTACACGGATCTAGGCCTCGGCTTGAAGAAGGGAGCCGAGATCGCTGGGAAAGGAACTGGACAAGGCCATAAGCCATTCATTATTCTGCTGTCCGACGGAGGCACCGACTTCGGCAATACTTATACGGGCAGAACAATCGCCGACTCGAACCAGGACGTAGAGCGCGTCATTCAGCAGGCGAACAAGCAGGGATACCGTATTTACACCATCGGCCTGAATCATGACGGCTCGGTGAATGAGAAGCAGCTGAAGACCATTGCCGCAAAGACCGGCGGCACTTCGTATGTCACGACAAGCGCAGAAGAGCTGCCTGATATATTCAACCGCATTTTCGCCGATCAAATCCAATCCGTTCTCGTACCGATCGCCGCGTTAACTGCGACTGGTGGCATGCAGGAAGTAAAGGTTCCTCTTCCGAACTCCAGCATGTCGGAAGCCAATCTCATTCTGTTGTCTCAGAGCCCTTTGCTGGAGTCTCAGCTCTATAACAGCACCAAGAATGCGCGATTCTATAAATCCGGCAAATATACGTTGATGAAGATTCCCGAGCCGCGCAAAGGCGAGCTGCTATTGAAGTTCAGGGGAATGACAGGCGATGTTGTAAAGGTGAACCTGCTTGGCAGCTATAACATGCGAGCAGTCGGGGAATTGACTTCCAAGGAAGCGACGAAAGGACTGCCGACAGCCTTCGCGGCTCGCTTGTATTCCCTGTCGAACAAGCAGCCATTGGAAGATAAGGATGTATACATGGACGTACAGGCAGAGCTTGTTATCACCAATCGGCAGACGAAGCAGAAAGAACGCGTGCAGATGACGAACAACGGGACAGGCTTCTCGGCGGAGCATCGCTTCCGGACATCAGGGAAATACGACTGGACTGTCGTCATGAATGGGCCTCATTTCTTCAGAGAAACCGCAGGCAGCATGCTCGAAATCGTCAATAAAGCACCGGTATTGTCCGGACAGAATCAAATTGGCATCGTGAAGGAAGATGGCGAGGCGAAGCTGAATTTCGGGGATTATTTCACCGATCCGAACGGAGATCAATTGACGTACAAGATTGTCTCCAGCGATCATAAAAATCGAATGGAGGCACGTGTCGACGGTGCGACGCTCTACCTGTCCCCGCTGCATTCCGGATCTTCGGAAATAACCGTAACGGCAACTGACCCTGAGGGGGGAACGGTTACTGGAAAGCTGTACGTGAAAATTTCTTCGGTGTGGGAACGTTATTGGATTATCGGAGGCTGTGCGTTGGCTGCATTGATTGCCTTATTCGCACTATACGTGCTGCTGCGTCCAAAGCCGACGTTCACTGGGAGGCTGGAAGGGTTCTTCTTAAATACGGCAAGCGGCAACGAGGTTCCCGTTAAATACTGGCCACTCACTTCTTTCGGCAAAACGCGAAAGGTGAGCCTGCAGCAGCTGTTTGCCCGCCTGGATGTGAATGAGCCATTGCCGGAAGCCGCCCATATCCTATTCGAGGCTGGCAAGAACGGCACGCTCCGAATCAAGCACCGTACCAACTGTACAGTAGCGAAGGGACGTACACCCATTAAGCCGAACGATACGGCAACGCTTGAATACAATGATAAGCTGTACATTACGTTCGAGGATGGGATAACGGAGATCGAGCTGCGCTTCAAAGCTGTTAAACAGGGCGCTGTATCGTATGCGGATTCGTCTGCAATGTCACGCTAAATGAAATCAACAACCCGTAGGGACAACGGAAGTAGATACAAATCAGGGGCCGATTCAGTTCATTAGAACCTAGATTTCAATAAGTAAATAAGAGGAGGCTGTCCGATGTGGGACAGCCTCCTCTTTATTTATTAATAAGGCATCGTCATGCCATGTTGCGCTTTATGCAGCAAATCCTATAAATGCCACCTAGCACACTATATTGATGTAAATCGTACAACATGACCTGTTGCAAACGTAGTTGCACCTACATCCTACTTCTAAGCCTGCTTGCGATCATCCTGCTGCCGCGCCTTGTGCTTGCCGAGCAAGCGCTCAACCATTGCCAGCAGAATTCGTTCCGCATGCAGCGCGGCCTTCATCTGCTTCATGGAAGCATGCCTCTTATCTGGGCGAACCGCTAGTCCCTTGCGAATAGTGCGCTCCATCAGCGGGCTGACGCTGCGGTTTAGGCTTCTGACCGATTCCAGATTATCCTGGAACAAGCGCCTCGTCACATCATTCGGCGTGCGGCCGCTTAGGCAAAAATACATCGTAGCTGCAAAGCTGTATACGTCGGACGTGATTCCCTGCTGCGATTTTTCGGAATAGAATTCAAGCGGCGAATATCCCGTGCTCGTAAAAATCCGATGACCCGTCTTCTCATAGTATATAGCAGAACCGAAATCGAGCAGCTTCGGCTGACCGTCCTCTCCAATGATAATGTTCGCTGGCTTGATATCGCGATGAATGATGCCTTGCGCATGGACATATTCAAGCGCAGATGCAAGCGGCAGTATCGTATCGCGCAGGAAATCGGCCACGGAAACAAGCCTGCCTTCTTCAACAAACCGCTCAAGCGAGATGCCCTTGCAATACTCCATAATCATATAATGCGTCCCGTTCTCCTCAAAATAATCCACAAGGCGAACGATGTTCGAGTGGCTCAATTGCTGCAGCATCTGCGTTTCCATCAGGAAGGCCTCCCGCAGCTCAGCATACTGCCGTTGAACAGAGGGTACACGGCACAGCACGGTTCGCTTGTCCAGATCGCGAAGAGCTACCTGCCTCGGGTAGAACTCTTTCACGATGACCGCCGCCCCGTCCTCCAGCTTCCGGCCCGCATAAACATTGGCCAGCTCACTGCAAGCGATTACTTTCTTCACTTTATAGGAATGATGAAGCACAACATTTCGATTCAAACAAATGCCAGCATAATCCGGTTTCACGGTTTCCTCCAGAAGCTCTGGCCTGACTGGGACGTGGAAGTTGCATCGTCCGCCAGCAGACACGTAGTATCTATTATTGTAACACAATACCCAATATTTGCTATATAAGATTTATATGGTTTATTGAATTCTATGAGATAACGATCAAGAGAGATAATGCTTTGACCTTCAATCTTTTCCCATGATATAATTCGGTCATTCTTTCCAATGAGGTGAAATGGATGTCATTCCGCAACGTTCGAGGTATGTAGGTTCCGGGCTGGGTCAAAACGCGTACCAGCTATCAAGGGGATAGTCTGCCCTTTTAAGCCTAACGGAACAGAGAGCCGCGCAACGAAATGGAATCCATTCAGAAGGATATGCAGTTGTACAGTTCCTGCCGATCTGACAACTCGTATGCCCATTAATTTCACATACTATTGGAAGGCGGAATCTATATGAACTCTTTCGATTACAAACAATTTTATGATCAAGTAGGCAAGCTGAACGGTTGGGATTTCAGTCAAGTGAAATCAACTACAGAGGGGACGAATTGGGAGTTATTCCATGAGGCTGGCAAGCTGTGCGCCAAGTCGGACATCCTGCTCGACATCGGTACAGGTGGCGGTGAATCTGTGCTGCCGATCGCAGGTCAAGTGCTTCTGCTCGTTGGAATCGATGCTTCTGCAAGCATGGTCTATACGGCACAAGCGAATCTGGCAGCATCTAAGAAACCCAATGTGCGCTTTATGCAAATGAATGCAGTGCAGCTTATGTTCCCAGATCGACACTTCGACATCGTCACATGTCGACATTCCGAATTCAATGCCGCAGAAGTTGCTAGGGTATTGACGGACGATGGCGTGTTCCTTACCCAACAAATCAGCGAAGGCAACAAGCTCAACCTGAAGCAGGCATTCGGCAGAGGACAAAGCAACGGCGTTGAATCCGGCACCTTGCTGCGTCGATATCAGAAAGAGCTTGGCGAAGCAGGATTCATGAATATCCAATCCTATGAAATCAATCTGACACAGTATTATCAGACCGAAGAAGATCTGATGTTCATCCTTACACATACGCCAACGATACCGAACTTCGGGCAACTCGAGGACGATATGCGCATCTTCAAGCAATTCGTTGCCGACAATAGGACGGACAAAGGCATTCGTACGAATGAACAACGGTTCGCCATCGTTGCAAGAAAGCATTAATCCATCATACGACTTGAGCGATGACTCTTATAGACCATCCTTGCGCATGTAGGATTATTTAATGATAACTGTCGCACTTTATATACAATTCGTCATATAAATTAAAGCAGCCAAGGGATTCGTCCCCCTGGCTGCTTATTTAGATCGGCGAGCTTCTATCGATGTACAATCTAGTCATGATTCACCTTATCTTGTACAGCATTCGGATCTCGCCTTATTGCTCGCGCTTTTCCCAGCTCCAATAATATTTCATCTCTCTAAAAGCAACATCCCACAATGTTTCATTTCCTTCAATGGTTATCGTCAGCTCATTGGCCTTTTCGAGATAAACTGTGAATATTTCCGGCTCATGGCGTTCTCCAGACGCAGACAGGAACTCATGTCCATCAACGGACACACTTACTCTCCCCTGCAACTCCTTCTGATCGGGAACTCCATAAAACAAGGAAAGATAAAGCTCTTTATTGCCTAACGTATACGTATACGTTTCCCTATTTTTGCCTTCGATACTATACACATTATATTTGGGTTCTACGGTTTGACCGCCAATTTTGAAACTGTATGGTCTTGTGCCCGTTGATGTATTTCCGGTGCTGTCTATCAGTTCGTTCAACGCCACAAAGGGACCCATTTCTTGGGTGAACGCCTTGTCAACAATCCCGAAGCTCCCCCAAACCACAGTCATAAGGACAACAATGAAAATGCCCGTGGCAGCTATACTTTTCCGGATATTATTTGTACGAAAGCCAAGTTTGTACGCCCAGAATCCGATTGCTGCGCCTAATGAGTTTTCAATTACGTCGTTAATATCGAAGGTGCCGAGCAACGTTAGTGCCTGAATCGTTTCAATCACGAGAATGGACAGGATGAACAATGCAATGAATCGAATAAAACTCGTTCGATATAACAACGGAATCAATATGCCAAAAGGAATGAAAGCTGCAATGTTTCCAATAGCCACAAAGTCCATCAGAGTAGGATGTAGAAGATCTGATACACTTGGCAGCCTAAAAAAACTGTCCGGTATAAGAATAAAGGTGTAACCATCCTTTTGATCTATGGTACCTACTCTACCGAAAGCTAGAAATATAAAATAAAGAATCAAAAATGTATAGCATATGGTTATTCCCAACATAATCTTACGCTGCTGTTTAGTCATGGTTTACTCCTTTATAGCCGATTTTCATAGCTATGCTGATGGATATCATGTTATCTGTCTAAAATGACTTTCAAGTGACAGTGAAGGTGACAATTTAGTCACTTACGGAGCGGAGATAAATCACTTTTTACCGTATATGAATCTCCTCAATTACTTGTATAAAATAAAAGCAGCCAAAGGAATTTATCCCCTGACTGCTATCTTACGTCACGATAAGATTACCGATAAGTCACCGTTGAACCGCAATACTCACAAGTTGAGGTGGAGCTAGGAGATACACTCGTTTGTGCGCCGCAGCTAGAACATGCAATCATTTTGGGCAGCTGTGGTGCAGTCTGTGGTACAATCGAACTAGCTGCTGCTTCTATTTCTGCACGACGAATCGGCTGTGCTGGAGGAAGCTCAACGATCTCCTCAATTGTTGGCGCATACGAAGGCATTGGCACAGGCTCCTGTGCGAAATAGGCTAGATGCTCTCTTCTAAAGCGTTCCCGTGACCTTTTCTCCAATCCTGATGCTGCCCACCAGAGCAATACCCCCGGTGTGAAAAAGAGAAGCGCAAAAATAGCTGCCAACATGAACTTATCTCCTTGTGTAGACCAGTTCACGATCATACCAAACCATACGATCCCATATAAGAACATAAGAAATCCCCCTGCAAATCGCAGGAATGATTGGAAGGCCATGCTAGGCGGATTAAGCCCTAGCTGTCGCAATTGCTCGCGTTCATCTGCTTTTTTCTTCATACTGCCTCCAATTTTTCGGAGCACCAATCCAGGCAGAAGAAATACAAGCAGACATATCATTAGATAATCCTTCCGAAACATAGATCGATCCATAAGCATCCCAAGGATACTAAGTACAAGCGCAAATATGAGAAAACCGCCGCAAAATTTCAAAAAAGAACCGATCTTTCCCCTCATTCCGCTAAACCTCCTATCACCTATTACACCAAACCATCACATTCCGTATAGTTCATATCGCTAAAGACGGCATTCCGATTCATATGGCCCGCCATTTACAGGCATATAACACTCATTATAAATAACATCCAATGGAGAGGCCAACCTAATTGTGGGAAAAGAAATGCAGAACAAAAAGAAATAGACCTCCAGCCAAGCTTGCCATGACTGAAGGTCTAGAGAACTTGCAAAAATGAACATGCATCCGAATGCGAATCTGCAAATCTGCGAATTTACGAACTTGCGAACTTCACTTGCCGCACTGCTGGACATTCTCTACGCTCTAGCTCTAGGGCTCAGGACATTCCCTCCCTGACGTTCTTCTCTTGCAGCTTCATCCGATATTCAAGCGGCGTCATCTGATTCTGCTTCTTGAAGAAGCGAATAAAGGCCAGTGCAGAATTATAACCAAGTGCGGACGCGATCTCATTGACCCTCTTCGAGGTATTGAGCAGCCATTCCTTCGCCTGCAGATTGCGATAATCATTGATGTAATCGGATATCCCGATGCCTGTCATTTGCTTATATAGTCTAGATAAGTAGGAAGGATTCAACCCTACCTCGTTCGCAATCGCAATCAGCGAGATATCATGGGTTAAATTATTGGCAATGTACCGATGGACTCGCTTGATCAGTTCTCCCGGAACCTGTTCTTCTCTTCCTTCTTGCCGCTCGAACATGAGATCAGCGAGTTCCCAGAAATATTTTTTCAGATCGAGCCATGTGAATGACTCCTTCTTCTGGTACAAGAAACTAATATCCATCTTCGCGCCGACCTCTTGCTTCAACTTCGGATTCTCTCCTAAATGGGATAGGAACAGCGCCGACAAGGAATGATACAACGCCATCTTCCGAGCATAGCTGCTCTCCTCCTCATTGTTCCAATCCTTCGTGATGCGCAGGAACAATTCATAATACTCCTTGCGATGATTGTTCTCCAGACATTTCAGCAGCAGTTGAATTCGGTTATGTTGAAAGTAATCTTGCGTATCCGTACCGTTCCCGCACTCTTGCATTTGCAGAATATCGGAATCCGTCAAAATAACTTCTTTAGGCAGCCGCTCCCCTGACACGAAGCAATACTTTAGCATCTGGAATCGTTCCGCCACACTTGCCCATTCCGTCGATGTACTGCTGAGTGCGAAGGATACCGTTACTTGCAGAAGGCGCTGACAGGTCTGTTGAATCATGCCCATGACTCCGTTCAGGCGAGCCTGTGATGACTTCCACACTTCCGACTCGGACATCACACCTTCATGAGACTCATAACTGGAGTAGGAATAGCTATGATTGCCGTCTTGCGTCATTCGCGGCTGCAGCAGCCATACAAGCTTGGAATGCTCGAATGGGCAGGAGAAGCATTCCATATACGGGGTGACATACTCCTCGACGATATTCTGAACGCCATACAGCAATAAGGATTTATCAAGTGAACTGAAGGAATTCTTCCAAGCATCCACCTTGCCAACCACCATCATGACAGGTAGATCCGCGCGCAGCGGAATATCATATTCTTGAAAATGACGTTCAATCCCTCTCAGCATCTCCGCCTTGCCCTCTAGAAGCTCCCACACATATTCTCTCTGCAGCAGCGGCAGCGCCTGCCGCATCCGATAATGCGCCTGCTCCAGCCTGCGCATCTGCTCACATTCCTTGTTAAGCTGAGCAATGGCCCGTTCAACGGCAGCAACAATCTTCTCATCGCTCTCAATTTTCAAGATATAATCGAATCCGCCAAGAACCATAGCACTCTGGACATAGTGGAAGTCATTATAGCCCGTCAAGAAAATCACTTTACAGTTCGGCCAACTCTGCTTAATATTTTGAAGCAGCTCAATCCCTTCCAGGCCAGGCATTTTAATATCAGAGATAACAATATCTATGGGCGAAGCGGACCTGCGCATCATATCTAATGCCTCTTCACCCGAATACGCTTTCAAAATATCGAGCTCAAGATGTTCTATGCCCTGAAATAACTCTAGCAAACCATCTACAATAATAGGCAAGTCGTCTACGATGAGCATTCGTCGCATGCCGATCTCCTCCTTTATTCAAGCCCCAGATGTATACGTACCTTCAGTCCGCCAAGTTCAGAACGCGACAATTTCAATCCATATGAATCTCCGTAGCGAAGCTGTATCCGTCTGTGTACATTAATTAGCCCTGTCGTCTCATCGATGTGATTGGTACAATTGGCAAGGCGATTGCAAAGCTCATTCAGCTTCTCATCGTCTAAGTCATCTCCATTATCTTCGACACTGATCACAACTCCATCTTCAACCTGTTCGCTGTGCACCCACAACTCTCCTGCTCCGCGCATATTGCCGAATGCATACTTATAGGCATTCTCAATGATCGGCTGCAGCACAAGACGCGGTACGCGTATTGGCTGGCTCTCGATGTCGAGGAACACTTGAATCCGATCCCCGTAGCAGATCGATTGCATCTCTACATAGGTCGAGGAATGCTTCACTTCCATCTCTAGCGGAATTTCATCTTCATCGTTCCGGGTAATGAAATGAAAATACTCGCCGATATACAAGCAGAATTGGTATGCCTTCTCTTTGTCCTCCGACTTAATAAGCCGGCACAGTACAAAGAAGCAATTGTACAAGAAATGGGGATTGATTTGTGATTGAAGCCGCTTCAGTTCCGAGCGCTGGCTTCGAATTTGCTGCTCGTAGTTCTGTTCAATGAGTGTTTTCAACGAGTGCACGGTATCATTGAACGCCTGATACAAATATCCGAACTCATCATGGCCGCGATCAATCGAGACCGGCGTTAGGTTCAGTTGCTTCACCCGCCTGAACGCATGAATGAGCTTCATGAGCGGTCGATACATGAGCTTCATTAAGGAGTAAGAGAAAAAGAGCGCTGCCACCACAGCCAATCCACATGCCCACCAGAACCATTGCCGATACTTCTGAATCGGCCCCAGAACGGTTGATTCCGGTATGCAGGTCACAGAGTAAGAACTCCATACAGCGGAGTATTTGTAAACCGTCAAATACCGCTCCCCATCATACTCTACGATATCGTAGCCTTCTTGCTTCTCTTCCTTCCATTTCTGTTGAATAAACTCCTTCATTGAATCGTACAGTGTCGATTGCTCATTGCTGCGAATATCCCATTCGTGCTCCACATTCAGCAGCATCGTCTCTCCATTCAGAGAGCCCGCAATCTGATCAAGTGCTTCCTTGATCTTCCTAACGGACAGCTCTGCACCGACCAAATAGATTGGATCCTTGAAAGTAGTCGTCGGGTATTGCAGGGTAATAAACAGTCGATCGTTCCAGTATATGAACGGCTTGCTGTAGAAAGGACTCTCATGCTGCATGGCAGCAAATTCCTCTCGATTGAGCGTCGTATCATATTGCTGACTGAGCAGCGTACGATCAATTTTCGGTACGTATGCCTTGGCTTCGCGGATAAACGGACTCGAATTCTTCATGAGCTCCAATCGCTTCTGAATAAGCGTAATGTTGTTGGCCCGCTCGTAGGCGGTCAAGTCCGTCCCTAGTGCAGCTAACTCCAGTAAATCGTTGTCCGTTACATAATTCGGCAAGTAACGGATAATTCGTTCGACTTCCTTATCGAGCGAGTCGAGGTAGAAGCTTGTCGTATTTAAGGTAGAACGCGATACTTCAAGCTGAATGCTATTAGCTCCCCGCTCATTGATGAATAACGTAATCATCATGAGGGGGAGCAATACGATTAGAAATACAGCCATGATCTTCATGAAGATGGAAGAGTCTTTTAAGCGGAATAATAGTTTCATCGTATTTTCTCCCTACATTTGGAGGTTTCGGCTACTATTATTCTTTGACACTTCCCATTACAATTCCTTTAATGAAGAATCGCTGTAAGAATGGATATATAATTAGAATTGGGAATGCAGCAACGAAGATCTGAGCTGCCTTACTTGTACGGTCAGACAGCTTCTGCATTAATTCAATTTCTTCAGGCTTCAGGTAACGCAGATCCATCTTTATAATGATCGACTGCAGGAACGTTTGCAATGGATATTTCTCAGGATGACTCATCAACAGCATACCGTCGAACCAACTATTCCAATGCCATACCACCGTAAAGAGTCCCGTTGTTGCCAATGCCGGAACCGATAGCGGGGCGTAGATTTTCCACAAGGTTGTGAAATGCCCTGCACCATCAATCTTCGACGATTCCTCCAGCTCCTTCGGTAAGCCGCGATAGAAGTTAAGCAACAGAATGATATTGAATACTTGAACTGCATTTGGAAGTATCAAAGCCCAGATCGTATCCATAATACCAACGGCTTTCACGGTCATATACCATGGAATTAAGCCACCATTGAACAGAATGGTGAATACGAATATCCATACATAAATCGTTCGCATCCGGAACTGTGAAGTTTCTTTGGATAATGGGTATGCGGTCATGATCGTTAAGAACATGCTGAAGGCCGTACCTAATACGGAACGCTCAACCGTAACCCAGAAAGCTCGCAAGTACTCTGGTCTGCCGAATACGTTCTGATACGCCGCAGTCGTGAACTCCACCGGCCAGAGCATGACCTTGCCTGCAGATGCCGCAGAACCTGAACTGAATGATACGGCTAATATATGAACAAGTGGCATGAGGCATAGTATCGAAATGAGAGCTAGAAATAGAACATTGAATCCGAGAAAGACTTGTCGGCCTAACGACTTTTTCATAACGAAGATCGTCCTCCTTGACTAGAATATGCGGTAATTGGCGAAGCGATAGGCCATGACATATGAAACGGAAATCAGAATAAAGGAAACAGCTGACTTCAGCAGTCCAACTGCTGTGGCAAATCCATACTGCGATTCCACGACACCCATTCGATAGACGAACGTATCGATAATATCTCCGCTCTCATATACCTGCGGGCTATACAAGTTAAAGATTTGGTCAAATCCAGCATTCAATACGTTACCGATACTGAGCGTAAGCATGAGTACGATAATCGGCAGCATACCCGGCAAGGTAACATATAAGGTCTGCTTCCAACGTCCAGCCCCATCAATCTCTGCAGCCTCATACAACGCTGGATTAATGCCTGTAAGTGCCGCCAAATAAATGATCGTCCCGAAGCCAAATTCCTTCCATACGTCTGTAACGACCATGATATAAGGGAACCAATTATTGTCCCCCAAGAAGAAGATAGGCTTTATGCCAAACAACCCCAGCAATTGATTTAAAACCCCGGTAGACGGAGACAGTACATCTATGACTATACCGCTAAGCAAGACCCAAGATAAGAAGTGCGGCAAGTAGACCAAGGTCTGGAACGTCCGCTTCACCCATTCCTTTCGTAGCTCGTTCAGGAGAATCGCAATCGTGATGGGAACAATCAAACCTGCGATAATTTTCATCGACGCGATATATATCGTATTGAAGAATATGCGTCCGACATCTGGGTAATCCAGCAGGAACTTAAAGTTCTTCCATCCCACGAATGGCGATCCCATTAATCCCTTCGTCGGGATATACTTCTGGAATGCCATCATAATGCCCGCCATCGGAATGTAACTAAACACAATGATAAGAATCAGTGCGGGAATGAGCATCAAATGCAGCTGCCATTCACGCTTCCACATCCGAGATAATTGATTCATTCAGCTCCACCTACTTGTAGTTATAATTTATAAAGAAGAGAGTACCTCATATCTAATAAGAACTATCTTCATTGTAGTCTCAGGGCAAATCCCATACCATATACTGGTCTTTACTTCTATATACAACTGTTGCGATTCCACATCTCCTTTATGCTTTAATCTAATAGAATCACTTCCCGGTGAGCGTATTTGCAATCATTTACGGTGCCTGACGCAGAAAAAAAAGAGAGCGGAACATACTCCGCTCTCCCTGTGAAATTATTTATTTGATGCGTACCATTCGTTTACTTCCTTCGTCATGTCATCGCCACCGAGTTTCTTCCAATCCTCAACAAATTTATCAAATTCGTCGATAGGTACTTGGTTCATGATGATCTTAATGAAGAGCTCGTCGCGTTTACGCTTCAAAAGCTCACGTTTTTCCACCATTGTTGGTGTCGGTGCACCATAGAATTTATTACGATGGAACAGGTTGTGCTCCTTCATGTATGGTACATTTGAGACTGCTCCGTTTGGACCAGAGATAAGCATTTCCCACCACATTGAAATATCTTCACCATTTACATATTTCATCGCACGAGCATAACGTGTCTTCTGGTCTTTCGTCTTCAGCAAGCTCTCATCCTTCGTTTCAATTGCCTTAGGCAATACGGAACCATTATCGCTTGCTTGGTTGAACGCCATAACCGGGCTGAGCTGCCAATAGTTATTTCCGCTCTCCTTCATGCTCTTGCCGTACTCGTATACCTTCTGTTCTTCCGTCGGGTGACTATCAATTGCGATCCATTGGTTCAACAATTTAACCATAGCCTCCGGATTCTTCGCTTTCTTAGAGACAACGTTATATTTCTCCGTTCCCAGCTCAATTTGCGTGGATGCTTCCGTACCATCAATGGAGAGAAGGCGGAATGGCTTCCATTCTTGAACAACCTTGCCATCCTTAACCGCACCTTGAGCTAAATGCGCAGGAGTCCACTCTGGGCCGTAGAGTACACCAATTTGGTTATTGAAGATCATTTCAGATTCCTTCATCATGTCCTTAACTGCAAATTCTGGATCAATTAGCCCCTTCTTGAACATATCTTGCAACGAGCGAAGTGCTTCTTTCATTTCAGGCTGAATATCACTGAACATCAATCCGCCCTTACCATCGTCGATCCATTGATTCAAGTAAGCGTGGTATCCATTCATGAATCCAGTGAGACCAAGTGCACCTGTAGGTTCATAAAATTCCTTATTCAATGCCAGACCATATGACTTTCCAGTGCCTCCTGGATCCTTAGCTGTAAACGTTTCCATAATTTTAATCAGGTCTTGCAGCGTTTTCGGCTCAGGCAGGTTCAGCTGCTTCAGCCAGTCCGTACGCACCCATACGAATTGAGGCGTGAACGCAGTTCCTGACTCTGGAATCCCCATCAACTTACCATCAAATGTACCGGATTTCATCTGCAATCCGCCATCACGCATCAAGAATTCTTTCGTTTCATCCGTTGCGTATTTGTCATATATTTCAGTCAAGTCCTGAATCATATCTGCTTCAATCAACTGCTGTAATTGAGCTGGTGTAGCTGGGAAGAAGTCTGGCAAATCGTCAGTTGCAATTGCCATCTTGAGCTTCTCCTGGAACTGAGGCCCACTTACGACACCGTCTACGATCCATTTATTTGTAATTTTAACGCCAACGTCTTTTTCATAAGCGTCATATACAGCGTTCTTGTCGTACGTTTCACCTGCATCAAATTTCAAATACGGATCCTTCGCACGAACCGTAGATGCTTCAATTACTGTGTTTTCTGGTTTTTCAGCTGGTTTCTCTGCTGTTGTATTTTCTGCTGGTTTATCCGTTGTTGGCTGAGAAGTTTCAGCTGTCTTGCTTGTGCAAGCTGTTGCGACGAGACTCAAGATAAGCGTAAGTGCTAGTAACATATTCCGCATTCTTTTCACGTCTGACCCTCCTAATATGTGTATTGAAGACCCACTTCTTATTGTAGATACAGTTCGAAGGGCATTCCATATACTGGTCTTTACTTCTATATACAACTGTTGTGGTGCACATGATTTGTCGCCCGTTGTTCCGCATCCATCTAAATGGAATCTTAGACTATGGTTTCTAGTACAGGCAGATGCCTGTCAGGGAATACCGTCGAAGCGACTTCCCCAATTCGTCTAGCCCCCATTCGTACGTAAAAAGGCTCCGCATGCGGATCGCTATGTACGAGCACCGCGCGTATTCCCGAATCCCTAGCAGCATCGACCATGCGGTTCCATAACGCTTGTCCATATCCGCGACCGATGGCATTCGGATGAATGAACAAATAGGTTACTAACCCCCTATCCCGCTGAGAAAGTTCCTGTTCGAGCGCAATGAATCCTTGGATCTGCCGATTCTCCTCGACGACAAATAATTGAGCGGCTGTAAGGTGCGCCTCGGTAATCGTCAAGTCCTCCCGGCAAGCTTCCATAAATGCTTCATCATAACCCCAGTACGCCTTGGATGCATAAGCAAGCTCACTAAGTATACGAACATCCTGCACTGCGGCTTGGCGTATATACACCATCCCTTGTCTCCCCTTTTATGAATGGTAATTGTTGTGAAGTGCTGCTGCATTCATTGTACCTGACAAGATCCATGGGCGGAAGCTTCGAATCACCTATTCACGTTTGTTCAGACTCCACTTTTCTAGCCCATTGCAATGAAAATCCCCAGACGCATGGAAGCGTTGGGGACAAGTGTACGCATTATTTATTTTTTGTTCACGAGTTGTTCGACAAAGGCGAGCTGCTCATCCACATGTTTTGTTTTGTTGTAGGTTGACGGCACCACATAATCAGGGACAAGCGCTGCTCCTTTGGAAGCATCCGGTCTTTCGAGTTGTCTACTTGACAAATACATGGAAAATTTACTGTTTGGCAGATCGAATTTTACGGAAGCAATGTATGCATTCGCATTTCCTCCAGGCGTTTCGCCAATCACCTGCCCAATCTTATTATCTTGCAAAATCGCCGCCATCAATGATGCTCCGCCATATGTATTTTTGGAGGTAAGTACATACAGTTTCCCTTTAAATACAAGCTCTTTATGAACATTATTATTCTGTGTTGAACGTATTATTTCTGCCATTCCTTCCATGTTCCCTCCACTGTTCGCCACTTGTGAATTATGCGTTACCCCAAAGGATTGATAGTGCTGCACATTCACATATTGGAGCAGTTTCACGATAGCATTCGGATTCCCAGCGAATTTATGATCACGGAGGTCTAGCACGACATTTTCGATTTGATTGTGCTTAACAGAAGAGAAGAACTTTTTTAATTCAGCATCATACACATCATCTGACTTCAGCATATTCATTTTTAATAGAGCTATGTTTTTATCTTTAGCTATATTTTGAGAATAATTCGAAGGATATCCCACTGAAACAGGCTTCACCTGCAACCTAATCGGCTGCCGCAGCTTTTTCCCATCCCTCATGATGGTATAGACAACATAATCTTTATTTTCAATCAAACCTAACTTCTCCAAATACACCTCTTCAGCCAATAGGGGTGATATCTCCAACGAAGCGAGCAAAAACATCTCATTATCACTAGGGATATATTTGCTAAGTTCTTGGGCCAACTCTTCGACTGTTCTGTCGCCAATAGAAATGATTTTATCTCCAACCTTCAAATCTTCCTCATTACTGTGGTAGATATACACTCCATTCTCATACCATTTATATAGAATGGGAATGTTGCGCTTTCGAAAGCTTAAATTGGTTACAAACCCTGAATTGGCATCATGCAGTTGAGCAATAACGGAATGTCCCCAGAAGTAAATATCTTTGCGATATATCTGATCTTTCTTTTCTTTAATTTCCTTCAATACTTGTTCGTATTGGGCCTTCAGTTCCTCTGGTATTCCATTCGCGGTGGCGGGATGTGTGTCCGCAATTTTGTTATACAAAAATTCGATGTCTTTGATCGCTTTTTGCTGCTCCTTCGTTAGAACCGCAGGTTCATGAAGCTGCTTTTCTTTCTTGCTAATCGCCTTTTCCGTAACGCTATCATTCCACGTTAGTGCCGTAACAATCACAATCCCGATAATGGCGATAAATAATAGAAACCCTACTAATCGCATTTTCATATGTTATCGACCCTCTTCCCTAAGTTTCCTATATACCTGAGCTATTTATTATATGCAGTCACGTTTCCCCATCATTTCGACACTCCTCAATAATTTAGCTATATAAGGAAGATACAAACAACAATATATCATACAATCGAACGTTTTCATTTGAATAAATTGGTAATACTCCCGTGCTATAAGTCATTTCTACATCACATGGATTTCATTAGCTGCAAAAAAATACAAAAAGCTGCCCAACAAGTAGAAATCTCCACCCGTCAGACAGCTTCTTAAATTGTGGCTCGCTATTTCCAAATTAAAATGGCTGCATGCCCGCTGTATCCAGCTTCTCACCATCAATGTTCGTACCCATGCGTGTCGTCAGATCACGATAGTGCGCAACGCGACGGCGTACTGGATCAGCCGTCTCCGGCAAATTCGCTTCTTGACCGCCGTTGATGACCATAATGGTGGCCCCGAATCCCGGCACGAGCCCCTTCGCCAACTGATCTGCCGTAGGCGTCCATTGCCCTGTCATGATGTCATGGTTGGAAGGCTTCGGATCCTGTGGGGTCAACCAGAAGAGCAGCCCCGTAATGAAGCCGAGCTTCCCATCTGCTGTAATCTTGTCTGGATCGTTCAACAGTACACTAGGATCGCGATATACAATGGAGCTAATCAAGCCATAGTTATAGTTCCAGCTAAGCTGAATCGGACCGCGCCCATGATAGGACTTGCCCGGTACTGGCTTCCAGAACAGGTTGTCCTCATCTACATAGCCGATTTTGTCCGTATTGACGAAGCCTAGCTCTTCATTGAAGAACAGCGCCCAGCGCAGCTCGCCGCCTGGTGCCGTAGACCAGCCGCCGCCTGTCTCATGAGCGATGTTCGCTAGGAACCCAGCAAGCTCACGCTTGCGGTCATTACTGCTCCCCTCACCCAGGAAACTGCCGAAATCCACGATCCGCGTCAGCTTCGGCAAATTCGAATGACTGGCATCATTGAAGTCTGGCGCTTGGAAGAGCAAGGTTTCGGTCTTCGCCTGCTTGTCCAGGCGGTAAATTTGCTTCACGTTCGGATAGCCCTCGCGGACGACTTCCTTATACTTAATATTCGCAATCTCGCGTACTGCTGCTACGAGATTGTCATAGGAATAATAGTCGGACTGGTTCGGCTTGTAATAGTAGTTGCCCTTCGCTTTTGCATCCCATTCCGGTGTACCGTAGCGCAGTGGGAACGTGGACTCATATTCCGCCTTCGGAATGGCTGCTTGCACCTCCGCTGCAGCCGCATCCGGCAGGAAGGAAGGATTAATGCCATTCCACAGCTGACTAATCTGGTCGTCGGTCAGCACACGACTCTCTCCTACGCCAATGTCAGTGACCGGGCCGCCACCACCCTTCGTTGCTGCGCTTATCGCTGAACTATCCGTATAGTTGCCTGATGTATCCACAGCGCGAATGACGTATTGATATCCTGTATCCGCTTCCAATTCATAGTCTGTGAATTTCTTGGCGATGATGCTGCCTACTTTGGCACCGTTTCGGAGAACATCATAATGAGAAATGGCTGCATTGTCTGTTGAAGCTGTCCAAGTAAGTGTAATAAAGGTGGAGGATTGCTCGGTTGATACGAGATTCGTTGGAGCGGTAGGAGGTGTAGTATCTTCGTTGTTGTCCTTCAATAACTTCCATGAGGTGTCCCATTCGTTCGTTACTTTTGCATCAGGTCTGCTATTGTAGGACCACCACTTCGCTTCATAAATCTTGCCTTGATGGGATACAATATCACCTGCAGAGTAAGCCTTGTTGGTCTGCCAAGCTTGTACTTGAGACGAATTCGTGCTGCTTGCCGCATAAGCTGTAGAAGATGATCCTAGTGGCGCTACTGTGAGAATTGCCGCACCAAGAACAGCGCTTAAACTTTTGAGCAGAAGCTTGTGCGAGAACGGGAAGTTGCGATTCATTATACGCCTCCTATCCAATTTGTTATTGATAACGACTTTAGTATAGGAAATTGCATCTACTTCTCTCAATAGGTACAGCGAACCATTCCTTTGTCGAATCTTGATTCTGATACTATCTTATTAGCGCTATAACTTTCTCACTTTCACTTATGCTGCATTCACCTACTTTTATATTGAAAATGGTATGATATCAAGCAACAACATTTAGAGGAGTTAACATGAATGACTATTAATATACAAGAAATCATCCATGCCACACAGCATAAGTTCGGGTTAGAGAAATACCGCTTGCACACGCAAGAATTGTACCGGGAAGTGAATCTATTCAATGAGACGACCTACTATCTCAGCATGGAGTGGTATCCGCCCTATGTGAAGGAGTCTGTTGATGAAGATACAAATCCCGAAGGTACAGCCGTTATTTCCTATGACCTGACTGCTGGTCAATATACGAGTGTCATATTTGTACAGGGGAAATCGTATGCGAACAGCCCCTCTTATCCAAACATCGGCTTAGAAGAGATCATTGCGTGGATCGAGAGAGATACCGAACTCGTCTATGGCAAGCAGTTTCAGCTCTCTCACCACCAGAATGGCCAATATATCTTCCATGAATGCGTCGACGGAACCCCTCTGTCTCCTGGCGGACGTATCGAGATCCACATCGATGAAGCCAACAAGCTCGTACAGTATTCCAAGTATGGATTCTATGCTTCCAAGTCATTGATTCAAAAAGAAACGTTCTCTCTCTCAATTGAACAAGTCGAGCCGCTAGCTAAGGAGCAACTGAAGCTGCTCGAATATCCGGTGTACGAGGAACAATGCCTTCTTCCGCTCTATGGGATCGAGGAGATTTATGTGACGAACGACGGAGCTTCCGTCTTTCCGTTCGAATTCATAATCCATGCGGGTTCGCGGCTGAATATCGATAAGGTCATTGAATGGGAACAGGCCAGCACACAGCCTTTGGAAAAGGTGGACATCGAGTGGCGGGAGACGGTCACCGTCGAACAAGTGGTATCGAGTGAGCCGCATCCCGACTCCTTCCCGATTACCGGAGCAGAGCAAGAGAAGGCGGTCGCAGCGGTTGTTGAGGGAATGAGCCAACTTTACCCGAACGACTCCGGACAATGGGTGTTAAAAACCTTGCATCGTCATCGGGGATATATAGAAGCGATATTGCGGGAGCAAACGCCGAGCAAGCGCGTATTCCAGCGCAAGCTGGTTCTGTTCATTGATGCGCAGCGCTTTGTGACTGTAAATGCAATGGACAACCTGCCATTTATCGAAATGCTCGATGATTTTCAGGAAGCAGATGGGGTTGTCATTAGTCAGGATGAAGCCTATGTGAAGCTGAAGAAAAAGGGATTCATTAAGCTTACGCCGGTCTACGTGTATCATCCTGAACAGAAGAAGTATGTATTATGCGGAAAATTAGACTGTGCTTATGCGGTTAATGCTGCAAATGGCGAGATTATGGAGTTGAACAACATATAAACAGCGAACACTCTGCCCGAATCGTGCCGGGGATCCTCTGATTGAAAGCATTATACTTTACCAGTATAATGAAATTGATTTCAAAATATTGGATATATGTGGGAGGACTTCCAAGCTGTACGTTGAATAAAAACTTTTCAATGACGGAGGTGTTGGAATGGCGCGATTCGCAGAGCCGTTTAAAATCAAAATGGTGGAGCCGTTGAACATGATCTCACGGGAAGAACGGGAAAAGGCGCTTGAACGGGCGGGATATAATCCATTCCTGCTGCGCGGGGACGAAGTGTATATCGATCTGTTGACCGATAGCGGTACGACCGCGATGAGCGACAACCAATGGGCAGGCCTGATGCTGGGCGACGAATCGTACGCAGGCAGCCGCAACTATTATCATCTGTGCGACGCGGTACAACAGATTACTGGCTATCAGCATGTAATTCCCATGCATCAGGGGCGAGGTGCCGAGAAGGTGCTGTTTCCGCTGCTTATTCAAAAAGGACAGTATGTCCTTAGCAATTGGCATTTCGATACAACGCGTGCGCATGTCGATCTGGCTGGCGGGATTGCGGTTGATCTTGTTACCGAACAAGCCTATGACACGACGACGCCTTACCCGTTCAAAGGAAACTTTGATGTGGATAAGCTGCGCCATGCGCTCGCTGAAAAAGGAGCAGAAAATATCGCATTTATTCTTATTACCGTGACGAACAACAGCGCCGGCGGCCAGCCCGTATCCATGGAAAATATCCGTGAGGTATCCGCCATTGCGAAGCAGAACGGGATTCGCGTTTTCTTTGATGCCGCGCGTTATGCCGAGAATGCGTACTTTATCAAGAAGCGCGAGCAAGGCTATGAAGATAAAGAGATTATTGATATCGTCCGTGAAATGTTCTCTTATGGCGAAGGATTCACGATGAGCGCTAAAAAGGATGGACTTGTCAATATCGGCGGCTTGCTAGCCTTTAAAGAGGATGAAACCTTATTTACGCAAGCGCGTTCGATGACAGTGCCGATGGAGGGCTTTCCGACCTACGGCGGCTTGACCGGCCGCGATATGGAAGCTCTTGCCCGCGGGCTGCGCGAAGGCATCGACGAGCAGTATCTTGCTTATCGCATCGGCCAGATCGAATATCTCGGCAGTCGCCTCGAGGAAGGCGGAATCCCGTTCCAGACGCCAACGGGCGGCCATGCCGTCTTCGTAGACGCGAAGAAGATGCTGCCGCATATTTCCGCGGCCCAATTCCCGGCCCAGGTGCTGGCGAATGAGCTATATCTTGAAGCAGGGATACGGGGGGTTGAGATCGGTTCCTTTCTGCTGGGACGTGACGCTGCGACTGGCGAGCAATTGGAGAGCAAGCTTGAATTGCTGCGCTTGACGATTCCGCGCCGTGTCTATACGAATAACCATATGGATGTCATTGCGGATGCCTTGATTGCAATCAAGGATCGGGCAGGAACACTAACAGGATTAGAATTCACCTACGAACCGCCGATATTGCGGCATTTCACTGCGCGCCTTCGACCCGTCAAGACAGAAGCCCTGTCCCACTGACATATGCCATCCAAAATTGGCATAGTGAAGAAGCAGCTTTCTGGATAGAAGGCTGCTTCTTTTGCGACATAACATATGATTTACTAATTCAGATTACTGTGCTTACGCGAATACATAAAGTATATAATCGTGCCAATGCTGATCCATATCATAAATGAGATCCATGTCATGAAAGGCAAGCTGGATGCAAGGTACAGGCAAAGCAGCGCACTAATGATAGGGAGCACGGGTACGAACGGAACACGGAATGAAGCCTGCAATTCAGGAAACTTCTTGCGCAAGACAATGATAGCGACCGAGATTAATGTAAACGCAGCCAATGTCCCCATATTCACCAAATGCGCGAGCGTGGTTAGATCAACAAAGCCTGCAATGCCTGCCGCAACGAACCCGGTTAACCATGTGTTGCCGATTGGAGTTTTGGTCTTGGCATTCACTTGCGAGAACATTTTCGGCAACAAGCCGTCACGACTCATAGCGAACGATAAGCGGACTTGTGCATAAATCATGGCAAGGATTACGGTCGTAATGCCAAATACCGCTCCGATTGATATGATCCCCGCTATCGAGTTCTGCCCTACGGATTCCAATGCTAATGCAACCGGCGCACCGACATTGAGCATGGTATATGGAATCATCCCGGTTAATACCCCGGATACCGTAATATATAAAATCGTACAAATGAGCAGAGATACGATGATCCCGATTGGCAATGCTCTTTTTGGGTTTTCCACTTCTTCCGATGCCGTAGCGATGATATCGAACCCAATATAGGCGAAAAACACAGTAGCCGCCCCTGTCATCACGCCACTAAATCCAAAAGGCATGAACGGCGTCCAGTTATCAGGCTTTACATACCATATTCCGACTGCGATAAACAGCAAGATAATAGCTAATTTCACGAACACCATGACCGTGTTGAACTTAATGCTTTCCTTGACTCCTTTACTGACGAGCGCTGTGATTGCCAAAATGATGAGAACCGCCGGCAAATCAATAAGGCCGCCTTTCCCCATACTAGGAGCAGAGGATATAATGTCTGGAATCGGCAGGTTAAAGCCCGCAAGCAGAGATTGAAAGTACGCAGACCATCCCGTAGCGACTGCGGAAACCGCGATTACATATTCGAGCATGAGATCCCAGCCGATAAGGAAAGCTAGCAATTCTCCCAATGTTGCATACGTAAATGTATATACGCTTCCCGAGACGGGCACTGCCGAGGAGAACTCCGCATAGCAAAATGCAGCAAGCGCGCAGGCAATACCCGCGATAACAAATGATAGCATGATCGCTGGCCCCGAAGATTCTGCCGCCACGACGCCCGTAACGACGAAAATCCCTGTCCCGATCACGCAGCCTACGCCAAGAAAAATCAAATCGAGTAAAGACATCGCCCGTGCCAATTCTTTTTTCTCGCTCTGCGCAAGCATGAGGCTCAATGACTTCTTTCGGAAAAGCTTATTCAATATTATTCCCCCTATGCTCTGGTACGCAAAAGCAAACACAATCAGTAATTATTGAAAACATTTACATCCCATACCAATTTTTATGCTATCTATGTTTAGGTTAAGAACGATTTTAACATGTCTATTGAATCCTGAGATATAGGTAATTATTGCTAAGCTAACCGTTCTTCCTTTCCCTGAGAATCGACGGCGAGGTTTGTACTGTAGGAGAAGATATTAAGCATTCATGTAGTCCAAAGCAGAACAAAGTTATTTATCATTATCCAATATTACCAATTTTTATGCATATGATCCAGAACAAATTTTTCTGAAAAAATGCCTGATAGATATACTGAAAATGCTAGCAATGGGAGATGTAGCGTCATTGATTCGAATATAACAAAAAAAAAGAAGCTGCCTTCCATCTCTGCTATAGAAAGCCGCTTCTTTTTGCTTTTCTGATATAGATCGTAAGTGCCCTCTTTCATTCTTTCTTGACGCTAGATTGTCGATCTCCCGAAGCGTCCAGGACATTACCTGAAGCTATATCCGATATTATCGTGGACATAACTATTAGCAAGCTCCGACCAGTGGAATATCTTTCCGTCTGTGCTCATCGAGTCGAATCCTTCGAACTTCACAATGGCAGAACTATTATATGGCGTCATGCTCACCCAACTTCCAGACGTCGTCACAAGGGAAGCGTTCAAAAATTTCGCATTATATGCATACGAGCCATTGTTCTTGTATTGATCGGGGTGATGGGCAGTCGTTACCATATTGAATTGCCGGTTGAATCTCGCTCCCTTGGTTTCGGCTCCGTCCTTAAATCCCTGCTCGATCGGGATTACGGCTTGAGCCAGCAGGTTGTTCGAAGTATTATAGATATCGACCTGCACGCCTGCCCCTGCATTCGCGCCATACAGCGTCACGAAATTGACGTCCAAGCGAATTGTTTGGCCGGGCTGATAACTTAATACCGTCGGACTATGGCCGTATGTAGTGCTGGCACAAGGGCTGCTGATTGAGCATGAATTTGAGCCGTATGCACTTGACCAAGTATTGAAGGTCGTGCCATTTCGTGCTACGCCGCCTTGGGTAGCACCCCCAAAGTATTGAAATCTCCAGCCTCCGTTCGCATATTGCAATCCGAAATCCAAGTTATAATAAGTGCCATTCGGCGCGACTGTATCGAATGTCCAAAATACGGATGGGTACGTCTCTGGCGCAACGTACATCGAATCCGGCATTTTGAACCACGTTTGCGCGGCTTTATAGCCTGCACTGTTCGTAATTCTCTCAACCATCGCACCTGATGCGAATGCTGTAATCGGAACGGCGGCGAACACCAAAATAGCGAGCAATAACGTGAACATTTTCTTTTTCATTTCCATTTCCTCCATTACATAGATTCGTTTTTTCAATTAAAACGAAATGGAGTTTATCACGTCTTAATATGCTAGTTATATCCATTTGAGACAATAATAGATCGATTCTCGCGCATTGTAAACTACTTATTTCCAAATAATCGCACATTATCAGACATGCAAGAAATTCGAGAATCTGTAAGAGAATCCCGAATCATTCATTTATGCTAGAACGATATACTCCTCCTGTAATAGCCCATATATCTCTAAATCAACGATGTGCGTCGCTTCTGCCGCAATGCCTTGTCCCCACTGCGATTCCGCCAAAAAGTACCCGATTTTTATGCATTCTGCTAAATCAAATTTTTAAAAATAGTGCCTGATAGATATGATGATAGATGAAAATGCTTAGCAATATGAGAAGTAGCCGTGGAATCGCATATCAAAAAAAGAAGCAGCCTTCTAAGATTAAAAGGCTGCTTCTTCATCTATTAACACTACTATTTAAAATAGATCCGGCTTGCATGCAATACGCGAACAGCTAGTGTTTACTTGATATAGCCTTAACAAGTAAAGTTACCGCTTCCCCTCTCGTTGCCGGGTTATTCGGAGCCAGCTTGTTGCCCTGCTGACCGCGAATAAAACCTACCGCATATGCTGCGGATACATGCTCCCTGGCCCACAGAGGTATCTGATCCGCATCAGCGAATGGAAGCTGGGCTTGCGAATCTGCCTTCAGTCCTAATGTACGAACGATCATCACGATCATCTCCGTACGGCTGATCGGATGGCTTGCACGGAAGGTATGATCCGGATACCCCGTAATAATGTCCGCAGTGACCGTACTCGCCACGTATGGCCGAGCCCAGACTGGAATCTTGTCTAGATCGGTGAAATCCAGTATCTTCGAACCAATCCCATCCAACTTCAATGCCCGACTAAGCATTGCCGCGAATTCGGCCCGCGTGACCCGCTCATTCGGACGGAAGGTAGCGTCTACATATCCAGTAACGATCCCCTGTGCTACAGCCTGCTCAATCGCAGCTTGGGCCCAGTGCCCGGAAATATCCTTGAGGGCGATTTTCTTCGTCCCGGTCGAACCACTGGCAGACCCTTCACCTGTACCCGTTTGATTGCCTGAACCGTTATTTGCTCCGCTGCTGCCAGTAGACGCTCCGTTAGATCCACTGGAAGAAGAACCTCCAGAAGATCCTCCGGATGGGGAACCCGGTTCGGGAACCGTCGCCGTCTTAAAATGGAGCGAGTAGCTGCGCAGTAATTTGAAATCCTCATTCATGACTCGAATCACAGCCGTTCCCGGCAGCTCCAAGGCTTGAATGACGCTTACCCGCAAGCGTGGATCATTGGCCTCCGCGCTGACAATAGGCACTTCTGCCGTCCCTACGGGCAATTCGATATGATAGGATGTCTTCTCTGGCGCAAAGTCCGTAAGGAGTCGAGCGTTCATGCGAATTGCTGTAATTTTCCCCGGAATGACGCCGCTATGAAACGTATCAAGAGCCTCCATCAAGGTTACTGCCTCTCTGTTCACTTCTTGCTGCGTCGCTCCTGCATCATGAGCAACCTTAGCAGCTGCTTCGATAGCAGCTCGCAGCTCATCAATGACCTTCTGCGGATATTGCCCCGGTTCAGTTCCAGCCTTCGCTGCATGATAGATCTTGTTCGCTAGCGTGATCGTGTCGTTCAACGAAGTCGGATCAAGGGCATAGCCTGTGAACGGTACGATGCTATCGTTCAGTCGGAAGTCTTGGAATTCAGCAGTATCCCCATACTCACCTGGGCTTCCGCCTGCATTATTGGCGAACAATCCGACATGGAGATTCGCAATCGTTGCATTTTCATATGCACCCCCTATTTGCGTCCATGTCGTAAGATCCGTGCTATAGTAGCCCGCATACCGATTGCCTTCCTTTGTTACTTTTAGATATACCGTATCGCTCTGAATCCGATCTGCCGTCACCTGCTCTTGCGGAGCTCCATTCGACTCTGAAATAACGGAAAATATCGCTCCTCCATAGCCCGGATGGTTCTTTCTGGCCACATAGAAGTAGTTATCATCATCGCCGTAGAGCAGCAATCCTCCCTCGGCATACGCCTTCGTCGGCTTGAAGGTCAACCGCGTAATCAACGTAACATCTTTGGTAGATGGCGCATAAAGAAGTATATTCTTATTCGAATTGGCGTCCCTCCACAGATTCCCTTTCTCTGTCTTGATCTTCATGCTGTTGTGCTCGGCATCAAGCGCCCAAGCCTCTTTATTTTCCCTGATCCATGTCCATACGGAATTGAGTGTCAGTTGGCCGCTTACTGCAATGAGCGCTTTGCCATACACACCTGATCCATCGGTTGCTTCAGCACGAACCTCAACAATCCCGTTAGCCTTCGCTGTTAACAGGCCATTGCTGTCAATCGCGGCGACGTGCGAGGCTTGTTTCGTGCCTGGATTGTACGCCCTCCATTCAACCGCCTGCTTATCAGCATGCTGCGGTTCAAGCTTCGCCTGCATGAGCAGCGTATCGAATGGAGCCGTAATCTCTTGCATCCCATTGTGACCTGTTACGATAATTCGCTCCACAGGAGTTCCCTGCTGCGGCTTGAACGTCACAGGAATCGTCTGTTCCGCCACATTTCCACGTAAATTTACGGTCGCTGTAAGGTTAGCCGTTCCGGCTTGCAAGCCCGTCACAACACCGTTGTTATCGATTTGGGCAATGGCCCGGTTGTCGCTCGAGTAGGTAATGACCGCCTTCGTCAGATCTGCGGCATAACCGCCAACCGTCGTGCCTCTTACCCCTAATTGAAAGCTCTGCCCAACTGTATAATCCCGCTCCACTCGGCTCTCTAATTGAACCTCCGCTGCCGATGCGAAGCCGCCGACGCCTTCAGTAGCCTCCAGCTTGATGAACGAAGCTATCACAGGTTGGAATGCTGCTGATTTCTCCAAAGAATCGGACGACCAGCTGCCGCTCGCGATTTCAGTAAACTGCGCTCCATCTGTACTTGCATATATTTTATAAGCAGTGATGTTCCCGTTATACCCTTCCTGTCTCGGAAGATAGCTTAAACCACTAACGACTGATTTCATGCCGAGCTCAAGCGTAATCGATTGCGGAAGTGGTGCGTACGGAACCCATTGGCTGTGCCAGAACGTCGATGGATTGCCGTCGATCGCGTATTTGGCATCACCATTGTACTGCGTCGCCTCGCTTGAAGCTGTTGCCTTCACTGTCATCTGGTCGTTGCCCGCTGCAATCGAAATACTCTTCAGCACTCCCTTATCATTCACATGCAACTGCTGCTCTGGGGAGATTGTGACCTCATCCGCAGGCGTCCTGTCCAGAAGAACGGTTCGATTTACACCTTCGCCTTCGAATTGATTGCCTTCTATTGAAATATGATTGCTCTCTAAGAGGTGGAATGCGGCTTGCTCATTGGGGTTCATGTTGGGGTGCGTTCTCGTAATCTTGTTGTCGGAGAAACGAATGCCGTCCGTGCTCTTAGCGAACAGTACGGTATTGTCTAGCATCTGAAACGTATTGCCTTCAATGTTGATATTGCGATGCACAGGCCCTGCATACTTCGTATTCTCCGGATGAATCTGAATCACCGGATTCCCGTTCTCGATGAACGTATTATTGCGAATCGTTACATCTTGAACCATCCCGGATTCGTACCAGGTTTGCGCATCGCTAGCGATGAGGATTCCGCTCATCTGCATGCGCTCGAACACATTGTCTTCAATGATGGATTTGCCGCGCGTGGATAGAAGAATTCCTCGCGTCGGAATGCGCGAGAAGTGATTTCCTTTAATTTCGACCTCTGGCGCCCAGGTAGCATTCTCGATTACAACGCCTGTTCCAATACTCGAAGGTACATCCTCTTCAAGGGTGAGGGTAATTTCACGGTCGTTGATCCGGGCTGCCTGAGCGACCTTACCGCTGCCTACAGATGTAAGGGTTCTGTTATCGATGAACTCGATCGCATCACCAGGGAAGAACGCCTCGAATCCATACGTCTGATGATGCATGAAGCGAACGACGATCTGATTCGATGCCGGCTTGCGCACCACTTCGAGATGAGTCCCATGCACATTAATGACATCATCATGAGCCCCTCGGAAGGTACTGTTCATAATCTTTAGCTTGCCTTTCACGCCTGATGCCTGGATGAAATCAGCGAATCCGGTCGCGGTACGTCCCGTTTCTGCGCGCGGTGCGAACGTCATGTCCTCGAATGTCAGGTTCTCGCTGAACTGTCCAATGATACCTAGTCCATGCGTATAGTGCATCGTAACATGCTTCCACGTGACATTTTTGCTCTTATGAATGAAGGAGCCTACCTGACTGCGAACCCCGTCTCGAATTTGAAATACATGCCCTACCGCTGTATTCGGAGCCTGATTATAATTTAGCCGCAGTGTATTGGCCTTCAACTCCTGCACGCTTGTCGCGCTGGATACGGGATTGCCTGTCCTCCATGTAATATTTTGATCCGGATCAAACTCTTGGGCGATTCCGTCCTTGAATTCCCAATAACGCGCCCCAGCCTTATTCGGTTCGCTCACCCAATAGACCTGACCACCACGAATCTCATATAGGGAATCCTGGTTAACCTCGACATCCATATAGTCACTGCCGATCTCCAGCACCTTCACTTCCGACATCGTCGGCCGTTCATAATCAACGCGTACATTGCGAATCTCAATATCTTCGCTTTGATCGATGATAAAGGTCGTCATTTTCCCACGCAGCATAAACAATGACCCATTGCCTTCAACCGTTACGTTCTTCATATCCTTAAGCAGCAAGCCAATCGTCTTCGTTACATCTGGATTCTCGCTCTCGGAAGCTGTATTGGAAATGTAATAGGGTCGCTTCTCCGCATCTTCCGCATAAAAATCATATCTGCCTTCCGGGAAGTTAAGAATCACAGGGCCATCCATAGCCGCCGCAACAGCAATCGCCCGCTGGACGGGAGATGCCGCATCCTCCTGCGAATTCGGCTTCGCTCCATAGTAAGTAACATCAATGACAGTAGGCATGGATGCAGATTTGAGCTGCTCTCCACCATAAGTGGCATCAACAACCGAAGGAGTGTCTTGGTGGATCGAATTTCCCTCCTGTACAACATCGAGCATGACAGCATTGCTAGCATCGTCGTAAGCCATTGCATAATAGGGTGTCAGCATCCAAGTTGCTAGCACGACTAGCATGAAGACCACTACATTCTTACTTGACCGCTTCATCTCATTCCTCCCAACCAAAGCTTGTTGTTCATCGTTACGCGTTACGTTTGTCCTCCTTTGCTTATGTAGTCGTCTTATCTGTTCTAGATATGGTAACCGCTTACAAATCCGATTGTACTATAGCCTATGCTCTCTAAATCTAGTAGTTTCCATCATTTTTTTATGAGAATCGTACTTATTTAGTAGAGAAAGCAGATTGTCCAAATTGGCTCGTAACAATACAAAAAGTCCGAGAAGCCGCAGCCCCTCGAACCTTTTTATTCAGGAAATTACAACACAAAGTGAGGATTGCTCACTAAACCTCGATCTTATACTCTCTCTGTAATAGTCCATATATCTCTAAGTCCACGATTCCTTTGCCCGACCAGAGCGATGCTTGCCGCAGCGTCCCTTCCTTGATGAAGCCATTCTTCAGCAGCACCCGCTTCGAGCGTTCATTTGCAGGCATAACTTCGGCTTGAATTCGGTTTACATCCACGTCCTCGAACAAGAACTTCACAACAATTCGCGTCGCTTCCGCAGCAATGCCTTTCCCCCACTCCGTTTCTGCCAAGAAGTACCCGATCGTCACCATATTCACCTTCTGATTGAAGTCGAACGCTTCCATGATGCCTACCACTCTCTCGCTGTCCTCATTGGTGACTATCCCCCATTTGATGCGCGACCTCTTATTGAAGTCTCTCTCAAAATGTCCGATCATGTTCTTGACGGTCGCCTTGTTATGCTTCGGGATAATGCCGCAATATTCAAAAACGGTATCGTTGCTGTAAATGTCATAGACCTCATTCAGATGATGCTCTTCGACTTTCTTCAACGTAAGAGTATCCGACTTCAATATCGGAAATTGCCCAAACACGGCGTCCAGGTTCATCGTATCACCGCTCCATATTTTCAGCTTAATCGTATTCGTCGTATGATCGCAACATCACTGCGTTGACCGTCTTGTTCCACCTTTTGAGCCTTTTAGCATGTAATCCCGTGTAGATGTGGATTGCTTGTCAGCAACCGCTGCACCCTGTCTAGGGTATCTGGCCCCATTGGAATGCCCCCATTGCGATACAGAAGTATCCATCGAAGACATGCCAGCGCTTGGAATACATCAAACTCCTCTTGCGGGATATCATTTATAGCTAAATACGTATTACGAAACACTTCGGCAAAGTGCTCCGATATGTAGATCTGCTGCAGCGTGAGCGACCAAGCGAAATCATATCTTGCATCTCCCAATTGCACATTGGTCCAGTCGATAACCGTTAATTGCCCGGCCTTCTCAACGAGATTACCAAGATGATAGTCCCCGTGGATGATTCGCTCATGCTTCGGTGCTGCCAGCTCGACCAATTGCTCTAGGAGAGGATACAGATCTGAATGCGCCTGCATACCTGGGAAGAAATATTCGCTGATATCATGCCGCGGCAGTTGTATCTGAGTATGGAATTCTTCTGGAGAAATGCGGTGCACGCGGTTTAATAGATTCGCAATCTCCTTCATAGTCTGATCATTGCCATCACGCAGCGGCTCACCATCGAAAGTAGTCAGCAGCACACTGTCACCGTTCGCATTTATCCCCCAACCGATGGGCTCAGACACGGATACTCCCTGCGCATGCAGCAGATTAAGCGCCTGGTATTGCAGACGAATATCCGGCTTAGAATCTCTGCTCCATATTTTCAGCACATAGCTGTCCGTATCGGTTACCACCTTAACAGTCTCTGCTTCCATGCCCTGCATCAAGGGAGTGATCGTAATCGTACCCGCTTGCTGCAAGATGCGATCCAGATGATCATGCTTGTCCTGCCACTCTATTGCTGCAATATCGTGCTCATATAGCTTGTGTTCCATCATACCTTCATACCGCCCCTCTGTTTATGCTTCTCATGCTCTTTGACGAATCGGAATATGTAAGTCCACTCTGCACTTGCCTTCCTGATCCTGCTTGGGATCGTTCAGGCACAGTTCAAGACATGGCCGATCATCAGTCTCTTTCTATTATAAACGGAAAAAGGAATAACTCTTCTTGCTTCTTGCTATGTTCTACCGATAAATTGCGATTGTTGTAAAGCTAGCCTCTCAAACACAAAATATGGATTGAAAACATACAAATAATTATATATTCTATATTTACAGTAAATATTATCCATTTATAGGAAGGTGATGGTTTTAAGTTTTATTACGGAAATTCAAAACAACTAGAAAATACATAAGCATTTATCTCTTTGAAAAAACTTTGGGAGGGTGTAGAATGCTTAAAAAGAAAATGATTTTGATGTTTTTTGCTTTTGTGTGCGTAATTGCTATTCCTACCACTACTAACGCTAGTACAAATACGTATGATGTATTGAAGGATATTGGGTTTTCTGAGTATCAAATTTCTAAGATGGATTACATCGAGAAAGACATTTATACAAGAATTTACCGCAAAACAGATGGGACAGCTCGATTGATTAATGGAAATTCCACTCATTCCTCGCTCAACGAGTTACTGTCGGTTAGTGATATTGACGTGAACATAGTTGCAGGTAATTCTCCTACTTGTCAAAATGGGTATAAATGTGCAGGTATTTATGTTGTTGGAAAGGTAGACACTGAAAAGTTTAATTTAAAGCAGATTGCTACGGGTGCTGCTTGGTCTGATTCTTGGAATAACATGAGCTCCAAAGCTGAGGTGTCATACGGCGACTTTTGGGGAAACACTGAAACAAAAAGTATGTATCTTATAGACGCCACCCCAAAAAAAGGATTGGCATATGGATACGACAATCTCCCTTTCCATTTAAGTACTGCACATACAACTCTTGAAATTGATTTACGACGCACGTCAGGTGACAGCGGTACGACAGATGTTGTAGGTAAAGTTGGATTTACAAAAGAAGAAACTGTCTTAGGAGTGTCAATAAGCGGCAATACTCCAGGCATATCTATTACACCTCAAGATAAAGTTTTTCAAAGAGCTGCAACTGGAAGTTTTATCTTCAAAAGTAAATAATATTGTACCAGGCTGCATAAATTATTGCAGCCTGTTTACCTTAGGAGCTGATTAATGATGAGAAAAATCATTATCTTACTTATCATCTCGACAATCATTACCGCCTGTGGAAATAAGACCTATACTAATGTTAATTCTATGATTCAAACCGAATTAAAACTGAATGCCAGTGCCATAATTACAACAATAGAAGTTGAAGGTGGTTTCATATCTTTTTTTGAACGTGATCCTCACAATGACATTGGAGTGGTGTTGTACTCAGGTACTGAAGGGCACATCAAGTTTCGAGGGAATGGAGGATTTCTTGATACAACGGATAACTGGCATTTTACTGCGGGAAAGATTGCTGAAAAGCCATACTCTATCTACTACGGCATTCTTCCGAATTCATCAAACAAGAATGTTAACTTAGTTCTTCAAAAGAGCAATCTGTCCAAAAAGGTTACTCTAGTCGATTTACCAAGCTCAAAAACAATGTGGTTTGCTATATTTGATGGTAGGGTCGAGGACACTAACGTAAGTTTAAAAAATTCTTAATCAAAATGAGTTGATTTTTATTTAGCTCAGGATAATGCTTGAGGACATCATCCCCACAGCTCATGCTCTTTGACGAATTGGAATATGTAAATCCACTCTGCACTTGCCTTCCTTATCCTGCTTTGGATCGTTTAGGCACAGTTCAAGACATGGTCGATCATCAGCCTCATATCCGCTGCTTGGCAGCCACAGCCTGAACATCGTCTCGTATGCGAGAACGAAATTCGGAACGGTATCGTAATACGAATAGACCGCATACCTACCACCAGGCAGGGTTCCATATGAGATGTCCTTGTGTTCCTGCTTGGTGAATCCTGGCGGCAGCGTGACACAAGCATCGTAACGGCAGGCATACTCCTCAACCTCGTTACTATCGTCTAACGACACGCCAATGAACCTCTGTTGCCCTATGGCACTCCCCTGCTCTCGTACCCAGTTTCCCAACTTGTCCCAAGCACCTCGTGTATCCAAATAACTCCCAACATGCCGCACATACGCCACTTCGACTTCCGGAAGCTCCTTGATCACAATCATGTTCTCCCACGCTCTCTGCAGCAATGGATGTCTGCGACTTCTATTGTAGTCTGGAGAGAAAGATAACTCTTCTTGTTTATTGCTATGATTTGCTGACAAATTGCGATCTTCCCGATTTGTATGCTGAATGGTATCTCGCAGCTTGCTCCTGACCGCGCTCGGTGTATTTCCATAGTGCTTCTTGAATACAGCATTGAAGGTGGATATGGACTCGAAACCGCACAGACTTGAAATGTCCAGTATGGTGTGATCCGTTTGCTCCAATAAGTGAATTGCCTTCTGCAAGCGCTCTTGATTCACAAATGCCATAGGCGTTATGCCGAGATGTGCCGCAAAGACTCTCGTAAAATGATATTTGGAAAAGTTCGCAATGCCGGCTAGTTGATCGAGACTGAGCCTCTGATGGCTGTTTTCTTTTATATAAGAGATGATCTTATCGATTCTGGATTGATAGTCATTGTTCATTGGAAAAATCCCTCTATCTGCTAGGTTCTAATAGGATTTCGATTCTTCTTGAAAGGGAACAAAAAGCCGCCGTCATTGACGGCTCGACTTCTCCGTCAAATCAAGTGGCTGACATACAAAGGTTCATACCGGTCACGGAAAATTATAGTTATGGTTATCATTTTATCGCACCAAGCCGCGTTAGCCTACAAACGAATTTATCACTAACCCGTAAGGTTGATTTACATTTCCTCCATTAAATTCTCCCACCCGCACTGGGGACGTTGGAGTAGAAATATTATAAATTTCGACCGTGTTATCAAGTTGATTGGCTACATACAACGTGATCCCGGTTATCGCCATTCCAGCAGGTTCGCTTACCTCGCCTGAACCAAATTCAGTTATACGCACCGGAGCGATTGGGTTCGTAATATTATAAATTTCAATCGTGCTGTTGCCCTGATTGGCGACATACAGCGTGGTTCCCGTTATCGCCAGACCTACAGGCTCGCTTAAGTCTCCAGAACCAAACTCAGTTACGCGTACCGGAGCTGCCGGATTCGCAATATTATAAATTTCGACTGTACCATCATTTTGATTGGCTACATACAGCGTAGTGCCCATTATTGCAAGGCCTTCAGGTCGGTGCAAATCTCCTGAGCCAAACTCGGTTACACGCACAGGATTCGTAGGATTTGAAATATCATAGATTTCAATTGTACCATCCCCCCGATTGGCTATATACAGTGTAGTGCCCGTTATCGCCAAGCCATGAGGAGAGCTTAAGTTGGCTCCATTAAATTCACTAATATACAGAGGTGCTGTCGGATTAGCTGCATTATACATAGACACCGTGAAGCTGCCTGCATTCGCAACATAGAGCGTGGTTCCGGTTATCGCCATGCCTCTTGGATTGTTTAAGTTGCCGCCATTAAACTGCCCGATACGCACAGGAGACGCGGGATTTGCAATATTATAGATTTCTACCGTCTTATCGCCTACATTCGATACATACAGATAATCAGGTCCGTCAGCGTACATATCGACAGCAAATTGCAAGCCGGCTGGATTCGGTGGATTCATGACAAGATAATTCGTCACATGAAAGGAAACTACGATTTTGAATGTTCGAGCGGCAGTTGGCGAACCAGAAACGAGGCAGCGAGTAGAATATACGCGGATATCCTGCCAGTTATACGGCTGCGTCTCTAGGAGTCCGAGTGCTGGCATATTGGGATCTCCCGCGATCAAGAAGAAGTCATCTAACCCCGCAGGCTGCACAGCAGACTTCGCAAAGGGCCCCGTCCCAGCACCGCCCGTATCCTCAAAAAGCTCAATTCTCGCCTCCATCGCATTGTCGGCAAAGGCATTGAGAAACAAGCTGAACGAGACACTTGCACCCGCAGGAATCAGAAATGGTGCGGAAGCTGCTGCAAAAGCCGATGTCTGACCATCAGATACCGGCAGCTTCCATACGTATTCCGGATTGGGAACGCCTCCGAATGGAGAATACGCTTGCAGGCTGTTATCATTATCGTACTTCTCCAATAGTGGCCATGCTACAGGAGCAAGGGTGCGGGCCACTTGGTCAGCATTCGTGCCTGTGCCGTTGGCCGCATTCAGCGCAGCTTGATCCATGTTCGTACCCACAAAGACAGAAGTCGCATTGCTGACCAGCCTTTGAAACGCTTCTATGGACATGTCATCACCTTTTTGTGAGAAGATAGGAGGTACAAGAGAGTGTAAGGGACGCCCGGTTGCAAGCGCTACTCCCCTTAGACTTAGTACCGCTTACAGCATGGATTCCCCGTTAAATGCTTCATCTGTAATTTGTCCTCCTATCCTATGAACCTATGGGTGAAGCTGCTTGTGCGTATGCCATCATGGATGATTATTGCATGCCAACCTGATCGCAGTCTGATGCGGTCAACCGTACAGGCGAAAGCCGATCGTTTTAGCTTTTTCCTACTTCTGCGCTTGTCTGACTAAGCCATAGTGACTGCTTTTGTCTCTTTTCTGTTCGATAAAAGCTTCTTGCTTCATGAAAAGGTATTCGGTTATTTCAGAAACGAAAACCTTCTGGTGGCTTACATCGTAGAAAATCCGTATCCAAACCTGTTGCAGAAAATGAAGGGGCATCGTAGGTAGACAAATGAACTGTAAATATATACTATTGAAACAAAGCTTATGAATTGACCCATTCCAGCCACGGAAGGGCGATGTGATGAAACGGTCGGATTTGTTCTATATTTGGGTAGCAATCAGCAGTTATGTAACAGGGCCTCTGGTATACATGATTTCTCTTTGGGTCATTTATGGTGAACATACAAAAGATCTGCGGCGGTTAATTACGTGGACTGCGCCCGCATTTTTCACGCTCGGAATACCTCTATATTTTCTATGCACGATACTCCTTAGAAGAATAAATAAATATTCCTTTTGGCTACAAACCTTATTTTTCGTATTGATCGGAGCCATGCCTGTCTTTATTGTTCCTCTTTTTACTGGATTTTTTAGTTTCTTCAATGTATCTTTTCTATTCACTCAAGAAGGATTCCTATTTTTTTTATTTTTCTTTAGCATCGCTTTCGTGTGCTCATATGGTATTTGGATAGCTCAGAAAAGACTCAACAAAAAACCGTATTTCATCATCTCATTTATCGTACTAATCCTTTTTACAATCATGAGAATCATCTAAAAAAGGGAACTGCGCTGTAATTGTGCCAGTTCCTTTTGGATTATACGGTTTTATCTACTGAGCGTTCCATCGGCGGGAACAAGGAAATAGGAGTATCGCCTGTAACGCGCGGATCGTGAGTATAAATAGTAACCGGAGTACCTTTATCTACGCGCCTATAAATTTCATGTGCCGGGAAACTATCATGGTTACCCTTGTTATCGACGGTTACATTGTATTCCCAGTCAATTGCTGGAGCATCGGTATTTAAAGGATTCGCTGCGCTGCCTTGTAATGTAAAAGATGCTGAAGTACTTCCACAATAAGTCTTACATTTTTTTTAGAAATAATCGCTTGAGTTAGTTCCAGACCTCATTTAATATTCCTCTTTCACGGAAAACTCCGATAAAAAGGTAATGCTGCAGCATTATATGAATCAGTTACCCTCTAAAATAGGAAAAAAGGTCATCTATGAAATTTACATAAACGACAAGACAGAAGCACAAGTTGCACAAGAACTTCATATCAGCCAACAGGTGGTGAATAAGTGGAAACGAAAGATGATTCGCGAATTATCTCGGAAGATTACTTCCTAGGTTTGTTATCTCGCATGCAAAATTATAATGATAAACATGCTACTAAGGAATTATTAGGCTTCTTTGAAAAAGATATGATAAGACTAAGCAGATTTATAAAAATGCCAAAGGAAGATGCTATACAAACTATGAAATTGGAGCTTATAGAGGTATTTAAAAGAAATTAACTAAATGTTAATCGTTAATCGCCCTATTCCAGTATCCCCTTCCTTTTGCAAACCATATCCATAATTGAGAGATTGGATCTATCAAATTTCGACAAAAATAGTATAGAAATTCAACCAGATGTCAATTTGCCATTCACTTCATCTTCATTTATACTAAAAACCAACAGAAACTTAAATAAATTGTCAATTCAGGAAGGATTTCGAATTGTTATGCTGAATTACTAAATAAGGAGGATTCGACATGACAAGCAATCTTCATGTAGCTCCGATGGAACTCCGCCACAGGTTACAAGATGAATTGAGCATAAGGGGGTGGAAGCAGAAAGAGTTAGCAGAGGCATCCGGCATCGACAGTTCAACCATTAGTTACATTTTCAACAACAAGCAATCACTTATGCTGCCTCAGCTCCACGCGATCAATCACGCATTCGGATTACCAATAGACACCTTCTATGAAGAATTCATAGGGGAATGCTGCAATGAACTGGGCCGATTGCGGCCTGATAAGACAAGCGATTTTATTCTCCATTGTATTGAAGTAGAAAAGTATGACCTGGTCAAACAACTAGTACAACTCCTCTATGAAGAAACCAATCGTTCCAAACTGATCGACACCGCCTTCAAAATCGCCGAACGCATCTTCCAGTCACCGAAACGCAACTACTCACTTCCTTTCTACGACATCATTATCCGAAATGGATACAGCCGCAGCGAGAAAATAGCCATCTCCTACTTCAGAAGATTCCTCATCTTGAGAGACTTGGATACGAGTGGAGCAGGCAACGAAGCCTTATGCCAGCTGATTGAATATCTGCCTATACTTCCTGATTCACTGAGGCTCGACGCCTACTATCGTATTCTTACATACTACAATGTCGTAGAAAACTGGGCAAAGCTGCTCCAGTATGCCAAGGAATTGCGCGCTGTTGCGTTTGAGGTAGGGCAAAATGACTTCGTGGCAGAAGGCTGGTTGTATGAATCGTTTGCACTAATGGGAATGAAAAATTATGAGGGTGCTTTAAAAGCAACACAGCAGTATGTTTCTTATGGGGATCATTATGCTTGGCTATCTCAATGTAATCGTCTCTATATTTTTATTGAGATGAAGCAAACAGAGGCTATCGATAAACTCATGACTATGCTTGAAGGTGACCAATTGCTTCTTGTACTTCCTATCGCGTTAGAATGTTATATCAGCAATGGAGCTTTCCAAGACGCTGCTCAATATATCGAGAAATACAAGCTTCAGGTTGACGATTTATTATCTAGAAAAGATCCTTTCCACGAAAAGCATAAATTACGCCTTACACATGCGTTGGCACAGTATTACTTGAAATCAAACCAACATGAATTAGGGTTTGACTACAATGCCTTATCGTTGGAACTGGCGCTTACATTCAAAAATATGCAGTATGTCGGAATGGCTGTTCTTATCTTCCAAGAGTATGAGATACATGCTACTGCAGAAAACAAAAGCCGTTTCACACACATTCTATTAAATGAGGTGGATTCAAATGAAAAAAGTATTAATCACGATGTCCATGGCTCTTTTCTTGTTCGGTTCTACCGGAGCATCTTCGGCAGCGAATCTAGCTGACATCGGTTCGGGATGGCTTGTTAGCAACATTGGATCGGGGTGGTCTAAAACAAGCAGTGATACTGAATCCGACTACCATGTGAGCAATATCGGTTCGGGATGGTCACCGAAGAGCAATATTGGTACAGGTTGGTCTCCATCGAACAGTGACATTGGCTCTGGATGGTCACCTTTGAGTAGCGATATTGGGACAGGGTGGAAAGTAAGCAACATCGGCTCCGGATGGAGTCCGTTGAGTAGTGATGTGCAAATTAATGAAAATGTATAGGTTCAAAACATACAGAAAGCGACTCTTGAGTTCAAGGGTCGCTTTCTTATTTAGGATAACATTCAACAATAGTAAGCGGTCCTTAAGGCTCGAATCTATCACGCTCACTATACCAATTGGAACATCATCGTCATCGCCGAGAACGAATTGGCCAATCCGTGCATAATCCAGCTTGGAATAATCGATCCTCCTGCTAATCTCTCGTTTATGTACCCCATAAACCAGCCAATTAAAGCAGTAAATAACGTTATGATAACAACATTGATAATTCCGGTTCTCGAAAAAAACATAACTCCGTGCAAACAACCAAACAATAACGCCTGAACCGTGTTCCCTGTTGCAAATCCAAACGCAGAAATCAATCTCTTCCCGATAAAACCTCTGAATATAATTTCCTCAGATAAACCGGTCTGAACGAAAGCATACAACAAAGCCGCAGCTATACCTGAAACGCCTACTCCATAAAATTGTGAAGCAGCAACATCGGTGTCATTAGTGAAAAACAAAATGATTATCCACCCAAGAGATACGAACAATAGAAGCGCTAAGAAGAACAGGCTGAAAAAGAGTTTTCTGTTCTCGATAACAGGAAGTTTACATCCAATCCATTCAAAAAAAGACTGCTTCTTTCTGGCGAAAAGGAACCAGCATACCAGAGGAATTACACTAAATAGGGTTACTTGTATAAGTGATGAAACCAACATTGGAACAGTCATCTCTTATTACTCCTCTCTCTTGTACTCTAAAATGTCGCCAGGCTGGCAATCAAGTACTTTACAAATCGCATCAAGCGTAGAGAAACGAATCGCACTTATTTTCCCCGTTTTTATATTCGAGAGATTAACATTTGATATTCCTACCTTCTCCGCAAGCTCGTTCAGAGATATCTTACGGTCTGCCATCACACGATCCAGCCTCAAAACAATAGCCATAATACACACATCCTTACAGAGTTTCATCGGATTGCTGTTGCAGCATTCTGCCATAATCGAATATTTGAGCTAGGCAAAAGAATACGACCGCAACCAAAATATAAAACAGCTCAAACGACACATTTACCATGGCTGCTGGGGTGACCATTTGTATCATTGCTATTTCAACAAGTCCAGGAATAATGGCCATGCCAGCTATGAGCAAGGATATCCGTTTCAAACGCTTCATATGCTTGGCAACAAACGGTGTATAGTCCTTACTAATATCTTTAAAAATCCCCCCGGCAATAAATAGTATCACCATGATTAGACATAGCCTCACTACATCCCCACTGAATGTAATAATTAGATCTGATTTGGCGTAATCACTATGGTCGGTATGTAAGAATATAGAGCTCATAGTGTTTATTGCTGCTGGAGTTTCATCCCCTGATACCTGAGAAAGCCAAAGGATTGCGACAATTTCCACAATCGTTACTAGCAACAGCATGATACACAACATTCGTAAACAAACAGCCAATATTTTGCTCGTTTTCTGAATTTTAAGGGTGCTCATATGTTTCCTGCTCCTTTATTATGATGACTAGAGCATAACAGGTAAATTTATGTATTTCAATAATAATTTAATGTTTATCGTTAAATTATTAACGATAAATATTTATAAACAAGATTCGATCAGGTCTCGAATTGAACTAATACTTTCGATATTATTTTCAATTGATGCATTAAAACAAAAAAAACCGCATTGTACGCGGTTTCTACTGTCATACTGTAATATCAAGAGATTGTATATAATTAACGTAATTCTGCCCATATTACTTTTCAGTGGCAGCAGCGGTTCGCCGTAGAAGGTGGCCAAATCTCCCACTTCCTCCCACTCAATTCATACACTAACCAAATCTGCTGCGGCACAGATATTCCCTGCTCATACAGTATGCCTAGCTCTCTATATGAGTCCGTTTGACGTCTTGTACAAGCCATGTTACAGAATTATTTGAAGTCACATCAATTATTAGGATTTGATCACAATGTCCATGGCTTTTTTTGTTCAGCTCTATCGGGTCGTCTTAGGAGTGAGTCTTGCTGACAACGGGTCTGGATCGTCACCAATAAGCACCGATATTGGCTCGGGGTGAAGTCCATTGGATAGCGACGTTAGATTTAGTTCAGAAATTATTGATAGCGACTCTTGAAATCAAGGGTCGCTATCTGATCTGTTAAAAGTAACAACCTACATAGTATATAGATATATGGCTGTTTGATATCATTTAACTTATTATTCTGATGTACTTTTTTGCATTACAATGACATATTCCTTATTCATTGATGATACTGGTTTACTATGAACCCTTGATATTCTTCTTGGTATTCGTTTTGAAACTATTTCCCTTTCCATAACTTCTTTTTGTAAAAAACCCTTTTCACTTAAATACTTCACAGTAATATCAGTGAGATCTATCTTTACACCGTCTACTGTTCTGTTTCCAAGTGTCATAATTATATGTGATTTTGTTACTCTACACATCTCATCTAAAAAGAAAAAATAATCACTGAAAAATCTCATTACCTTCTTTTTCTTTGGTTTTGAAATCAAATTTAGGTAAGGACTCAACAAGTCGCTATTAACATTTCCATCTCTTCCTTGCGAAAATCCCCCACCCATACTTTTAGAATCTATCGCAGAAAAATTATCTAATTCCCAGCCCTCCATAATCAAGTCATCTCTATTTATCCAGAATAATGGGAGAGTTGAAAACTGTCCGTATGGTACGGTTGTATTATTGTCTCCATAAGGCGGAGACGTAATACATATATCAAATTCATTTGAAGATAATTCTTTAATTATTGATAGTGTATTTCCTTTATACAGTGTGAAATCACTAAAGTTCTTCTGGAATTTTGACCAATTTATTTCCACTGACTTCAAAAAATCATATACTACATTATTGTCCATTTTGTTTATGTCATCAATTTTTTTGGTGTGTAGTTTATATGTCGAACTCCTTGAATTGCTGTATTTCCGAACAATATCACAGAGCATGCACCAAAAATACAAACGGTTCTGTTTGTTTTTAATTTGCATTACGCAAGTTCTTACATGTGAAAGAGATTGTATTATGTCTTTCCTAAACCATTTTTCTATGTTAGGAAAACTATGATTACTAATGCAAGATGAATTTAGTAATAAGCGCTTTAGTTCATCAATATCTGTCAATATATCACTTGAAACACCTTGAAGCTTAACCAGTGTAATTAAATTTGCTAGTGGATTAATATCACATCCTACTAAATGCACATTTTCTGAAACTTCTAATGCTTCATATAATGATGTTCCTGAACCATGAAAAGGATCAATAATTTTCGTTGATATTGTCTCATTAATCAAATCAGATAAAATATTTTTTTGTACTGGTGCTACCATTACAGCAGGATATAAAACAGTTCCGTGTATGTCATTTTTTTTTCTATACTCCTTGAAAGCAATATTACGCACCTAAGACACCTCAACTTCAGGTAGATATTTATATGTCAATCACCCAAGGACTTCCTAAACTAGTCCAATCGATCATAGGATTATTAAGGATTTCATTTACAATTACTAAAAATAGGGCTACGTCCTTTCCTATATCCTCCAAATTCCTCTCCGATAATGACTTTGTTGACTTATGAGCACCTAAATGGCATTTCTTGATTGTAGCGGCATAGTCCCTTGCATCTAAATTATTCTTAAAATCTCTATAGCCATTAAGCCCGAGCCCATTATGTATTTCCCCCAACAGCTTCGCATTACCACTAATATTTCTAACTAGTGTTACCACCTTATCGAGTAGTCGATCACTTGATTTTTTAACAAAATTAAACTCTATTTTACCTGACATTTCCAATTCATATATTGCTAATTCAAAAACTGAACGTAACGAACAAGCAATAACTTCAATATAATTGACTCTTGTATATTTATAAAGTCTATTTAACTGATCAACCAATTGCGTAATTGGAGTTATTGAATATTTTATTTTGTATCCTTGTTTCGCTTCATTCCTAATTAATATTCGATCTGGTTTTTCTGTTTCTAAGGGAGTGACTTTTTCAATACCATAAATTATTAATTCACTCGCTACTTTTCCTTTTATAGAATCTTCAAAAGAAATACTGATTTTATTTTCTCCTTCGTTTAATGAAGAAAGAATCCCCTTCTCAACAGGTAAACCATTTATTTCATATATTAATAAGTTAATATCTATCGAATTCCCTTCACTATCTTCAGCCTTTTCAATATATTTGTTTAAATCTACTGAATCAATAGGAATCGAATAAGATGTTTCCCTTTCATTTAGTATCAAAATAGGATCTTTAATCGATACTGATTTAACGCCTTCATCTTTATTGGTTTCCTCAGTTACTGTACCACCTACTCTAGATGCCGGACTTGATCCAGTTGTTGGTTCAGTTGTTGGTTCAGTTATTGGTTCAGTTGTTGGTTCAGTTGTTGATTCTGGGGGCGCTCCATGTGACTGTACCTGTTTACTACTTTTCTTATTCTTTAATTCATTTTTAATTTTAGATCCTTCACTTTGAATGAATAAATTTATATTTGATAGTGTTTGCTTTATTTTATTTGTTAACTCATTTTCTGAAAATTGGGTTCTATCTGAATTAAATTGCAATTCCTCATCTTCACAAATAATTTCAACTCGTCCTATCATTTGAGCAAGGCTTTCGTTTGATCTTTTATATCTTGATATCTCTGGATCAAATAAAGTATAGTTATTAAATAAATTTTTATTAACATAGATTAAAGGGGTGAGTTTATCAGTAAGGTTATTTGTAGGATCTATATAGAGTTTATCTCCGGAATCTCCTCTTCTCCCCCTACTGAAGTCATAAATCATCAATTCGATTTCAAGTTTAAACCTTTTCGGTTTGTCGATTTTTGTAACTGGTATTGTTTTACAAGCGGTATGGTAGCTACCATATTTAGGATGTTCTAAATAATTGATAACAATTTGATGAGAATCAGAATCGTAAGTAACATGAAACAATTGATGATCTTTAAAATATTTCGTTAATGTTAAATCCATCTGAGTTTGATAAAAATCCCCATCAATTTTCAATTCTATATTAAATGAACTATCAATAAACGAATTGAGTATTTTATCTCGATTCTTTTCTTCCCGAAGGTATTCCTTTAATTGTTCAACCCCATAACTTTTTCTTAATTGTATTTCTATTATAGTTCCATTACTTAAATTTGTTTCCTCGCTTTCATCAATAATAACTTTATAATCGTACACGTTATCTAATTTAAGCATTTCATTATAATAAATTTTAAAATACCTTTCTTTATCTTTAACTGTTCTCCATGTAACAACATCTCCAAATTTGAAAACCGATAAGAAACCTAACCCTTTTGATCCTTGAACAAAACGGTTATTAACAATGGAGCCGTATTTTTTATTGCTCTTAGAGATTTGAAGCAATGTAGATATTTCTTCCTCATTCATACCTGATCCATCATCTTCTATTGTTAGCAGTTGTTTTTTTGTATCTAGAGAAATATATACATTTTTAGCTCCAGCATCGTAGGCATTTTTTATTAGTTCGTTTAGTGCAATTATATTTGAAGGAATTTTTTCTGATAGCTCTCCTATAGCTGTCCCTGCTACTCTTAACCTATACTCCATGAAAACCCCTCCTATTTTAGAATATTTATTAAGAAAAAAATAATAAAACAGCCACTATTATTAGCTTCCACTCTATGAGTATACCACAATTAGGAAAACATAATATTACACAATTCATCATTTTACGATCTTAAGACCTATTTTTCGAACATAAGACCTATATAATATGTTAATTGGAATTAAAGTATAAATATGTACATTAACTCAATGCATTTACCTCCACTTATGAACAAGACATCAATCCCTCCCCAAAATTCACTTGCGAATTTTAGACAATGTTTGCGGATTATAGGATTTGTAAGCGGTACCATACTTGCTACAATAGACACACAACGCAATGAACATTGCTCAAGGGGGAATAAACAAATGAAAAGGCTTTCTTTGATGCTAGCGGCTTGCATGATGTTTGTCGGAGTGTTAAGCGGTTGTGGCGGCAGTGAATCGGATTCGGGTTCATCCAATAAATTGGTCATTTACAGTCCGAACAGCGAAGAAATCATCAAGACGATCATCCCAATGTTTGAAAAGAAAACAGGCATTACGGTTGAGCTCGTAACAGCTGGTACAGGGGAAATTGTTAAGCGTCTACAGTCTGAAAAGAAAAATCCTTACGCGGACGTTATGTTCGGCGGCTCCATGGCGGGCTACCGCGAGCATGCTGACCTGTATGAGCCTTACGTATCTCCGGAAGATGCGAACTTGATTGAAGGCCATCGCAATAAGACAGGCTTCGCAACTCCGTTTGTTTCAGACGGCAGCGTGCTGCTCGTGAACAAGAACCTGATCGGCGATATCAAAATTGAGGGTTATGAAGATTTGCTCAATCCGAAGCTGAAAGGCAAAATCGCATCCGCTGACCCGGCAAGCTCCAGCTCCGCCTTCGCTCAGCTTACGAACATGCTGAAAGCTATGGGTGGCGACTATGAAAATCAAAAGGGCTGGGATTATGTCAGCAAGCTGATCGAGAACCTCGACGGCAAAATTGCAAGCGGTTCCGGTGCAGTTCATAAGAGTGTCGCAGACGGCGAGTACATCGTCGGCTTAACATACGAAGATCCTTCCAGCACTTATGTCAGAAACGGTGCACCAGTAGAAGTCGTGTATCCGAAGGAAGGCGCCGTATTCTTGGATGCAGCATCCGCCATTATTAAAGACGCACCTCATATGGAAAATGCGAAGAAGTTCATCGACTTCATCCTGTCCAAGGAAGCGCAAGATGCATTCGGCACACAATTGACGAACCGTCCACTTCGCAAAGATACACAGCTCGGCGACTACATGACGCCACTCGACAAGATCAACATGATTGACGAAGATACAGACTACGTTAGTGCACATAAATCCGAAATCGTAGAACGTTACATCTCTGTATTCACAAGCAAATAATCGGTTTTCAGAATCAAAATATGCGTGTCAAAAAGTCCGGTTCTCAGAACCACTTTTGATTATCGGACTTTTTGACTACCTATAAAAAGGTTAGGTGACAACAACAATGAGCGTGACAATAAAAATAAAAGACCTAGTCAAAAAGTATGGCGACACAACCGTCATTCCAGAGTTGTCCTTGGAGATCAAGAAAGGCGAATTCTTCACACTTCTCGGTCCTTCCGGGTGCGGCAAAACGACACTTCTGCGCATGATTGCTGGCTTCAACAGCATTGAAGGCGGAACAATCAACTTCAACGAACGCGTCATTAATCAGGTTGAGCCAGGCAAGCGGAATATCGGGATGGTGTTCCAGAGCTATGCGATCTTCCCTCACCTTACCGTTAAGGGAAATATTGCGTTCGGTCTAGAGAACCGTAAGCTGTCCAAGGCCGAAATCAACGACAAAGTAGAAGATATCCTCAAGGTCGTACAAATTGAGCAATATAAAGATCGCATGCCGAAGAACCTGTCCGGTGGCCAACAGCAGCGCGTCGCGCTTGCCCGTGCAATCGTCATCCACCCGGATGTACTGCTCATGGACGAACCGTTGTCCAACCTTGATGCGAAGCTCCGCGTCGATATGCGGAACGCGATTAAGGAAATTCAACGCGAAGTCGGCATTACAACGGTGTATGTAACACACGATCAGGAAGAGGCTATGGCTGTATCCGATCGCATCGCCGTTATGAAGTCAGGCGTCATTCAGCACTTGGGCACACCGCAAGAAATCTACCAACGTCCAGCCAACGTATTCGTAGCTACATTCATCGGCCGCACGAACATTATCGAAGGCAGCTTAACGCGTCAGGGCGACAACTATAAGGTGAACTTCGGTTCCGGCTATGCTGAGGAGCTTCCTAACATTCAGCTTCCGGCTTCAGCGAAGCAAAATGAATTGAATGTCAAAATCTCGGTTCGCCCAGAGGAATTCGTCATTACTGAGGATCAGACTGGTATGAAGGCAACCATCGTACACAGCGTCTTTTTGGGTCAGAACACGCATTACTTCGTCGATCTGGAATCCGGTCAGCGCGTGGAAATTACACAGGAATCGAAGACAACACAGATTCTTGATCCTGGCCAAGTCGTTCATTTGAAGGTGAAAAAGGAAAAAATCAATGTATACGATGCTGCAGGTGAATTGAACTATACAAGGGGCGGTCAACTATGAGGGGGACGCGCAAACGATTTGACGTCTGGACTAACATTTCGTTCCTGATATTTGGTTTCTATCTTTTGTTCCTAGCCTTGCCTTTGTTTACGATGCTGTTCAAAAGCTTTTTCAACGGTACCACAGGCGATTTCTCACTCGCCTACTTCGTGAAGTTTTTCAGCAAGCCGTATTACACCAATGCACTATTCAACAGTATTAAAGTTACCGTCAGCGTAACCGCCCTTGCGGCGCTCATCGCAACACCGCTAGCCTATATAATGGCTACCGTTAAGATTAAAGGGGACTCAACGATTCGAATTTTGATTCTGCTCTCGTCCATGTCGGCCCCGTTCATCGGAGCTTACTCTTGGATTCTCCTACTCGGAAGAAACGGCGTCATTACCAAATTCGTCAGCAATACATTTGGCTTCCAAATGCCTGACATATATGGCTTTACCGGTATATTAGTTGTCTTGACCCTGCAAATGGTGCCTCTTATCTTCATGTACGTATCCGGGGCACTCAAAAATGTTGACCAATCGCTTATGGAAGCGGCAGAGAGCATGGGCTACAAGGGCATCAACAAGATGCGCAAGGTACTGCTCCCGCTCATCACACCAACCCTGCTCGCAGGCGGGCTGCTCGTATTCATGCGCGCGCTGGCCGACTTCGGTACGCCGATGCTGATCGGTGAAGGCTACAAGACCGTTCCTGTCCTGATCTTTACTGAGTTCATCAGTGAAGTCGGCGGCGACGACGGCTTTGCTGCCGCAATCAGTGTCATCGTTGTATTGTTCGCAACAGCGGTCTTCCTGATGCAGAAGTTCATCGCCAACCGCAAGTCCATCACAATGAGTGCTTTGCATCCGCTTGAAGCGAAGAAGAAAAAAGGCATCGGCAATATCGCGGCGCATGCTGTCATCTATCTGTATACGTTAATCGCGCTGCTGCCGCAATTGTACGTCATCTATACTTCATTCTTGAAATCGAACGGCCGCGTCTTCGTTGATGGCTTCTCACTGCAAAGCTATCAGAATGCTTTCAATAGCATCGGCGGTGTCATTACGAACACGTTCATCCTGGCTATCGTGTCGCTTGTCATCATTATCCTGCTTGCGATTCTGATTGCTTACGTAACCGTTCGTAGAAAGAATGCATTAACGAACACAATCGATATTTTCACGATGTTCCCTTACATCGTTCCTGGTTCTATCTTAGGTATCGCCTTGTTGATTACGTTCAACGATAAGCCGTTGGCACTGAGCGGAACGGCGTTCATTATGATTATCTCGTTCGTCATCCGGCGGTTGCCTTATACGATTCGTTCCAGTGCAGCCATTTTGCATCAAATTAACGGCGGTATTGAGGAAGCCGCAATCAGCTTGGGCGCTTCTCAGATGAAGACATTCTTCAAGATTACACTGCCGATGATGCTCGCGGGCGTTGTCTCTGGTGCAATTCTAAGCTGGATCACAATCATTACTGAATTAAGTACCTCGATCATCTTGTATACAGGTAAGACGAAGACCGTTACGGTTGCTATTTATACCGAGGTTATTCGCGGCAACTATGGCGTGGCAGCAGCACTATCTACAATCCTAACCGTCATCACAGTCATATCGCTGCTCGTCTTCCTGAAGTTGTCCGGACAAAAAGAAGTCTCCCTATAAGAGAGGAAATTCAAAAAGTCCGACTTTGATCACGAAGTTACACAGGAAGTAACTCGGTACTGAAAACCAAACTTCTTGAACACCATATTTGAATGCTTCATCCACACCAAGTCGGTACCTCATCTGGAGGGCCGGCTTGGTTGTATTTGGATGATCTTCTTTCAACAACGAACCAGTATAATATGGAATGAAAGGGCTTACCGACACTGGAGGGAGACATGGAACAGAAGAAGATTCGCACCTTCAAGGAGTCAACCCGTCACTTATTTCAGCTGTATGCGGTGATTCCATTTTTGATTTTGATTGTGCTGTTTTTCATCTTTACGATCATTAATGGAAGGATGAATTTGACGCAAAAAACGACGGAGGCCGCCGAGTCGATCAGTAAATCTATGGCGGAGGTGTTTCAACAGTATCACGAGGAAATCAACCGGATGGCTATCTCACCTGCCGTGACGAAATATGTGACTACACGCTTAGGCAGCGACAAGGTGTATTCCGAATTCTATGACTTCAATAATCGGCAAAAAGTGAAGAGCATCTTCCATATTGTCGACACGGACGGCATCTTCCGAGCCAGCTCCGATTCGCCGGATGCACTCTACAACAGCTTCGCCTTCGGCAATCTCATCAACCGAATTGATCAGAAATCCGGCAATACGCTGACTGAAATGAACAGCTTCCGCTATTCGCATGATCGCGACACAAGCTACACGTTCGGCAAAGCGATCGTCAAGGACAAGCAGACGATTGGCTATATCATCTACCAGCTCTACGAATCTGACATGCAGAAGCTCATTTTTGAACAAAACAATGAGATTGCGATGATCACGGACGAGCATAACACGATCATTGCCACTACCAGCAATGTCACCAAGGGCGTATTGAACAAATTCAGTCCTAAGCTGGACAAGCAAGGGCATGTTCTGTTGAACGACGGTACGTACTACATGTATACCAAGCGCATACCAGGCACACCGATTCAAGTGGTCACGCTCAATTCCTACAAGTCAGAGCAATACACCTACTACACGGTGTCTATCTTTATTCTCGCTGCCAGCCTGCTGCTGTGGGTCATCATTCATTTCTTATCGAACAAAATGTCTGCCCGCAATTCCGAATCGGTCGATAAATTAATTCTGGCCCTGGCCCAGCTGCGTGAAGGGAATTTCAACGGCTATGTCGATATTCACACGAATGATGAATTCGAGATACTCGGCGATGAGTACAATGTGATGCTGGACCGGTTGAAGGAATTGATGATGAAAAATAAAGAGCTGTCCGAGCTACGCACGATTATCGAGGTCAAGCAGCTGCAATCGCAGTTCCATCCGCATTTCATTTTCAACGTATTGGAGACGCTGCGATACGCCATTAAGATGGACGCCAATCAAGCGCAGCAAATCGTTATGCTGCTGTCGAGACTGCTGCGATACAGCATCGGCAATGATCGGAGCGTCCAGTTGAAGGATGACATGAATTATGTGCATGATTATTTGAAGCTGCAGCAAATCCGCTTCAATGAGCGGTTGGAATACCGCATTACCGTCGAAGAGGAAACCAATCATGTATACGTTCCTAAGCTGCTGCTGCAGCCAATCATTGAAAACGCTATCAAGTATGGTTACCAAAATCAAAGCAATGTGCTTATCGAAATCCGCATCTACCCTTCTGACGGGAAGCTGATGCTAGAGGTATGCGACAACGGACAAGGCATGGACGCGGAGACACTGCTGAAGGTTAACCGAATCCTACACAGCCAAAACAATACGACACAGCATATCGGGCTCTACAATGTTCACCGCCGCTTAGTGCTGCTCTACGGCGAGGAATCCGGCATCCACATCAACAGCAAGCAAGGAACTGGCACTTGTATAACACTAACAATTCCTTATGAATGGAGTGAAGGCGATGTTCAAGGTTCTGCTAGTTGAAGACGAAGATATGATACGCAGAGGCATACGCTTCAGCATCGATTGGCTGCAGTATGATTGCATCGTGATAGAAGAAGCGCTGAACGGACAGGACGGTTATGAGAAAATTTGCGAGCTGAAGCCGGATATCGTCATCACGGATATCAACATGCCCATTATGGACGGCATCTCCATGATTCGCGAGGGTTTGCAGCAGCATACGTTCAGCAGCATTATTATTTCTGGCTATAATGAATTCCATCTTGCCAAGCAGGCGCTGCAATTGGGGGTAACCGAATTCCTCGTGAAGCCGCTGGAAGATGATCAATTGATCGCCGCCCTTGAATCGGCCAAGACGAAGGTCGATTTGCAGCGCAAATATGAGGTCATTTCGAATCATCCGCAAGAAGCCGAAGAGATACTGAACAGCAAATTTATGGAGAAAGAAACGAAAACTTCGAAGTATGTATCGCAAATGATCGCGTACGTGCAGGAGAATTATGCGAAGAAAATCAGCATCCATGATCTCGTGGAGCAGCTCGACTTGAGTGCCTACTACTTGAATCAGAAATTCAAAGCTGAGACGAGCTATACGTTCAACGAGTTCCTGAACCGCTATCGTATCCAAAAGTCGATCGACCTGCTGAAATCAGGCGACAACAAAGTTTACAACATTGCTCACGATATCGGCTTCAGCGACTACAAGTACTTCATTAGCATTTTCAAAAAGTACGCCCACGTCACGCCGAGCCAGTATCAAGAATATTTTGCGGATAAGCATGCTTAATACTACAATCGAAAAATGATCTTATCTCGCTTTTTGATCCAACATGCAAAGACACCTCTTACAGCCAACTCGGATTCCACTAACCGATTTAGGCAAAAGAGGTGTTTTTTTCGTTTCTTATTCAACTGCTATGATCATAATTTGAAAATTGTTACGTATGACCTTCTGGCAAGCGCTATATTTTCGGGGTTCTCGCCTTTATCCTTTATTATTACTAGTGCTCTTTGCGCCATCGGACTTTGCACCATTTGCCTTTTTAGTCCCTTTGCTTTTATAAGGTTTTGGTTTGTTTTTTGCTCTTCTTTCACTAGCTTGCCATCTATTCCAGCCCTTTTTGTCCGTTCCTCTACCTGTTCCGCCTTTACCCTTAGCTTTACTCATATAATCACTCCATGATTGTTTGTATATAGGGTTCCCTGTCCTTTGTAGGTTTTAACCTACAACAACCTTAATCTGCGACCTAAGAGCTTACTATATCAAAGCTAAGCACTAGAATCAAAGACCTATCCCCTCCACAATTTTCATGGAACACTAAATGGATTGTCAACACTAAATCAGACAGCTTTTTTAAGGGATAATCTTCTGTAATCTACTGGACTCATATAGCCTAAGGTTCCATGGATGCGATGTTTGTTGAACCAATTTACGTAGTCATATAGCTCCAATTCTAGGTGATGTAAACTGTGGAAGTTCATCTGATTAATGAATTCCGTCTTCATAATTTTAAACGTAGCTTCTGCAACTGCGTTATCATAAGGACACCC
>NZ_KK366030.1:199318-305352 GCF_000686865.1 Paenibacillus sp. UNC217MF | reverse complement strand
TCTGGTATTAGCTCACGTTTCCGTGGGTTATCCCAGTCTTATGGGCAGGTTACCTACGTGTTACTCACCCGTCCGCCGCTAACCATCAGGAGTGCAAGCACTCCATCAAGTCCGCTCGACTTGCATGTATTAGGCACGCCGCCAGCGTTCGTCCTGAGCCAGGATCAAACTCTCCGTTAAAGTTAAGTTTGAACTGCTCATATCTTTTGACGAGGTATTGCTACCTCATTCACAAACGTTGCTCGTTGTTCAGTTTTCAAAGAACAATTTTCATTTCTTGCTGCTCCGACATTTTTCAACATCTTTCGCAACAGGAACTTTATCTTATCACAGGAGCTAATTTGTTGTCAACACTTTTTTTAAAAATCTTTTTTAGAAGATTCGTTTGAAGCGTTGAAGCTCTACTGCGCCGCCGCATCTCGCGACTGGATTTATAATATATCATGGCCTGTCCCATCTTGACAACAGGAAATATCAACCATGAATATTCTGCTTAATGCAGTCTCTCTCATAGTTGATACTCCAGCTTCCTTTGGACTATCCGTTGATCCACGGAATGCTTCTCGAGTTCACGTTAGAACGCTTCTGCGCCGTTTTCTTTTTTTCCGTGCTCTTCTTTTTTGTCGTCCGGGAAGGCGACCCTTTAATCCTCGCCTGTTGTTCCTTTTTTGTACCTACACTGGATACATGCCCTTCTTTGTCCGTTGTGGATGCCGATTCTCTGTTGAACTCCACTTCATGTTCTGCACGTTTGCCATGACCACCCGCTCCGATTGAAGCGTTACTCCCCAAAGACGAATTGGCGAATCCCGGAATGGATCCGTATAAGTTTGGATTGTAGAAGTGCATACCGTCCGAACCATACCCTGTTGGCTGCTCATAAGAATCGTTTCCTTGTGCACCTACTGGGGCGGCATTCATTAATGACTGATTCGCATATGGATGCTTGCCATGCTCTTCTCCACAACCACAAGCATACACAAATGGTTGAGCAATCGGCCCCCATACTGCTGTTGGTACTGCAGCCGGAATTGCAGAAGGAATATATCCCGGAACCGTCGATACTGCACCACCATACACAGGAGGATATGGCGGATAGATAGCAGTTGGTACAGGCGGAAAGCCAGGATTGCAGAAGACGGGTGTCGGTGGGCAGTAACACTCATAAGGAGAAAACGGTTGATTCGACTCTGTGATCGGCGATACATTCGGCTGTATATTCGATTGTACGTAAGGCTCGATATTCGGTTGAATGTTTGGTTGGACATTTGGATAGATGTTCGGGTGGATGTTCGGTTGTACGTAAGGTTCGATATTCGGTTGTATGTTCGGTTGTACATTTGGATAAATGTTCGGTTGGATGTCCGATTGTACGTAAGGTTCAATATTCGGTTGGATGTTCGGTTGTACATTTGGATAAATGTTCGGTTGGATGTCCGATTGCACGTAAGGTTCAATATTCGGTTGGATGTTGGTAGGGTACCAATTACTAGCTATATGATTACAACCACAAGGCTCATACTGTACAGGGGACACATATTGCGGCATAACTGGGACAGGAATTTCGTAGCTTGGCGGAAATGATGGAACTGGGGCGGCATAAGGTTGTTGCATGTTTGGCTGGTTTAGAAAAGATTGATTCCCCATAGATGGGTCAAAGTTTGACGGGTAGTTCATAGGCTGATTGTACCCTACCCATGGATGCGCATGTTGGGTACTTCCATAGTCCACCTTTTCCATTTCATATACAAATTGAGTTGCATGGTGTGGTTTCTTGACCTCTTTCTTGGGCTGTACAATCTCTTGGATAGGTTTTAGCTCATTCACTTGCTTGTTCTCTTCGTTCGGTTGAGGAACTTTGGTTTGCGGCATAACTTCTTTTTTCGGCTCTACAATTTCTACTTTTGGCTTCGTGATTTCAACCTTTGGCTTTTCCACTTCTTCCTTCGGCTTCACGACCTCTTCTTTCGGTTTCGTTACTTCTTCTTTCGGCTTCACGACCTCTTCTTTCGGTTTCGTTACTTCTTCTTTCGGCTTCATGACCTCTTCTTTCGGTTTCGTTACTTCTTCTTTCGGTTTCGTTACTTCAGACTTGGGCTTCGTCATTTCTTCCTTAGAGGATGGCGGTTTATTAACATTAGGGGCCGGAACATTGCTATCTGACTGCATTTTAGGGATGTTTACAACTTGACCGATCACCAGCACATTCGGATTTTTGAGCTGCGGATTCGCATCGATTAAAGTTTGAAGAGGTATTCCCCACGCTTTAGACAATTTCCATAGGGTGTCCCCTTCCTTTACAACGTGCTTGTGAACGATCTCATGTCCACTTGAGGGAACCGGAGTCGACGGGACTTTAATTTTCATGCCAACATCCAGTTCGTTCGGGTTAGCAAGCTGACTGTTCATAGCAATAAGTTCTTCTAAAGTAATTCCGTATTTTTTCGCCAGCGCATATAGCGTGTCGCCTTTCTTGACAATGTGTATTTTCACTTCATGCAACCTCCCACACGTTCGTCATCCTACTCTTACCGGACATAAGCCCGAAATCACCTACTTTATCCTATGCAGCAAATAGGCGTTTGACATCCATGTGTGCAATAAAATCAAAAAAAATCCTCCCTTGTTAGGGAGGACAACGATCCGGAATACTCGCACAGCACTACAAAACTACTTATATCATTGCAGCTTGCAGCGCTGTTATTTGTCTTTAATATATCTTTTCCCTCACCCATTTGAATCCGCTAATGAGAACTCATACGAATAACTTGGATAAGAACCAAGAATACGAACTTGGCAGCCGATCGCTTCAATTTCTTCGATGGCAGCAGGGAGCAGAACGGTATCTAACGCCATTTCTACATCAATGTAAAAGTAATAACTGCCTAATTTCCTCTTGGTTGGACGGGACTCAATGCGAGATAAATTAATCCGTCTCCAAGCAAATGCAGACAAAACCTGATGAAGCGCCCCCGGGAAATCCTCAGGCAAGGTAACCAAAATGGTCGTCTTATGTGCAGTTGAAGGAGGTAATTCTAGTGGTTTCCTCCCAATGAGCACAAATCGAGTAAAGTTGTTATTATGATCCGTCACTGTTGGCGCCAATATATCCAACCCATGCGTATGCGCACCTACAGTCGTTCCAATAGCTGCCCAGCCGCGACCTGGATTCTGCTTCACAATATTGATTGCTTCAGCTGTACTGCTCACATGTTCGAGTTCCGCATGCGGCAAATACTTGCGAATGTACTGCATGCACTGTGCCATCGCTACAGGATGTGACATTACTTTTTGAATACTTCCCCAATCTCCCTGCAGTTCCTCACGGCGTCCAATCAAATTCTGAATAGACGGAAAGACCCATTCCGCTTGAAACGGCAAATCCACCTCATGAACAATCCAGTCCATATGTAGGTTGACCGAACCTTCAATTGTATTCTCAATGGGGATGACACTATATTCTGAATCGCCACGCGCAGTCGAAAGAAACACATCCGAAATCAGCTTATAGTGTACAAATTGATGATCATGTCCTGCTAAATGCAATGCCGCTTCATGCGAAACGGAGCCTTCCGGCAATAATGCAATTCGTGCCATGTATGCTAACTCCTTCGTAGACTATTCAAGCATGCGCGCAGATAAGATTGATTCCATATCGCTCCATGTACCAATACATACTGCACCTTCATGACTCGGCTCCAATTCCTTTACAACAACATCGATTCGATGCTCACTAAATGTATCTCGCATAAACGAAATGAGTTCTTGGCTGTCACTGCGCTTGTCAATAAACGCAAGCAGAGTCGGGCCCGCGCCGCTGAGCGCGACACCAAGAGCACCATGCTGCACAGCATGCTCCAAAATATGAGTCATACCTGGAATCATCGGAGCACGGTATGGTTGGTGGAGACAATCCTTCATCGCTTCAGACAAGATGTCGTATCTCCCACTGCTCAACGCAGCTACAAGAAGTGAAGACCGACTGATATTAAATACGGCTTTGGCCATGTCTACTTGGCTCGGCAGCACACCTCGAGCTTGCTTTGTTTCAAGCTGGAACTGAGGGATAGCGACCACAGTGGATAGGTATCTATCCGGCTCAACACGAGCATAAGTCGTATGTTCTCCATCCCATGCAGCTGCTACAATCCCGCCTATGAGGGATGCTCCAACATTGTCAGGATGGCGTTCAATAGCCGTCGCCATGTCGTAGAGACGACCCGCATCGAGCGGTTCACCGATCAGCTGATTCGCCGCTACCAAACCGCCAATAATAGCTGAGGCACTGCTTCCGAGTCCTCTTGTCAACGGGATTTCACTATATACTTCCATTTCAATCGGGCGACGATCAATTCCCGCTTCATCAAATACTGATTGTGCAATTCGATAGATAAGATTGCTCTCATCCGTCGGTACCCCCTCAAGATCAGAGCCGTGCAATCGAATGATAGCTTGATCCGCTGGTTTCATCGCAACCCACAGATGAAGTTGAAGCGCCATGCCCAGTGTATCGAATCCTGGCCCTAAATTCGCGGTGCTCGCCGGTACACGCACGAGCACCCCTTCTTCCCGCCACATTATTGTTCACGCTCCAGCTTCGCAATTGCTTCCATAACAGCTTCTTCTGTATCCTGAACGACGAGCGGTTCCTTCGCTACTGTCTTAATTGCGATATTCGGATCCTTCAGACCGTGTCCAGTAAGCACGCTCACCACAGTCTCTCCGCCCTTGAAGTATCCTTCCTTATGAAGCTTCAGCACACCAGCAAGCGAAGCAGCAGAGCCCGGCTCAGCAAATACCCCTTCCCTCGCAGCCATTAATTGATAAGCTTCAAGGATTTGTTCGTCGGTTACGTAATTAATTTGGCCAGCCGATTGTTCAGCAGCTTCTACTGCTGTCTTCCAACTTGCCGGATTACCGATTCGGATAGCAGTAGCCACCGTCTCCGGATCCGAAATCGGTTCACCCTTTACAATCGCCATTGCACCTTCTGCTTCAAACCCTACCATTCTCGGCAGGGAGTCTGTCTTGCCGGCAGCATGATATTCCTTGAACCCTTTCCAATAAGCCGAAATATTGCCAGCGTTGCCAACCGGAATTGCAAGCACATCGGGCGCTTTCCCCAATTGATCACACACTTCGAAAGCCGCCGTCTTCTGACCCTCGATTCGATATGGATTTACCGAATTCACGAGTGTAATCGGGTGCTTGGCCGTAATCTCTCTCACGATCTCCAACGCACGGTCGAAGTTGCCCTGAATCGCAATAATTTTGGCACCATAGATCATTGCTTGAGCGAGCTTGCCGAGCGCAATATTATTGTTCGGTATGAGAACGATACAATTCAAGCCAGCACGAGCTGCATAAGCTGCAGCCGCAGCAGATGTATTGCCTGTAGAAGCACACATGATTGTGCGGCTCCCCTCCTCTACTGCCTTCGCTACTGCCATAACCATGCCGCGATCCTTGAACGATCCAGTAGGGTTCAATCCCTCATATTTGAAATACAAATTCAATCCAAGCTCTTCGGATAGACGATCCGCGCGAATGAGCGGTGTATTCCCCTCATGCAGTGTCAGCTTTGGCGTATTGTCGTTGATAGGCAAATATGATTTGTATGTTTCTAGTAGTCCCATGTATCTCATCGAAATAACCCCTTTTCTGCTGCCTGATTAGTGGATTAGCCTTCTACCCGATATGCACTCTTGATGGATTTAATAACATCCAAGTTTTCAAAATGCTTAAACACTTTCTTCATGTTCGCCTGGCTGGCTTGATGTGTGATAATGATAATTTCAGCATCTGGATGATGCGAATTCGGCTGTTGGACGACGGAATCAAGGCTCACATCGTACTCCGCGAATACTTGCGTAATCTGTGCCAATACCCCCGCCTTATCTTCCACATGAAGAAGAATAAAGTTCTTATATGAAATTTGATCATCTGTTTTTAATTTCTTTTCCTTATATGGAGTCAGCGCCCGCAATCCGTTCACGCCGAGCTTCATATTTTTGATGACAGCCGCCAAGTCTGCGACAACAGAAGTGGCTGTAGGCATCTCACCAGCACCAGGGCCATAGAACATCGTCTCGCCAACGGCTTCGCCATACACATATACAGCGTTGAAGACGCCATTGACCGAAGCAAGCGGATGAGCATTGCTGACCATCGTAGGCTGCACAACAACACTTATCTGATCATCCTGACGTTCTGCGATACCGAGCAGCTTCATCTCATAACCGAGACGCTTCGCAAACATAATGTCTTCTTTTTTGATTTGTGAAATTCCGCGAACTTCAACATCCTCCAACGCCACGTCCGCGTGGAAGCCAAGTGTTGCTAAGATGGCCATCTTGCGTGCAGCATCAAGCCCTTCTACATCCGAAGTAGGGTCAGCTTCTGCATATCCAAGCTGCTGCGCTTCCCTCAGCACTTCCTCATAGCCCGCGCCTACCTTGCTCATCTTCGTCAAAATGAAGTTCGTCGTTCCGTTCACAATCCCCATAATCTTCTTAATCCGGTCAGATGAGAAGCTCTCCATCAAGGTGCGGATAATAGGAATGCCTCCAGCTACACTTGCCTCGTACAATACATCGCAATGATTCGCTTTCGCTTTGGCCATAATTTCACGCCCGTGCAGCGCCATTAAGTCTTTGTTCGCCGTAACCACATGTTTGCCGCGCTCCAGCGCATCCATGATATATTGCTTCGTTGGCTCAAGACCACCCATGACTTCAATCACAATATCAATATCCGGGTTGTTAATAATATCTTCTGCATGTTCTGTTAGCTTATGTTCAGGAATGCTAATGCTGCGCTCCTTATGAATGTCATTCACGAGTACCTTCTCAATTACAATCGGCGAGCCCACTTGGCTGGACAAATCCTCTTGATGCCCCTCCACAATACGTACAACACCAGTTCCTACCGTCCCCAATCCTAGCAATCCAACTTTAATCGGCTTCATAAATCAGTTCCTCCCCTTCTCCCAGCAGCTGTCTGTATCTAATGTAGTTATAGAGTAATACCGATGTAATTAAGCAAGTACACTTACCCTTGTCCGATGATCGTCACACGCTTTACCCCAGGGATATCCCGAAGCGCATCCAGCATATTGCCGAATGGCTCTGCGATAAGTGACGTTTCAACCGAGATTACAACATTCGCAATTCCTTGCAGGGGTATCGTCTGATTGATTGTCAATACGTTTCCCTCATAGGAAGCGACAGAACCAAGCACTTTAGATAAAATGCCTGAACGGTGATCCAAATCCATTGAGATCGTTACAATCCGTTCGCGCTCCAATTGATTGAGCGGAAAGATACCGTCTTTATATTTGTAAAAAGCACTGCGGCTCAAATCAACTCGTTCTGCAGCTTCATGAACCGTCTTCACTTCACCTGTCGCGAGCAATTGCTTCGCTCTTACCGTCTTCACTACCGCCTCTGGCAATATGTCTTCTCTCACCAAGTAATATCGCTCTGCCATGATTGAGTCCTCCGTATAAAGACTTTTGTTTATTTATAGAGGACATTATAGCGGATATGTGCGCAAGTTGGCAATAGGCCAATCTATAAATATTTTCTCTAATCCATTTTACAGGCATAAAAAGTTTAATCTATTATACACGATTATCCCTATCGTCTTCCTTGTTTTTATTTTAAAGTAATGAAAAGACGAAAAAAAAAAAAAAAAAAAAAAAAAAAAAAGAAACCTTCTCTTCCCTTCACAGTAACAGTATAAAATGATTAAATTTGAAACTGCTTCATTTTTCCATAGAGGAGGTAAAGTTATTCATGATGCACACACTGCTTGGTACTACTCAAATACAGGTGTCAAAGCTCGGCCTAGGATGCGCTCCACTATCTGTAGCTGGCAGACCTGACCGAGGGCAAGCGATCGCGACCATCCAAGCTGCCTTCGAAAGCGGAATCACGTTATTTGACACTGCCGATACGTACTGCCTTGATGATCACGATCTCGGCCACAATGAACAATTGCTGCAAGAAGCACTATCTGCCTACTCCACGGAAGAGTACCTAATTATTACAAAAGGGGGGCTAGCTCGTCCGAATGGGTCCTGGATATGCGACGGCCGACCCGATTCTCTTCGCTCTGCATGCGAGCTCAGCTTACATACTCTAAAGCGGGAATGCCATCCTCTATACATTTTGCACGCTCCCGATCCTTCTGTTCCTATTGAAGAATCTGTTGGAGCGTTAAGCCGACTTCAGGAAGAAGGCAAAATTCTCCATATAGGCCTATCTAATGTTACTGTGAGCGAGTGTCAGCGTGTCCAGCAAATCGCACCCATCACTTGTATTCAGAACCGTCTCCATCTTCATGACAGACACTCGAATGACGTGCTTCGATACTGTGATGAGCATAGCATCAGCTTCATTGCGTATAGCCCATTCGGTGGGCCGAGCAATTCCATCCATTTGCAGAACCATCCTGTATTGTCAGAACTGGCACAGAAGTATTCGGCAAGCCCTTATCAGATTGTGATTGCGTGGCTGCTTGCACTATCCCCTAATCTCATTCCCATACCGGCAGCCACCAAGCCTTCCTCTATTCAAGACAGTGTACGCGGAATGGATATTCTGCTGGATGAAGCTGACCTGCTTCGTCTTACGAATATTGATCAGGCCAATACTCCTACTTGATCGAAGCGCGCCACTTCCATTGGCTCAATAAACAAAAAAAAGAACGCCCGACCCAAAAGGGTCAGGCGTTCTAATCATTTTCTTATGAACTTCAATAGTAGCTGCTGCCTTCTACGAACTCAAATTCAAAATCAGCAATGCGGACAATCGTCCCATCAACTGCACCACGCTTGCGCAGCGCTTCATCAATTCCCATGTGGCGCAGTGTCCGCGCAAAGCGCAAGATCGCATCATGAGAGTTCATTTGCATGCGCTTCAGCATATTCTCAACAGCTTCGCTCTCAACTACGAACGTATCGTTCTCGCGGCGAATTGTAAATTCTGAATCATGTCTTGTCTTCTCGAAGCGATAGATTTTACGCTCATCAACCTCTGCCACTGCTTCGACTTCAGGAGCATCAGGCAACTGCTCAAGCAACTCCATCGCTCGGTAGAGCAGCTCTTGAATACCTTGCCGTGTCAGCGAGGAGATTGGCATAATCTCAATATCGCTTCCCGTCATCTCGCGAACCTTCTCACGGAATACCGCCAAATTCTCTTCTGCCTCAGGCATATCCATCTTATTAGCAGCGATAATTTGCGGCCGCTCGGACAACTTCTCATTGTATAACTTCAATTCCTCGTTAATCTTCACCCAATCATCGAATGGATCTCTACCTTCCATGCCCGCCATATCCACAACATGAACAATGATGCGGGTACGTTCAACGTGACGAAGGAATTCATGACCCAATCCAATACCCGTATGAGCTCCTTCAATCAACCCAGGAAGATCGGCCATAACGAAGCTGCGTCCTTCTCCGACATCCACCATGCCTAAGTTCGGTGTAATCGTCGTAAAATGATAAGCACCAATCTTCGGCTGCGCCGCAGATACAACAGACAGGAGAGTTGACTTGCCGACACTCGGGAATCCGACCAAGCCGACATCAGCCATGACCTTCAATTCAAGGATAACCCAGCGCTCCTGACCTTCTTCTCCATGTTCTGCAAGTTCCGGTGCAGGATTGTTCGCTGTTGCGAAGCGGATGTTGCCTCGTCCTCCACGGCCGCCCTTGGCAATAACAACCTCTTGGCCTTGACGGGTAAGGTCAGCAATAACTTCCTTCGTATCATCATCGATGACTACCGTACCAGGGGGAACGCGGACAATCATATCCTCCGCATTCGCTCCATGCCGGCTCTTATTCCGGCCCTTCTCCCCGCGATCTGCCTTAAAGTGCTTCTGGTAGCGGAAATCGACAAGCGTACGCAATCCTTCATCTACACGGAAAATAACGTCGCCGCCATGTCCTCCGTCACCGCCAGCGGGACCACCCATTGGCACATACTTCTCTCTGCGGTACGAGACGATTCCGTCGCCTCCGTCGCCGCCTTTAACATAAATCCTCGTCTTATCTACAAACATGCTGTCACCTCATTATGCACTGCATGGCACGACTATTTGGTAGGCGTCCTGCCCATCATGATGATTCGCCGACAACTGCTCCAGCCGCACGCCGCGTTCCATCGCAATTCGTCTCAGCTTCTCGGCCACTTCGCCCGGCCGAAGCAGTTTACCCTCTAATTGATATTGAATGTTAAGCTGGCTCGATTCACACCATATCGCAAGCTGCAGCGGGCAATAAGCGTCCCCCTGCTCCTTGGATGCGAAGCGGAATGTGTTAACCGTCTCGATAATCATATTCGTCAAGCGGACAGTGTCCACTTCCAGGTTCAATCGGTCGAGTTCAAGAGGCTCTGGTATCATTACCTTGAGCGGCATCGTACCGCCAGAGGTACGGTGCTGCATCAAAAACATAACGAGTTCCGGAAAACCAAGTTTGGCAATTCGGCTTTCCTCCGCCATTCTTTCTTTTATTGTTTCCACGCAGTCCGGTAATTTATCGTACTTTTTCAAACGAACATATCCATACAGAAGCTGCAAGTCGTTCATCCAATCATGCCGCTGATGATTCATTAAGTGAATTGCCGCTAATTGGGTTTCTTGAAGCATTCGTTCTCTTTGTCGTTGTTGTTGTCGCGAGAATAGCAAAAATGCTCCGCCAATACTGGCAGCCACAACGAATGCGAGTCCAATACGCCACCCGATGTGCATATTCCAACCAATGATAGCTGCTGTCCCAGCTGCAGCGACAGCCCAGCAACAGCCGATCCATAAGCTTGTCCTATTCATCACTTCGCTCCCCGATACTCACACATTTCCAGTTATGTACAAACTCCCCGAATTTCAGTATATCACGCGCCTGAAACCTCGTCCAAACAAAATCATACTAAGAAATAAAGGATTTGCACAAATCATTCCAGTAACAACAGAATTAGAAACAATGTGGACCGCGCTGATGGCGGCATTATGCGGGAAATAATGAGCAGACAAAAAGGAATTGATGTGGCATAGCCCCTTCGAAGCATTTCCTCAGATGAGCGACTATGTTATCTCTCGAACGAACAACAACTTCGGCTTTGCACAGGCTTGGTACAAGCTTGGCATAAGCTCTACATAAGCTGTGCACAGGCTCGACATATCTTGCACTTTGCCAAACAACGCATTGTCGTCTCTTATTCATTAAAAAAACCCCCGGCTCAAGCCGAGGGTTCTTCAGTCGTCTTAGTTCTCCACAGCTGCTGCAACAGGTGCAACTTCAACCGGGTAGACGCTCGCTTTTTTGCGATCGCGGCCCCAACGTTCGAACTTAACAACGCCATCCACTTTCGCGAACAGAGTGTCGTCCTTACCGATGCCCACGTTGTTACCTGGGTGGATTTTCGTACCACGTTGACGCACCAAAATGCTGCCAGCAGAAACTACTTGACCGTCGGAGCGCTTCACACCAAGACGGCGACCGATACTATCACGGCCGTTCTTTGTGGAACCTACCCCTTTTTTGGATGCGAACAACTGAAGGTTCAGTTTCAACATTATAGTCTACCTCCTTGCTCACTTAATTGTCTTCTATTTGAAGATACGAATCGTATGAAGTTTCGATCGTGTGTAAACTGACGATCATCGACTCCAACAGCAATTGAACCTTAGCTTCGATATCCGGCTGATTAATGCGTGGAACACGTCCACTCAAAAATCCATCCTTCATCTTGCATTCCAGCTCAATGCCCGTCAATGCTTCAATGGCGTTCACCGTACCCACCGATACCGAAGAGACTCCCGCACATACGATATCCTCTCCGTGGCGAGCATAATTCGCATGTCCTTCAATGGAGAAGCTCTCAATTGAATGATCCGGCTTGCGCCGTATTGTAATGCGAATCATATGGCACCTTCTTACGCCTGAATGTTCTCAATCGTCACTTTTGTATACGGTTGACGATGACCTTGCTTACGACGGTAGTTCTTTTTCGCTTTGTACTTGTACACGACAATTTTCGCGCCTTTTCCATGCTTTTCAACTTTCGCCGTAACAGTAGCACCGGATACTACCGGAGTACCTGTGACCAAGCCGTTGTCATTGGATACTGCCAATACACGGTCAAATGTCACGCTTTCGCCTTCAGCAGCGTTCAGCTTCTCGATGTACAATACATCACCAGCTTGAACTTTGTACTGCTTGCCACCTGTTTCGATAATTGCGTACATTGTGTTGCACCTCCTCATGTCTCAGACTCGCCTAAATCAGGTGGTGAAGCATCGCTTCACACTTCATACCTGTCTGGAGCGGTTACAGCATGTGCAGCACTAGACTTAACACATACCCGTAGATCTTAGCACACTCTGCAATAAAAATCAACGTATAATTTCCGGTTCCCGTTGAGAAAGCGAGGACAAAACAACTCCGCTTCCCTCGCACTCGGCACAGGGTTGGAACAGTTGATGCATGACCTGCTCACGAACCTTCTTGCGTGTCAGTTCCATTAGACCAAGCTTCGTCCAACCGACAACCAAGCACTTCGTACGATCCTTCCGCATCATCGTTTCCAATCGCTCCACAATACGCACTCGATGTTCTTCCGTATCCATATCGATGAAATCAACAATGATAATGCCGCCGATATCGCGAAGACGAATAAGACGCGCAATCTCTTCGGCCGCCTCCAGATTCGTTAAGAATACGGTCTCCTCCAGATCGCTTGTCCCCGTATATTTTCCCGTGTTCACATCAACAACCGTCAGTGCTTCCGTCTGATCCCATACTAGATATCCTCCGCTCTGCAGCCATGTCTTACGCTGGAAAGCCTTATCTAGCTGATCTTTCACCCGATAACGGGTAAATAGCGGCTCACTGTCTTTGTATACATGAATCCGATTTTCCAATTCAGGGTCAAACGAACGAACAAACGACTGCACCTTTTTCAATTGGCGAACATCATCAATGAGCAGTTGGTCAATCTCGCGTGAGAACGCATCCCGAACAAGCCGCTCCACCATGCTTAGATCACGGTGCAGCAACGCGGGAGCCTGAGCTTCCTTGGCACGATAACCAATCGTCTCCCACAATTCGCGGAGTGACTCAATATCACCCTCAAGCGTCTCCGTCAATTCACCTTGAGCAACGGTTCGAATGATCAGCCCCTCTTCGCCCTGGCGAAGCTGTTCAGCAAGCTGCTTCAATCGATTGCGTTCTGATTCCTGCTCAATCTTCTTAGATACACCGATATAATCGGCATATGGCATAAACACCGAATATCTGCCAGGTAGAGAATAATGCGTGGTTACACGCGCCCCCTTGCCTCCTAGCTGATCTTTCATCACTTGCACGATAAGTTCCTGTCCAACTCGAAGCAGACTCGTTATCGGCGGTTTCTGCTTAGGCTGCTTCTCCAAATGAGGATGTAAACAATCATCGACATATAAAAATGCATTTTTCTTCTGCCCGATGTCCACGAACGCAGCCTGCATTCCAGGAAGCACATTCACTACCCGCCCCTTAAATAAGCTGCCGACCAGCGTTGTGCCAGTTGCACGTTCGACTGCAAATTCGACGAGCCGACCATGTTCAAGCAACGCCATCTGCGTCACTTGTTCCTCACAGTGAACAATCATCTGATTCATGGTATCACCTCTACTACAGCGCGTCATCTTCCATTGTAACATGAAGCAGGATAAGGTGAACATGCCGGTTTATGGAACAGGCTAGAAAAAATGATAACCGTTTCTTTTCACCTCCAATATTGTGACCGAACTTACCTAGATAGCGCTCATGATTTCATACGATTCTGAGGCGGAGGCTCATCGAAGAAGGCATCAATTAATTGCTGTTCTGGAACGATCCGTTGGATTCGCCCTTCATCACCCATTACATAAATGAAGTGGTAGTCATCTCTGCGGAACAGACGAACGATTCGAGACAACGAACGCCCCCCTTCTGTTACAATTGGGCGTCCTAGTGCGACCGAACTCTCCCACTCGCGCAACCTCGTTGGACGATTCATCAAAAATCGTATGAAACGAAAAGGAACATTCCGATGTTCCACCCAGTTGGTCCACAGCAAAAAGAGAGCTAGCATCAAGAGATTAATATTCAGCTTGCCTCCCACAACTACCGGGCACACACTGTACAGCAGCATAATGGCACTGCATCCAAGGCTGACCCTCGCACCAACAAGCAAGGTTCGATGATAGCTCATCCACAACGAACATGCTGCTTGCATCATCCGTCCGCCGTCAAGCGGAAGAATCGGCAGCAAATTGAACAATCCAATGAACGCATTGGCCTGAATAAACCCTTTCGCCCATTCTGGACTACACCAACCCATCGCTTCCGCATACCATGCAATTAATATCATGAGACCATTTTGTAATGGCCCCGCTACCGCTACAATCCACTCTTGCCAAGCAGGCGATAGTGCTCCATCATCCGTCTCCGCCATCCCTCCGAAGGGCAGCAGCTTCACTTCCGTGATGGTCCATCCAAACGCCTTAGCACAAGCTACATGTCCCAGTTCATGAATCAGCACGATCGTAAATAACGTAAGCAATTCAAATATATAGCCTGTAGCTGCAGCTGCAGCCATAAGGATCACAAATAGCGGATGAAGTGAGTAGGTGGTCCCCCCCCATTTAATCAATTCGTATCACATCCGCCGGGTCAATATAAACGCCGCGCTGCTGCATCGCAAATGTAAGTACAGGCTCAGCACCTACCCCCGACTGGTTCTCCTGACTCTGTATCGTACCAATTGTTGCTCCGGGCTCAAGCCAGTCATCCTGTTGCACGGAAGTCGCTGTAAGCCCACTATACACCGTAACAAGACCATCGGCATGTTGGACAGTTACTGTAATTCCTGACTTCTCGTCTGAAGTTACCCGTTCAATTTTTCCCGTAGCAATATTCTGAACCTCAATCGCCGCACCACTCGCATGATCGGGAGCAATCGCGACAGACTTCAGATTCATAGCAAACGGCTGCACAATCTGCCCCTTAATCGGGGATGGATAGGTATGTGTGGACTGTACAGCCTTCGTTGATTCCTTATCTCGTGGAAACAAAGGGATGAACACAGGTGTTCCGGAGAAAGTTCGCTCATACCACGCCGCAATCGGCCGCATGTCCATCTCATCATGAAGGGACAATTGAATCCAAGCGCGCATAGGTGCATTCCATTCCGCCGGGAAGGATGTGATTCCATAAGCTGCAGCGAACAACAAGATGGATACGAGAAGTCTGGAGCGCAAGGAGCGCCATACATTGCCTCTTCCTGTAGGAGGATCTTCCCAGCCGTAGCGTTCATTCCACTTCGAACGGCTTATCTTCCACTGCTGCTCTGGATCATACGTATACTCTTGATTGAATTCGTAGTCCACATGCTGCTCTCCGTTATTATAGACAGCCGTTGCAGAGGGAACATTCAACACGACATCCGGTTGAACAAGTGAATGGGAAGACAGATTACCTTCCACAGCTTCCTTCGCATGCGACTTACGTTTCATCTCTTCAGCCATTAGAATATCACGGATTCGTTCTTCTCTTCGGCGCCGAATATCTTCTTTCATGCTCGTCTCATCCCTTCTTAACCCATTTCAACAATATGCATCAGCTGAATGATGTGCTTATCACATGTGTATGACAAGCCTACAGCAGATATGAGCAGTGAGCCTGAGAACAAGCAGATGTACGCAAAAAAGCGGCACTACATCCGTTATGGACGTATTGCCGCCTTAGCGCTAATTTCGTAAATGATGAGACCAAGACCCTAATCTTCGACTCCATTAAGGCTCAATCTGATATTTCTCTTGATAAATGTGTATGCTCATCACCAGTCCAATACAAATCATATTCAAGAGAAGTGATGTACCGCCATAACTGATGAATGGCAGCGTAATCCCGGTAATCGGCATAAGACCGATCATCATTCCGATGTTCTCGAATATTTGGAACACGAACATCGACACAATGCCGATTATCATGTACGACCCTCGCAAGTCATAGCACTGGAAGGAAATGAGAATCATCCTGTATATCATCAGGAAGTACAGCAGCAGCAGCAGGGCCGAGCCCTGGAACCCGAACTCCTCACCGATTACCACGAAGATGGCATCCGAATACGTATACGGTATGAAGCTGCGCTGCTTCAATTCGCCCTTCATGTAGCCATCACCGCTGAGTCCGCCTGAACCGATCGCAATCATGGCATAGTTGGATTGATGCTTCGCATCGTTGGTTGCTTCCGCTGGGTTGATAAATGTGTTTATCCGCTCATACCAATGCTTCTTCTCGATCTTATTCACGAAGAAATCCTTGACTTCTTTATTGAAGGTCGTGAACGATACGTAGACCGCTCCCCCTATGACCGCAACACAGAGGAGCGCCACAAGGACATGCCGGTATTTCACCGCTCCGATCCATAGCATACCAATCAGTATTACAATATAAATAATGGCGTTACCAAGGTCAGGCTGAATCACTACTAGTCCAAATGGAAGGATCGTTACCAATCCAATTGGTAGCAAGTCCTTCGTAAGTGAGAGTGGATCACCATTCCGTCTTCCTAGCAATTGCGCTAACGCAAATATGAGCGTAATCTTTGCGAGCTCAGCTGGTTGAAAAGTCTGCCCACCGGGAAGCTTATACCAGCCAACAGCCCCGTTAAGATCCGCCCCTAGGAAAAACACGCCAACAAGAAGCAGGATTGTGATCCCCATTGAAATCGGCCAGCTCTTCAATAGCAATCGATAATCGAACAGCGCTACGGCAAACATAAGGATAAATCCGAGAATATAGAATATAATCGTCTTCATCATCATGGATGTATCGCTGAACATTGCATCCCCATGCGTTGCACTTAGGATGACCAGTGGGCTGAACACCGAGAACACGAGCAAAATACCGACTATAATCCAATCAATTCGTTTCAGCTTGTTAAACACTGATTAATCATCCCATTCCAAAAAACTTCTTCACACGGTCTAGCACGCCTTTCTTCTGTTCAAGCGGCATCAGTGGTACTGTATCCCCCAAGATGCGGCGCGCGATATTCCGATAAGCCACAGCAGCAGGAGCATCTGGATTCATGACCGTAGGTTCACCAGAATTAGCCGCTTTAATAACCATTTCATCATCAGGAACAACGCCTAGCAAGTCGATATTGAGCACTTGCAAAATATCATCCAGCTCAAGCATGCCGCCATCCTTCTTCATCATATTGGCGCGAACACGGTTCACAATCAGCTTCGGCGAGGAGACTTCCGAATTCTCCAGCAGTCCAATGATCCGATCAGCGTCACGAACCGCAGCATTCTCAGGCGTCGTAACAACGATGGCATGGTCTGCTCCTGCGATCGCGTTTTTGAATCCTTGTTCAATGCCTGCTGGACAGTCAATAATAACGTATTCGAATTCCTTCTTCAGTTCCAGAACGATATCCTTGATCTGTTCTGGAGACACTGCCAACTTATCCTTCGTCTGAGCGGCAGGCAGCATATACAACTCATCAAAGCGCTTGTCCTTCACAAGTGCTTGATTCAATCGGCAACGGCCATCCGCAACATCGCAGATATCATAGATGATACGATTTTCGAGCCCCATCACGACGTCTAAGTTGCGAAGACCGATATCTGTATCGATCATGCACACTTTTTTGCCGAGCAAAGCAAGCGCGGTACCAATATTCGCGGATGTCGTCGTCTTGCCGACGCCGCCTTTGCCCGAAGTGACGACGATTGCCTCTCCCATCCTTCTACACTCCTTTGAACATATTGATGTCCTTGCGAACGCGATGTAGCTGCGAGATTTTATCAATTTGCATGACACCTTCATGCACATAAGCAAATTCCATATGCGATTGGGTTACACCCCATTCATCTGGCGGTCTGCTAATAATTTCCCCGATGCGCAGTTGCGTCGGTGCAAATAACGAGGCCCCAATAACGGCAGATAGCTCTCCTTCTGCCCCTGCATGAACCATTCCACGCAGCGCTCCTAGGACCATTACATCGCCAGTGCATATAATCATTCCGCTAGGATTGACATCTCCCAAAAACAATAAATTTCCTTCGTGGCGCAGCACCTGTCCAGAACGTACCATACCGGTTCTCGTCTCAATACGATACCCCTTCTGCTCCGCCTTCTTGTCCTCAAAAGATTCAATCGAACGTACGAGTAAATTCCCCCGCTGACGCAGTACATCCAGCACTTCAGTCTTCTGCTCGTCTGTTGCAGCGCGGGCTCCTAACTTGACATCGACATATACAATCGGTCCGTCGAAAAAATGCGGTGTATGTTCAAGCTTGTCGCGCAATTCGCCCAACAAGACTGCAAATTCACACTTATCGTCAAGCAGGAACACTAGGCCGTCCTTCATGCCTTTAATCGTTACCAGTGACTTGGCCGTCATGAAAGGTCCCTCCCCAATTTTATCTTTTTCGAGATGGAAGAGGAAAGTTCCTGCAACACCGGGTTGAAAAAGAAATTATCGATAACAAAAAGGCATAAGCCGTCTGGAAACATATTCCAAGACGGCTATTACCCCTGTTCATCTTCGGCAGACTTCTTCCCAGACAAATGGTCGAACCATCTTCGCATCGGAACATATATGGCCAGCGAGAAGACAAGCTGTACAATCAAGCTTGGAATCATAAAATCGAATATCGCATATTCGAATGTCATTCCATGCAAGCCAAACAGTCGGTAAGCTGCATACAGCATCGTCTGATAGGCAAAACTGCCGAATACAGAAATGATTATCATCGTAATCATGGATGTGTTGCGAGACGCAAAAAGTAATCCTGTCAAATATCCGAGCAGCCCCATGCTAAATGTGTGTGGGCCCAGCATATGGCCATAATATACAATATCCTGCAGAAACCCGAATCCCAATCCCATCATCAACGCAGCATGCCGATGATGATATACGGCATGATACAGTATTACGATGAATACCAGTTGCGGGACAATCCGTCCTTGCCACGCATCTGGAATAAATACAGGCAGCAGCGAACCTTCCAGCAGGAAGAGAATGAACATAAATACGATCATCCAGTTTCGATTCATTGCTGCGCCTCTTTCCCCGTCTCCTTCATGTCCGGTGTGATAACGATGAACAACTCACGCCAGTCACGATAGGTTGCAGCAGGCTTAACCGTAGCAGAATGCGTCAATCCGATGTCCCCTACTTGCCGCGATACAACTTGGCCGAGAACGAGACCTTTCGGGAATGAACCGCCAAGGCCGGACGATACAATGGTATCTCCTTCTTCCAGCTCATCATCCTCTTGAATACGTGTCATTAAGAATGTACCACTGCTGTGGTCATAAGACTCAATCACGCCGAAAGACTTGTTTTCTTTTCCAAGTACAGTAGCTGATATTGCTGGTGAGTTCGGATCCTTCTCATCCATATTCGTCAACAACTGGACTGTGGAGGAGAATTCGAATACGCGGCTGACAATCCCGACTACGCCTTCCGTCGATATAACCGGCATTCCTTGACGAACTCCATTTTTCGAGCCAAGGTTCAAGTTCAACGTCTGGTTAAATGGATCGGCCACATTGATCGACGTCACTTGTGCAATTCGGTATTTATAAGGCATATTCATCTGCTTCTGACGCTCCGTAAATTCCAGATCGTCTAGAAGTCTCTTATTTTCTGCCGCAACCGAATTGTAGTAGGCCTTATCCCTTGTATATTGCGCGAGCATCGTCTTCAATTGCTCATTTTCTTCGTGCAGTTCCTTCAGACTGGAGACATCCTTCACGAAATTCGATACATACGATGCCGGTCTGTAGAATATTTGCTGCACAAAGGTTACCGTATCATGCACAAATTTCTCTGGCCAAGTAAGGTTTAGGCGTCCGCCTAGTGTAAACCCCATTAACGCAATAAACAAAATAAGGCCAAACAACATCAAAAATAAACGTTTGTTCCCCAGAAGCTTAAACAGTATTAACACCTTCTCATCGTAAAGAGGTACTCGTTCCCTCAGAAAAGAGGTCGCTCACGATGTCCACATGCCATCATGAAGTCGTTTCCGCAAGCTTATGCCCAAGCATCAGGCTTGGCAGCAACCTTCAGTGATAACAATGCCCGCGTCGTTGGAACGAATCGACGCGGGTATCAGACTCCCTCATGGGCGTATTCTTATCGTTTGGAACGAAGCGCAGAGCTGCTGCGTCCCTTGAACAAATGAATATTATCAAGCGCGCGTCCAGTACCAATCGCTACGCAATCAAGCGGATTCTCTGCCACGATGACCGGCATGCCAGTCTCACGAGCAAGCAGCTTATCCAAATTGCGAAGCAAAGCGCCGCCACCTGTCAATACAATACCGCGATCCATAATATCAGCTGCAAGCTCAGGAGGACATTTCTCCAATGTTACCTTAACAGCTTCAACAATAGAGCTCACTGTATCAGCCAAAGCATCTGTAATTTCGTTCGAGGAGATCGTGAGCGGCTTCGGAAGACCTGTCAGCAAGTCGCGACCGCGAATCTCCATCTGCTCTTCTTCATCAAGCCCCATAGCCGAGCCGATATCCATCTTCAGCTGTTCAGCTGTGCGCTCACCAATCATCAAGTTGTATTGGCGCTTAATGAATTGAATAATTGCTTCGTCCATTTCGTCGCCTGCAACACGAACGGAACGGCATGTCACAATACCTCCAAGGGAGATCACCGCTACTTCAGTTGTACCGCCACCAATATCTACGACCATACTTCCTGTTGGTTCCCATACAGGCAAGTCAGCACCAATTGCTGCCGCGAACGGCTCTTCAATCGTATAAGCTTCTCTAGCACCTGCTTGCTTCGTAGCATCTTCAACTGCACGCTGTTCAACAGCAGTAATACCAGAAGGCACACATACCATTACGTTCGGATGACGCGGAAACAGCGAACGCTGCTTCTGAGCTTGCCGAATAAAATATTTTATCATAGTAGCAGTTGTGTCGAAGTCAGCGATGACGCCGTCCTTCATTGGACGGATTGCACGGATATTCCCCGGCGTACGTCCAATCATATTTTTCGCTGATTCTCCTACCGCTTCAATCGTCTTCGAATCTGTGCGGATTGCTACCACAGACGGTTCGCGCACGACGACACCTTTACCGCGTACATAGACCAATGTATTAGCAGTTCCCAAGTCAATACCTAAATCTTTCGTAAAGCCACCCAACATGATGTTAATCTCCTTTTTATAACCTTCAATCTCAATCATTATATTACATGAGCCCGCGTTCCTTCAAACTCACATATTGGTTATCGCCAATAACCAAGTGATCCAGCAGTTCGATACCAACAATTTCTCCAGCTTCCATGAGCCGCCTAGTAAGCGCTACATCCTCTGGACTCGGTGTTGGATCTCCGCTTGGGTGATTGTGAGCACAAATGATGGAAGCTGCACCACACTTCAGGGCAGCCTTGAAAACTTCGCGGGGATGTACCAAAGATGCATCCAGGATTCCGATCGTAACCGTCTCCTGTGCCATAATTCGATTCTTCGTATTCAGAAACAAACAAATAAAATGTTCCTTGTCATAGTATCGCATCGACTCCATAAGCAGATCGGCTGCATCTTGCGGCCGTCGTACCTGCAGTGCATCCTCAAGACGAGAACGCGACATACGGCGTCCAAGCTCTAATCCTGCTTTTAGCTGCAGTGCCTTAGCGTCGCCAATACCACGAATCGCTGTCAACTCTGTCACAGACATATCGTGCAAATGCCGAAGCTGTCCTACGTGATTCAATATTCGCTGCGCTAATGTAATGGCCGATTCATTTCTCGTGCCTGTACGCAGTAATATTGCAAGTAATTCAGCATGACTTAATGACTCTGCCCCATATTGCATCATGCGTTCTCTCGGACGTTCTTCATGGGGAAGATCGCGTAGAAGTGGACTATGTCCCATCTTACAACCCCCTGTAGTCGATTGTCCGGTCGCCATCATGCACCGACGAAGCACCATTGGTCGGCATCCGCTGTTCCTAGGACCGTCTTGCATTCAACATTTCATACTCATCTTATCTCATTTACAATTACTGCTCCACCTTGCTGCTCCGTACTGGCAGCGCCCATTACGGGATGATAATGCCATACGAAGCAAGCATGTCGCTAACAAGCGACAACGGCAATCCAACTACGTTGAAATAACAGCCTTCAATTTGCGTGACAAGTGTTGAGCCAATTCCTTGAATCCCATAGGCCCCTGCCTTGTCCATTGGTTCACCAGTTGCAACATAGCGATGTATCTGTTCATCTGTCCATGGCTTCATATGGACTGTGGTTACACCATGCGCAACTTCTGTATGTTCGTCCGCTGAATCAATCATCGCCACGCCGGTATACACCTTGTGCGATCTTCCCTGCAGCCTAGTCAACATACGAACCGCATCCTCTTCATTCACTGGCTTGCCCAGCACTTCGCCATCCAAGACGACAATGGTGTCGGAACCGATGACAATAACGTGCTCACCAGCCGCCTTGCGGACATCTGCTACCGCCTGTGCCTTGCGCAGTGCCAGCGTCTCAACAATACAGTCAGGATCCAGATTGGGATCCACTGTCTCGTCTGCATCGCTAGGATGTACGACATAAGGAAGACCGAGTGAACGGACAAGCTCTTGTCTCCGTGGTGAGGAGGAAGCCATTACGATCGTTGGTCGCTCGAATTTGGATATACTCATTTTCGTAGTCGCTCCTCGCCATTTTTTGACACTGTTCTATTATACGCGTAACTGGCTGTCGAAACAAACATTCAAATGAGGATCTTTGCAAGATTTAGATGAACAATTTATGGTAATCTATGCAACAATCCCAAATTCATGCAGTTTTCTATCCTTCCCCTCACAACAATGCGAATGCAAGTTCTTATATACAAAACAGAGCCCCTTCAAAGAGCTACGCTCCTATCAAAAGACTCTGTTCCCAACAATATAATTGGCATGTGATCTATTCCGCTCTCAGCTACACCTTCATCGTACCCAACCAAACCGCCTCTGCATTCCGATAATGCATAACCGCCTGCTGGATACTCCATAAATGTGAGGACGAAGGCTGCTTATTATACTCATTCACTGCACTGATTGCTGTGTTCATGCTCTGAACCAGCTCCGTCCAAGCTTTCTTGGACTGGTCAGGAATCCCTTTTTGCACGTTGCTCATTTGCTGTGTCCACTTCTGATGCTCCTTCCGAAGCTGTTCCGTGATCTCTTGAGTGAATGCTTCGGTATTGGTTTTTTCTAAATACGCAATCGATTGAGACATTAACCATTCATTCACCACGTCACTTTGGCCTAAAAATTGCTCCACGGAGGCTGAGTCACCTTGGAATGCCAACTTTGTAATCGCCGGACGGTTCAAGGTTCTCACATACAAGTCCACCTGCTTGTTCTTCAGCAACGCGCTCAACCCCATCGCATCCTCCTTCGAAGGTGCGATCGCGGCATACACGCGATGCTGCTCTGACTTCTCCTCCATCGCAGCCAGCCCGAGTTCTCTCAGCTCCGTCGCTGCCTTCTGAGCCCCTTCTTCCTGGGCGAACACACCATATTGCAGCATGTAAAACACTTTCTCTGGAATATTCACATCCGTCACATACAGACCTGCTGCGGCTGCAGCCGAATTCTCTCCATTGCTAGTAGATGAGGACTTGCTTCCTGAATCCCCTGCCTTCACCGTTCCCTGTTCGTTCAATGCCGTGTCCTTAGATGCCAGCTCTCCACCTTTTCCTTGCTTATCATTCGCGAATACTGGAATAGCATCACTTGGATTAGGCATCGATACTTCGCCCTTGAATAGAGACAGAGCGAGAAATCCGAACAAGGCACCCGTTGCGAGCGCGCCCGCAACGGAAGCAACGACTCTCCACACCGGGGGCTTGCGAGAACGTGTATGAATACCATGCCATAACAACTCGCCTTGATCACTAAGTGAACTAGAGGCAGGATCTTCAATAGAGGTTGGGATCGCATAACCGTTCTTCGGAATGTCATATTCAGGCTGACGATCCGACTCCCGAATCCAGCGCTCCACTCGTTCATCTTCGCTCTCTGCCTTTTCTTGTTCCCGGTCATTGTTCGGAGCATCTATTTCGACCTTTTCTATATGATGCCGATTCTCTATGGGAGTTGATTCACTATACTCTTCAAGTTCTGATACGCTCGCCCGCTCAACTGAAACCCCATTCACAATCGTACCATCAGACATCTCCTCCCAATCTGTAAGCCGCTCTTTCTTCTTGCTCGCCTCTATGCCCTGAATCTCATGTTTATCCTTCACAGGCTGGGAATCATCGAATCGAAACGTCATCTTCGTTCGCATGTTGGTCATATCCGAACACCTACCTTGTCCTATTGGTTACTAGTAGATTTATGCTAGATTCGAATCCAATAGAACCTACCTTACAAATTATTGACTAGAAAGTGCGTCCGTCCTCCTATATGCGTCCTATCAAATCTTGCAACGCTAGCATATGATATACAATCCCGCAGCAAAGGAGGGAATAGAATGAACAGCAAGAAAAGCAAGAAAAGCAAGAAAAGCAACTTGCGTTTGACCCCAGCTGAGGTACGTCGATTCGTTAGACGAAATATCGGCCGTCGCGTGATTGTCGTTCTTTTTACTGGAGAAGTACTGGTTGGCAGAATCTTATCCTCGGGGCTTATCTCCTTCCGATTACGTGTACAGCGCCGGGGCTTTTTCTTTATTCGTCGTATTCTATTTGCAGCTGTAGTTGCTATTAGACTTGTGTAATCCACTCAGACAAAGACAATAAGTCAACAGAAAAAAAGATCGAACGAAGGGCCAAAATCCTGACCCCCAGCTCGATCTTTTCTTGCTATTCTAGTTGTTTACAGACTTACATCCCACTGTTGGAACATCGCTGACTTACTGCCAGAGATACTACGATTTCAATGCCTCAGTTAAGTCACGCGCTGTCTTCCAAATATCACCTGCACCCATTGTGATTACCAAATCTCCGGACTTCACAATTGATTTCAGATGCTCTAATGCATCATTCTTATCCGCAATGTACTGTGCGTTGCTGTTGCTGTTTTCGCGAATCCGGTCAACCAGTTTCGAAGAGTGTACCCCTTCAATCGGCTTCTCCCCAGCTGGAGAGTAGATATCTGTCAGAATCAGTTCATCTGCACCCTCAAATGCCCGGCTGAACTGATCGAACAGGAAATAAGTCCGCGAATAACGCTGCGGCTGGAATACGGCAACAATACGACGGTTTGTTGCTTTGGCAGCAGTAAGTGTTGCCTCAATCTCCGTCGGATGGTGAGCATAGTCATCTACAACAAGTACGCCCTGCTCTTCCCCAATTACTTGGAAACGGCGCTTAGCGCCAATAAAGTCCACGATAGCAGCAGATGCCTGTTCAAACGGAATGCCTGCACGCATAGCAACAATAATGGTCGCCATTGCATTCAACACATTATGCGTACCTGGAATAGACAATTGTACTGTGCCAAGCGCCTTGCCTTGATGATTCATCGTAAAGGTCATGCCGCGATCTTCCGCAATAATCTCTGTAGCTGTATAATCAGCCGCTTGCTCAATGCCGTATGTCACAACACCTGCGCCCAAGTTCGGAAGCATAGAGCCAACAATTGGATCATCCGCACACACTACAGAGCATCCTTCCGGTTTTACTTGTGACAGGAACTGTACATAAGCTTCCTTCAATCGCTCGAAATCCCCGCCATAATTCTCTAAATGATCTGCCTCTATGTTAAGTACAACCGCTATATGAGGGTGATAATTCAAGAAGGAGCCATCACTCTCATCCGCCTCAGCTACTACATATTCACTATTTCCTGCTTGGGCGTTTGTTCCTAGGTTCGTCACTTCGCCACCAATAATATAAGTCGGATCTACGCCACAGCGTTCCATGACAAAAGCAATCATGGAAGATGTCGTCGTCTTCCCGTGAGCACCAGCTACAGCGATGCCTTTCTTAGCATTCAGCAAGCGCGCCAGCATCTGTGAGCGGTGAATGACTGGAATCCCTTGCTGTTCAGCTGCAACTCGCTCTACATTATCTTTCGGACAAGCCGTAGAGTATACTACTGTGTCTGCGTTCTGAACATAGGCAGGGTCATGCCCGATATGTACAGTCGCTCCCTTTTTGCGTAACTTTTCCGTCAAATCCTGTTCGGCCACATCGGACCCCGTGACGGTGTACCCCATTTCCAGCATGACACGAGCGATGGCGCTCATCCCATAGCCCCCGATGCCGATAAAATGAATATGTTCCGTCGTATTCAAAACGAACTCACCAACCCTTTTCAGATTCGGTCCGATGCAGAACGAAAGAACGCACGTCTGCAATCAGATATAATGTCCCCGTAACTACTGCTAAATCTCCAGGCTCTGTTATCGCTTGTAGCTGTTCCAAAGCCTTATGCCAATCCGGCTCTACAAGAATGGTTGGACATTGTATATCGCCCTCGCCCTCCATCACTTGCTCGGCAATATGTTTCAAGCTCTCCGCATCCATCTTCTTGCGGAAATCTGGTTCTGTAAAAATAACGGTATCTGCTAAAGGTAGTATATGTCGTAGAACATCGGGATGATGCTTTGTCGACAGCATACCCATCATAATATGAAGCCGTTCATACCGGTACGTATCGCGCAGCGCTTGTGCAAGCGTCGCTGCCCCCTCCGGATTATGCGCTCCATCGAGCAGCATGCGAGGCTTCTCGCATACCATCTCTAAGCGCCCTGGCCATGCTGCACGCTTCAGTCCTTCTTGCGTGGTAGCATCCTCTAACATGAAAGCCATATATTGTCGCAGCACTTCAAGCGCCATTAATGAGGCGGCCGCATTCTTCAACTGATGTGCCCCGTTCATCGTGAGCGACATTCCTTCCATCGAACGGAATGGGCCGAAGAATGTGAAGTTCTGTTCATTTTCAATCGCATGGAGCAGTTCCACCCGGAACTGTTCGTTCATGACATACAGTGTAGATTGGTTTTTCTCAGCAGCCTGCTTAATCACTTCAAGCGCTTCTGGCTGCTCCACCGTCGTCACCGCTGGCACCCCTGGTTTAATAATTCCTGCTTTCTCGGCAGCAATCTTCTCAATCGTATCCCCAAGTATGTCCATGTGATCATGGCCGATATTCGTAATAATCGATACGATCGGCGTCACGATGTTCGTTACATCAAGCCGTCCGCCAAGTCCTGTTTCCCATACGACGACATCCGGGAACGTCACTGTCGCATAGTACATAATGGCGAGCGCAGTTGATACTTCAAACGTCGTCGGCGAACCGAGCGGCGTTTGTGCGATTTCATCCACCAACGGCTTCAGCTTGTTCACAAGTTGAAGCAGCGTATCTTCAGGAATGTCCTCGTTGTTGTACTTTAAACGATTCGTATACTTCTCAATATAAGGAGAAGTAAATGTGCCGACATCATATCCGTTAGCAAGCAAGACACTTGTTAACATCGCACAGGTCGAGCCTTTACCATTTGTGCCCGCAACATGAATGAACTTCAAGCGACGGTGCGGAGAACCTAACCGCTCCATCAACAGTTCGATCCGATCCAATCCAGGACGGATTCCAAAAGGAATTAAAGAATTAATCCAATCAATTGCGTCTTCTACCCGAACAAAAGGAAAATCGGTTGCTTCCGTCTCGCTTGTCGTAGGCATAGTTCCTCATCCTTTATCAGATGTCATTAAACGACCGAACCGGCATGTGACAGCGCTCACGTCCGGATCGGTCGTACATATCGCACAGGTTGTTTACGCTTCTTTCAATTCGGTAATACGCGCCAGTACTTTGTCTCTCTTCTCACTGTAATCACGCTGCTTGGCACGCTCTTCATCAATGACCGAAGCAGGCGCCTTCGCGATGAAACCTTGATTAGCAAGCTTCTTATCGACACGCTCCACTTCTTTGTTCAGGTGCTCGACTTCTTTTTGAAGACGTGCAATCTCCTGATCAATGTCAAGAAGGCCAGCGAGCGGCAAGTACAACTCGGCTCCTGTCACAATAGCGGTCATCGCTTTGTTCGGAGCAGCAGCTTCTATGCTTACCTCCAGCTTCGAAGTACCGCAGAAGCGTTCCACGAACTCAAGGTTGTTCGTAATGTTCGCTTCTACCATACGATCAGTCGGCTTCACAATCAATTCTACCTTCTTGCTCATCGGAACATTCACTTCAGCACGAATATTGCGTACTGCGCGAATCATATCCATAAGAAGTGTCATCTCGCGAACCGCCTCAGGCGCTTCGAATTCAGCACGGTATACTGGCCATTCCGCAAGTGTTACCGTCTCGCCGGAGTGCGGCAGATGCTGCCAAATTTCCTCTGAGATGTACGGCATGAACGGATGGATCATGCGCATTGTATGGTCAAGCACGTAAGCTAAAACGGATTGCGTCTTCTTCTTCGCTTGCTCATTCGAGCCATACAAGCTAAGCTTCGCAAATTCAATATACCAATCGCATAGATCATCCCAGATGAAGTTATTGAGTACACGGCCTGTTTCTCCAAACTCATAAGCATCCATCAAGCGTGTAATTTCGCGGGCAGTCTCGTTCATACGGTGGAGAATCCAGCGGTCAGCTGTGCCCAATTCGCCTGTGATGTCGATATCCGCATAAGTGAACCCTTCCAAGTTCATCAAAGCGAAACGGGATGCATTCCAAATCTTATTGGCAAAATTGCGAGCCTGTTCTACACGTTCCCAGCGGAAGCGCAAGTCTTGGCCTGGTGTACTGCTCGTCGAAATCATGAAGCGCATTGCATCAGCACCGTACTTCTCGATAACTTCAAGCGGATCGACACCATTCCCAAGCGATTTGGACATTTTCTTACCATCAGCATCACGCACCAAGCCGTGCATCAGCACATCCTTGAACGGAATTTCGTCTGTAAATTCCAACGCCGTAAAGATCATGCGGGATACCCAGAAGTAAATGATGTCATAGCCTGTAACGAGCACATTCGTTGGATAGTAGCGCTTCAGATCTTCTGTCTGTTCCGGCCATCCAAGTGTGGAGAACGGCCACAATGCAGAGCTGAACCATGTATCGAGTACATCTTCATCCTGCTTCAAGTGGTTGCTTCCGCATGACGTACATGCAGTCGCGTCTTCTTCTGCAACATGAATGTGTCCGCAATCCTCACAGTACCATGCAGGGATGCGATGTCCCCACCATAGCTGGCGGGAAATACACCAGTCGCGTACATTCTCAATCCAATGCAAATATGTCTTCTCGAAGCGATCAGGCACAAAATTAACACCTTTGCCAGACTTCTGTGCTTCGATTGCACGCTCCGCGAGCGGCTTCATCTTCACGAACCATTGCGTAGACAAATACGGCTCTACAACTGCGCCGCTGCGCTCGCTGTGACCAACTTGATGCACATGATCTTCAATCTTGATCAGCACGCCTTGTTCTTGCAAATCCTTCACGATCTGCTTGCGGCAATCTGCACGATCAAGCCCTTGATATTGACCAGCCAGCTCGTTCATTTTACCGGACTCATCCATTACCGTAATTTGCGGCAGTTGATGGCGGAGTCCCATTTCGAAGTCATTCGGATCATGGGCTGGCGTAATCTTAACCGCACCACTTCCGAAGTCTTTATCTACATAATCATCAGCAATGACCGGAATCTTTCTGCCAACAATCGGCAGTACCAGCATTTTGCCAATCATATGCTTATAGCGCTCATCCTTAGGGTGTACAGCTACTGCTGTATCGCCAAGCATCGTCTCCGGACGTGTTGTCGCCACAGTGATTGTGCCGCTGCCATCCTTCAGAGGATATTGCAGGTGATAGAGATGCCCCTGCACTTCCTTATATTCAACTTCGATATCAGACAATGCCGTACGTGCTGCCGGATCCCAGTTGATAATATACTTACCGCGGTAGATGAGACCTTTCTCATAGAGCTTCACGAATACTTGGCGAACCGCACGAGACAGACCCTCGTCCAGCGTAAAGCGCTCACGGGAGAAGTCCAATGACAGTCCCATCTTCGCCCATTGCTCACGAATCGTATTCGCATACTTCTCTTTCCAATCCCATACACGCTCCAAGAATGCTTCACGCCCAAGATCATAGCGTGTGATTCCTTCTTCGCGCAGCTTCTGCTCTACCTTCGTCTGCGTTGCAATACCTGCATGGTCAGAACCTGGAAGCCACAAAGCATCATATCCTTGCATCCGCTTGAAACGAATCAAAATATCCTGCAATGTAAAGTCAAGTGCATGACCAATATGCAGCATACCCGTAACGTTCGGAGGCGGGATTACGATTGTGAACGGTTCAGCATCCTTGCGTTCACCTGCTTTAAAATACTCGCCTTTCATCCAGAAATCATACCATTTCTGCTCTGCTGCCTTCGGATCATACGTCGTAGGCATAGACAGTTGCTCTTGATTCTCTGCCAAGCAAATCCCTCCGTTACATAATCATGAGTATCTAATCGACAATGTTCAGCCTATATAATCGAAGCAAATCATACTGCTCGATCCATGCATGCTTCTCTAAGCGCATAGCTCGGTATTTGCAAGGACAATTCGCTTACGTAGGCAAATAAAAAAACCTTACGCCACAAAGGACGAAAGGTTTAGCTTCCGTGGTACCACCTTTATTCCGCTCCCAGTAAAGATCCTTACATCTTACAGATCGTGTGAGCGGCACTTCAGTTGCAAATAACGGCTGCGGCCGGCCTATTCTAGCGTATCCGGAACATGATGAACATCGTGTTCATACATTACCGTGACACGTTCAAAAGGGCAACTCCCAGGTGACTTCAGCGCGGGACAATCCTGCAGGCGTTGCACCGTGTCGCTCTGCTCTCTGTAAGGGGCCAATCGCTTACTAATCCTGTTCATAGTCTTTCAATCAGATCTTTATAAAAATAAACAATAACATTTACGATATATTGTACCTTCGCATACCGAGCGAGTCAATAGACGAAGCACAAAAGGATACTGACAAATGCTTTCCCTATTAGAGGATGTTCAAAAAGTCCGCTTTTGATCACGAAGTAAATCATGAAGTGGACTCGGCATCGAATCTTGAATTCAGCCGGGCCTAAGCAGATGCTTACGAAGTATGTTTCCTGCGGAAACATCTCAGGTGCTCATGTACCCAAAACGTACGCTCCGCTCCTCAGGCCCTAGCTTCATCCAACTGAGGCGTTTTGAAAAAACGCACATCGGAAGCATAAGCTTCGGTGCTGAAAACCGGCCTTTTTGAACTCGCACTATTAGTCATATCCTGTTTTTCATTTTTCATAACATGTACTATAGGAGGTGTTTTACATGGAACGGTGGTGGTGTCGTGTTCGAGGTTCCATTAAAGGGGTTCTTTTCCCCATCATTTGCTTGCAATTTGTTCGCACGTTGCTTCTGCCAACAGCATTTGACGTATTTTTGCTATTTGTATTATTCCTCATCTTCATTGGATTTTTGTGGGATGTATATTGAAGCTTGTACTCTTGTACAACTGCATTCAGACACAAAGAAACCCGTCGCTCATTGAGCCATACGGGTTTCTTGCCTATCTATAGGGAGTGGAGATATCGTTACGAGGTGGGAATATACAGAACTTGCCCTTCGGATATATCCGATTCCGCTAAGCGGTTGTAGAGCGCAATTTCTCTCGAGTTCATGCAATAGCGATCAGCAATTGTATCGAGTGTTTCAGAACGCTGCACAATACACAAGCGCACCTTCTTGAAAGCCCGCTCATCATCAATACGCTGCAGGAATAGCGACTGCCACTTTACTTCCTCACCAGTTGTCTCCTCATTCATTGCTGCTAGCTGCGCTGCCTCTTCTTCCTTCTGGATACGTTCCAGTTCTTGAGACTCCCGCTTCTTCTGCAGCAACGAACTGAATCCAACTGGTTCCGCTGCTTCCGGCTCACTTTGTTTCGACTTGCCGATTGCAACCTTCATCTCCTGCTTGGCAGCTGCTGGAACATCCTCCGGCTCATTCAATGGAGCAGCTGCTTCAATATCGTCCCGCTCCACTTCCTGATTCGAGGCGAGCGATTCACCTTCACCCTCTGATTGAACAGCTGCATCTACTTCGATGGATTGCACACTTTCCTTTCTCGCAACAGGCTCATTCGTATTTGCATCATTCGAGAGGGTCGGTGAATGAGACTCCAACTGAGTCATTTTCGCTGCTTGCTCGTGTTCTGCGCTATCCGTGGCAGCACTTGCTCTGCCCAGCGCTCGCCCTGCTTCGCCTTGCCCCTCGGCACTCTGAACCTCTAACCGCTCCTCCTCATCTCGCGTCTCTCTGGCCCACTGAGAACCACTCCATGTGAGCGGAATACGTTCAGATTGGGGAGTATCTCCATCAAATGCATCATGATTGGTTTGTGCAGGCAGCAGCCTCTCCCCTTCGAATTCGCGAACCTCCACGTCTTCAGCAGCTCGATCGAAGTTCTCTTCCAACTCTTCTTCTGCCTGATCCTCCATCTGTTCCTCTGCCTGTTCTTCTGTTTGTTCTTCTTGCTCCTGTTCCTCTGAAGCCCTAACAGGACTGAAATCTCTATAATCAGCTTCTGTTTCTACTTTCGATTCAGTCGCAACTTCCGATTCAATTGCAACTTCTTCAGTCACATGCTCTGCTGATTTCGTGAACGCCGGTGTGTATGTACCGTAGTCACGCAGCCACGCTGGCTCTTCCCCATCGTGCTCGAGCTCCGTTTGATGTACAACTGTAAATTGCTCCGGCTCCCAAGCCGCTGGCTCTATACTTTCCATTGAGATGCCGCGCAGCGATAAAATTCCTGTAATATTTAATGTACGTGTTGATAAAAGGTCTACATCGAAGTGCTCAATATCGACCGAAATATCATCCAAGCTGCGCACCCGATTTAAGGGGAGTGTGATTTCAACAGGGATCCAATGCTCAAGCGAATGACTGCTGCGCAGTTCATCAGCACCTACATATGCCCCAGCCAGCAGCAAGCTGCCACGCACTGTCACCTGGTCACCAGCAGGAATGACCTGAATGTGCGGTGTCAACTCCACTTCTTCCAATTGATCAATGCCGACCACTTCGTCGGACAAGTGCACACGTTCATAAATATCAAAGCGCAATCCATATGATTCTTCGTTCACAGACCGCTCCTCCTCCCGCAGTTCATATGCCATCTTCCCTTGTGACCAGCGTACATGCGATATGGCAACGATGTTAAGCTACAGTCGCAAAGTCAGACTCGTATCACTACTTCATCTATATGGGAGGAAAGAGAGGAGCATGACTATATTTTTTGCCGCAAGCGCAACATGTCCTCAGGCCACGGGGCGTCTACAACAATCTGTTCTCCTGACAGCGGATGAATGAAGCGCAAACTCTCCCCATGAAGCGCTTGTCTGCTAATGAGCTTGCCATCGCCCCCATATTGCGTATCTCCCGCAAGCGGATGCCCCTTCGCACTCATATGCACCCGAATTTGATGTGTCCGACCCGTCTCCAGCGTTAGGCGCACGAGGGACAGTTCTGAGCCGGGCTGCAGTGTTTCATAGTGGGTAATCGCAGGAGCTCCGCTATCGCTTACCCGATATTTGCCGCGATGATGACGATCCTTCCCTATGGGCGCATCTACCGTTCCAGAAGCCGGCGTCAGCGTTCCCTGAACAATCGCATGATAGATGCGCTCAATCTTCTTCTCGCGCATCATCTCATCCAGAATCACTTGTGTACACGGCTGCTTCGCGTACAGCACCGGCCCGGTTGTATCAACATCTAAGCGATGTATATGCAGCACCTTGGAAGCCTGCCCCGTCCATAGATAGTGGCATGCCACAGCATGGGCAAGACTATCCCGCCTCTTATCCTGCTCCGGTGTCGTTGGATGAACCGCCATACCTGCAGGCTTATATACAACCAAGCAAGCATCATCTTCATACAGCACCTCGGCAGGTGCGTCAGCGGGCTCATAAGCATCCGATTCAGCAACAAACCATTTCACACGCAGCCTATCTCCTGCAGTGCGAATATCTCCCGCATGATTCATTCTATGAACGAAATTCTTCGGCAAACGCAGCTCGCTAATCAGCCATGCCAGTGTAGATTGTTCATCTTGAAGCGCTGCTTTGCCAGGCATGAATTCTATCCATTCTCCTTGTCGTCTCCAATATCGTGTCATAACGCACCTCCTCCGTTTCTATCCATTTCAAAGCCCGGCACTCCACTTCTAACGCGGAATCGCCGGGCTCGTATTCGTCCTATTTATGCGTATAGATTGACCATACCATCCTATATTCAAGCCTGCATATTCTTAGATCGATTTCTTTAGTGCAGCATAGTTGGCTTGAATTGTAAATTCAATGTCCTCATCGGTATGAGCCGCCGACACAAACATCCCCTCGAATTGCGAAGGCGCTACATTAACCCCTTCATCGAGTAGATGCTTAAAGTACGTGCGGAACAGCTCTTGATTGGACGTGCGAGCCGTATCAAAATTCGTTACCGGCTCATTCGTAAAGAACGGGCATACCATCGAGCCAACACGGTTGATTGTACACGGCACTCCCAGTTCTTGCGCATTGCGGATAAAGCCTGCCTCAAGCTTGGCACCCTTACGATCCAATTCTGCATACACCTCCTGCGTAAGCAAAGACAATGTCGTATAACCGGCAGCCATAGCCAGCGGGTTGCCGCTAAGCGTACCTGCTTGATAGATCGGGCCACTCGGTGCAATTTGCTCCATGTACTCGCGTTTGCCTCCGTATGCACCTACTGGCAGTCCACCACCGATAACCTTGCCGAAGCAAGTCAAGTCCGGTGTGACGCCAAACAACCCTTGCGCACAGCTGTAGCCCACACGGAATCCTGTCATAACCTCATCGAAAATAAGCAGACTTCCATATTGCTCCGTCAAATGCCGCAGGCCTTCCAAGAACCCTTCCTGAGGCGGTACAACCCCCATATTGCCTGCAACCGGCTCTACAATGACACAGGCAATATCTTCGCCATATCGATCAAAGGCCAGCTTCACTGCTTCCAGATCATTATACGGAACCGCAATCGTATTGCTGGCAACCCCTTCAGGCACCCCCGGGCTGTCTGGTAGTCCCAATGTCGCTACACCCGATCCAGCCTTGATGAGCAGGCTGTCTCCATGACCATGATAGGAGCCCTCGAATTTAACAATCTTACTCCGCTTTGTAATACCGCGCGCCAATCGTATTGCACTCATCGTCGCTTCCGTTCCGGAATTCACCATACGAACGATGTCTACGGAAGGTACACGCTCACATACCAGCTTCGCCATAGCCGTCTCAATCTCCGTAGGCGCACCGAAGCTTGTCCCCTTCGCTGCCGTCTCTTGGATCGCACGCACAACTTCGGGATGCGCATGACCCATAATTAGCGGTCCCCATGAGCATACATAATCTATGAATACATTGCCATCGATATCATACAGCCGGGATCCTTCCGCCCGTTCAATATAAGCGGGTGTCAGACCGACGGATTTGAATGCGCGTACAGGGCTGTTCACACCGCCAGGTATGTATTTCTTTGCTTCTGCAAATGCTGCCTGCGAACGTGTGTCTACACGGCCAGATTTTTTTTCAGACATGTTGGTTGCTCCTTCTTATTTATTCCTCTGTTCTATGTTACACTAATAAAAAATCGGCTTGGCAAAGAGGGGAAAGTCATGATTGAATTGCTCAAACGCGTCCCACTGTTCTCTGATTTGACTGATGAACAGCTGGAAATCGTATCGTCCATCACATCCCGCCGGGAGTATGCCCCACATACGATCTTGTTCCAGCAGGGAGATCCAGGGCACACATTCTGCATCGTATTTCGCGGTGCCGTCAAAGTATACACATCCAACAAGAAAGGCCAGCAGAAGATCCTCTCTGTCTTTCAGAGCGGCGACAACTTCGGCGAGCTTGCGCTTATTGATGGCAAGCCGCGTTCTGCAACAGCAGAGACATTAGAGGATACGGTTCTCTTTACCGTCACATCCGAGAGCTTCCACTTACTGCTGCGCGCCCACTACGATATTGCGAAGCAGGTTATGATTCAACTATGCGGTCGACTGCGCTCGACGAACGGATATGTCTATGACTTAACGTTCTTAGATGCACCAAGCCGCATCGTAAAGAACATCGTTCGCATCGCTCAGCAGCAAGGCGAGCGCCGCGGAGATAAAATCTACATCCGTGCCGCCTTCGACGCTGATGCCATGTCAGGTCTTGCTGGCGTACATCGGAACGTATTAGAACAAGTGATTCGTGATCTCGAGCATCAGCGTATCCTGACGCTGCAGCCGACCGAATACACGCTGGACGTATCCCGACTGTTCCAGAGTCCTTACGTTAGCTAGCTCCATACATCGGGTAGACAATCTCCCCGTCGGCACATTCAACGAACTTTGCCACGGGGAGATTGCTATTTATACAGAAGTCGCTTCTTTTAATCAAGCCCCACTGCAACAATTGTTACGCTCGCTCAGACAGCCAACGTGCAGCATCCTTCGCATGATACGTAATAATCATATCTGTTCCCGCGCGCTTCAGACCAAGCAGCAGTTCGCTCACAATAGCGCGTTCATCAACCCATCCAAGCTTGCTCGCTGCCTTCACCATGGAATACTCGCCGCTCACATTGTAAGCCACTAGCGGCAAATCGAATTGATCCTTCATCACACGGATAACATCCATGTATGCCATGGCTGGCTTCACCATAAGCATGTCCGCACCTTCCAGAACGTCCTCTTCTGCTTCACGAATTGCTTCGCGCACATTGGCAGGATCCATCTGATAAGTCTTGCGATCACCGAATTGAGGCGCGGAATGAGCCGCATCTCGGAATGGACCATAGAATGCCGATGCATACTTCACCGAATAGGACATGATCGGCACATCATGATAACCTGACTCGTCAAGACCTACACGAATCGCATGCACGAATCCATCCATCATATTGGATGGCGCTATAATATCAGCCCCCGCTTCTGCTTGAGACACCGCCGTACGCACTAAGTACTCGAGCGACTCGTCATTATCAATCTCGCCTACCTCGCATCCATTCACTTCATGCACATGAACCATTCCACAATGCCCATGATCGGTATATTGGCATAGACATGTATCCGCAATAATAAGCAGGTCAGGGTGAGCCGCCTTAATTCGTCTTGTCGCTTGTTGGACGATTCCATCCGCGGCGAATGCAGAGCTTCCGACAGCATCCTTCGAAGCTGGGACACCAAACAGCACAATAGCTGGTATACCCAATTGAACAATTTCGTCTATTTCTTCATCCATACGGTCAAGGGAGAAATGATAAACTCCCGGCATGGAGCTAATCTCTTCCTTAATCCCTGTACCATGCGTCACAAATATAGGCATAATCAAGTCATTGACTGTCAATACAGTCTCGCGAACCATATTGCGGAGAGCTGCCGTCTTCCGTAGGCGGCGTAATCTTGTAGTTGGAAATACCATGTTAGCAACCTCCTTGAATGTGTATATGCGCCTTGTCAGCACTGCTAAGTCTGCACATCTCGTCCACCATACTGCTAATGGTAGATCGTTCTGCGACTGCAGCAACCTGCAAGCCTGCATCACGCGCCGTGCGCGCTGTAATCTCCCCGATGCACACCACTTGAGCGCCACCAAGCTTCGCTACAGGGTCAGGAACCCCCATGCGTTCGAGTGCGGCGATCAGGTTCGTAACCGTCGAGGAACTTGTAAACGTAATCAGATGAATCGCGTTCTCTTCCAGCAATTCCACTAAATAAGGATCATCGTACTCCGGCAGTACGGTCTCGTACAAATCCACCTCATCCACAAGAAGGCCATGCTGCTGCAGCATCTCCTTCAGCCAAGGGCGCGCCAGATCACCCCGCGCAAGAAGCACGCGCTCTTCTGGCGAGATTAATGGACGAAGGGCATCCCATACCCCTTCTTGACTATACTGAGCAGCAGATACATCTGGCTGCACTCCATATTCGCGAAGCGCTTCAGCAGTCTTGGGGCCTACCGTTACGATTCGTACATTCGCCCATTGGCGAATATCCTGCCCTTGCTCCTGCAAGTGTTGGAACCAATACTTGACGCCATTCACACTTGTCAGAACTAGCCATTGATATTGCTGTGCATGGATAAAAGCCTGATGAATCGCTTGCTGTTTCCCAAGAGAGACAGGCGCCCGCATCTCAATGACCGGGTATTCATACGTCTCCCCTCCAAGCTGTTCAATGGGCTTAACAAGCTCGCTAGCCTGCGAACGGCTCCTCGTGACAAGTACTCTCTTACCGAACAGCGGGCGCTCCTCTGCCCAAGCTAGCTGTTCTCGCAGCTTCACAACATCCCCTACGACAATGACTGCCGGCGACTCGAAGCGAGCACGCTCTGCCTCATCCGCAATCGTCGCTAGAGTCCCTACGAGCGTGCGCTGCTCAGCCCTTGTTCCCCAGCGCACTAATGCAACAGGCGTATCCGCTGCCCGTCCATGACTCATCAATCGTTCGGCAATTACACGCAGCTTGCCGATACCCATAAGGAACAGCAAAGTTCCAGCACTTTGGGTCATCTGCTCCCACTCGATGAACTCATCCAACTTGTCCGGGTTCTCATGACCTGTCACTACACAAAAGGAAGACGCATAATCCCTGTGAGTCACAGGTATGCCTGCATATGCAGGAACCGCAACAGCAGAGGTGACCCCTGGAACGATCTCATACGGAACTCCATGCTGCTTCAGTACAGCTACTTCTTCTCCCACTCTTCCGAACACACAAGGATCGCCCCCCTTTAAGCGAACGACCTTGTTTCCTTCCTGTGCTAGATCAGCAAGCAATTGGTTAATATCCGCCTGCTTCATCGCATGTCGATCAGGCAGCTTGCCCACATAGATCCTACGAGCTCCCCGCTTCATATATCTGAGCAATTGAGGGCTAGAGAGACGATCATAGACAACAACATCCGCCTCCTGCAGACAATTCAAGCCTTTGACCGTTATCAACCCTACGTCACCTGGCCCAGCGCCTACCAGATAGACAATACCTATTCCAGAGGAATGCCGCTCCATTCATATCAGCCCCTTAATTGGGATAGCATTTGTTCCGCCCCTCGATCCAGCAGCCGCTCTGCAACTGCAATGCCAAGCTCCTCTGGTTGTCCACCTTCCATTGTGTCACTCAGTATCGTATTCTCTTCCGCCGATCCGACAAGACCAATCAAGCGTATCGTGTCATCTGCCTTATGAAGCTCTGCATACGCTCCGATCGGCACTTGGCACCCGCCATTCAAACGGCCTAAAAAAGCTCGCTCCGCCTGAACGGTACGAGCAGTATTTACATCGTGATAACGCGCAAGCAGCGACAATACTTCCTCATCATCTGCACGGCATTCAATCCCCAATGCCCCTTGCCCTACCGCTGGGAGACACAGTTCTGTCGGCAAATAGGATGTGATACGATCCTGCCATCCCATCCGATGAAGTCCTGCTGCAGCAAGAACGATTGCATCGAATCCTTCCGTCTCTAGCTTCTTCAACCGTGTATCAATATTGCCGCGCAATGGCTCGATCTGCAAATCCGGTCTATACGCCTGCAATTGACAAGCTCTGCGCAGACTGCTCGTGCCTACCTTCGCACCTATAGGCAAATCCTCAATCGAGGTGCCAGACTTCATAATCAAGCAATCTCTTGGATCTTCCCGCTTGGGCACAGCGCCAACCGTCAGTCCATCCTGAAGTTCCCAAGGCATGTCCTTCATGCTATGAACCGCGATATCCACTTCCTTATCCATTAACGCTTGTTCAATCTCCTTCACGAATAACCCTTTGCCGCCTACCTTGGACAAGGTGACGTCCAGGATGCGATCTCCTTTCGTTACGATCTTCTTAATTTCGAATCGGAACGGAAGGTTGTTCTCTTTGCAAATGGTCTCCAACGCCGCAATCACATGCCCGGTCTGCGTCAACGCCAAGGCGCTCTGCCTTGTCCCAACAATGATAGTACGCATCTAGTTGCCCCTCCTGCTTGCCTAAATTATTCATTCATTTATTGATATTGGGCGAGCCACGCCATGACCCAGTCCTCCCATTTGGGAAGTGTGACATTACATTCATAGGCCCGCCAGCATTCTTCTGCATAGTGCCGCATTGCTCGCTGGCGATCTACCGTGTCTGGCAGCACATCATGCGAAGCCTTGCGTGCATGCAGCAGCATCTCTGCTACTTGCGCCAACTCATCATCCATTAACTTGGACAGCTTGGCTAATATGCTTCTCGTCAAGGTTGGACTAGCGCCGCCAGTCGATACAGCGAGATGGACATCTCCGTGCTGCACCGTCCCAGGATTGGCGAAGTCACTCTGTTCCGGACTATGAGCAATATTGATGAGCGCCCCACAGCGCCTTGCTTCCTCAGCTACTCGCTCATTCACTTCACAATGATCTGTCGCAGCAAATACAAGCAGCGCTCCAATGGCGTCCCCCTCTTCATACTCTCTTGCGATATGAACAATGCTGCCTTCATGGACAAAGTGCCAAAGCTCTGCAGTCAATACGGGACTGACCACTTTCACTTCAGCACCACTCGCCAGCAAGTGACGAACCTTGCGCGCAGCTACCTTGCCGCCGCCAATCACCGTACATGGCTTGCCAACAAGCTTCAGCATAATCGGATACAGAGGGGAATCACCCATTCGCTACACTCCAATCCAGCGATGAAATGTCGACAATGAATTCAATGCGAAATTGAGCATCATTACCGCATAACATCCTAAATTCAACAAAGAAAGTCGAAATCCTGTTGAATCATTACGCGAGCGTTTCACAATATAAGAGCCATAGAATAAAAGCGCTAATAACGTAAACCATATCTTAAAATCAATCAGCAATTCCGTACGATTGTCGAGCAGAATAGCCCCAACTGCTACGGCAAGCGACAGTAAAATCATCGGAATGCCAATTACGACAGCTAGAAACGAAAAGCGTTCAATTCGTTCAAGACTAGGCAAGCGCCGCACCGCGTCAGACCATTGCTTAGCCTTCAACTTATGATGGAGAAATACATACATGCCCGCGAATACGGCACTAATCGTTAAGGCCGCGAAACCAAAGGCTACAAGCGAGATATGGAAAGAGAGCAAATTGCGCATCATCTCCCATTCCTTCATCGATGCAGGCATTGTCGGGTCGTTAAGCATATTCACGAGCAATAAGGCAAACCCAATAAGATTGACGAAAAAAACGATAAATTCGATATGAAAGAACCTGCTAATGACAATGGATACGGTCACGAGGAACCATGAAAACAAAAACATAAATTCAAAACTACTAAAAACGGGCACATCCTGATGCCTCACCATTCTTACAATCAAGAAGATCGTCTGAAGTACCCATACAAAAGTAAGAAGCCCTGCGCCCATCCGCTTCGCTTTCCGATTGACTCCTACCACATCGGAAAAATAAAACAGAAGGCTCAGGGCGTATGTGTAGATAATCGCATCGTAAATCCAACTATTCGTAACCATCGATGCCTGCCGCCTCCTGTTCTTCCTCTACCATGTGACGGCTGCCCAAGACAGCACAGACTTCCCCCGCTCGGGTTCCGTATTTCGATTCACGGTGACTTGGGGTGAGGGCTGTTCCTTGCCTCGCTCCTCCATGCCACCCGCTTCTGGCTGCTCCAGTGCGAAAATTTGCGAAAATAACCGCAATGCCTCGTCCCCATTTTTCTCAGCGGCGAGCTCTTTAATTTGATTAATTGGGTCGTGCATCATTTGGTTCAACATGCTCTTCGTCAGACGGCGTATCAATTTTTCTTCCCGTTCAGACAGCTCGGGAAGCTTATTGAACAAGCTTTGCAGCGTATCCTGGTGGATACGTTCTGCTTTGGACTGTAAAGACCGAATCATCGGAGTTACACCCAGCATTTTGAGCCAATAACGATGCTCCTCGAGTTCATCTGCGATGAAAGCTTCAATCTTCGCCGCTTCCTTGCGGCGACGTGCCAGATTGCTCTCCACAATACCTTGCAGATCATCGATATCATATAAGAATACATTCGACACGTCACTAATCGCCGGATCCAGGTCACGCGGCACGGCAATGTCAATGAAGAACAGCGACCGAGATTTGCGCCTGCTCATCGCCCGCTTCACATCATCCGCTGTAAGCACATATTCCTTCGAACCCGTTGAGCTAATCACAATATCAGCCTCAACCAGCATCTGTTCGGCCGCATCAAGCGTACCTGCCCGGCCGTTAAACTGCTTCGCCAGCTCTTCCGCGCGAGATAGGGTACGGTTTGCCACCATTACCTCCGCAGCACCGTTGGCATATAAGTGCTTCACAGTCAGCTCGCTCATTTTGCCTGCGCCTAGAATGAGCACCTTCTTTCCTTGGAACGATCCGAATATTCGCTTGCCAAGCTCCACTGCGGCATAGCTGACCGAAACCGCATTTTCGTTAATGCTTGTTTCGGCATGTGCTCTCTTCGCGAGTGTTATTGCCTGCTTAAATACGGTATTCAGCCACGTCCCGGTTACCCCTTCATTTTGCGCGAACAAGAAGGCATTACGGATTTGGCCTAAAATTTGCGTTTCGCCGATGACCATGGAATCCAAGCCGCAGCTGACCCGGAACAAATGCTCGACAGCCTGATCATCTTCATATATATAGAGGTACGGTGTAAATTGCTGTCTGGAAATGCCGAACCACGTCTCCATAAAGCTGCGGATGAAGTGACCGCACATGTGCAATCTGTCGACAACCACATACAGTTCTGTGCGATTGCATGTCGACACCATCACGCATTCGAGCACGCTCTTCGTCTGTCTCAATTGTCTCAGCGCCTCTTGCCAATCACTTTCGGGCACCGCAAACTTCTCCCGAATTTCTACGGGCGCCGTACGATAGTTCATGCCGACGACGATGATGTGCATTCATTTCACCTGCTTTTCAAAATTTAGTACATTCTCAGATGATAATCATTATAACATAGATCAACAAGAACATTCGTTCGTAATTTGAAAATATTATGAAATGCATGTCAAATTTTAGTTTGTACGGGCTAACTGCACCTTATACTATCATTGCAACGCCCCAATGTCATTCTTTTTTTATGTACTTTTTGCCAGTTCACTTCGGTGTAAAATTAGATTCCAGCACTTCCTTCAAATCCTTGTCTGCGCTAACCAGTTCTTCACGCTTGGATGTGACCCATCCCCCGCTGCTGCTATAGACGAGCGCATAGCTGTCATAGAGTCGGTTCATTGCCTCAGCGCTCATGCTGATCATCTCTTTTTCACTGTCCGTTAATGGGCGATCGCCATTTAACTGCATCAATGTGATGGTTTCTACAACCTTATTCAGACTTGGCAGCTCTGGCAGCTGCTTCTTCCCTGCCGCACGAACCAGTCTTTCATGTGCAAATGCTGCTGAATAAGCAACAAGCTTCAATTTTTGAAGTGGTTCTGTCGAGTCATATCGCGCCGCTTCCTGCAATGATCCTTTTAACAGGTTCGTTTGAAATTGAGCTACTTCGTACAGCATTTTAAGCGGATCGGACGCTTCTGCCTTCGGAGAGAATAAGTTGTACACTTGAATGGAAGGCCATATTAACAGCATGAACAACACAACCATCCATACGATACCGCCTCGAAATCGTCTAGGTCTCATCAGCATTCTCCTACTATATATGATTATGTATATAGCTTATGGAGCAACAAGTGGACAAATAACCGAGCTATGAGGTTGACTCTCTATAAGAATAAAAAAAGCCCGCTCCACCCTGTGCCAAGCACGAGGATGAGCGGGACTTTATTGTCGTTTATACCAATTCGGATACTTTCATATCCGGAGTAACCACTTGCAATTCGCCTAATCCGCGAATAAGTTTCTTCGCGTACGTTTTCTCCGGTTTCAACACAGAGACCAGGTAATCAATGGCTAGCTGCGGGTCTACTGTTTCTCCGCAAGTGTAACAATCGATTGCTGCAAATCCACGTTCAGGATAAGTGTGGATTGAAAGATGACTTTCTGACAACATAACTAGAACTGTTGCCCCTTGTGGGTCAAACTGTTTAGATTGAACAGACAAGACCGTTGCACCACACGCTTCAGCGGCTTCTACCAGTTGTGCTTCAAGCAATTGAGCATTGTTCAGCAAATCGAAGTCGACTCCCCACGTGTCAACAGCAACATGTCTTCCGAAAGTTGAGTATTCCATCTTTCGGTTCCCCCTTCCTAGGAATAAAATGTTTGAAAAAATAATTTCATCCGCTAGGACCTACGTCATTCACTTCCCGAGGGAAAAATCTCTCGCAACATGCAATGTCCTGAGTGAATCCTGGTTCCTATATTGTTTTCAACGAGATTAAAAATAACATCTTACTCACATAAATGCAACACTTTTTTATCCACTTATCCCCTGACTATTCCATTTTCCCTGTCTACTATATGGCGAAAGCCTCTAATAGGTGTCTAGTACGCCCGCCCAATATTCGCTGCAGAACAAAAAAAGAACTTAAGGCATACGCCTTAAGTTCTTTCATATTCAAGTGCCGCTCAGGCTTCCAAGATGAACAATTGCTTTGCCAGTGCTGTTAGCTGCTGATCTACAGCTTGAACCTCATCTGCTGACAGGCTTCGATTGCGCTTATCGAGCAAACTGTTGATGCGCTCCTTAATACTCGCAATTCGTATTTCTACATGTTCGTTTCGGTACATGTTATGCAAGTCCTGCACCGTATCCTTATGTTCGAAAATAACGCGAGGCTCTTCCTTCTGCTCTACAATCTTGCGAACAGCCCCATCTGCGTAATAATAAGTGATTGTAAATCCCGCAAAAATCCGATTGACTACCGCTTCGCCACGGAATGTCGCCACAAGCTTATGCATCACTTGTGTCAATTTCGGATGAACCAAGCGGCAAGACGTTACACAGACATACCGATTGCCTTGTTTCTCGAACAGGAATATGATCTCATCACCCTGGCCGTCCTCAAGAACCACCTCTTGATTACCGTTTTCTAATACTTTCACCCGCCCCACAATAGATTGCTTCGCGAGCGATTGCACAAATCGGGTCAATTGAGCTTCCGTTAACTGTAAACTGGCTTTCACATACTCTGTGGCTAACCGCCGAGCCATAAAAACTCTCCTTACCTGTATTCAACATATAATATTTATACATGTTTATTATACTACAGGGAGAATATGAATTCCTGTTCATGAGCCGCCATTTTATGGTGCATTTCGCAAAAAAACGGACTGAGGCCGGAACTACCCCGCTTTTTATCCAACATGCTTACGAATTAACGCTTGCATGCTGATTAATAATGTCCCATAACTCTTCACGGCCTTGTCCTGTCTCCGCGGAGAACATGACAAACGGAGCATCCGATGACAACCCAAGGGTGGTACGAACTTGCTTCACATGCTTCGGAAGATGGTTTCTCGATATTTTATCAGCCTTCGTCGCAACCACACATACCGGGACGCCGTAATGCGTAAGCCAGTCATGCATCATGCAATCGTCTGCTGTAGGCGCATGGCGCAAATCAACAACCAGCAGCACAAGGCGAAGTGTCTCACGCTCTTGGAAGTACGCTTCAATCATGCGTCCCCACGCAGCGCGCTGCGTCTTCGATACCTTTGCATACCCGTATCCCGGTACGTCCACGAAATACATATTGTCATTAATGCGATAGTAGTTCAACTGCTGTGTCTTACCCGGCTGCGAGCTTGTACGCGCCAAGTTCTTGCGCATAATCATACGATTGATTAACGATGACTTCCCTACATTTGATCGGCCTGCCAGACCAATCTCCGGAAACCCGTCATCTGGATACTGTGCAGATCCAACAGCACTAATAATAAATTCAGCATTTGTTATTTTCATACGCGATTATCCTCACCTTACATTCTGTTCTGTCTATTGTACAATTGTACACGATTCCCGTCATTTCACAAAAAAAAAGAAAAACGGATGCGCTGCACGCGCATCCGTCTTGTTGCTATGCCATTATGATGAAGTCGCCTCCAGCAACGCATGCTGCAGCACTTCATCCATATGAGCTACTGGTATAAAGGTCAGCTCCCGCCGTACTGTATCTGGGATATCCGCTAGATCGCGTTCATTGTCATGCGGGAACAGTACCGTCTTGATTCCTGCACGAAGCGCGGCCAGCGACTTCTCTTTCAATCCACCAATCGGGAGTACTCTCCCGCGCAATGTAATCTCACCGGTCATTGCAACATCCTTGGATACATACCGATTAGTGAACGCCGATACAAGTGCCGTCGCAATTGTGATTCCGGCGGAAGGGCCATCCTTCGGAATCGCTCCTTCAGGGACATGGACATGAATATCCAGCTTCTCATGGAAGTCGGGCTCCAATCCCCACTGCGCCGCCTTCGAGCGGATGTAGCTAAATGCAGCCTGTGCTGACTCCTTCATGACATCGCCTAGCTTGCCTGTCAATTGCAGCTTGCCGGAACCAGGAACAACGGTAACCTCAATATTAAGCGTATCCCCTCCCGCTTCGGTCCACGCAAGACCTGTCACCGTTCCTATCTGATCATCTTGTTCTGCCAGACCATAGCGATATCGAGCTACACCTAAATATTCGGATAATTGCTGGGCGTGAATCTGTATGTCTTCCACCTGTTCAGATACAATTCGCTTTGCAGCCTTGCGGCATAGCGCAGCCAATTGCTGTTCCAGTTGGCGAACTCCCGCTTCACGTGTATATTCACGAATCACTTTCAGAAGGCAGTCCTCTTGAACCGTCAGCTGATTCGCCTGCAATCCATGGGCTTCCTTCTGCTTCGGAAGCAGATGCCTGTTCGCGATTTCCAGCTTCTCAAGCTCCGTATATCCAGACAAGGACAGCAGTTCCATCCGATCCAGCAGCGGACGCGGTATATTGTGAACCGCATTGGCAGTTGTCACGAACAGAACCTTGGACAGATCGACCGGGAGCTCAACGAAATGATCACTGAATGCATTATTCTGTTCTGGATCCAATACCTCCAGCAGTGCAGACGCCGGATCCCCACGGAAGTCAGATGCCATCTTGTCGATTTCATCAAGCAGCATTACTGGGTTCATCGTGCCCGCATTTTTAAGCGCCTGAACAATTCGTCCTGGCATTGCACCTACATAGGTACGACGATGACCGCGAATCTCCGCCTCGTCACGCACCCCACCTAACGAGATACGAACAAATTTCCGTTCAAGCGACTTCGCAATTGACCTTGCAAGCGACGTTTTCCCGACACCCGGAGGGCCAACAAGGCATAGAATCGGCCCTTTCATTTCTTTGACTAGCTGCTGTACAGCCAAATATTCAAGGACACGTTCCTTCGGCTTCTCAAGTCCATAATGATCGGCCTCCAGAATGGATTCTGCCTTGCTCAGATCCAGATCATCCTCCGAGAGCTGAGCCCACGGAATCTGAAGTAGCCAATCGATATAGTTTCGAATCACCGAACCTTCTGCGGAAGAAGCCGGCATTTTCTCCAATCGATCGATTTCTTTGCCAATCTTCTCACGAACTTTATCCGGAGCCTCGAGCTCCTTCAATTGGGCACGCAGCTCCTCGGCCTCGCCCGCGCGGCCTTCTTTATCTCCCAATTCCTTCTGGATCGCCTTCATTTGCTCACGCAAATAGTATTCCTTCTGTGTCTTCTCCATCTGCTTCTTCACGCGCTGGCCAATCTTCTTCTCCATCTCCAGCACTTCGCTCTCATTATTGAGCAGCTCAAGCAGCTTATGCAGACGGGCTTTGCTATCCACCGTCTCCAGAAGCGCCTGTTTATCTTTGAGCTTGATGGACAAGTGGCTGGCGATTACATCCGCCATCCGACCCGGTTCTTCGATGTCCGTTACGGAAGCTAGTGTCTCTGGCGACACCTTCTTCGACATTTGCACATAGTTCTCGAACTGGGTCAATGCCATGCGCATGAGTGCTTCTGTCTCTGAAGGATCACCCGACGTCTCTTCATGCAATACATGCACCTGAACCTCATAGAACTCCTCATTAGGCACATATTCAACGATCTCAGCGCGCTCAACACCCTCAACAAGCACACGTATTGTGTTATTAGGCAGACGTAACATTTGACGAACCTTCGCTATCGTGCCTATACGGAAAATATCATCCTGAGAAGGCTCCTCGATGCTGACCTCTGACTGCGTGCACAACAGCAGCAATTGATCTTCCAGCATCGCATGTTCAAGTGCCCGTACCGACTTATCGCGCCCCACATCCAAGTTCAACACCATGCTCGGGTACACGAGCAAGCCTCGTAGCGGGAGCAGAGGCAGGCGGCGGTCTTTGTTCGATTTAAGCCCCATCGTTCGGCACCCCCATGGCTATCATGATCTATCTAGTACATTGCATCCAACATTTTATCAAATGTTCAAGTAAAACACCAATTTTCCACAGGCCGATCAGCTATAGCTGCTCCCATCAGAAGAACTGCTATTCTTCTCCGATCCTTCTGCATGCAGCAACGGCAGCGAGGTGCCCGCGGCACGTTCGAACGGTTGCGGCTTATGCTGTGCATCTCCCTTCCATTCACTGCCGAATGCATGTTGGAAGCCTTCCTCAATGTGTTCGACGGGTATGACTTGCACTCCATCCAAGCCTGCGAAGATATCCTGCCAATTCTCCTTCGGAATAAGCACGCGAGTTGCTCCTGCTTGAAAAGCCGCTTCCACCTTGGCAAGTACGCCGCCGACCGGCTTAATGCGCCCATGAAGACTGATTTCACCTGTCATCGCAAGCTTATTGTCCACAGGCCATCCATTCAATGCTGATGCGATGGCAATCGCCATTGCCATGCCCGCGGATGGACCATCTACTGGCGATCCACCTGGGAAGTTAATGTGCAAATCGAAATTGGACGTCTCATGTCCCAGGCTGCGAAGCACGGTCAATACGTTCTCAATAGACCCCTTCGCCATACTCTTGCGGCGCAGCGTTCGGCTTCCACCGCCCAGCTCTTCTTCCTCGACAACACCCGTAATTGTATACTTGCCGTGCCCACTCTTCACGCGGATCGCACTCACTTCAATTTCCAGCAGCGCTCCCATGCTAGGACCGTATACAGCCAAGCCATTCACGAGACCTACCTGTGGTTCTGCGGGAACTTTGCGATCAGGACGCGGAGCAATCTGGCTGCTGTTGGCAACCCATTCAACATCAGCCGCATCAATCGATGTCCGCCCTTCTGACATCGCCAGTCCAGCCGACAGTTGGACAATATTCACCGCCTCACGCCCATTGGTCGCGTACTTTTTCACCATATCTACCGCTTCTGGCGAGTGCGGGAAGCCAATTTTCTTCAGCCCATTTTCTGCAATAGCTCCGATTTCATCAGGAAGCAGCGGCCTGAAGTAGATTTCCATACAACGTGAACGAAGCGCTGGCGGGAGTTCTTGGGAAGAACGGGTCGTCGCTCCCACAAGCCTGAAGTCCGCAGGCAATCCATTCTGAAAAATATCGTGAATATACGAAGGTACATTCGAGTCTTCCGAATTGTAATAAGCGCTCTCCAAAAATACTTTACGATCTTCAAGTACCTTCAACAGTTTATTCATCTGTATCGGATGAAGCTCTCCAATCTCATCAATAAACAGCATGCCCCCATGTGCCTTCGTCACCGCTCCCGGCTTCGGCTGTGGAATCCCAGCGACTCCCATCGCACCAGCACCTTGATAAATTGGATCATGAACCGAGCCTATTAATGGGTCGGCAATGCCACGTTCATCAAATCTTGCTGTCGTCGCATCGATTTCAGTGAACTTGGATTCCATTGTAAATGGCGAGCTTGCATTCTTCTTCGCTTCCTCCAGCACTACTCTCGCAGCAGCCGTCTTACCTACGCCTGGTGGGCCATAGATGATCACATGCTGCGGGTTCGAACTGCACAAAGCAGCTTTGAGCGCCTTCAATCCATCTTTCTGCCCAACAATATCACTCATGATCGCAGGTCTTGTCTTCTCTGCTAGCGGCTTCGTCAAGGAAATAGACCTTAGCTTGCGCAGCTTATCCATCTCCTTGCGCGATTCTCGATCAACAGCTGTGCGATTTCCTTTCTGACTGCGCAGCAGATTCCAGAAGTATATGCCAATAACTACGGCAAAGAACGCATTGATCAGCATCAATATTACGCTTAAATTCATCGTTTCATCCTCCCATAACGCCCTCGCAAGGACAAAAAAATCCGGCAAAGTTTACTACTTGGTAGTATTACCCTTTGCCGGATGCATTATAAGCGTATGTGATTATGAGTTATTATTTCTTTCCCAACATTCTGCATGCTTCAGTCCTGGAACAGAATCTGCATAGAAGACTGGCTCCTCGCCACGCTTACGCTGACCCATATAATCTTTCAAAGCCGCAAATGCCACTTTACCAAGCAGCATAATGGAAATGAGATTAATAAACGCCATGAAGCCCATGAACAAGTCTGCCAAATTCCATACTAGGGTCATCTTCGCAACAGAACCGAAGAGAACCATCGCTATGACACCTAGTCGATAGGCAAGCATCCAACCCTTTTTCTTCGTAATGAATTCGATGTTGCTTTGACCGTAATAGTAGTTTCCAATCAGCGAAGTAAATGCGAATAAAAAGACAGCTAAGCCAATAAAAATGTGCGCCCAATCTCCAACCTGAGCCGCAAGCGCATGTTGAGTCAATCGAATGCCGTTCTGCTCGCCCGTCGTCGAAATCCCGGAGAACAGGATAATGAACGCTGTTGACGAACAAACAAGCAATGTATCGACGAATACCCCAAACGACTGGATCAAACCTTGCTTGACTGGATGACTAACATGGGCTGTCGCCGCCGCATTGGGAGCACTACCCATTCCGGCCTCGTTCGAGAACAGACCGCGTTTAATTCCGTTCATTACTGCTGCACCTACACCGCCAGCCAACGCCTCCCCAAATCCAAAGGCATTTTGAATAATAGAAGCAAACACGCCCGGAATTTCTCTAAAATTCACGAACATGACGAACAAGGCAATCGCTATATAGGCTAGTGCCATGATCGGAACTACAGTCGCAGAAACCTTAGCAACCCGCTGAACCCCACCGAATATCGTCGGGATGACAAGAACTGCCAAGATAACCCCCATCCAAATCGGATCCAAGTTAAATATATCCTGGAATGCAGCACTTGCTGTGTTGGCCTGTACAGAATTAAAAACGAATCCGAAACTGAAAATAATGAGGACTGCAAAAATAATGCCTAGCCAGCGTGCGTTCAACGCTCGTTCCATATAGTAAGCTGGGCCGCCTCTGAAATCCTTGCCATCGCGCACTTTATACACTTGTGCCAATGTGGATTCGACGAACCCCGAAGCCGCGCCAATAATGGCAATCATCCACATCCAGAATACAGCGCCAGGGCCACCTAACGAAATGGCAATAGCGACTCCGGCCAAATTCCCCGTACCAACACGCGAGGCCGTACTCATTGCGAATGCCTGGAAGGAGGAAACGCCTTGTTTCTCACCGGAAGACTTTCCTTTATCCCGCCCCAACATAAGACGGAATGTTTCTTTAATCGCGGAAAGCTGCACGAAGCCTGTTCGGAATGAAAAATATAATCCTGCTGTTATCAGGACAAATATAAGCATCAAATACCACAAATCATTAAACTTTCCGATCCAATCCTGAATTTGATCGATCAATATATCGCACCTCTCTTATTGTCTAGTCCTGTTGCACGCTATATGTTAACTTTGCTAACACGTACTATCTGATTGTAGCCTAAATCGCAGGCAATGGCAAAATGTTTTTTATCATTTTTCAATTTGTGATAAAATTTACCTTTTCGTCATTCGACACAAACCGATTTTTATGTCGAATCGTTGCATTATCTACTTACTTTTCACCGAAAATCATGTACAATAGGAATGTTATGTAAACGTTTCTAGCTTATTTTACCTTTGTGTCGTTAAGGAGGAATCCTTGAATTATGACGAAATCAAACGATCGCCACTGGACATGGATGCTCATGCGAGGACCAAATCGGCCAGTTATTCAATACAGTATTCCAACTGTTGTGGTTAAACTTGTCATGTTTATTGTCATTGGCGGGATTAGCGCATTACTTTTATCGTTAGTCATTCAACGATTTACCATGTATGATTTTGTTGCTCGTCATGAACAATTACAGCTTGAACTGCAGGAGAAGAATCAACTGTTAGCAGAGATGGACAAGCAATTATCCATTATTACCGCTTCTTCCAACGATATGAAACAGAAAATGGACAGAATCTCACAATGGGAACAGCAATTGCAATCCTATTTACAAGTCCCATCTGGCACTAACCCTCCAAAGAATAGCAAGCTATCACCTGGCACGGGTAAGCCCAATTCTATGTCAACCAAGCGCGACACGGCATCCTTGCCTTTGCCGCTAGGTGGTGAGTATATTATGCTTCCTGCATCTAAGTTGTCGACGCTTCGTTCTGCCGCTACAGAAGTGAACAGCAGCGACCAAAAGCCTGTCTCACCACTTGAAGCATGGGAGAACGTGAATAAGCAGCTCCATCATATGAATAAGAAGTGGCAGGATTGGGAACGAACAATGCCTCCTCTATTTAAGAATGCCGAAGCCTTCCAGCAGCAGTTGAACGCTACTCCAACCTTATGGCCAACAGGTAGCACACGAATCACCTCTCTTTTCGGAGAACGCAGTGATCCGTTTCAACGCAATGAAGCATTCCATGCTGGATTAGATATAGGCGGAGATACAGGCGATCCGGTCTACGCTACTGCCGAAGGGGTCGTCATTGATTCCGACAGGGATGAACTGAAGGGGAATTATATCATCGTGAATCATGGCAGCGGACTTACTACACGTTACTTGCACCTAAGCGAGAGAGTTGTGGCCAGCGGAGATTCGGTGAAAAAAGGGACACTCATTGGCAAAATCGGTACAACAGGTCGGAGCACAGGACCTCATCTACATTTCGAAATTCGTAAGAACGGACAGCCTATTGATCCAATGACTTATGTAAACACTCCTGAATAAGATTTTTATATAAGAAAGGAGCACGATATGTTCGCCAAATCCTCTGGCAAAAAAATTAGCGGAACCGACACCTTAATTGGACAGGCTACTACATTTGAAGGAAAGCTTGTATGCGAAACTGACCTACGGATCGAGGGAACCATTACTGGTGATGTTCATTGCAGTCAGAACGTAATTATTGGAGAGTCGGGCAAAGCCTATTCCCATATTCAAGCTTCCAGCCTAGTTATCGCAGGGTTCATGCAAGGTGATGTCAACGTCACAGAAAGTGTCATCATCGAGAGCTCTGGCAGATTGGAAGGCAATGTATTGTGCCAATCCTTCATTATCAAAGAAGGCGGCAAATTCAACGGAAACAGCAAAATGCAGCAAAATGCTCCCTCACTAACCAATGCTCCTATCGCTGAGGTTACTAACTCGTCTGACACATGAACGAGATCATTGAATTAGAAACTTGGATACAGACAAAGAAAACACCCACATGCGCCACTGCTGCATGTGGGTGTTCTTGTATCATACGATAACAAGATAGCTTCTTATATTTCGATTAGTGCTTACGCCCTGGAATCTGACCCGTACGCTCATATTCAGCGACGATATGGTCGATTTCCTTCTTCAACTCAGAGACAAGCTCTGCCTCCGGTACTTTACGAATCATTTCTCCGTAGCGGAACAACAGCCCTTCACCACGAGCTCCAGCGATGCCGATATCCGCTTCACGAGCCTCGCCCGGACCGTTTACCGCACAACCAAGCACCGATACCTTAATTGGAACTTTCACTTTGGAGATATACTCCTCTACTTCGTTCGCAATCGAGAATAAATCGATGTCAAGTCGACCGCATGTTGGACATGATACAAGTGTAGCTGCATTGGAAATCAAGCCGAAACACTTCAGCATCTCACGCGCAACCTTCACTTCTTCTACTGGATCCGCACTCAAGCTGACACGAACCGTCGAGCCAATTCCAAGTGATAACAAGGCTCCGAGCCCTGCCGCACTCTTAATCGTCCCTGAGAACAGTGTTCCAGCTTCTGTAATCCCTAAGTGAAGCGGGTACGGAATTACCTCAGCAGCCTTTGTATAGGCAGCGATGGCCATAGGCACATCTGATGCCTTCAACGAGACAATAATATCGTGGAAATCAAGTTCTTCTAAAATTCCGATATGGAATAGAGCACTTTCGACCATCGCCTCTGGCGTTGGATATCCATACTTCTCGAGCAGGTGGTTCTCCAGCGATCCTGCATTAACACCGATTCGAATCGGAATGCCGCGCTCTTTGCACGCCTTCACGACTGCTTCCACTTTCTCACGGCGGCCAATATTGCCCGGATTGATCCGAACCTTGTCAATACCGTTCTCAATCGCCTTCAAAGCGAGCCTGTAGTCAAAGTGAATGTCAGCAACGAGCGGAATCGAGATACGCTTCTTAATCTCCTTAATCGCATCCGCTGCTTCCTCATTGTTGACCGTAACCCGAACAAGCTGGCATCCAGCTTCTTCAAGTCGATGAATTTCCGCAACAGTGGCTTCTACATCTGCCGTCTTCGTCGTGCACATGCTCTGAATGACAACCTCATTGTTGCCGCCAATCGTTACATCGCCCACTTTTACAGCTCTAGTCTGATGTCGCAAATACATGATACATTCTCTCCCATGTCGGAAACGGACGGAAAAGCGCCTATTAGGCGCTTTCCTCTTGTTTCTTATCTGTCGTCAGTTCCGGAATCATTCGTTCTTTTACTACTTGCTCCGTAATGACACATGTTGTTACATCATCGCGCGATGGCACTTCATACATCACGTCAAGCATAATGCCCTCGATGATGGCACGCAATCCACGCGCTCCAGTGTTGCGCTTGATCGCTTCGCGAGCAATGGCTTCCAGTGCACCAGACTCGAAGTCAAGCTTCACATTGTCCATCTCAAGCAACTTCTGGTACTGCTTCGTCAGCGCATTCTTCGGCTCGCTCAAGATACGAACCAATGTATGCTCATCAAGCGGCTCCAACGTCGAGATGACTGGAAGACGCCCAACAAATTCAGGAATAAGTCCGAATTTCAGCAAATCCTCCGGAAGTGTCATCGTCAAGTATTCGCCAGGCTTCAAATCCTTCTGACCACCATCAGCATTGAAGCCAATAATTTTCTTCCCTACACGACGCTTGATAATTTGCTCCAGTCCGTCAAACGCACCGCCGCAAATGAACAAGATGTTCGTCGTATCAATTTGAATAAATTCTTGGTGAGGATGCTTACGGCCACCTTGCGGCGGAACAGAAGCAACGGTTCCCTCCAAAATTTTCAGCAATGCCTGCTGTACCCCTTCACCAGATACATCGCGTGTAATCGAAGGATTCTCGGATTTGCGAGCTACTTTATCGATTTCATCGATGTAAATAATACCGCGTTCCGCCTTCTCCACGTCATAGTCTGCCGCTTGGATCAGCTTCAGCAGAATATTTTCAACATCTTCGCCCACATAACCTGCTTCTGTAAGCGATGTGGCATCCGCAATTGCGAATGGCACGTTCAAGATTTTAGCCATGGTCTGCGCCAAAAGTGTCTTACCGGAACCAGTAGGCCCCACAAGCAAGATGTTACTCTTCTGCAGCTCAACATCCTCGATCTTGTTCTGGGTGTTAATCCGTTTGTAATGGTTATATACCGCTACGGACAACGACTTTTTCGCTATTTCTTGACCAATGACATATTGATCCAGAATCGCACGAATTTCCTTCGGCTTCGGTATATCCTTCAGATCAACTTCCTCTTCGTGACCGAGCTCTTCCTCTACAATCTCATTGCACAGCTCGATGCACTCGTCACATATATATACGCCAGGACCGGCAACCAACTTGCGTACTTGCTCCTGCGACTTGCCGCAGAACGAGCACTTCAATTGCCCCTTCTCATCATTAAATTTAAACAATCGGTGTCCCCCCTTACTTAAGCCCCGGGCTTGCCGGATGTAAAACTTGGTCAACAAGACCGTATTCTTTCGCTTCATCAGCGCTCATGAAGTTGTCACGATCCGTATCGCGTTCAATCTTCTCAATCGGCTGACCTGTGCGATCCACATATATTTGGTTCAGCTTATGTCTTGTCTTCAAGATCCAGTCCGCATGAATCTTAATGTCGGACGCTTGACCGCGCACGCCACCCAGCGGCTGATGAATCATGATCTCACTGTTCGGCAGAGCAATACGCTTGCCTGGTGCCCCAGCCGTCAGCAAGAGCGAACCCATACTTGCAGCCAAGCCTACGCAGATTGTAGATACGTCAGGTTTGATATGCTGCATCGTATCGTAAATTGCCATGCCGGCCGTAACTGAACCGCCCGGTGAGTTGATATACAAGAAAATGTCCTTCTCTGGATCATCTGCTTGAAGGAACAACAACTGCGCAATGACGCTGTTCGCTACGTCATCATCGATGGCGCTGCCCAGAAAGATAATGCGATCTTTCAGCAGACGCGAGTAAATATCATAAGAGCGTTCGCCGCGATTTGTCTGTTCGATGACCATCGGGATTAAATTCATGGTACCGACCTCTTTTCTTTACATAGCTTTACATTTCTATTCTAACATTTTCTGAACGTGGTGTCATTTTTACACCGATTACCATTATTCTATGTGCGGCAAATGCCCGTAATCCCTGCAAATAAGCTCTATATTCGTGACTTCTCGCGGGTCGGAATCGCCTAATATGTTACATACTGATTATGTACACCCTTTACTGGGTGGTGAAACGTTATGTAGTAAATCAAGAACTTACAATCCAGCAAACTTTCACCAGACAGGTGGTAAAAAATAAGGCACGCCCTTAAAAAGTAACGTGCCTTATCCTGTTACGCCGCTCTCACATGCATGATGCAGTTGCAGCCGATATGCAATTAATTCTTGCTGTTGTCCACAATGAACTTAACTGTTTTGCGAAGAGCTGCCTCTTCACGCAAGTTTTCAATCGTGCCGTTCTTCTCCAAGATGGAGCGGATTTCGTCCGCAGAACGTTGGTAAGAAGCTGCCATTTTATCAAGCTCTTCTTGCAGCTCTTCTTCGGAAATTGTGATGTTCTCTTCTTTCGCGATTTGCTCAAGAACGAGGTTGTTTTTCACACGCTTGTCAGCCTCTTGTTGCATTTGCTCGCGCAAGTCTGCAATCGTTTGGCCAGACAATGTCAAGAACATATCCATGTTCATGCCTTGCATGCGAAGACGGTTGTCCAAGTCTTTAACCATGTGCTGAATTTCAGTCTCGATCATCGCACGTGGAATTTCTACTTCTGCATTTGCAGATGCTTTTTCAACGAGCTCAGCTTCACGAGCTGCTTCCAGTTCGCGTCCTTTGCGCTCTTTCAACTGTTTTGTAAGATCAGCTTTGTACTCATCCAAAGTTTCGAACTCGCTAACATCTTTAGCGAACTCATCATCAAGCTGTGGAAGCTGCTTGCGCTTGATTTCATGAACTTTCACTTTGAATGTTGCAGGCTTGCCAGCCAAGTTCTCTGCATGGTAGTGCTCAGGGAATGTAACTTCAACATCTTTGAAGTCGCCTGTCCCAAGACCAATCAATTGATCTTCGAATCCAGGAATGAACGTGTTAGAGCCAAGCTCCAATGTGTAGCGCTCACCTTTGCCGCCTTCAAATGCTTCGCCATCAACGAATCCTTCGAAGTCCATAACAACGCTGTCGCCTTTTTGTGCTGTCTCTTCGTCAACGATAACGAGTTCAGCATGACGCTCTTGCAGACGCTTCAATTCAGCGTCAAGCTCTTCTTCCGTAACTTCAGCTTCTTTAGCTTCTACTTCAAGACCTTTGTAGTCGCCAAGCTTCACTTCAGGCTTAACTGTTACTTTTGCTTTGAACTTGAACGTTTTGCCTTTTGCAAATTGTTCAACTTCGATTTCCGGCTGATCAACCGGTTGGATGTTTGTTTCTTTTACAGCTTGTGTGTAAACTTCGCCCAAGATGATGTCAATCGCATCTTGATACAAGCTCTCTACACCATATTTTGCTTCGAAAATTGGGCGAGGTACGCGACCTTTGCGGAAGCCAGGAACGTTAACACGCTTGGACACTTTTTTGAATGCCAAGTCCAATCCTTCTGCTACGCGATCTTCATTAACCTCTACTTCCAATACCCCAATGTTCTTCTCTATTTTTTCCCAAGTTGCTTTCATTTTATGCCTTCCCCTCCAAAAAAAGATCATGGCTAGAGTGTACCTAACATAACACGTCCAGAATAACCATTTTAGTATAGCCGACTACGATAACTTTTTCAAGGAGGGCGTCATTCCCACATTCGGCCTTCCACGAAAGCGCTATCGACCGTTCATTGCTTAGCCTCAGATCCTATGACTGTACGCGCAATGATCGATTTAATGATCGGAGCGCTAGCTCATATTGCACACGCAGTTCATTCGTGACACCGTACAGCTGCTTCACTTCCACTTCTTCGTCGACACGCAGCATTCGAGCCACGATGAAATGCAGCGCCGCCGCCCAAGCGTTCGAATCCTCTTGCCCATGCCCGCACAACTGTTCATAGGATGGAGAACCGTATATATGCTTCAAATACTGCTGCCATATCTCCTGAGCAAAATAAGCGAGAGAAGGCTCTCTTACAGAAGCAGCCTCGTTCACACGCACCGCTGGTGCCTTGGTGGCCTCTGGGAACCCCGAATTATCAAGCGGAGTATCCTCTATTTGTACGACCAGCGACTCCTGCCCGCGAGGGAAGCGGATTTCTCCATGCATTCCCCGTCTCTTCATAACTTGAAGAATTCCGAATTGAAGCAAGGAGTTAAGATTCTCCTCTTTGAGCAGTTTAGCCAAAGCTTCATCAACACCCGGATCTTCTGCTGCTGCAAGCTGCTCAAGAATAAGGAGCTTGCGGTCATCCATCTCTCCCTCTACAAGGGTAGCAAACAATCGCTCTGTATATTGTCCGTCCGCATTCAGCTTCTGCTGGAATTGGCGTCGCAGGATATCTTGTTCGGTCTCTTCAGACTCCTCTTCCGGTGTGGACTCCGGCCAACTGGCTATTCCCTCAGCCATATTCAAATCACGGGCAGCACGTTCTGCCTCCGGGAACGCCGACACGAGCCATTGCAGCAGCGCGTCCCACTCTTCCCGAATCCGTTCGTCCTCACCATCACATGTCAGCAGGAATTGAAGAAGGGCAATTGCTTCGCCGTAACGCTCAGATTCCAGCATCCGTGTCAACTCAATTTGGTAGTAATCATGAGTTTTCGGAAACAGGATGACATTATTCTTTGCCGGCTCTTTGTAATCTTCTGTCATACGAACACCTGCTTTCTGTACTGCGCCTATGTATTACGATAATCTCTCCTATGTATGCAGCTCGTTCTCCTTCAATTAGGTGAGCTTCTTATATGATGTATTATACCATATTCACTCTTTATCCTGCGCGGTCACCATATGTGCTTTCCTAACACTCAAACTGTAAAAGATATGTAAATTAATATTTTTTTCATTTTCCTATTGCTAAGAGTCAATTTCTTTGATACAATCATTTATGTTCTAAATTTAACTTATTCATGTCCCAGTAGCTCAGCTGGATAGAGCAACGGCCTTCTAAGCCGTCGGTCGGGGGTTCGAATCCCTCCTGGGACGCCATTCATTTGCTTACTAATATACATGAACATGCCTCACAGAACCTTTTATTGGTTGGTGAGGCTTTTTTTTATTTCCCACTCACATCGATCCCAGAATACCTCTGCATGAGAGGCTCTGCTTATCGCAGAGCCTTGTATAATTGCCGCCTTCTTTTGATACAGAACTTACTTATTTTCTTATTTACTTATTGTGAAACTCCCAATGGTTCTTCTCGCCTGGATGCTTGAAGTTTTTCGATAATACGGCATCCGCATGTTTCTTTTGATGGGCATATTTATTGCCCTTGTTTTGCTTGAATTGCTCTGACATCGTTTCTCACCTCCCTTCATCGTTCCTTGATCATTTCTTTCCACGAAGCCGATGATAAGAAAGCGAACCATTTCCGCTGCATGATAACGGATAGCATTACGTGTCTAATTGAAACAACTCATCCACTGCTGCTCGAACTTCTGTGGAACCTAAGACAGCATCAACAATCGAATCGCGATCACTGCAGCTGATTTCGTTATTGCTTATCATGAATTCCTCCGCAGCGATTTCCTCGAAGGCGTTATGCAAATTGTTGTCATACCAATCTGCTTCATAATGCGCATCGTTGTGCAGAAGGCGAACAATCTCATAACCACCATTTCGTACAGGAGCCACATACGCAAGCAGAGGAGTCTCCTTGTCATCATCAGGGATAAGTCCTACTTCTGCACACAGACGCCCTTCGATTTCAACAGGACGACGAAATTTCGCAGCCTTAAATTCCATTATTGACTCACTCCTTATTTAAAATTTGCTCCACAAACCGCTTGGTATCAGTAGTCCCGAATTTGTATATGTAGGCATATACTTTGTTGAGGTTATGCTGATACGGAACGTTAATCGTATCATCCGATAGGCTTGTCAATAACAAGAGGCTATCCCGCATCTGATCCGTTTCGGCATCCCCCACTTCATTCAGCAGCCTTTGAAGCTCATCCCTTTCCGCTTCATTTACATGGACTACAAATTCATAACTCCCTGCATGTTGTTCCGCAACAACAGAATGATTCTGTACGGATACATAATAAGGCTGACGCTCCATGGAGCACCTCCTTTCCATTTAAGGGCCATTGCCTCGCCCTGTTTACTTCGGGGTTCAGCTTTTATGTGAAGCTTTTTTTATCATCTCCCGATGGACATACATCTTATGCCGATTTGCGCATACCCATGGTATTATCTCAATCTTCCAGCATGCCGGTGCTCGTTCTTCCGGTTGGACAGATTGGTGCGGAAAGGATGAACGTAACATGTGTGGAATTACAGGATGGATTGACTGGAACCGTGATTTGACCCAATGTTCTGGTGTTGTCGAACAAATGACCGCAACATTATCCGCTCGTGGGCCGGATGCGAAGGGAACATGGTTAACCAGTTCATGTGCGCTGGGGCACCGGCGCTTATCTGTCATTGATCCCGCGAATGGCGCCCAGCCGATGATTCGGCACACGGAGCAAGGGGTGTTTGCCATTGTATATAATGGCGAACTGTACAATATGAAGGAATTAAGAAAAGAATTAATCAGCCGCGGGCATTCATTTGTCACGCAGTGTGATACGGAAGTGCTGCTTGTTGCCTATTTGGAGTGGAAAGAGGCTTGTGTTGAACGATTTAACGGTATCTTTTCCTTTGCAATATGGGATGAAACGGAAAGACATCTGTTCATAGCTCGTGATCGGCTCGGGGTGAAGCCATTGTTCTATTCACAGGGCGAGGGCTGGTTCGCATTCGGTTCTGAGCCTAAATCATTGCTTGCTCACCCGGACATCGAACCGGTTATCGGGCTGGAGGGAGCCGCTGAATTATGGATGATTGGTCCCGCTCGAACCCCGGGACACGGTATATACCAAGCGCTATCAGAACTGCGGCCAGGCCACACCTTGAAGTACAGTCCGGATGGTCTTAGAATTCATTGCTACTGGAAGTTGGAGAGCATCCCGCATGAAGAGGACGCCGAACAGACAGCTAGACATGTGCGTGAGCTGCTGGAGGATACCGTTGAGCGGCAGCTCATCTCTGATGTACCCGTCTGCACCTTGTTATCTGGCGGGCTGGACTCCAGTGCGCTGACGGCCCTTACCGTTCAACATTACGAGCGGCATAATCTTGGCCAAGTGCATACGTACTCGGTCGATTATGTTGATAACGATCTGTACTTCCAATCTCATGCATTTCAGCCCAATGCCGATGAGCCCTGGATTTACCGTATGGTGGAGGAACTTGGCACTACCCATCATTGGATCAAATTCGATACCCCTGAGCTTGTCGCCTCCCTAGAGCAGGCTGTGAAGGTTCGTGATTTGCCAGGCATGACCGATATTGATGGTTCTCTCCTCTTATTCTGTAAGGAAATCAAGCAAGGCGCCACTGTCGCTCTCTCCGGCGAGGCGGCCGATGAAGTATTCGGCGGATATCCTTGGTTCCATCGAGAAGATGCCCTGAATGCCGGTACCTTCCCGTGGGCACTAGCTACCCCACTGCGTTCCAGCCTCCTGAAGCCTGAAGTCGCTTCCTTGCTTCGCGCAGAGCAGTACGTAGCCGATCGGTATGCAGATGCCGTTCGCGAAGTCCCTGTGCTGCCTGGCGAAGATGCACAAGCCGCCAAGATGCGGGTCATGTCCTATCTCAATATTACCCGGTTCATGCCTACCTTGCTGGATCGCAAGGACAGAATGAGCATGGGGGTAGGATTAGAAGTTCGTGTACCTTATACAGACCACCGCCTCGTCCAGTATGTATTCAACATTCCATGGAGCATTAAGACATATGGTGGGCGAGAGAAGGGTCTGCTTCGCAAAGCACTTGAAGGCGTATTGCCGGAAGATGTGCTGTACCGCAAGAAGAGCCCTTATCCGAAAACCCACAATCCGAACTACTTGAATACCGTTCGTCGTCTTGCGTTGGAGCGGCTGGATGACACATCATCCCCACTCCATCAATTTGTGAATGTGGAGCGAATCCGCAGTATCGCAGCCTCTGAGGAAGCGAGCTCGAACTTTCCTTGGTTCGGTCAACTGATGTCCGGCCCTCAATTATTTGCTTATTTGCTTCAAATGGACACTTGGCTGCGAGAATACCGCATTCGTGTAGCATGGTAACCTGAAACCTGAAGCCCACAAGAGCTCATCATCCAATAAAAAGAAGACACACGGGATACGCAGCAGCGTATCCCGTGTGTCTTTGTTTTTTATGGCTTCTTATTTGACAGCAGCAGGCTGACTTGCACGGATCGCCTGATCCAAATCAAATAAGATATCGTCAATGGATTCCGTACCGATAGATAAACGAATAAGTCCTGGATTTACACCTGCAGCAATTTGCTCATCTTCACTCAATTGCTGATGCGTTGTGCTGGCAGGATGGATAATGAGCGACTTCGAATCACCAACATTCGCAAGATGAGAGAAGAGCTTGACGTGATTAATTACTTGGCGTCCTGCTTCGATTCCGCCCTTAATCTCAAATGTTAAGATGGCACCCTGGCCCTTCGGCAAATACTTCTGTGCAAGCTCATAAGATGGATGGCTAGACAGACCACTGTAGCTGACCGACTGTACACCTTCATGTGCTTCAAGGAACTGAGCAACCTTCAATGCATTCTCACTATGGCGCTCCATACGCAGGTGAAGCGTCTCGAGCCCTTGAAGAAGCAGGAATGCGTTGAATGGAGAAATGGCAGCTCCCATATCTCGCAGCAATTGCACACGTGCCTTAATAATGTATGCGATTGGCCCAACAGCATCCGTGTATACAACTCCATGATAGCTAGGATCCGGCTCTGTCAATCCCGGGAACTTATCATTGGCAGCCCAATTGAACTTGCCTCCATCTACGATTACTCCGCCAATCGAGGTGCCATGACCGCCAATGAACTTCGTTGCGGAATGAACAACAATATCCGCACCATGCTCAAGGGGGCGAAGCAGGAATGGGCTTGGGAATGTATTGTCTACGATGAGCGGAATACCATGATCATGTGCGATATCGGCTACTGCCTCGATATCGAGAACATCGCCCCTAGGGTTGCCGATGACCTCCGCATACAGCGCCTTCGTCTTGCTCGTAATCGCCTTGCGGAAGTTTTCCGGATCGCTGGAATCAACGAACCGAACCGTAATGCCGAGCTTCGCTAATGTTGTCGAGAACAGATTATACGTTCCGCCATACAGACTCGTCGCAGAGACAATCTCATCCCCTGCTCCCGCGATATTCAATATAGCGTACGTAATCGCAGCCTGACCAGAGGCAGTAGCCAGCGCCGCTGCACCGCCTTCCAAAGCAGCAACCCGCTTCTCAAACACATCTGTTGTAGGGTTCATCAACCGTGTATAAATGTTGCCAAATTCCTTCAAAGCAAATAAATCCGCAGCATGATCAGTATCCTTGAACGCGTAAGACGTTGTTTGATACAGCGGAACCGCGCGGGACAATGTAGTCGGGTCAACCTCCTGTCCAGCATGCACAGCTAAAGTTTCCAATCCGAATTCACGTGGAGCTTTACTCATCTTCAACCAATCCTCCTTCGCCTTATTGCCCATTATTTTCTCATATTTTTCCGTTGTTGGAAAGTATAAATCCTGAGTATTTTGATATGAAAAAAAGGACAACTTAACTAACTATGTAGTCAGGTGCCCTCCGATGCTTGTTATTCCGTTGTAAATAGGTTAAAAATGCTTCTGTGCGTTTGTTCTCTACAAGAGGAACATACATTATGCAGCTATGTAACATGCAGTAATCAGGATTCAGCATGCGGATCAAGATGCATCTTGCGGCTACCCGCTATACTTCCGCTTGATCCGCCTTCATCACTTCAAGCAGCTTGCGAATCGCGTTGCCGCGATGGCTAATGCTCTGCTTCTGCTCTGAAGACAGCTCCGCCATCGTCTTGCCGAATGCAGGAACATAGAAGAGCGGATCGTAGCCAAATCCATGCTCTCCACGCGCCTCATCAATGATGAATCCATCACATGTGCCCGTGACATCGACATACCGCTTCTCTGCTGGATCATACAGCACGAGGCAGCAGACGAATTGAGCCGCACTCCGTACATGCTCTGCTACTTCTCCCAGCTCCTCATGTTCTGTACGGGATACCGGCAGCTTCTCCAACTCTTCGAGAAGCTTGGCATTGTTCGCCTTCGTATCGCCATGCCCACCAGCATATCGTGCAGAATACACGCCAGGGGCGCCCTCTAAGAGATCCACACAAAGTCCTGAATCATCAGCAAGAACAGGAAGTTGAATCGCTTCAGCGACTTCCTGCGCCTTCTTCAGTGCGTTTGCCTTGAAGGTATCTCCGTCTTCTACTACTTCAGGCAATTGCGGATAGTCTGCCATGCTGAGCACACGCTTGCCAAGCGAGGCAAAAGCAAGCTGAAATTCCTTCAGCTTGCCTTGGTTGCTCGTCGCAATAATGATCGTATCACTTGCTAGATGCATGACCGGCTGCCTCCCCACGCTCCAATGCTGCCCGTGCAGCGATCTTGTCTGCAATAGGGCCAAGTGCTTCCTTCTGCATCTCAACAAGCTCCAAGATCCCTTTCTCCGCGCTGGCAAGGAGTTGGTTAAGCTCTTCACGGGAGAACGGACTCTCTTCCCCCGTACCTTGCACTTCAACGAACTTGCCTTGTCCTGTCATCACAACATTCATATCGACCTTCGCTGAAGAATCTTCTTCGTAATTCAAGTCAAGAAGGGTATTTCCTTGAATGACACCAACGCTAACCGAAGCAAGGAAATCTGTAATCGGGTATTTGTTCAATGAATGCTGGTTCGCCACTTTATGAATCGCCATTGCCATCGCAATAAAGGAACCGGTGATGGAAGTGGTACGTGTACCACCATCAGCCTGAATAACGTCGCAATCAAGCGTAATTGTTCTCTCACCTAATGCATGCAAGTCAACAACCGAGCGTAGAGCCCGCCCAATCAGCCGTTGAATTTCCATCGTACGGCCAGTTAACTTGCCCCGGTTCGCTTCACGCTGGTTGCGTGTCTGCGTTGCACGTGGGAGCATAGAATATTCTGCCGTAATCCAGCCCTTGCCTTGCCCCTTCATAAAAGGAGGAACTTTCTCGTCAACCGTAGCCGTGCACAGCACCTTCGTGTCGCCTACTTCGATGAATACGGATCCTTCCGCGTATTTGTTCGTGTTTGTTCGAATCGTAACCGGGCGGAGTTCATCCGCCTTGCGTCCGTTGCTTCTCATTTAATAGTGCCTCCTACATTTCCACTGTCGTCCGTAAAAAGTAACATCCCCTATTCTACCAAAGAGCTTGGCGAAAAGCATCTATCCTTTCCAAGCCATATTTACAACAGGCCGCGTGACCGGCTCCGAATAGTTTATCTTGTCTGTTCCTTGAATATCCATATTGCCGTTTATTTTCAACTGAACCTTCTTCACACCTTGCCGTTCAGTAAGCGATAGAACAACCGCCTTCACCAATTCTGCAGGAACTTGATCCCCTTTTTCGAACATCGTATCAGCGAGATCCACTGTCAGTGTATCGCCGTTAGACGTAATATCATTAATTTTCGTTTCTTTGGTCATGACCATGTTCATCGCTTTCTTATTCAACGGCCCGGATATCATCTGTTCCAGTGTTGCTCTCACTGAATCCGATGATGGCTCAACCAGTCTAGTCACAGGAATAAAATAGGCCTTCCCCTCTTCACTGTAACTGGAAAAATACAACGTAACCGGCATGGAGCGCAGATAATTGACCGACAAATCCTTCTCTAAATTAATTCCTAATTGTCTGGAAAGCGGCGTATCCATTGGGGTGTGGTCTACTGGCATCTCAGACAGCCTCTTAGAATCCATCCATAATTGCACCTGATCTACATTCGGCAGAGAAGTAAGCGTCCACGTGATAGACTCCATCACCTTGCGCTCATCGTTCTTGTCGTAAGCGGCAAACTCCTTCGATAATTCCACAAATGCAGTCTTCTGCTCCGGCTTGAGCGTTACCTTCAAGCTCGTCCCCTTCGGCAGCGTGGCCGTAAAGCCTGGAGGCAGCATTCCCTTATGCACCCCGTCTTTCACCAGCATCTCCAGCGAGGCCTGCGCCACTACCGCCGGATCCCCGGAATTCCATTGATACGATATTGGAGCCAAGTAGCCATGGCGATCCTGTGCATATATCGTCATATTCGCTTGCTGCTGCGCTGCATCCTTTGGATTAACAGTTAATTCGCTCTTACCATCTGTTGCAGTCATCATCTTAGCCTCAACATCTGCTGGCGGCGGATCAATCGCACCGCTCGTGCCATTGCAAGCTGTTAATAGCAAGGGCAGCGTCAGTACTGCTGCCAGTACACCTTGTCGGAAATATTGTGTCCGCACCATAGGCGAAGCAACCTCCTCTATGCATCTATCGTGTGATCAGCGGGAGCCCGTCTCCTTATATAATGCGTGCATAAGGCGTCCCTTCGTCATACACCTATATATACGAGAGGGCTGTCCAAAACATGACGAGGTTTCTATATTGCAACGAGAAAATACAAGAGAAAGAGAGTAAGGAAAGCAGGGATTGGGTATATCATTGTCGTATACTTTCCTCATGCAATGGTGCAAAATGATAGGTATAGGAATGATGACAAGAGATAGAGGTGACTTCCGTGACAGATCATAAACATACTGCCAAGGCGTATAGCCTAGACAGTGAGAAAGTCGAAGCTGAGACACGCGAGTGGCTGCGCAAACGGGGAGTTCGCGTAGAAGAAATTGCAGAGTTGGTCATGTTCTTGCAGCAAAAATATTTCCCTGAATTGACAATCGACTATTGTATCTACAATGTGGAACAGGTGCTGCGCAAACGCGAGGTTCAAAATGCGGTTCTGACCGGTATCCAGCTTGATATCATGGCAGAAGAAGGGAAGCTGACACCCGCGCTGCAAGAAATGATTGAGAATGATGAGGGACTGTATGGCGTGGACGAAATTCTAGCCTTCTCCATTGTTAATGTATATGGAAGCATCGGATTCACCAATTACGGATATGTCGATAAACTGAAGCCAGGAGTCTTGGAACGATTAAACAATAAGGATAGCGGGCAGATCCATACGTTCCTTGATGATATCGTAGGCGCCATTGCCGCTGCGGCAAGCAGTCGAATTGCTCACCGCAAGCAGGCGGAACGCGAGCAAGAAATGCAATCTTTGTAGTTTATGATGACTTCCACAGCATGAACTCGCCAGAAGCAGAAGTAGTCATCGCTAAGCCGCGCCGTTGAAGTTCGACGAGATGAGCCAGAGTCTCTCCCATTGCAAAGCGGAATTGGTGCACAGTTAGACGATCCAGCGTACCGAAGCTGATACAGCACAGCTCGTAGGCTGTCATCGGCTTGTGGAGCACGGCCTGCATCTCCTGCAGACGTGCTTCATGATGCTGGATTAACTCTTCCGCACGACTCCTGAAATGTTGGAATGGATGTCGATGCCCTGGAAGCGCCAGTTCTACATCCAGAGCAGCAAGACGCTCAAGCCCGATGAGGAAGGACTGCAGTGGCTCGGGATCACTATTCGGCATGAAGCTGACATTCGGCGTTATTTGCGGCAGAACGTGATCACCGCACAATATTATACGCTCTTCCGCATGATAGAAACTCATATGGCCTGGAGCATGCCCTCCTGTCTCAAGTGCCTGCCAAGCATCATCCCCTAGCGTCACCAAATCTCCATCGCTAAAGAACGATATTTCGGGCAGCGGGGTTACCTGGGGAATGAAGCTATCCATATGAACTCCGATGGATTCCACTACCGCTATCGGCGCCCCATGCTTACGGTACAACTGCTGCATGTCCACAGTCATAGGAGATCTCCCATCCCACAGTCTCTCAACGTGATTCCAGCCTATTTCCGACAACCATACGGGTACGGACAACTGCTGCTGAAGCCAGCCGGCAATCCCGCTATGATCTGGATGGTAATGCGTCAGCACAATGGAAGCCGTGTTGCCAGCATGAATGTCCATTTCCCCCATTAAGCTGACCCATCCACTCTCTGTCTCATTGTTACGAAGCCCCGGATCAATGATAGTCCAGCCTGCTGAGCCATGAAGCAAATAGGTATTCACCCACCGAAGTGAGTTAGGGAGCGGCATTCTGGCTACATAAATATTCGCATTCACCTGCTGCAACTTCATTACTTGTTCCCCCTCATCCACAGATTGAGTCACATTTAATCATCTATACCGGTCTAATGCACCCATGTTATCGCTGCCAATTGCTAGTTCGGACTTACTCCGGACGTGTTCCAACCATGATAAGTCGAGAAGAAACGGCTTCATTGTATAAGGAACCATCATACCCACCATATACCTTCTCCATTTGCAACCCTGCCTCTTCAATCATATGATGGAAATCGCCTAATTCATACAGTCTAACACGCTCCTCATAATGGCGCTGTTCCCCTGTGCCCTCATCCGTCAACGTAATTTCCTTCTTCACGAATCCATTCTCAATATGCCGCTTCTCTTGAATCCATGTCCCTTTATCTTGGCGCTCAGATACTGGAACCAGATGCTGCATAACATAGCTCGGATTTAAGAAGTCTATAATAAATTGCCCGCCCGGCCGGAGCACCCGATGTATTTCATGGAATACCTGGCCGTTGTCTTCATCCGCTTGGAAATATCCAAAAGACGTAAATAAATTCACAACGGCATCAAACGCCCCCTTCACTGGCAGCTCTCTCATGTCCCCTGCCAAGAAGGTTACGACATGCTCTTCATCCAGCTTCGCCGCCTCTCGTAGAAGCACCTCCGACAAATCTACTCCTGTCACCTTGTACCCAGCTTCCGCGAGCGCCAGTGAGTGCCTGCCCATCCCACAGCATAGATCCAGCACAGAGGCTGCTTCGGGCAGCTCCAGCCACTTCATCATCCGATGCACTTCTTGTGCGGCCCCTTGAAAATCACGATGTTTATATACAACTAAATAGTCGCGACCGAAACTACGCTCGTACCATTCTTTCATACCTGTCACCTCAATTTATTTCTCCATTTCATTGTATCGAGTTAGGATCTAAAAGCAATGATTCCTACTGATTCCTACAGCATTACCTATTTCTATTATGTAAAAGGACCGCCCAGCAGATAAGTGACTATCTGCCAGGGCAGTCCCTTTCCTATAACCTAAACCAGTTCATCCATCATCGTATCTACTTGTAGATTTCGTTTCCGTTTACTTCATTTTCCCTTAATTTCATTCTTCTTGCTTCCTACAAGATTGACTTCCGTCAACAATACTTGCAGCTGGTCGAATGAGAAGGCACTATTGTCCTTCTCTTCGACGAAACCGCCGAAATTCGGCGAGGAGGAGCGCTGCACGGCAAATTCATACATTCTCCGCTTCAATTGCTCCGCAAGTCCATGCTCATTCTTCAGCTGGAGGATCCGAACAGCAAGCGCATAAACTGATGGAGATTCAAAGGTTTCTCGGACACTCCCATCCTCTGCGTATACACTCGGGATCTTCCCTTTGTGGAGGCTCCATTCCTGTTTCAGAAATCGGATTGTCGCACTTACATCCTCGCCTTCTTCCGCCAAGTACAACGCAGTGTATAAGGAATCGATCATATTGATGGATCCCGTTGAGGAATAACCTTGATCAGGTGTCCAGTACGTCTTGAACAACCCGTTCCCAAGCGAGCCCTTCTTCATTAGCTGCAAACTGTTATTCCGAACCGTCTCCCACTTCTTATCGAACACAGCCAGCATTCCCATCGTATGAATATCCATATAGGAGATCGTTGCACGGTCTGAGCGGGATTTATACTTCCAATCATAATGGTCGAACATGTAGTCCTTGCTCACATTGCCATCCAACAGCGTCTTGCTGATTCCCTTCGCGATCCGTCTTGCTTCCTCGACCCCCCATAATTGATCCGCATCGAGCAGTGCCCGAGCAATACGCAGATCATCGACCGCCGCATTAACGTCAGTCTGTTCATGCTTAGGGGAGTAGCGCCAGCGGACGTAGCCTTTCTCCGCTAATAGACGCCGCTGCAAGAACGCGAGCTGATTATCGAACAGGTTACGATTGTTCATCTGTACTGCATACAACATCATCAGCCCTGTTGATTCTGAGAGCATCTGATGATTGGCTGCTTGATGCTCTGACTCGGGCAAGTCGTCACGCAAATTCGTAAAGACTCCGCCATCGCTGCTCATCATGTGTTTCGCGACAAACAACAGGAGCGGCGATTGCTGCTCCGTTAGCTGCAGAGGAACAGCAGCAACCTGTTTCGTGTCTGAATACCACATATCCGCAGCAACCCATATTAATACAATGAATAAGGCGCCCCCTATGATCTTTACACCTATCGATCGATTTCTCTTCAAATTCATTGGAGATGGCTCCTCCCTTAGTTTCCGTTATTTCCGTCTCCGCTGAATCGCTCTCCATTTAAGTACAGTGATTGCAAATAGCGCAATCCAAAGACAGCCTCTATCTCAAATCGAACCTAGATCTGATCGTCAGTACGGAACGATTTGCATTTCAAGGAGATGGCATTATATGAATGCATCCATCCTTCTCAGGATGCCATACTTTCCCCTCTAGTGTCCACCCTACGGCGGGCCGGTGAAGATGAAATGCTTGTCCTGCTGCTGGGCAAACTGGAACTCCGACGCCTTCACGGCAGAATAGGCAACACGGCTTCCCGGCAATTGACGCAAGTTGTCACACCATGAACCAAACGTAATTTTTAGGATGTGCTTGTTGAACACAAAAAAAACCTGAGTACAAATGAGCGTACAGCACATTTGTTCTCAGGTTTACATCAGCATGAATGGCTATAGAGACAATCTTACTTCTTGGCCAAGCTTCGCCGATTCATAAATCGCATTTAGTATGCGGATCATGTCTACACCCTGTTCTGGTGTGAATATCGGATCAGCTTTGCCTAATATCACATCGACAAAGTGATCCACATTCTCCTTATGTCCTGATCCGTCTGTAAATCCTTCCGGCTTCATGTTCATATGCTTGCCAGCTGCAACTGTGAACATCTGAAGCTCATTATCATGCAGGCTGAAGCCAGCTTGTGTCCCGCGCAGCTCCACGAACGATTGTTCCTTCTCGATATGTGAAGCCCAGCTTACTTCCAGCTGGAGCGTCGCCCCATTGTCAAAGCGAATGAATCCAGTTGCCAGATCTTCCACATTGAACGTATCCCGACTGCCTGATGGAGCAGCTTTATCCATGAAATGGCCGTATGTCGCTCCTGATACTGCAACTGGCTTCGGATTGCCCATCAGCCAGATGGCCAAGTCGATCATATGCACACCCAAATCGATCAGAGGCCCTCCTCCAGATTTGGATTTGGTTGTGAACCAGCCTCCTGCACCTGGAATGCCATATCTGCGCACCCAGCCGCATCTTCCCGTGTATATCTGCCCCATCTGTCCTTCATCAATGTACTGTTTTAGAAATTGAGAACGCGAGCGGAAGCGATTATTCCGCATGACCATCAGCACTTTGCCCGACTTCTCGGCAGCCTGCTGCATACGTACCGCATCTTCTGGATTCGTCGCATCAGGCTTCTCGCAGAATACGTGCAACCCTTTTTCTAAGGCAGCAATCGCAACTGGAGCGTGCAAATAGTTCGGGGAGCAAATATCTACAATATCCAACTCCTCGTGTTCAAGCATCTCCTGCCAGTCTTCATAGACTCGAACCTGACCAATTTGATCCGCAACTTCGCAAGCAGATGGCTTATGCGGATCGCATACAGCGACGATCTGAACATGCGGATTTGAGAGAAATGCAGGCATATGCGCCCCACGGAATATGTTGCCTGTTGAAACAACTCCGACGCGTAATGGTTGTGATGATTTAAATGATGTCATGTTTATACCCACTCTTTCTTTCAAATTACATTAGGCTGTATGAGGATAACTCCAACGAAATCCGTGCATGTTGTCTAACTTGTCCCATTAATTCAATGGTTCAAGCGGTTGAGCGTTGCCATACTTCGGATATGTGCGTTCCGACGGCTTAGCCCACTTCACTGCATTGGCGATGACACGACGGATTTGCTCATTGTAATAGGTCGGATATGTCTCATGACCTGGGCGGAAGTAGAAAACTTTGCCCATGCCGCGCTGATAGCAGCAACCGCTGCGGAATACTTCTCCGCCAGTAAACCAGCTGACGAATACAAGCTCATCCGGTGCCGGAATGTCGAAGTGCTCGCCGTACATTTCTTCCGCTTCAAGCTCAATATACTCCCCAATTCCTTCTGCGATCGGGTGCCCAGGAGATACGACCCACAGCCGTTCCTTGTCGTTCGCTTCACGCCATTTCAAATCACAGCCGGTTCCCATAAGCTTCTTGAAAATTTTCGAAAAATGACCGGAATGAAGGACAATCAGTCCCATCCCGTGGAGCACGCGTTGATAGACACGCTCTACAATCGCCTCGTCCACCTCTTCGTGTGCCTTATGCCCCCACCAAATCAATACGTCTGTCTCATTCAATACTTCCTCTGTCAACCCATGTTCAGGCATATCGAGCGTTGCATAGCGCACATGAAACTCCTGACCCAGTCCCTCGCCGATCGCTGTATGAATCCCTTGCGGATAAATATCAGCTACGGTCTTGTTGTGTTGTTCATGTCTGTATTCATTCCAGATCGTTACGTTTTGTTTTGTCATCGCTGCATGCTCCTTTGTCCATTCATATAGATAAGCTTCTCATTACTGATATCATCTTATTTAGAACAGCAATCGCACCTTCCATTCATCCATTGATGCACGAGAACGAGGAAGATGCGATGCCTATATCACGTTACTTGGCGTGCATGATTTGAGGCCTAGACCCACCACATCTCGCCAATCGGTTCCTTCATTAAGATCGGCTTCAAATTCTCAACAGCTTTCGTGAAACCCTCATCAACGGACATCAAGCCATCCTCATGTTCTATGCTCACAACATAGTCATAACCGACAAGGCGAAGGGCACTAATTATATCTGCCCATGTCTTCGTATCATGACCATAACCAACAGTACGGAACTGCCAAGCGCGATCCAACATCATCGTATAAGACTGCATATCTGTTATCCCGTGCTTATGGATGTTCACAGGATCAATGGTCGTATCCTTGGCATGGAAGTGATGAATGGCATTCGCCTGCCCCAGAATACGGATTGCCTGTACCGGATCTATGCCTTGCCACCACATATGGCTCGGGTCAAGGTTCGCTCCGATTGCCTCGCCTGCCGCTTCGCGGAGACGAAGCATCGTACCTGGCGAGTGAACGGAGAAGCCGCCGTGCAGCTCGAGTCCGATCTTCAAGCCGCGTTCAGTGGCTAACTTGCCCACCTCTGTCCAGTACGGAATAACCTTTTCCTTCCACTGCCAGTCCAGAATTTCCTGATAATCTGTAGGCCATGGTGCCACAGGCCAGTTCGGGTATTTCGCGCCTTCATGGTCACCCGGGCAGCCGGAGAAGCCGTTCACAACTGGCACTTCCAGCTTCGCAGCGAGATCCAGCGTCGCCATGAAATCTTCATGATACTGCTTCGCAATATCCTTCTGTGGGTGAAGCGGATTGCCATGACAGCTTAGCGCACTGATCGTCAAGCCCCGGGAAGCAACAGCTTCCTTAAATGCCTTGAGCTTCGCCTCACTAGCTAACAGTTCATGCGGGTTGCAATGCTTCGCACCTGGATACCCGCCAGTACCTATCTCAACAGCTTCCACACCTTTAGCTGCTACTGTATCCAATGCCTCTTCTAATGGCAATTGTCCGTACAGAACTAAGAATACGCCTAATTTCATGAGTGTTCTTTGCCTCCTTCGGTACGATTCATGTGCATTCGTGCTGCTTATTCCGATTAGTCAAAGTAAATTGCTTTGCCTGTGCGCGAGGATTCGTAAATGGCTTCCAAAATCTCAGAAACGACGCACGCTTGTTCCGGCGTAATGATTGGCGTCTTGTCATTTTCAATCGCATCAATCCACATATGCATCTCTACATCTGGCGGATTATCAGAATCACCTTCATAGAAATCAACGCCACTTGCAGTCAAATGGAATTTTTGATCGTACAGTTGGCCGTGTCTTTCCCCGTTAATCGTCAAGCCGTCATTCATATCTGCGCCGCCTTCTGTACCGCATAGCGTACACTTCGCTTCGATGTTGGATGTTACGTTAAGCGCCCAGCTGGATTCCAAAATAACTGTCGCTCCGTTCTTCATCACAATCATCCCGAACGCGGAATCTTCAACCGTGAACTTCGCTGGATCCCATGAACCCCAAGCGTTCGCTGCATTCTCACGGCCGCTCAACTTATGATAAGCCTTGCCAAGCACGATATGCGGCTCGTAGTTGTCCATCATCCACAACGTCATATCCAGCGAGTGTGTGCCGATATCGATAAGCGGGCCTCCGCCTTGCTTCTCTTCATCCAGGAACACGCCCCATGTAGGAACCGCGCGGCGACGAATCGCATGCGCTTTGGCGAAATAAATCTCACCCAAGGTGCCCTCTTCACACAGCTTCTTCAAATAGCGGCTGTCACTGCGGAAGCGGTTATTGTAGCCTACTGTAAGCTTCTTGCCTGTACGCTTCGCCACTTCAACCATGCGGCGTGCATCTTCCGCCTTCTTCGCCATTGGCTTCTCACACAATACATGCTTATCGCTTTCCAGCGAAGCAATTGTAATCTCTGCATGGGAATCATTCGGCGTACATACATGAACGATGTCGATGCTCTTATCTTCCAATACAGCCTTATAATCGGTATAGACTTTAGCATCCGGTGTGCCGTACTTTTCCTTCGCCTCAACCGCACGCTCCTCAACAATGTCGCAGAATGCTACCATTTCAACATTTTTCAGCTTGGCCAAGCTAGGCATGTGCTTGGCATTGGCAATGCCGCCGCATCCGATAATCGCAATTTTATATACTTTTGACATGAATCTATTCCTCCCGAGTTTAGATTGATGGTGTAGGTCATGTATTCAACCGTACTATGTGTAGAGGTCATACCTCTTGAAGTTTCTCTTGAAGTCTTCTATTAAAGTCCGAGATTGTCCTTAATCCATTGACGGCTTCCGCGCACGCTATCAAGCGGTGCACGCTGACAATCATCCTGCTCTACGATAAGCCATTCCGTTCCTGCTTCTCGAGCAGCTTGAGCTACACCCACTAAATCGAGTTCACCCTGACCAAGCTCCATTGTCATTGGCTTGCCGTCTCCATCATATTTGAGATCCTTATAATGAATGAACGGAACACGACCTGAATATTGAGCGATTACTTCCAACGGGTTGAAACCACCATGCTTCACCCAACAAACATCCAGTTCCGCGAAGAGACTGTCTTCAGGCAGCTTGCCGAACAGCAAATCAAAAACCGTCTCCCGCCCAATCTTTGCTTCAAATTCATATCCATGATTGTGATAGCCCAGCTTAATTCCATGCGCTGCAAGTCGCTCTGCAACAGCTGCAAGCGCGCGAACCGACTCTTCCAAGATGTCTTCATCGGCTTCGTGCAGCTTCGGAATTCCCGGACAAATGATGTTACGGTTGCCGATGGCAAGATTCATTTCAATTTGCTCATCTAGGTGTTCAGTCAATTGCTCGATGCTGACATGAGACCCGGCCGCCTTCAAATTCAGGCGCTTCAGTTCACCTGCTAATTTCTCCGGCGCCAATCCGCCGTAGCCGGCAAATTCTACACCTTCATAGCCCATAGCCGCCACTTGCTCCAGTGTTCCGATAAAGTCTTTTTGCATCTCATCGCGCAATGTATAAAGCTGTACTCCAATTTTCAATGGATCCACCTCATTTTGTATAAATCGTTATGAACGATTATGATATCGGCTTACTTTTTGAAAAGGTTTTCAATGAACTGACTTCATTGTGCCACATTGCTTTCGGGGTGTGAATGAAGGATATCCTTTTAACATGAACAATCTTGCTATCTTTGCTATACTCTTTGTAAAGAGCGTAGACACCTATATATGGACATGATGGAGGAGAATATGTCGCAATCTGCTATCAATCAAGAAGAATTTACGATTATGTACTCCGGGCATGCGAGACATACGAAGCCATTCACTCTCGTCATCCCCAGGCTGGAGCATTACCTCATCCGCATACAATTGGAAGGCAATGCTCATGTCTGGATGGATGATCAATATACGGAAATTACACCTGGCGATATGCTCATGCTGTCACCGGGCTCTCATTATGATTTGAAAATAGGGTACCGCCACCCCGAATCAGGCATCCCTCACAAAAAAGTGCACAGCCTCGACTACTACTTCATATTGAATGGTCCATGGATACAAGCGTGGTGGAACCAGATTACCACTCACGGCAAGGTAGACATCGGAATCGACGATCGTCTTCTGTCGATATGGCGGGAGATTATGCAGGAGCAGCGGCTTTATGGAAGCCACAACATGAACGATATTGTTAGACACCTAAGCTTTGCTTACTTCCGCATGTTGGAGAGAACCTTAAATGAACGCGCACATCCCTCTTATTTGAATCGCAATCGCAGTGAGCAGGTCGCCCATCAAATGAAGCATTATATTGAAATGAATGTTACGGAGCCGTTTACGCTGCAGGATGTTGCAACCCGCGTGCAGCTAAGTGTGTCCAGAGCATCACATATTTTCAAGGAAACATTCCATCAATCCGTCATGGACTATGCCATCCAACTCCGATTGACGATGGCTTGCGAACGGATTTTGCATGGGTATATGCCGCTAGAGCAAATCGCTGAAATGTGTGGATTTCAAAGTTACTCCTATTTCCATCGAACGTTCAAAACTCGCCTTGGCATAGCGCCACGTGATTTCCGGGAGCAACGGCAGCTGGACAACCATGCGGATTCGAGCAATTGACGGTCGTGAAATGATTTGTGAGGAAATTGTGGTATTTTGCATAATCAGCTTGTGTTTCTGCTGTGGATTGACTATGATGATATTGAAATAATTTTCATCAAGATTAGATGTATGGTTAAAATTATTTTCACCATTTTTCATGTAAGAGGATGATATTTTTGTCGAGCATTTTGCATGCGATCCGGCAGCAGGTTCAAGATTTTCACCCGCAGGAGCGCAAAGTGGCGGACTATATTTTGCAGTTTCCGGGCAATGTAGTGACGATGGGCATCACAGAGCTGGCTGAACAATCCGGCACTTCACCCGCAACCGTCACTAGATTTTGTAAAACCCTTCATTTCCGTGGATTCCCGGACTTCAAGACGAAGCTGGCGGCCGACATGGCACAGCAGTCCACACCACTATCCTATCAGGACATTATCGCAGGTAATCCGCTGCGCGATATTATTACGGCCATCGAGTCCAATCATATACGCTCGATATCCGACACGACGCGGCTATTAGACATGGTTACGCTGGAGCGGGCAATGCATGCTTTTCAGCAGGCAAGACAGATTGATCTGTACGGAATGGCAACGTCCGGTATCGTAGCACTGGACTTCTACCAGAAGCTGATTCGTGTTGGCAAACGCGCGACCTGCTTCTCCGATCCGCATATGCAGATTACATCTGCCGCCAACTTGAATGAGCTTGATGTGGCATTCGCCATTTCCTATTCTGGAGAGACACCCGAGACGATCGATGCGCTGCAATGCGCCAAGGAGCGCGGCGCGACCACCATCTCACTAACGAAGGTTGGTTCTAATCGCCTCGCTAGTCTTGCTGATATTCATTTATCTGCTTCTTCTCTCGAAGAAGGCATGCGTCGCGGTGACATGGCTTCCCGTATCGCACAGCTCCATATAATTGATATTTTGTTCGCGGGAATGGTCACGGAGCAGTTCGATGATCATATTCCGAAGCTAGAACAGTCGTATCGCATGGTACGCAAGTACCGTAAAGATAAAGGGAGGTAACTCAGTTCATGAACATCTTAACGTTCCAAACAAACGAGGAATTAAACCAAATCGCTGCAGGCATCTTTGCAAGCCTCATCCAGACAAAGCCTAATGCCGTACTCGGCTTGGCAACTGGCAGTACGCCAATCGGCATCTACCAAGAGCTGATTCGCCTGAATGAGAAAAAGTATGTAAGCTTCAAAAATGTGCGTTCCTTCAACCTGGACGAATACGTTGGTCTGCCTGAAGGCCATCCAGAATCGTACATGTCGTTCATGAACAAGCAACTGTTCGATCATATCGATATCAATAAAGAGAACACTCGTGTACCAAACGGCAATGCAGCCGACTTGGAACAAGAGTGCAAGCAATATGATGAGATGCTCTCTGATGCATCCATCGACCTGCAGCTGCTCGGCCTTGGCCACAATGGTCACATTGGCTTCAACGAACCAGACCAAAATCTGCATGCAGGCACACATCTTGTCCAATTGAAAGAAGAGACTCGCCAAGCGAACAAGCGCTTCTTCGATTCTATTGATGAAGTGCCAACACAAGCGGTAACAATGGGCGTTGGCTCGATCTTGAAGGCTAAAATGATTATGCTCGTTGTTCGCGGTGCGGACAAGGCTGACATTGTTCATCGCGCTTTGACTGGCCCGGTTACAACAGAAGTTCCGGCATCATTGTTGCAAACTCATTCGAATGTAGTAGTTTTGCTTGACAAGGAGGCGGCACAACATTTCCATGGCTAATTCAACGTTTACCCTAACCAATGCAAATGTCGTAACACCGAACGGCGTATTGTATGATGGAGTCGTTCGGGTAGAAGATGGCCTTATTTCCTTTATTGGAAAGTGGTCAGAATTGGCACAGCCTGAGCAGGATGCTTGGGGCAAGGAAGCAGTAGACGCTAAGGGCGGCTGGGTGCTACCAGGCTTTGTCGATCTGCATATTCATGGCGGCTTCGGTGCAGACTTCATGGATGCAAATGCCGAATCTTACGATAAAATTACGAAGTTCCATATGGAGCACGGTACAACTGCTATGCTCGCTACTTCGATGACACAATCTCATGAAGCACTGGATCGTGTTATGGTAGCGGTTGATGCCTACATCAAGCAAGGCATGAAGTATACTCAATTGGCAGGCGTTCACTTGGAAGGTCCGTTCGTGAATCCGAAGTACAAGGGCGCACAGAACGATATCTACATGATCGATCCACAAATCGACTGGTTCGAGGATTGGCATGCACGCTTCCCTGGCCTAATGAAGCAAGTGAGCTTAGCGCCTGAGCGTAACAACGCTACGGAAGCCATCCGCTGGCTTCGCGCTCACGACGTAAATGCTGCTGCAGCACATACAGCAGCTACGTACGATCAAGTAACGGCCGCAGCCAATGCTGGTCTGAACCAAGCGGTTCACACGTTCAACGCAATGACTCCAATCCACCATCGTGATCCAGGTGTAGCCGGAGCCGTGCTTACCGATGACCGCATTACAGCTGAGATTATCTCCGACGGAATTCACGTACACCCTGCTTGCATCAAAATGCTGAGCCGTACGAAGGCTTCCGGCAAGCTCGTAATGATTACAGACGCGATGTCCGCAGCTGGTATGCCTGATGGACAGTATGATCTTGGCGGTCTCGCTGTAACGATGAAGGAAGGCGTATGCCGATTGACTGACGGCGGTTCGCTCGCAGGCAGTACGCTTACGATGATTCAGGCCGTGAAGAATATGATTCAATTTACAGGACTCCCGCTGCATGAAGTATCACGCCTTGCAAGCTTGAATCCTGCGAAGCAAATTGGAATCGACGGCTATACAGGCAGCATCGAAGTTGGCAAGCAAGCTGACTTGGTATGGACAGATGCTGATCTGAACATTGAACGCGTATGGGTAAAAGGCAGCACGCATATGTAAGCAGCTGTTGTCATCATACCTTGTTTACAACCATATCCGCATAAAAAAGAATGGCTTTCCGAAACGATACCTGCATCGTATTCGGGAAGCCATTTGTTGATTGCAGGGCATGACCATCGGAACAAAAAATAAAGCGTACTTGCCACGATGCTCGTTCTATGCAGCATGGGTATACGCTCGAATCTATCCGAGTCTGTCATCCGGACCTACTCATCAAAGACCTTCCTTCCCACATCAACCGATGTGTTCCAGAAGGCTGAATTGTCAGGGCGATGGGCTTAGCTTATTGTTAGATTTTTAACTCCCCAAGCTTGATTAGCTCGACTACCGCTTGCGAACGACCTTTTACATTCAATTTCTGCATCACATTCGAAATATGATTTCGAACGGTTTTCTCACTAATGAACAATTGTTGTGCAATATCACGGGTCGTTTTGTCCTGAACTAATAATTCAAAAACTTCGCGCTCACGATTAGTCAGTAGAAACTTATTTTTGTGATCGCTACCCTTCAAGTGTCACCCCTCCTTGCCCGAGTTTTTGTAATTTAACAAGGTTTAGGGATACAGTCAAATTTATACTATGAAGGGCCATTACACTTGGTGCGGTAATGCGCAAAAATGGGCTAACTAACGTGTTTGTTTGGCTAAAACAGTATAATTCCTTATGTTCGTCAAATGCTACCCTTATCCGAGTATGTAAACAGGACTCCGCCCTCAACAGAGTGAGGAATGAAGTCCGTTCGAAGCCTGAAATTAACGAGTTCCTGTTGTTCCTGTTCCTGGAGCCATATTGTGCAAGCGAGTTGGATGATTGTACGATTGATTTGTTACATTGGTTGGGAACAAACGGTACACCATCTCAGAGAATTCATTAGCAAATCCTGCAATCGGGTGGCCTGCACCTGCTTGCTTGCTGTACTCATTCATGCGGTTGACGAAGTCTGGATTGGCAGATACATACACATTATTGCAGCTCGGATCTTCCTTCTTCACCGCGTTGGCAATATGTGCCTTCAAGTCACCAGATATGTTATCATTCACATTAGATGTACCATCATAAGAACCGAGGCTACCAGCAGAGTATGGCCGTGGTCCATGTCCAGGCTTAACGCTCTTGCTGTGAACTCCTTTAGATGTATGATCAGTCACAACAGCAACATAAGCATTGTTGTTGTTCGTCATCATGACATGTGCCGACTTCACACCCTTAATGGAAGCGATTTTTTTGGCCAGTTTTTGGTTCATTTCCAGCTTGTTCGCGGAATGAGTGCCGTAGCGCCCTCCATTAAAGGCATTGTTACCATACGTACCATTACCATACGAACCATTGTAACCATACGTACCATACTGTCCATACGTACCATTGTTGAAATTATTGGTGCGGTAACCTCCATCATAACCGTAACCGCGTGTATAACCATCTGGGCTGAACTGATTCATGTTATAGGAACGTAGTCCATCACCCGAGAAGTTCGTATTGTAGCGGTTCGCGTTATAACGATGATCCGTTCCGAGCGGTCTTACACCATCATTGCCATAATTCATATTATGCTGACGCACACTCTTCGTGGACATATTGTCCCGATTTCCACAACCTGTAAGCCCCATTGTCATCACTAATGCTGCCGTCAACGTTAGCAAAACTGCTTTTGCTCGCATCAATGTTCCTCCTTGTTCAGTTCATAATTGAGGTGCCAACAATGTTAGCATGCGCTGACTGCCTGATGTTATGCCGATAGGTTTTTCCGATACTTCCACTCCTTGCATCTTGTTATCAGCTTGTCCTAAAAAGAATGACGAATTCCCCAATCGGCAAATTATAAAGCATGGATTGACAATTTTTTACCTGACGTATTATCATATTAGTATTAGACTATAGTACCTGGTACTAATTTATATTATATACACTAATTTTTGTTTAGGCGTTCATTCATCTCGATTTACTTGGATCGCACGCTCCCTTTCGGTCCGAACATAAAGAAGGAGGACAAGCATGCAAACGGTGAAACTGCACACCAAAGCGCAAATTACAGCATTCGGCACCTATGTGCCTGAGCGCCGCTTAACAAATGAGGATCTGTCGCACATGGTTGATACGAACCATGAATGGATTGTTCAACGAACGGGCATGATTGAACGACGGATTGTAGATGAAGGAACATATGCCAGCGATCTTGCTTTCAAAGCTGCTAAGAATCTGGCAGACACGTATCATGTTGATCTGCAAACGGTTGATGCAGTACTTGTAGCAACATCAACACCAGATGCCTTCTTCCCAAGCACGGCTGGCATCATTCAAGGAAGACTTGGCATCCCTCAAGCAATGGCGCTTGATATATCGAATGCATGTGCAGGATTTGTTAGTGCCATGCAATTGGCGATAGGACTCATTGATGCTGGTATGCATCGCAAAGTATTAGTAATTGGAACGGAAGTGCTGACCCGCACGGTTGATTACACGGATCGCAGCACTTGCATCTTATTCGGAGATGGGGCTGGAGCGATTCTTCTAGAAGCTGGGACTGCTGAGCAGCAATCTTGTTTCCTTGCTTCTGCATCATTAACGACAGGAGACTTAGGCGGGATCTTGCATCGCAAGGCTGTCGCCGATCGGATTGGCGATGTGGAGATGAAACCTGACAGCACGTTAGTTCAAAATGGGCGCGAAGTCCTTAAGTGGGCGCTCCGCCAAGTTCCGGTAGGCATTCAGCAATTGCTTCAAGACACTGGCTACACGACAGAGCAAATTGACATCTTTGTGCCACACAGCGCTAATCTACGGATGATAGAGTCCATATGTGAACGAAGTGGGATTCCGCTTGAGCGCACGCTTACTAGTGTCCAATATTATGGTAATACATCTGCAGCCAGTATTCCGCTGGCGATAGCGGGAGGATTAGCAAACGGCCGTCTGAAACCGGGAGCACTCACTTTACTGTATGGATTCGGCGGCGGATTCTCGCAATCGATCTTGCTGCTGCGCTGGCCGGATTTACAAGCATAAGGCTCGGATTGGGCATCTCTATGATTCACCTAATTCTCTTATAACTCCTACACAATGGAACCAGAGGGTACCCCTAATTTTGAATGAGCATGCATAAAAAGACGCTTCCATCCCCACCAATACAGTGGTTCCGGAAGCGTCTTTGTTCATCTAGCAGGACTAGCTCACATTTCTTGGGACAGACCCACATGCATTCCTACTTATATCATGAACACGTACAAACTCTATTTACCTGTTGCAGATGCACTATTTCCTTCAATTTCCCATTCTTTGATTGCTTCATCAAGCTTCGCCATCGGGACAGCATATGCCCATTGCCCGTCTTGAGGGATTATCCATACCTTCTCTCCAATCACGTATCCTTCAAATATCCTCTTCTCCGTAGCATTGATGGCATCTGGCTTCAATGAGAGTTCCAGCTTCCAACCTGGCTCGTGAGATGATCCTGCCAATAACTCCTTCTTCTGCTTCGGCAATTCGGTTGTCGACCAATCTCGGAATTGATTGATGAGCACATTAGCTTTATCTTCCGTAATAGACTTGTCCTGAAGCCGCCAATTCATCTCTGTTTGATTGCCTGAATCTGAATTCCCTGCTGAAGATTCTCCCTCACTCACATTCGTTGGAACGGATCCTGGATCATCATTTGAACTTAGGTTATATGTTTTCCCCGCATAGCTCCAACTGAATTGTTCCACCCGTTCAATTGGGAATGTTATCGGTTCCTTCAACACAAAATCATACGCGCTCCGCTTCAATCCCGACCATTCAGTAGCAGGGACTTGATATACCTTATTATTGTCATCTACCATCGCATAGTAAGTTCCTGAAATCGGGGTTTCATTGCCGATCTTAAGATTATGTCTTATCCCGTTAGCACCAGTTGCCTGGAATACCCACGTTGGCTTATCCAAGCCATATTTCCCAAGGTTCGCTGACTCTCCCTCAACGATCGAATCTGCCTTCGCCTTTGTCACTATAGAGATCCAGTCATTAATCGGATACGAATTGAGCGGATACGGACGCGGCTCTAACATCTCCCACTGTTCGCCCTTCTTATGAAGCGATACTCGGGAACCTTCCCCCGCTATCATAATAGAATCAATATCCTGCGCTTGCATCGTTATGAGCGGCACGGCCTCCGTATTCTCCTGTTTGGTGCGGAAGAAATCGTGTGTAGAGGCGTACACATAACCGGCTATGAATACAATCAGTAGTAGAAAGGTTGGGATGAGCCTTCTCATCTGTCTCATATTATTCACGACGCCCGTCTCCTTCTCCACCATAATGCTGCCCCTATACCAAGCAATAGCACCGGGAAGCCGATAACAGTCGTCCATAGAATTGCCTTGCCCTGTCCAGGAGTCAGGTATGCAATTGGATAGGCTGCATTCTCCCGTGGTCTGATCGTCACTTGTTCTTGATTCCCCTGGAGCCAGTTCATGCTATTCAGCGCGAAGTCCCGATTACCCTGCGTATATAGATTCTGATCTTCAATATAACTCGATCCACCAATAATAACTGCCTTTGGCTTCCCGTCTGTTGTCGTTACGGCTACGCCCAGCGTTAATGGTCCAGCAAGATCCTTATCGTCGCGTTCGCTTCCCTCTTGCATTAGCCTTGGAATATCTGTCTCCCCATAAGAAGTTGTAGAAGTCTTCAAGATCGGCTCCACTGACAGCTTATCGGTAGACGAAGCTTCTAAAGGCAGCCCCAACGTCAGCAAAGTAAGCAAATTATACTGCGACAGCTTGGATGTTAGTTCATGCTCTCCGTATTCAGGCACAATCGTAAATGGATCATACAATGTGCTCTTCTTCTGCTCGACTGCGACTGCATGCTTGTTCGTCACACCAAGATGCTTGAGCAAGCTGTCAATGTTCTTCCAAGATTTCGACATGTCTGGATTGAAGCCAAGCGCAATGTACAACTTCCCCTTGTCATCCACATACTGTTGCAGAAGCTTCGCTTCCTTATCCGTAATATCTTTGTTGGCGCCTAGTATCATGACCATGTCCGCATCCTGTGGGACTGCACCTTCTCGATATAAATTCAGCTCTTTGACTTGGATATTGTCCTCTTCCAAGCTGGAGCGGAGGGCAGTTACTTGCGACAACGGCAGCTCTTCATGGCCAGACAATACGTAAGCTGTTGCTTTGCGCTCAGATGTTAGGCTTCTAAGTGCTTGGGTCATTTTTTCCTCGCCACTAAAACGATAAGCCCCATAGTCCTCTCCACCACTGAACATCTCATACAGTCCAACAGTCTTGCGCTTCGTTCCGCGCTCGAACACAAGGGAGCTCCCCGCTAAGCCATATTGCTGTGCAAGGGAGGGTTCCTTCATTAAATCAATTTGTTCGACCTTAATATGTTTATTTCGCAGTGCATACTGTTCTGCCATGTCAGCAACTTCCCTAATTAGCACAGGATCATCCTGCGGCGTATAGAACAGCTTCAGATTGACCTTATCTTCGACCGAAGTCAGAGCGGCAATCGTTTGTTCCGATAGCGTGAAAGACTTATTCTTCGTGAAGTCCCACTGCCACCCCGTCATCGATTGTAGAAAATAGGTCAACAACACAAAAATTCCGAGGACAGCGACTGATCGTACTGCCGCATTCGTTCTTCGCAGCCACTTGTTCATCATTCGTTACCTCCACCGTTTTCTTTCAAGTACTTGGATACTCAGCACGACAAATACAATCGCGAGTGTTAGGAAAAAGAGTACGTCCGGCCCATTCAGTACCCCTTTCATAAAGGACTGCAATCGATTGTTCATCGAAAATGGAGCAATCCAATCACCGACGGCAGAAGAAGGAATGGCATCCAGCAGCCAGAACATGAGCAGGATCACGAATGCAGCGATGGCGGTTACCATCTGATGCTCAGACAGTGCAGATGCAAATAAGCCAATAGAAGCCATTGCTATCGTAAGCAGCAGCAATCCGAGTACAGAAGTCAGCAGCACACGCATATCCAATGTTCCGAAGAACGACATGACGAATGGATACACCAAGCTAAACCCGACAAGCACAACCATCAAGACACATGCTGCAGCATATTTGCCAAGAACAATCTCGCTCAGACGGGCAGGCGAAGTAAGCAGCAGCTCATCGGTACCGTGGCGGAATTCATCTGCGAACAGCCGCATCGTCAACAAGGGAATGATAAAAATATACATAAATGTGGTATTGCCCGTTACAAGCCGGAAATCAACGATACTAGGTTGGAACAATACAAAATTCAAATAAAACATAATCCCTGAAATCAACACATACACCGAGAAAGCCGCATAAGATGTCGGCGATGTGAAATATGCGAGCATTTCTTTGCGAAATATCGCGCTAAATCTGCGCATCACCAGACTCCTCCTCTGTCGTCAATCTCGTAAATACATCCTCCAGACTTGTCGATTCCCGCTTCATCTCTAGCAGGGGATACCCTGCATTAGCCAAAGTGAAAAAAAGAGCTTCCCTTATATCCGCCTGCTCCTTCGCAGTAACCTGAAGATGAACCTCTTGATCATTGCTTTCAGATTCGATGTGGGCGATCTCGGGAATAACCGTTATCGCTTCAACCACCTCAGCAGCTGCTCCCTTCACAATGAGATGCAGCTTCGATTCTTGACCAAGTGCAGTTCCCAATTGTTCAGGCAGCTCGTCAAGCACAATTTGCCCTTGATGAATAATAATGACCCGGTTGCATAGTGTGTTCACTTCCGGGAGAATATGTGTACTGAGCAATACCGTATGCTGCTCCCCGAGCTCTCGAATGAGCTGGCGTATTTCCACGATCTGATTCGGGTCTAGCCCTGATGTAGGCTCGTCCAGAACAAGCAGTTCCGGCTTGTGAATGATGGCTTGCGCAAGTCCTAGCCGCTGCTTGTAGCCCTTGGATAGCCCCCGAATCGCCTGATTCTCTCTGCCTTGTAGGCCCAATCTGTCTACCATTTCACTAATTCGCACGCTGCGTTCTCGTACCGATACACCTCTTATATCCGCTACAAAACGCAAATACGACTTCACCGTCATATCTGGGTACAGCGGCGGGCTTTCCGGCAAATAACCAATCTTGCTTCTGGCCATACCTCCATGGTCTGCCATGGAAACGCCATCAATGGAGATGCTCCCGCTTGTCGGATGCAAATATCCCGTAATCATCCGCATCGTCGTCGTCTTCCCCGCACCGTTAGGGCCTAGAAAGCCCACAACTTCGCCGCGCGCCATAGAGAAGTCGATATGCTGAACACCACGACGCTCGTTGTACAGCTTACTAACGTCCTTCACTTCTAACATCTGTATCCCCCTTGTCCAGACTTCATCCAAGACATACCTCACCCATGTTAACTAAGTAAGTCTGTATGAATCGCTATACTCATGTTAACGATTCAACTCTAAATCAAGCTGAAAAGAGGCTGAAAGGTAACTTAAAAACCCGTGTCTAATTTGTGAACAAAAAAATCATAGCCCGGCAAGGCTATGATTCATGACATTGATATAAAAATAGATAAATAGAGGGATAGATAATAGGTTATCGCACTCGCAAGTCCTCCCATTCAGAGAGAACTAGCACATCCATATGCCTCGCATGACGCACCAACGCCTTCATAGCTCCTAACCTGCCCAAGCGGCGTACACGACTCGGCATCCCTACGATGATTTGGCTTGCCCGCAGTTGATCTGCTACATACACAGCCGTACTGGCCCATCTTATGCGTGCAACTGCCTCATATTCTTGGTACGTACCGCCAAGCCGTTCGGTCAATGCCTGCACAGCGGCCATCTCCTTCTCCATATCTGCCGTCTTTCCTCTTCTTCTCCATGGAGCAATAGGCAGATGTACCACATGCATAGGTGCCTTCAAGCGATGGGCAATGCGGAAGCCATGGCGCACCAATCTCTCGGGCCGCACGTCAGAGTCGATACATACGAATATCACTTCCTGCCTCCGCCACGGTCCACGGAACAGTGCTCTTCGTTCCCATGACTCCAATCGCTCATCCACATCGTCAGCAACCTCGCGCAGTGCAAGCTCCCGCAGGCCAATCAGATTCGGCGTACGGAAGAAATTCGATAAGGCTTGATCTACCTTATCCGCCTTGTAGATCAACCCAGCGCGCATTCGTTCCTGGATCGTCTGCGGCGTTACATCAATCAATTGAATCTCCCGCGCCTGCCGAAGCACGATATCCGGAACTGTCTCACGCACGCGCACTCCTGTTACATGCTCTACTGCATCATTCAAGCTTTCAATATGCTGGACATTGACCGTCGTCACAACGGATATCCCCGCCTCAAGCAAACATAAGACATCTTCATATCGCTTGGCTCGAATACTTCCCGGCACATTCGTATGCGCCAGCTCATCGACAAGTACAACCTCTGCATGAATGCGGAGCAGCTCCTCCGTATCCATCTCCTCCAGCATCTTGCCATTATACGCAATGCGCTTGCGAGGAATAACCGGAAGCCCTCCTACTTGACCGGCTGTCTCCGCTCTCCCGTGCGTTTCCAGCAAGCCAATGACGACGTCAACGCCCTGCTCCCGCAAGCGGTTGCCTTCCTGAAGCATATGATAGGTTTTCCCTACCCCGGGTGCCGCACCAATAATCACTTTCAGCTTCCCTCGCTTTAGTCCGGCTGCCTTCTCTTGAACCCGCTGTTCCGTCACCCGCTTAAATGGCGTCTCAGCCTCAGCTGCGCCGGATAGGCGGGCAGGCAGTATCCGCTCCCCTTCTGCAATCGAGTGATCGGCAATGAGGAACAAGTCCGTCATCTCGATACGTTTCAGCAGAGCTCCAATCAGCGAACCTTTCAACAGCTCCTGCCACCGCGTCTGACGAGAATGGCCGAGTACGAAGCGGGTTATCCCATGCATCTTCGCATATTCAGCCAGTGCAGATGCCATATCGCGGCGCGATCGGGAAGCAATCTCCTCCCATACCGCTTCCGTCTTCATCGCCATCTTCTTCAGCGAGCGGCGGAATGCAGCCTGCTCCGTCGTCAATTCCATATCTGGCTGAACAAAGGTCACAATATACAGTTCACCGTTAAGCCGCTTCGCAATTTGCTGCCCTCTTCGAATATGAATCGATCCATTCCAGCCGTATTGTGCAAGAACAAGAATCCGTTCGGAAGCTCCCGAAGGGCCTGTAAGGCCCATCTCATTCCGATGCTGCTCAAGTGAGCCGTTGACATGCTCCGCCATCGTGCGGAGCGCGAGCTCGCGCAATATACTTATACGGCTTCGCTCTTCCTCTCGATGCTTCCGCGAATGCTTAGCTCGACTGAACTGCCCCTGCATTCTACGCTCCATTAAAGACTCTGCAGACACATCAAGGAGGCGGACTTCGTCTGCCTCCTTCAGTGCCTCACTTGGTATCGTCCATTCGCTGACGACGCCGGTCATTTTCTTTGCCGCAGCTTGAACACTTTCCTCTTCATAAGCATTCATCGTCGCAATTACGTTCATGCCCCGTTTCAACAATTCTCTTACGTCTTCCAGCCTCGTTGAACGTAAGGCTTCCGGTCGATTACGATGAGCAAGTCCATCAATAAGCACCACATCCGGCATCCGAACTGTAATGGCCTCCACATCGATGTCGTAACGATCCTGTCCATCCCTCTGCCATGCGATCATCGGAATGGCTTGAATGGGGGAAGAATCAATGCCAACGTGCAGCCCAGCCTCATTCCATATTTCCTGCGTCGGCAGCACTGTGCCGTACACCACATCCAGCCCTTGCTTGGTACAATTCACCCCTTCCAGCAGCAGCTGTGTCGTCTTGCCCGCCCCACTGGCAACAGCCATAAGAATCCGCAGCCTTCCCCGCTTCATCTGCTCAAGCATTCGCAATATCATTTCCGGCGATTGCCTACGGTACTCATCCCCTTCATTCACAGCCGACACCTAACCTTTCATTTCGTGCTGTACTTCCAGGTTCAGCAACAATACATTGATGCGCTGTTGACCGAATACTCCCAAGTCTCTTCTTTCTGTATATTTCGTAATCAACTGTTCAAGTCGTTCCTTCGAGATTCCGCTAGCCTTCGCTACACGAGGCAGCTGTACACGTGCCGCCTCCGGTGTAATGTGCGGATCCAGTCCCGAGGCAGAGTTCGTCAGCAAATCCTGTGGAATCCGCTTCACATCCGCATCTGGATTCTCCTTGCCCCATTCCTCAACTGACTTCTCAACTCTCTCTTTAAGCGCTGGATTCGAAGGAGCGTAGTTCGGCGAACCAGAGCCAGCAGCATCGTTCCCGATGCTAGATATTCGCCCATGGAAATATTGCGGTTCTGTAAATGTCTGTCCGATCAACTTCGAGCCCAGCAACTGCCCCTTCTCATTGTATACCATGCTGCCGTTCGCTTGATTCGGCATTACCGCCTGTGCAAGCCCCGTCATCGCAAATGGATAAGCAAGGCCGCACAGCAGCAGCAAGCCGATTGTCGTCCGCACCATCGCTCCACCAATATTCATACGCTCTGTCATGTTCGTTCATCCTCTCTTCTTCCTTGCTTGAACCCGATATGATTATTTCAACAATTTTCTCTATCTACATACCAACCATTAGCGTTATTTCAGTTATTGCCGCTAATTACAATTTGGGACAGCTACTCAGCTATTACAGTTAAAGTTGTTATTCGGCTATTTGCAGTTACAATTGTTGCAAGGTTACACTAAGATGCCCACAATTAGATCGATCAGCTTAATGCCGACGAACGGAGCTACTAATCCGCCCAAGCCGTATACGAACAGGTTGCGCTGCAGCAGCTTAGCCGAAGACATCGGCTTATACGCCACGCCTTTGACCGCCAGCGGAATTAATAACGGAATGATGATGGCATTAAAAATAAGCGCCGACAAAATGGCCGATACGGGCGAATGCAAGCCCATAATATTCAGGGCTGACATCTGCGGAATGGCAATCATGAACATTGCTGGAATGATAGCAAAGTATTTCGCCACATCGTTCGCAATACTGAATGTCGTCAATGCGCCACGCGTCATGAGAAGCTGCTTGCCGATCGATACCACCTCAATGACCTTCGTCGGATCAGAATCGAGATCGACCATATTTGCCGCTTCCTTCGCTGCTGCCGTGCCGCTGTTCATCGCGATGCCGACATCCGCCTGTGCCAGTGCCGGAGCATCATTCGTACCGTCTCCAGTCATTGCTACCAGCTTCCCTGCCGCCTGCTCCTTGCGAATCAGAGCCAGCTTATCTTCTGGCTTGCTCTCTGCGATGAAATCATCTACCCCCGCTTCCCGAGCAATGGTTGCTGCCGTCAGTGGATTATCCCCTGTACACATGACGGTGCGAATGCCCATGCGGCGAAGCTGTTCGAACCGTTCCCGCATGCCTGGCTTCACCGTATCCTTCAAGTAGATCAGCCCATAAATATCGCGTCCGACGGCCACAGCCAGCGGCGTTCCGCCAGCAGAAGCAATCGCATCTGAATTGGCATCCAAATCCTGCGGAACGGTACCTCCCTGGGCGATAACCCAGCGTTTCACCGCATCAACAGCCCCTTTGCGCACGCTGCGCCCATCCTTCAGGTCAACACCGCTCATGCGTGTTTCCGCTTTGAACGGGATGAATTCCCCTTGTATAGCAAGTTCTGCTTCATACTTAATTCCTGCCTTGGATACCCAATCCACGACAGAGCGACCTTCAGGTGTCTCATCATGATGAGAGGCAACAGCTGCCCACTGAGACAATGTGTTTACATTCGTTCCTTGCACCGGAATGAGTTCATGAGCCAAGCGATTCCCGAACGTAATGGTTCCCGTCTTATCTAGAATAATTGTATGAATATCCCCGCAGGCTTCAACCGCCTTACCTGACGTTGCAATGACATTGAACCGAGTTACGCGGTCCATACCTGCAATACCGATCGCGGACAGCAACCCCCCAATCGTAGTAGGAATCAAGCAGACCAGCAGGGCAATTAGCACCGCCGCATTCAATTCGACCTGCAAATAATGACTGAATACAGGCAAGGTCACAACGACAACCAAGAAGATAAGCGTCAAGCTGACAAGTACAGTATGAAGAGCAAGCTCATTCGGAGTCTTCTTGCGCTGCGCGCCTTCAACTAATGAAATCATTCGATCTAAGAACGATTCTCCCGGATCGCTTGTAATCCGAATACGAATCTCATCACTAATTACCTTCGTTCCAGCAGTTACCGAGCAGAAATCCCCGCCTGCTTCTTTCAATACTGGCGCAGACTCCCCAGTAATCGCTGATTCATCCACAGAGGCCAATCCGGAGATGACCTCGCCATCGCCAGGAATCGTCTCCCCTTCACGAACGACTACGACATCACCCTTACGGAGCTCGGATGAGGATACGCGAACCGTTCCACCTTCAGTTATCTTGTTCGCCCACAAATCCCGCTTCGCCTGCTTCAACGAATCCGCCTGTGCCTTGCCGCGACCTTCAGCGAGAGCCTCAGCAAAGTTCGCGAACCAAACCGTAATGAATAAGATGAAGCTGACCGCGCCGTTGAACCAACGTGGCATTGGCGAACCAAAGGCATCCGGCACGAACGTAAGCAGCAGTGTAATAACGAAGCCAACCTCGCAAATAAACATCATCGGGTTTTTAACCATCTGACGCGGATCGAACTTCCGCAGCGCATCGATCGATGCTGCCCGCATTAAGCTGCCTTGGAACATGCTCCGTTCCTTGTCTTGATGTGTATGCGTACGCGCCGGTTCAAATGGCGCAGGTGTTTTCATCTGTTTTTCCGTCTTCATTTTCCGTTCCCCCTTATTTCCACAACGTCAGATGTTCTGCGACCGGACCGAGCACGACTACCGGGAAGAACGTCAGAGCACCCACAATAAGTACTGTGCCGACAAATACGATACCGAACAGCGCCGTATTCGTCTGGAACGTACCACTTGTGTTCGGAATTGGCTGCTTCTTCGCCATCGATCCTGCTACGGCAAGGAGCGTAACGAGCGATACGTAGCGCCCTAAGAACATGACAATACCTGTGGAAATGTTCCAAAACGGCGTTGCATCTCCCAACCCTTCAAACCCGGATCCATTGTTCGCCGCAGATGATGTAAACTCATATAATGCTTGCGACAATCCGTGGAATCCTGGATTGGACAGGGTGTCCGCCTGTGTAGCAACTGCAATTGCAGTCGGTACTAGAATCAATATCGGATGCACCAGCAAGGTAACCGCCAGCAGTTTCATCTCCTTACTTTCCAGCTTGCGGCCCAAAAATTCAGGTGTCCGTCCGACCATGAGACCGGATAGGAATACGGCGATCATGACGTACAGCAGCACGTTCATAAATCCAGCACCGACGCCGCCGAATACGGTATTCAGCATCATATTCGCCATCGGGATCAAGCCACCGAGTGGTGTCAGCGTGTCATGCATATTATTGACTCCGCCCGTCTCCGATGCAGTCGTAACGACCGAATACAGTGACGATTGCACAACGCCAATGCGCACTTCCTTCCCTTCCATGCTGCCTGTTCCACTTAATCCTGCTGCGTTCAGCACAGGATTGCCCATATGTTCGGCCGTAAGCGATGATCCGAGCATAATGAGGAACAAGATCGCCATGGAGACGAACAGCACTCGCCCTTCCTTCTTGTTGCCGACCATGCGGCTGTAGGCAAACGGCAGCCCCGTGCACAGCATCAGCATGAGTAAAATATGAATTAAATTCGTCACACCGTTCGGATTCTCGTATGGATGTGCGGAGTTCGCTCCAAAGTGGCCGCCGCCATTGTTGCCAAGCTCCTTAATCGACATCATAGCTCCTACAGGGCCGAGCGGAATGTGCTGCTCTGCTCCTTCAACGGTTACTGCACTTTCCATTGGACTTAAGGATTGCGGAACCCCATTCCAGATGAACAGTACACTGGCAGCGATCGCAATAGGCAGGAAAATGCGCGTAATCGAACGCACAAGGTCTGCCAAGAAGTTGCCGAGCGGCTTGCCAGTCAAACCGCGAATAATCGCCATTACTGCCGCAAGCGCAGTAGCAGGTGACGTAAACATCAAGAAAATAATGCCCGTCATTTGTGACAGCGGAGACAGTCCACTTTCACCGCTATAGTGCTGCAAGTTCGTATTCGCCATGAAGCTGATCGCCGTATTGAATGCTACTCCCGGTTCCATGCCAGGAATGCCATTCGGATTCAACGGCAATACCCCTTGAAGGCGGAATATTGCATACGTCACCACAATCATTAGCACGTTCGTGGCAACTGCTGTAAAGGCGTATGCCTTCCAGCTTTGCGATTGATCCTTAATGCCGAAACACTTAAATAAAAAACGATCTATCGGACCAAATACAAGGTCCAACGGTCTTGGAGCTCCGCTATTATCAAACACCCCTGCCATATATATTCCGATCGGACGCGCTATCGCCAAGGCAAGCAATAAGGTAATTCCAATGGCGATCCATTCGATTGCACTCATTGTTCCGTTCCACCCTTCTCTAATGTACAAATATCAACAATCACTCTGCCCAAACTAAAATCGTTCCGGCTTGACTAAGGCATATAACAAATAAATGAACAGCGCCGTAATCAAGGTGAATAACACGATCATCATGAGCGATCACCCCGTTCATCCACTTCCGCCTTGCACCAATGGAGAATGCCCATTACGCTTAGTCCAAGCAGTGCGAGAAGAATCATCATGACTGCATCAAACATAGTCCCTTCCTCCTCCTGAATAAGGTTCTCATCTCTCCAGGCAATGCTGCCGCGATCCCGACCTACCAAGACTTCTCGCTCTGTAGGAACGCGCAGGCAACACAAAAAGCCACACGGAAAGAGGGACCCTTTCCGTGTGGCTTTTTTCGCGCGTCGTCAAATAAACGTGCGCGTAATGTTCCACGACGAAATAAAGGCTGCCTCCTTGGACGCTTACGAGGTTAGCTGACGGATTCGGGCGCGAAGAGTCGCCCTACCAGCCAGGAACGGATTCCTGTGCCGGATTCACCCCTTGCGCGAACTGCAGATGTACAGCTGGCGCACTAACATTGGTTCCCCCGTTCCCATGAATGGGATTCAGCGGTGAGCATTGCCTATATGGATAAATTAGATGATATCTGATAGTAAAAATGAAACTTGATCCGATTGCGTATAAATGACGTAATTTGCACCAAGCAATCGGTAGATCGACTGCGGATGATGACGCTTCGTCACGATTGTGATCGGATCCGTCGTCCATTGCCGGCATATTTGAAGCAGCCGGCAGGAAAGCGCAAAGCTCTGTTCAAACACATAGATTCGGCCAATCGGGACATGAGGGACGGCCCACGCCTTCGGCTCCGTCGTATTGATTCGGCATATGGAATGAACGCCAATACCTTCCAATCGCTTTGCCAATCGCCCATTATGGGCAATTCCCGCCACCGAATATCCTGCTCCTTTCAACTGACGTATGAATTCAATCCCCGTCTCACAGCCTGCGAACACTGTAATGACCCGGTCCGCATCGTACATATCCAGTTCCTCCTGTTCATCTGTCCGAAGCCCTACTTGCAAGAAAGAGGTGCGTCGCCATATGATCAGGCGCGCCTCTCCCGTACGCTTACGAGGTTAGCTGACGGATTCGGGCGCGAAGAGTCGCCCTACCAGCCAGGACAGTAATCCTGTGCCGGATTCACCCCATGCGAACGGTGGCTGCTGACTGTCCACTCAGCTCCATTCACTTGATTGGTTCCCCCGCTTCCGCTTCCTGCGGAATTCAGCGATTGAGACGCAACGGATAACGTTGTTGTTGCTGAACTGAATCTTACGCCTTTCCCCCTCCTGCTGTAAATGAAATGAAAACCATAATTTCTCCATTTCCGGGCAATTGTGATCAACTAATCCCATCTTATCTCCCATTACAGCATCATTACCTCGCAATTTCTCAACTTTGCTTATGCGGCGATGATTTCATGAGAAAAACAAAGAAATTTAAATAAATACCTGTATGTAAACGCTTTGTTTGACCATTTGTTTGGATTTCCTGGATTGGATTCTATTTACAATCTCTATTCCAAAAGGTAGGATACGCACAACAACTGAGACGCTGCTTGCAATCGATTTCGATCTGCACGGCAGATATTGCATCTCATCGAGAGGAGGCACGATATGCAAGACCTAGAACTTGCACAATTACTAAGTCACAAGCTATCTGAACACTGGGGAAAATGGAGCGAGCAGCATGGAGACAGAATCTTTCAACCAGAAGAGATGGACGTTCATCTTGCTTCCGACCTTGTTTATATTCGACTTCAACCGCGTGAACAGCTACTCGACAGTACGGAACACAACTATAGCGGCAGCACTCGTCTACGAGCTCACAAGGCGATCTCCCAATGGGAAGTGCAGCAGCGTGGAATCATGTGGGATACGATCATTCCTCGTGCATGGGGAGTAAGCGTTATGCGCATGTGGCTCGATCTACCCCTGGTAGGCGGAACCACGCTTGACGTCATACAACTGGAGCCACATTCAAGCAGGAAGCTATGTCTCTCCCCTTGAAACCAATTTATAGAGAGCTGTAATCGATAATCAAGTTTCTGACGATGCGCAGGCATACAACTGCGCATCGTTCTACCCCGTTTACCCAAACGTGATACTTGTTCAAGTTCCTTCTTGCCCGAATCCTATCACTCGATAGCCATTAAAAAACAGCCCTCCTCTTGCCCATGCAAGTGTCAGACTGTTCACTTCGTTATGCTTGATTGGCATAGGACAGTTGATGTGCATCTTCATATCCTTTCGCATACCCCACCCGATATCCATCTTGATATGCAGGATGCTGAATGCGATGATGAGTCGAATGTGTTGAGGCAAATTGCTTCGTTGTACGCCGACGATCGGGCTGCTTCACAACCTGAAGACGGCGTTGCGATTTCCGTTGCGGAACCTGCTTGCCCGCTTTCCTTACGCTTCCCGTTGATCCAATGCCGCTAACCAACTTCTGCTGTCCTATTTGCCGCCGGGATCTCCGTGCTCGCTTCAGCTTATTCACTTGCAACTTCTCCCTCCTCCACTCTCATCTCCTCGAATTGACAATCCGGATGCAGCCATGGAGGCGCAGCTGTGCCTGTCTTGCGAATACGGGTCTGAAAACCTGTGACCATGCCGCATAGTGCAAGCTGATACATGGACAACAGACGAATATTGTCCTTGAGCAATTTCGTTGCAGCTTCTGAATGTGCTGTGAGGTCAGCCATTTGATTCAACATACGTGCCAATGCGGATTGGCTCTGCACAATAGCCTTGATCATTTCAATCTGCACCTGCTGCTCCTCGTGCGCTGCAGCCATTACATTTTGTCTCCTATTCCGAACTCCCCATTCAACATGCCCCCTCCGAGGCTATCCCCGTAACCCTCGGATTCCTCACGCCGGAGCAGTACCTTCATATTGTGGGACAGACTGACTTGCAGCTTCGTCAAACTCTCGATTACTTCAACCACTTGCGCATGCACGTCAAGAGGTTCGACAATCTGTTCCCGATGATTCGTGAACGAATGCTCTGTCATATGATTCAACGTCCAGTTGCGCATCTTCTCGGCCTCTACTGCTTTAGCTTCTAGGATCTTCGCTACATTGCCCTGCATCTTGGCCATAGCCTCCAGAATGACGTGATAGGACTGTTCTCTATTCATGCAGATCCCCCCTTGCATGCGCATTATTCCTCTGTATCATCCGAAATCTCCTTCAACACATGCTGCAGCTGTTCCGCCATCGCTTCCTCTAGCTCGGCGATTCCGTTCAGATAAGCTACGATACTTTTCGTTAATGCCTGGGAGTATTCCTTATAATCGTTCTCCCCCCCGAATTGAGGGTCAACATCCGGCAGTGCATGCACGATTTGCGCCATGCGAACCGCTACTTGCCGCTCTGCGTCAAGCACGCGCGCCATATGCCGCTGTGTATATGACATTTGACCAATCATGTCCGTGATGAAATGTTGCAATATTCTCCCCTCCCAAGCACAAGGCCTAACTTCCACTCTTCAATTCCTCAAATGTGATAGGAATGAATGACCGGGTGCGCCATAATTGGCAACTGTTCCGTAAGGTTGCTTCTCTCTTGTTCCGTACGGATTGCTACCTTATCAGCGAATCCCCAGCGGTTCAGCGCATGATCACTAACAAGCTCTCTGCATGCTTCACCCTCACGACGATAATACTTTCCTAGTTCCGTTTTAAATACAGCACCGTCAGGAATCTTTCCCTCTGTTGCATGCTGTTTACTCCATTTCTCCGCAACCGCAGCAGCCTCAATTGGTACTCCTGTTGGCCAGCCTCGCAATTCAAGCTGACTTACCCTTACAATCGGGATACGCAACTCCCCTTGAACAGGACGTTTTGCCCCATTTTCAATCCAATAATTTGCATCGTTTAGTCCAGTAACTGCCACCTGAGACGGATAAAATGCCTGACATTGCCGGCCCGCAAGCATCCCATGCTGCGTACGAATACGCTGAAGCCAATCATAAGCATTGCCCCACTTCTCTTGAAAGAAAGCCGCATGCTTATCCTGACTAGATTGAGTGTGACCGCCCTGCTCCTGCAGGCTTGCTTGGAACGAGCGATGGATAAATACGTCCCTCGATACGATAAGCTTGAGCCCTAGCAGCCGCATGCGCAAATGATAATCTTCATCTGCAAATCCGCTATTCTCAAATCGCTCATCAAAGTATCCATTCGCTTCAAATGTGCTGCGGCGCATAAGGCGGCACACATGGAACAAACGATCTGTGCTATGCCACCGGCTTGCATCTGGGATATTATATTCAGCAGCAAAGTCATACATATCTTGGACATGTTCGTAAGGCACAGGTATCTGCTGTTCGCCGTCAACACGGTTCGACACTGATCCAACCATACCAAATTCTATGTTGCTGTGTAAGCAATTCAGCATACCGGACAACCACTTCGGCGTTACGAGCGTATCACTGTTCAATATGCATATCGTGCTGCCTTTGGACATCATCAATCCAGTATTGATTGCACTTGCCAGACCTCGATTGGTCTCATGGCTGTGATATCTAATCTGTCCGCTAAGCCTTTGCAGATAGGCCAGCGTATCATCGGTGGAGGCATCATCAACAACGATCACTTCGATCGGTCTGTCCGTATTCGAGAAAATACTGTCCAAGCACTGCTCCAACTGATTCCGTTGATTATAAACAGGTAAAATGATGCTCGTTCCGTCGAATGGGGTGCCATACCGTTCTTGACCTGCCTGAAAGCCTCTGACATAACCTAACGAATAACCATGATCGAATCGGTCTTGCCTCCGGTCACCCTTGCCCTTCCCTGATAGCTGGTGTGTGCTGTTTGATGTTCGAGCTCCTGCCCTCCGCGTCTTCTGCAGTACCGGCCGACGATGTCGAGTCATAAACGTGTCACACCTCCCCTTCCCCTTAATGCAAGTTCACACTACCGAATCCAATCTCAACTTCATATTGCAATGACTCCATCCGCGATCTTATTCGCTAAATGGCCGAAATCAATGGCCACTTTGTTGTATCGCTCTGCTATTTGCTGTGCCAGGATGACCGCTGGAATTCCTGCCGCTACCAAAGCGATATCAAATTCATATCGGGACACCTCATCTAGAATGCGTGGGATATCCGTTGTCCCCCGAACAGGAGCAATTGTACCGGTTACTGTAATTCCTCGCTTCCTCAACATGGATGCTAATCCCACGGCGGCATTGCCCACAGTCAATACGCGGCGCCTTCTAAGCAAGCCATAAAGGTGTCCCTGCAATGCAATAGCGTAATTCACTGTCGAAACGGTCAGCCTCATATCACCCATGTGTAAGCCATGTGCACGAAGCACCGGCAAGAGGAGGCCATGGAAATTCGGAGAACGGAAGGTAGGTACACCGACAAATGACGCTTTGCGCACAGCTTCAGCCAATTGTTCCCGACAATTATGATCAGGAATTTCAAGTCCTGCATAGGCCAGGAAATCGCCATGTCTCCGCACGAGTTCAGTCGAAACGACTTTATCATGTGCCAAGGCGAACATCTCTCCATCACCAAGTCGGACAAGGGACATCGGTCTTCGCTCTTCCAGCGCCTTATGAAGCTCTGCGCATACTGCCTCCGGTTCTATGAACGACTGCAACTGATGCCGGAACTGTTCGAAGCCTGCAGTGATGACGTCTTCTACGGATATATCAGGGAGATACGTATTCTCAGGCAATAAATTCGCCAGAATCAACTCGCCTCCCTCATACCTTCCATGACGGTATCCATCTTCAAAGCTAAGCCGCTTCTCATCCTCCAGATTGGGGATGGTCGGAATGAATTGATGAATAACAGGGTCGCTTTTTCCTAGCTTCGGCAGCCTCGACTGCTTCGATAGCTTCGATAGCCTCGATCTCAGAACCCCCTTTTTCCATAACCCTCTTCGCGCCCCTTTGCGTCTCAGACTGCCCGCTCGACCATTCTTTGTTCGCAATCGCTTGCCAAGCGGGCGACGCTTTCTTTTGCGTGGAGTACGAATAGAAGCTGTAGTTAGAATAAGCAGCGGCCTCTTGCGGCCCACAGTCGTACTCATGCCTTCACCTTCCCTTATCATCATGCAGTTATCTGCCTACAAAGCCTATATGCCTGAAGCCTGAATCAGTGTGCGCCTAAATAAGCGCCGGTGCGAACCCTCTCCCACCAAGTTCGGTTGAATAAGTACCAATCGATCGTATCCTGCATCCCTTGCTCCAGATTGACGGTTGGGCGCCATCCCAACTCACGCTCACTTTTTGCTGGGTCGATGGCATAACGCTTGTCGTGTCCAGGACGATCTGAGGTAAAGGAAATGAGTGATTCCGGTTTATCCAGCACTTGAAGAATCATCTTCACGATGTCAATATTCGTACGCTCATTATGCCCGCCAATGTTATAGACTTCCCCTGCCTTGCCCGCTCTCAATGCCGCATCAATTGCCGCACAATGGTCTGTAACATACAGCCAATCCCGCACGTACATCCCGTCACCATATACAGGAATCGGTTCATCATGCAATGCACGCAGGATAATCGTCGGAATAAGCTTCTCTGGGAACTGTCTTGGCCCATAATTATTGGAGCATCGAGTAATTACAACAGGCATTCCATACGTATGTGCATAAGCTCGCACAAGCAAGTCAGATCCCGCTTTCGATGCAGAATAGGGGCTGTTCGGCGCCAATGGAGACTCTTCTGTGAAATAACCTGTCTTGTCTAGCGATCCATATACTTCATCCGTAGATACATGAATGAACTTCGAGATCTGGTGACGCTTCGCAGCCTCAAGCAACTGAAATGTTCCGAATACATTCGTACGGACAAATGCCTCTGGATCAGAAATGCTGCGATCAACATGGGACTCGGCCGCGAAATGGACTACCGCATCATACGCCGTCTCCGCAAAGATCTGTTCGAGACGCGCCTGATCTGTAATGTCCGCTTTAATAAAACGATAACGACCGGATGTTACAACATCCCCCACATTATCTGGGTTGCCAGCGTAAGTGAGTGCATCCAAATTCGTAATGCGCAATCCCTCATATTGAGAGAGCATATATGAAATAAAGTTGCTCCCGATAAATCCCATGCCGCCGGTTACGAGCAAATGCGTCACAACCGCACCTCCCACAATTGCTGCGAAGCCTCTGATAAGGAATCAAATGTCCCCGCATCGATCCACCATTGCTGAAGCGTATTGTATTGCAGCTTGCCAGCTTGCGCATAGCAGTTGTTCACGTCGGTAATTTCCAGTTCCCCTCGCGCGGATGGCTCAATTGCGCGAATATGTTCGAACACCTGAGTATCGTACATGTATATGCCTGTGACACAATAGGATGATGGGGGGCTTTTTGGCTTTTCTACAATGCATGCTATTCGATCTTGATGCTCTCTATCGAATTTAGGGACGCCGTATCGATGCGGATCCTTGACTTTTTTGAGCAGAATACGAGCCTCTCCAGCATCTTGTTGATGAAACGCTTCTACATAAGGGGTTAAATTGTCCAAAAATAAGTTGTCGCCCAGCAACACAACAAACTTCTCATCCCGCGTCAAATAGGGCTCTGCCAACGACAGCGCCTGCGCGATGCCCCCTGCTTCCTCCTGAATTGCATACGTTATGCGCACCCCCATAGACTGGCCGCTGCCGTAATACTCGGTATACAACGAAGCAGACATTTTACCAATCACCATGAAAATGTCGGTTATGCCCGCTGAGCGCAATCGTTCTATCCCATAGCTAACCATAGGATGTTTGCCTACAGGTATTAAGTGCTTATTCATTAGCTTGGTCAGTGGATAGAGACGGGTTCCAGTCCCCCCAGCCAATATGATGCCCTTCATGACGTACATCCTCCCTACATGAACATATGCGTTCGATACTTGATCTCGCACATTTATCCGTTACTTGCGCGCATTATATGTTGAAATGATCATACTGGTGTGTGGATACGGATATGATTTCTTCAACCAACATTTCTTCCCCTTGCAATGCGCTCTCGCTCCACGTTGTCTGTTTGAACTGTATCCCTCTCCATCATTAGCGCCTGGAAGGCTTCCATGTGATCGCCAAGAATTAATGTGGCAACCGGATTGCTTGCTCCGACATTCGTTTGTCTAATTCGGTTATTATGAATGACGTCCACGACCTGTACGGCCTGAACATGGAGCCCCCGTACGATAGCAAGTGCCTGCGCCTTAGGTGGAACACAGAGCGCCTCTTCACCCACCGTCTCGATGGCATGGCGGCTAAGGGCATGCGGAACTGCTGTCATTGAGTTCGCATACAGATCTTCTCTCCCCAAGCAGCGATTGAGCCATTGCTTGCAGTGCGTAATTCCATCCTGCTGTCCGAAATGATGAAGTAATGGAGTAATATTATTCAGTGCAACATCGACCCCCGTCTCAATTGCCCATATGAACGGAGCCAAATTATCAGCAGGTACTGGAAAGTCCCCATCCATAAACAATACAATATCAGCGTCCGACAGCCTTGCCCCTATTGAGCGGCCTATATCGTGCCCTAGCGGATCGGTATAATGAACAATGGTTGCCTCCTGGGCCTGCTCTTTGGCGACCTGCAGCGTACCGTCTTTGGAACCATTGATGATGACAAAGAGAGCATTTAGCGACAATTGCTGCAATTGCTGCAGAACAGCTCCAATGCTTCTCTCCTCATTGCATGCGCTGAGCACGACGTCTACACGCTTCGTTGTCGGCACAAGCACCGCATCTGCAGCCTGAGGGAAACGACTCTGTACGAACCCGTCTCGGAACGATTCAGCCATAGCCCTTATCCACTCAAAGTGCCGCAGGATGGGGCGATAAGGCTCCATAAACGATGCAAACCGCCTCTGCATCTCATTCTTGACGATTGGACGCGGGACTTCTGTCGACACTTCTTGTTGCATAGCGTATTCGATGCCTTGCACCTGTCCAGCCCTTGAGGCCTCCATGCACATTTCCCGTGGGACGCGGGGAACAGCCGTGATGCTAACCTTCGGAGCAATTGGGTGAGGCTTCCTCCTCGTCCTCCGTTGGGATTTCCGCTGGCGGATTTTTTTGCGTCGCCGCCGACTGGCCACGCTGAATACTTGCCGGGTTCTACGCCGTATCTTGATGCGCCGTTGTCGCTTTCTCCTTAGTTTCACTTAATTCACCCGCCATCGTTGTCTAGTCAAGTCAGTATGTCCACCACGATCTCCAGCCTGTTCGAGCAGCCAGCAAACTGCCCGCATATGATCGTCATTGATGAGCTGTTCTAATGGATCCGCTATGTGCCCTTTGGTGCGAATTCGGTTCAATTTCCCTACATCGATGGAAGGAGCGGTCGTGACAGCGAGCCCTTTGTTGATGGCCATGGCCTGTGCGAGCGGCGGTACGGACAACGCATCCGCTCCGATAACTTCCAATCCCCGACGGCTAATGACGTGGGGCACCGCTGTCATTGATGCTCCCTTCAAGTCAGGACGTGATAGCAGCGCGTTAAGCGCATGCTTGGCCAAGACGACCTGATGCACTTCGTGGCGATTCACAGGTCCTGAATAGTCATTAAGTACAATGTCTTTGCCTTCTTCAACCTTCCGTATATAAGGTCTGAGCTTCGAGGATGCGATCACCATATCGCCATCCAAGAATAATAAAATATTCCCCCGAGCTGCCTGTGCCCCGACGGTTCGACCTATGTCATGCCCTAATGGCTGATCATATCGGAGCACCCGGGCTCCCATTGACTCAGCAATCCGATCTGATCCGTCTGTACTGCCGTTAGATACCACGATAACTTCTGTCCTTGGATGGACTCGGGCAGCCTGTTCAATGACTTTTGACAGCGTGCGGCGTTCATTTAAGACAGGAATGATCACAGATAAGACCGGATAAGAATGTGCAGGTATTTTTAGCTTGGGACTCCATCTGCGCATTCTCCGTTTACGCTTTTTTGTAGAACGGATCCGACGCCGACGCAGTTTCACTCTCCGCAATTCGCTTCACCCCCTAGGACAGTTATGCCTGTGTAACCACCACATTGTATGTGCCTACCTGATAAGTTGTAACGGCATCTGTACATACACGAGGGATTAGCGGGGATAAACGGCTGAAATATGTGGGTGAATAACCGCCAGCAGCCATGTTGACGCTGACGGTCACTCATAATCACGAATCGGCATTCGCGAAGTGATCCTTTTCTATCCGATCACGATCCATGATACGAATCCTTCCGGCTGCGGACCAATGCGTGTACGGATAATTTCAATGACGACATGATCCGTGAACTGCGACTTCAGAACTGCATAACAAGAAGGATGATTGGTCATTGCGACGAAAACATAGTTTTCATGCGGATAGGATTCTTCGAACTGTATCGTTAACTCAATCTTCTCGTCTAGTTCACGGAAAGCGAAAGACGACATCCCGAATTGCTGCAGTGCAGAGGTTCTCGTCGATGTAGTACGAATAGACGAGAACGTACAATGTTCTGGCGTTATTGCCCCAAGGCCTACGTGCTCCGATGTTATTGCCCCGTGGCTCACGTGCTCCGATGTTATTGCTCCTTGGCTCACGTGCTCCGCGCTTATCGCTCCTTGGCTCACATGCTCCGAGCTTATTGCTCCTTGGCTCACGTGCTCCGATGTTATTGCCCCGTGGCTCACGTGCTCCGATGTTATTGCCCCTTGACTCACGTGCTCCGATGTTATTGCCCCTTGACTCACATGCTCCGAGCTTATCGCTCCTTGGCTCACGTGCTCCGATGTTATTGCCCCGTGGCTCACGTGCTCCGATGTTATTGCCCCTTGACTCACGTGCTCCGATGTTATTGCCCCTTGACTCACATGCTCCGAGCTTATCGCTCCTTGGCTCACGTGCTCCGATGTTATTGCCCCGTGGCTCACGTGCTCTGAGCTTATTGCTCCTTGGCTCACATGCTCCGCTGTTATTGCCCCGTGGCTCACATGCTCTGAGCTTAT
>NZ_KK366030.1:0-199088 GCF_000686865.1 Paenibacillus sp. UNC217MF | reverse complement strand
TGCTCTGCAGTTATTGCCCCGTGGCTTACGTGCTCCGAGCTTATTGCCCCGTGGCTCACGTGCTCCGAGCTTATTGCCCCGTGGCTCACATGCTCCGCAGTGATCGCTCCTTGGCTCACGTGCTCCGATGTTATTGCCCCGTGGCTCACGTGCTCCGCAGTGATCGCTCCTTGGCTCACGTGCTCCGCAGTGATCGCTCCTTGGCTCACGTGCTCCGAGCTTATTGCTCTGTGGCTTACGTGCTCCGAGCTTATTGCCCCTTGACTCACATGCTCCGAGCTTATTGCTCCTTGACTCACATGCTCCGAGCTTATTGCTCCTTGGCTCATGTGCTGAGCTTGGATACACTCCGGCTGCACATGAATCGATTCTACGCTCTCCGGGGCAAGATGATGCCCATGCACAGCATTCGCTACGAGATGCGTCTCATCAATCGAGCCGCTGGCCATATGCTGGCTGTTTATTTCTCCTGCCGCCAGATGAGATCCATGGATAGCTGCTACTGATATATGTTTTGCATGGATAGCATTGGGCCCTATATGGTCTTTCATTACAGCAAATGGTTCAAGTTGAGACGATCCAATGATTATGGGCTCTGCTGGTGGGGGATTGACGAGATTATTCAACATCGTAAACAATTCATCATCGAGATGTTCAATACGAACTGCCCCAGATGCCAAGTGTTCGTCCGCAACAGCCTGTGGCTGAATATGTGTCCCTTCCACTGACCCTGGAGCCAGCTTGGAGGCCGTTACCGACTGTTCTGCAAGCTGATAGGTGTCAATCGCCTGCGCTTCTACATGCTTGCCTGATACCAATCCGGGAGCAAGATGCTCCGCCTCAACAGCTTCATAGGCAATTGCTTCCGAGCTTACTGCACCTTTTGTCAAATGGATGGATTCTACACTGCCCGCTGCTAATTTCTCAGAAGTAACACTCTTATTCGCAAGCTTGCTGGATGTAACCGACATATCACTTAACTTGTCGCTGGATACACTCTCTGGGGACAACTTGAGGGATGTAACCACATGATCAGCCAAGTGATGGGAGTATATGGAGGATGAACCTATGTGTCTGTCTCGTACAGCATGCGGAGCAATCTTCTCACTCGTTACCGCTTCTTGCTTCAGCATAGCCGCATCAATCGATTGAGCTCGGATATGTTCTTCGCTAATTGCTCCTGGTGAAATATGTTCATCCTTGATGGAGTACAGCTCTATTTCCTTGGCCCCTACTGCACCCGCACTGATGTGACGGGAAGTTACGCTATCGTCAGCCAATATCTCAGCCGTCACACTTTGATTCGTCAGCTTTTGACGAGTAACCGCCTCATCAGCGAGCTGCAAAGAGGTAACGCTGTGTACACCCAACTTGCTTGTTGTCACTGCCTCATCTACGAGATGCGCTGTGTTAACAGCATTCGCGACTAAATGTCTCCCTTCTACTGCGCCTGAAGTAATCGTACGCTTATCAATTGCCCCGTCCTGCACATGCCGATTTGCAATGCTATCTTGCTCAATATGCTCCCCGCCGATCGCCTCTTCCTGAATATGAAGACCGACTATGGCAAGTGGTGCGATCTGCTGCGTGTTTATTGCATGCTTGACAACATGACGAGACTGAATCATGGCATCTGCAATTTTTTGCGAAGTAATACTCTGATCGGCGATTTTGGTGGAAGTGACAGCTTGATCTATCAACTTTGCTGTTGCGACTGATTGATCCGCTAATTTATCTGTCGTTACAGCCTGCTCGTGCAAATGCCAGCTATGAATTTCTCCTTCGCGCACATGCTTCTGATGGACCGCTTCCTTCTGCAAATGGGCAGATTGAACTGTTTCTGCTGCAAGATGGATCGAATGAATTGATTGAGGCTGAAGATGATAGCTGCTAATCATATTCGGGGTAAGATGGGAGCCTTCAATTTGGTTGGAACCAATATGTCGACTCTCAACAGCACGTTCAGCGATGATACGACTCACAATAATTTCATCAGCTAAATGGTCGCTAACAATGCTAGAGGGGGCTATTTTATCGCTCGTTACAGCATGATTCCGCAGCTTCGAATTCGTGACTACATCATCACTAAGCTTGGATGTGTCCACAGCGCCATTGGCCAAGTTTTCCGTATGGATCGCACCGCTGCGTATCTTTTCAGAGGTTATGGATTGGTCTTGAATCAATTCATTCGAGATGATTAGTTCGCTCAAATGCTTCGTATGAATAGAGCCTTCCGCTAATTTATCAGAATCGATCGTCTTATCAGCCAGCTTCTCGGAGGTTATACTGCCGTCCTTAATTTTGCCTCCTGTAATAGAACGATCTCGAATTTTACTGCCTGAAATCGCATTGCGAATGAGGTGCTCACCCATAATCGAATCAGGAGCGATCTTCCCGCCAGTGATTGCTTCATCTGCAATTTTAATCGATGTGACAGAATGATCCTTTAGCGCATCAGAATCAATGCTCTCACGTTTAATCTTGGATCCGCTTATCGAATACGCAGCCAGTTTCTCATTGGTAACAGCCTCATCCACGATATCATCGGTATATACAATCGCTTTTGGCCGGAAAATGCTTCTCTTCTCGAAAAGCCGTTTTTCCTTCTCTGCCTGCACAGCTATTACTGCATCAACGTCTACCTTCTGCTCCGTTTGCTCAACTGGATTGTTTTCAAGCACATGGAGTGTGTCCATAGAGGAAGCATCAACTGAGGAAGCTTCAACCTCTACATCTTGGGACACCGTTCCTCTAATAGGCTTTGATGGATTTTTAGTCTTCTTCTTTTCTGTGCGGGTTGCTTTCGAAAGCTTGCTATCTGCTTGCTTCGATGAAGGTGCGTTTACGCCAGTGAGTGTGGAAGCTTCGACTTCCGAAACTTGAGTGGACTGCGCCTTCTGCTCGCTATGCTCAATGTCTGGGGATATAGTGAATGGAGGTACAGGCGTTGGTATGTTCTCTTCTCTACTTACATGGGCATCCAAAGATGGTGTCTTCGACTTCGAAGAACCTTCACCTGCTGTGGGCTGCTTCATGGCAACATTGCCTCTCTTTGCCTGCTGAAGAGCCAGCTTTGCTTGTTTCATCAGATGGTTCATTTCTTCCTGTGCTGTCGCAAACGCATTGATGTTAGCTTTCTTGGACTGTGCAACACTATCGGGCTTAGATTTCGATAATTGATCCAAATGGGGCTCAGATTTCGATAATTGATCCGAACTAGGCTTAGATTTCGATAATCGATCCAACATTTTCAGTTCCGACCTATTCGGATTATCTACATAATAGGAAGGCCTCTTTCCTTTCGGGGACAAGCTCCCTTTTTTCTTTTTCACGCTGCACTCTCTCCTTTCCGATGGGCTTCTACCTACACCTAATCCATCATATGCACCCAGTGCTCTCCCCGACACTCGCCTATACGTATGAATCTATTGCTCTGCAGGAGCGCCTATTTCGTTAGCCCACCGCTCGGCTGTTTTGTCCCATGTAAAATGATTCTGTACATGTTCCACAGCCGCTTCCCCCATTCTCTTTCTTCGTTCATCATCATCCAATAACCGGTTTAGTTCATTCGCAAGCCGTATGCTTAGCCGAAACGGCCGCACGAGCACGCCTGTAATCCCGTCTGCAACAACCTCTTGAATGCCTCCGACACGTGTTGCAAGTACAGGGACTCCAGAAGCCATCGCTTCCACATTGACTAAACCGAATGCCTCCTTCTCGACCGAAGGCATGACTACAACATCCGCTAGCAAATACCAATCCGGTATTTGTTCATGGGATACATAAGGGACGAATCTAACGTGCTTCGGATACACTCTGCCCAAACGCTCAAGCTTACGCACATAGACGGTTCTCCGTGCAGATCCATAAAACGCGCTGCCGACGATGACAAATAGCGCCTTAGGCTGCCTCGCAATGACACGCGGAATGGCCTTCAATAAATGATGAACTCCCTTTAAGGGAATAAGACGCCCGACATATAGAATGATTTTGCGATCCGCCCAACCTAGCATGTCCTTGCCTGCTTCAGAACGCTGCATTCCTTCTTCCGTCCATTTAGAGCGGAATCGCTCTTGGTCAACTCCTAATGTATTCACTACGATTCGCGAAGCACAACTTGGACAGACTGCTGCAACTTTGCGATATAAATAGCGGCTGTTGACGAAAATCCGATCTGCCGCTCGAAGTGATGACCTTAATAATTTCAGGGGAATATGCTTACGGCTCATGAAGGTGACGGAGTGAAGATTCAATATGATTTGGGCATTGGGAAAGGAACGCTTGATAGGGAGAACAAATCGGGGACGGTTCTCAATTTGAATCGTATCAGGCATGAACTGAGCCATGCTGCGAATAACCCCCTGCACGTACATCCGTGCATGGCTCGCTCGAATTCGAACACAAGGAACACCCCGAACCGTGTCTATCTCTTCCTGGCCGCTCCACAGTCTTGCATAAATTCGTGCATCTATTCGCTGAGCAGCCTTGCTTACCACATGCTCCACGACTCGCTCAACGGAACTGCTCGATCCAGAAGGAATCGGGAATGTTCCTGGCGTAATGACAGCCACCTTCTGAAGATGCATTTCGTTCCTCCTCATCTGCTTAGCCAAGCATCAAATTTAGTCATTATGCCTTCATCCACTCGTCCATACCGCCAATACTGGACATACATACGATGCATTATCGCCAATGGCTATTTGTATATCGCATTTTTGCCCCTAAGGAGGTATGACCATGTCCGATAATCGAATCGGCATTTTGTTCAATGCTCCCTTGCTGCGTGGACTCATCCGTGGCAAGACGAAGCACGAAGCTATCCTGTTCTATGAAGAAGCTGCGCGTCAGAACGGAATCATCCCTTGCTTCTTCCGAATTGAAGATGTAAATACCCGTCGAATGGAAGTAGCCGCATATGTAAAAGGGCCGACTGGTTATGTTCGCCGACGCATGCCTATTCCACGAGTCATTCATAACCGAGCGATTTATTTGCGTCCCACTTCACGCGCGCGTATCCGCTCTCTGGTTCAAGCGAATATTATCTTATTCAACGAGGTCAATCGATACGGCAAAATGAGCATTCACAACGTACTCAAGGCAGATCATATGATCGCCCCACATTTGCCAGACACAACCCTCGCAACTCGTTCTTCTATCGCCAGACTCATGGAACGCTATGACGCGATTGTACTGAAGCCTAATAACAGCAGCATAGGACGAGGGCTCACCAAAATTGAGCGAACAAGCAAAGGGTGGAGAACGACCTACATGCTGCGAACGTCAACAGGGGGCCGTAAGTGGAGAACCGTCGAGATGCCTGAGGGGAAATTGCCCGCATCCGTGAGGTCCCAAATGCTGAAGAAGGCCTTTTTGGTTCAACAGCTCTTGCCGCTCGTTTGCTATAAGGGTAGACCCTTCGATCTGCGTGTATCCGTACAACGAGACGGAACCGGAGAATGGAAAATCACAGGAATCGTGGGCAAGGTTGCACCATCGCATACATTCGTCACGAACGTAGCTCAAGGCGGAACAGTCTATCCATTTGAACTGCTGGCAGCTTCTGCACTGCCTTATATTCCGCTTGATATCCTTCGCGAACGAATCAGCCGCTTCTCCTTAGATGTCGCTTCACGGCTATCACACACCCTGCCCCATCTTGCAGATTTAGGACTAGATATCGGGATCTCTCCTGATGGAATTCCTTTATTTATCGAATGCAATGGACGAGATCAACGTTACAGTTTTCGTGAGGCTAATTTACTTGAATGTTGGAGAGCAACCTATGTGAATCCAATTGCCTATGGCGCATCTCTGCTTCGTCAAGCAAGTCAATAACCCTCTTTATTCTTAGCGTTGTGTAGGATCATATTGAAAATGATGGCGTTCTGTGTCAAGATAGTCCACAGGAAACATGCTTCTTATTCTGTTTCTTGAGGTTGAAAAATACAGGACGCCCTTAATTCAGGTGTCTTATAAACCAGGTGATTAATTAACAATGAAAAAAAGATTTTTACGGCTACTAACTGAATTATCCTCACGCAAGTGGGTATCTCGCATCGCAGGCCGCTTCGCCAACTCCGGATTAAGCCGCCGATTTATTCCAACCTTTGCGAAGACGTACAATATCCGTGTTGAGGAAGCTGAGAAGCCTATGGATCAATACGGGACTTTGAATGAATTCTTCACTCGCAAGCTTAAGCCAGATATGCGTCCTATTTCTGCTGCAGAAGACCAGCTTGCTAGCCCTGTAGATGCAGTGATTACAGGTATGGGGCCAATTCAGGAAGGCAGTATATTTAATGTGAAGGGGCAGGATTATACTCTCGATGAGATGCTGAACCACTCTCCTCATCGACAAAAATATAGTCATGGCTATTGCTTCGTGCTGTATTTAAGTCCTTCCGATTATCATCGTATTCACGCCCCCGTTACGGGGACCACTGTGGAGAGCGAACATGTGCCTGGGCGTGTCTATCCAGTAAATGATTTTGGTCTGCATCATATGCCGCGTGTACTTAGCCGCAACGAACGACTTATCACGTACATACGACATGGACAAGGTGAAGTAGCGGTTGTGAAAGTTGGGGCACTCAATGTGAGCAGCATCCGTTATTCGGATGATAAAGTGAAGTCCAGCTATGAGAAGGGGCAGGATCTTGCCTATTTTGAATTCGGATCAACCGTTGTGCTGCTGACAGAAACGAATACATTCGAGCCCCTGGAGGGATTAGCGCTCGGCGCCAAGGTTAGAATAGGAGATTGCTTGGGGACGTTCCATGCGAAGACTGAACGCGTACAGAAGACACAGAGCTAACCCTACTTGCGTTCCATAGCATCTTACTGAAAAGGGGCTTTTCCATAGGCCATGAACCATGGCAATTGGAAAAGCCCCTTTTTCTGTGCTCATTTTCTCAGGCACCGACTACTAAAGAAAAGCGCTATAACTTTCTTTAAGTAGTTAACACTGCTCTTTTTAAAATGCTCTTTTTCTGAAATTCCACAATATAACCGTCCAGCTCTTGACTAAGACGAACGACAGTAGCATCTGTCAGATTCCGGCCATCCGTTACAGCACTGATCATGTTTAATCGTGTCTGCTCCAATTGTCTCAGCAAGGCCTCATCCGTTTCCGTTAATCTAGTGAACATGGATATCCCCTTTTTGAAATAATCGATAGCTTCTTTCTGTCTATTTATTCCGCTCATAACTTTCCCTTTGTTAATGTAATAGTTTGCAAGTTCATTGATTTTCATAGGATTGGAGAAGTCTTCTTCCAGATAGTCTGATTCACCTTGGAGCAAATGTTGTGCTGCATCTATATCTCGTTGTTGAAGATAGATATGAAGTAGTGAGTTTACAATATTTAATTTGTAAGTCGATGACTCCATACACAGCTGCAAATGGTAGATAGCTGATTCCGTTTCTCCCCGTTGTTCATGAAACTTGGCCTGCATTAAAGTTACATGATCCTTCAGGAACGGGAAGCGTGTCAATCGAATACGATTGAGGTACTTCTCTGCCAATTCAAATTGAGATTTATAATAGTAAGAAGAACTAATCAGTAAAATGGAGTAAGCTTTATAGGTACTCTCTGTCTTATCACAGGTCAGCAGTAGTTTACCGAATTCAATACTGTCATTATACTTGCGCAGTGTATAAGCGTGAACACTTAACTTGTAATATAGAATAACACGATCTTCGCAGGTCAGATCTTCAGCATAGGCAAGTACCTGCTTCCCCGAATGATAGGTTTCCTCCATTTTACTGAAATCATCCCGTTCCACTAAATACCGATAGAACAATCCTTTTGCAACATATGTCTGCCAGCCTTGCCTTTGGGCATATATGATTGCATCATCCATTAATTCTAGCCGAGACTCTAAGTTGCCTGATCCTTGCTGTACGATGCTTAATATCTTCCCAAAACGCACTTTAGAATTCTCGTCCTGAGAGGCCATTAGATGAACCATTACTTCTCTAGCCAGTGAGATATCGTCTTCAGACAACACGAGTTGTTGCAGCAGACAGAACCATATCTCCGATTGAATCTTTGTAGCGGCAAGAGCACTTACGACTTCATGAGCAGGTATATGTAAAATAGAGAAAATGGGTTGTAGGATAGCATAATCTCGTGGAGCTCCGCCATATTCCAGGAACGAAATTCTCTTTTTAGTTACGCCAGTCCTGTTCGCAAGTTCCTGCTGGGATATATTCCATTCATGTCGATATGAGCGAATCAATTCCCCCAAGGTCTCATTTCTCGGTTTTACAACCCCCATGCATGTATCCTCCATTACACTTTCTTGATGAATCGTGAGTGAATCTCCATCTGGAAACAAAAGAGATCAATTGTGCTTCTTTTTCATTAATCTCTTAATAGATAATTCTTAAATATCCCTTTTTTCTGTATTTCAACGATATAGGTATCAAGCTCTTGACTGAGCTGCACAACAGAGACGTCTGTTAAATTCCGTCCCGTTTTGGCTGCATTCATCATCTTCAACCGTGTGCGCTCCATCTTTCGTAATAAAACTTCATCAGCTTCGGTTAATTCAACAAACATGCTTACACTTTGGATATAGCAATCAATGGCTTCACTGTTTTTCCCCCATCGATGAAGCCATTTTCCTTTAAGTTTGTAGTAATATGCGTGTCCTGATATTGAATTTGGATTTAAGTAGTTTACATTGAGGTATACATGTTCTTGCTGGAGTAGTTGCCTTGCAGAAGTACTATCATTTTTTGTTAGATACAAATCAAGAAGTGAGTTCACAATGCTTATTTTATAAGAAGACACTGTAAAACATTTCTGCAATTGGCTAATTGCCAATTCGATGTGTCCTCTTTTTTCATGGAGTTTGGTTGTTAAAAAATCGACATTTTCTTGAACAAAGGAGAAAGGAAACTGACTGAATACTTTCAAATATTTTTCTGCCTGATCATATTCCTCAAGTCGAAAATAGGATGAACAAATAAGCAAGGTGGAGTACGCTTTGTAGGTGCTCTCCGAGCTATCTTCAGCAATTCCTAGCTTAGCTAACTCAATACTTTCATAGAAGCGGTCTATGTGGAAGGCATGTACGCCTAACTTGTAATAGAAAACCACTCGATCATCACGAGGGAGAAACTCCACGTAGTGAAGCACAGCCTGTCCAGACTGGAAAGTTTCCTCCATCCTACTGAAATCGTCCCGCTCCACTAAATAGCGATAATACAATCCTCTCGTTACAATAGACTGCATATCTCTTGTTTTGACATAAGAGATGATATAATCCAGTAACTCAAGCCGCAACTCAATGTTATCTGCCACTTGCTGAACCGCATGATATAGCTTGTATATCAAATCTTCATTTCCCGTATCATGACAAGCCAACAAATGAAAAAGAATATCTACGAGTATTTGCCTATCTTTACTTGGTAAATATGCTACCAACAGGGCTAGCCATAATTCAGAACTAACCTCTTCTGTCGGCAAAGCCGCCACTATTTCTTCCACCGGAATATGCAGTACTGTAATGACTGACTGCAGCACTGCATAATCTAGTGGTGTTTCTCCTTTTTCGATTGCGATAACACTTTCATAATCTACACCTGCTTCTTTTGCGAAACCTTGTTGTGTCATACTCTCCCGATTCCGGTAACATTGGATTAGTTCCCCTAGTTTCACGTGTGCTAAATCGGAACCCATGCATGTTTCCTCCGCTTACAGGATAGTTATTAGCCATCAGATGAATCACTAGCTATCCAGCAATATCAATCTCCATGATCGCCTTTTTAAGCAGTCTTTTCTTTTGAATTTCAACTAGATATTCATCGAGTTGCTGACTAAGCTCAATAACTTCAGCGTCAGTAAATGTTTTACCACCATCAAACGCTTCCTGCAGTTGCTCGCGGGCTTTTTCGATTTCGTCTAGCAACATTTCATCCGACAAGCTGGTTTCATTAGTAGGGATGTCAAAGTAAAACCGCATCGTGTTAGCCTCCCGATAATGATTCTCTTTTTATAAATCATGATTGCTTCTATTATCCGACAATTATGTATCATTGTCATTATATAACATTCTGCTTATTTCACTACAATTCTATGAAATAAGATATATTCGACTCTGTTCAACATTTGTTGCAATGCGTTATAGACAACAAAAAGGACGCTAAAGATTAGCGTCCTAGAAACAGCATCTTTTTTAACTACCAGGGAAGGCTTGAATCCTCACCGCTACCAAACATTACGATTTTATCAATTTGATTGACATTATTACCACTTGAATTAACAGTTCTTACATAGCTTGAGTCTGCATAACCACTTACTAGTGATGGCATTAACAAAAAAGAAACCGCTAATAATGAAACACAAATTTTAGTTGCCTTTTTTTTCACAAAGTTCCCCTCCTTATTTTTTCAAATCTTCAAACAGCTTTTCCATTTTGTTGTTTATCATTCCATCATCATCTTTTACATTCTTCATATGACGGAAGATAAGCTCTAAACATTCATAGATTTTTTTTGTCTCATTCAACCTAAAGAACAATTTTGCACTCATAATAAAGTGCTCAACAGCCTCATTCTCCTTACTAGAATCTATAAGGTACTTTCCTTTGTTCAAAAAATAATGAGCACGACCTGAAATAAAAATAGGGTTGTCTTCACTCTGAATAAGGTATTCTTGTTCATTCTGAATGAGTTTTGCTGCTGAATTTATATCTTTGTTTACCCTGTATAATCTAAGTAACGAATTAACAACATTTAATTTATACGAAGGAATATCTAAGCATTGCTGAAATTGAGAAACTGCCAATTCAATGTTTCCTTTTTTTTCATTCAGTTTTGCTGTCCAGTAATCTACATTTTCTTGCACAAAAGGGAAACTAAATAAACTAAATGTTTTCATATATTTCTCTGCCATATCATATTGCTCTAGTTCAAAATACGACGAACAAATTGCTAAAGTAGAGTATGCGCTAAAGCTGCTTTCAACATCTTCTTGAATAACTGCATTTTTGCATAACTCTATGCATTCGTTGTAAAGCCCCAAATTATATGCATGAACGCCAAGCTTGTAATATAAAGTGGCTTTCTCCTCACGAGATAGAAATTCGACATAATGGAGTACATAGTGACCAGTTTGGTAAGTTGCCTCCATCTTCGAAAAATCGTCCCGCTCAATTAAATACTTATGTAAAGTTCCTCTCGCAACGAAGCGTTGAATTCCATGACTTCGTGCATAGGTAATAACGATGTTCAGTAATGAGAGCTTCAGCTCATTATTGTTCGATATTTCCTGAACTATTTGAAAAAGCTTGCCTAGCAGAACTTCGCTCTCTTCATTGCGGGATGCTAATAGATAGGAAGCGATCTCAGCTGACAAGGAGTAATCCCCACTCGATGTTGAATTATGCAATAATCCGAACCAAGTGTCTGAACGATGGTCAGTCAAGGACAAAGCATCAATCACTTCGCGCAAGGGCACGTTCAGAACGGAAATAATGGGTTGTATGGTCGCGTAATCAGGCCGTTTAATGTCCCCATTCTCAATCTTGGAGATGCTGCCTCGGTTAATTCTTGTCAACTCCGCCAGCTTCGCCTGCGTCATTGACCGTTCATACCGATAACGTTGAATTAATTCTCCTAATGTCGAATAAACAGCACTGATGGAACCCACTCCATCACCTCCTTATTATGGAATTAATTGTCTTAATTCTATCATTATATATATCTCTTGTAAATCCCTCACATTCCAACAAAATGAATATTTATTCGACTCATACTTTCTACTATTAAAGGTAAACTAGTGAACACCTTTTGTCGATAACCTCGTGCTGAATTTATCGTTCCTTAACAATTCTAATCATTATGTAAGCAGTAAGGATGTCGTTTTTTTAGAGCAAAACCATATCTAACAAAAAAGCTGCCCGGACAATAGTGCCCAAAGCAGCTTGTATGATCCTTTTATCGAATTTCGGACGGGCTCCGTCCTGTATATTGCTTAAACTGGCGGCTGAAGAAGAAAATATCCCTGTATCCTAATGCATCCGCCACTTCCGTCACATTCATTCCAGCATGATGCAGCAGATGCTCCGCTCGTTCAATTCGAGAACGAATAATATACGTCTGCACAGACATCCCGATCAGTTCCTTGAACTTCACTGAGAAATAACGCGGGGACAACTGCGCTCGCTTCGCCAAATGCTGAATACGATGATTGGCACCTGGATTTTGCCTGATATAATTCGCAATTTCATGGATAGATTCCGCAAGCTGATGACTCGTCTTCCGCTCATCCGGCTCTTCCTTGTCTGCGCGCAGCAGATGAATCATCAACTGCTTCAGCACAAGCTGAGCTTCAATCTCTGCACCATACGTATCCCGCAAAAACAAGCGCACATATCTGGCAAGCAAATGTTCGAAGTCAACCGTTTCGTGCAGTTCTCGATAGGACATGGGAATGTCCGACAATGATGCATCCACATCAAAATGAATATAAGTTAATGTCAGCGGCTTTTGCGGATTATGTGTTGCGGATGTGTGATCCCCCGGACGGAATAAGAAGCAGCTGCCTTTGCGAATCTCATAGACTTCGCCATTCAGCGTCAGCTCCCCCTCCCCACTCCATACATAGAACAGGTCATAGTTCGGCATTGGCTTCTCTCGCTTCTGCCATTTCCAGTTCGGTTCACATGTAATCTTCGCGCAAGCCGGCTTCAGAATGTACTGCGTCGGCGATGCTTGTAACACGGTAGTGCCCCCTTCTTTCTCTCTAACATGGTCTCTTCTCCATCATAATTAAGTCAATTTCATGTAGGATTGCTCGAAAAATTTGCACTATTTCACTATAGTACCATCACTTTTGCAAAATTTGAACCTCATTCTTTACTCATCAAATATTAGGCGTATCGTATTTGCATGCTGCTTATAGGTAATGATAACCAATTCATCGTGACGAATGAAGAGCCATAATGCTATAATGAAGAAAGTATTTCAAGGGCGTATTCCATGCATGCATGGAATGGGCCCTCTTACAATGATGGTGGAAGGATGGACGCCATGAATCAACTGGCTCAACAATTGAACGAAACAATTCAACAGCACAATCCCAACATTTATGCCATGCTCTCCCGGCTCGCGCAGCAAATCTACTTCCCGAAGGAAGGCATACTGAGCCAATCAGCAGAAGCCAAAAGCAAGGCCAAGGCATTCAATGCCACAATTGGCATCGCTACGGAAGGCAATACCCCAATGCACCTCAGCGTCATTCAGGATACGTTGTCTGCCTATGACCCTGCTGATATCTATCCCTATGCACCGCCAGCAGGCAAGCCTGAACTGCGCAAAGCATGGAAAGAAAAAATGCTTACGGAGAACCCATCGCTTAGCAATGTAACAATCAGCAATCCGATTGTGACGAATGCATTGACGCATGGACTCAGCATCGTTGCGGATCTGTTCGCGGACGAGGGCGATGTTGTGGTGCTTCCAGAGAAGAACTGGGAGAACTACGAGCTCACGTTCGGCATTCGCCGCAATGCAGAGATGGTCTACTATCCGTTATATAATGACAATTGGAAATTCAATAGTGCAGGACTTCGCGATGCCTTGCTTGCCAATAAGGACAAGGGTAAGGCAATCGTTGTCTTGAACTTCCCGAATAACCCAACTGGCTATACACCTGGAAGAGAAGAAGGAGAGCAGATCACTGCGGCCTTGCTTGAAGCAGCAGAAGCAGGCATGCGTCTCGTCGTGGTAACAGATGATGCTTACTTCGGTCTCTTCTTCGAAGACTCCATGCATGAATCCTTATTTGGCAAATTGGCTTCCATTCATCCTAACATCCTGCCAATTAAGGTCGATGGAGCTACGAAGGAAGAGTATGTATGGGGATTCCGCGTAGGTTTCATCACGTACGCAGCTGAGTCCGAAGCACTGCTCGCTGCCTTGGAGCAGAAGACAATCGGGATCATTCGGGCTACCATATCCAGTGGCCCTCATCCTTCGCAGACGTTCGTGCTCCATGCGCTGAACTCTCCAGAGTACGGAGCGCAGAAGCAGGCCAAGTTCAATCTGATGAAGGCCCGTGCGAACAAAGTGAAGGAGCTGCTTGACAGCGGCAAGTACGGAGATGTGCTAAGCTATTATCCATTCAACTCCGGATATTTCATGTGCTTGAAGCTTCAAAATGTACACGCCGAAACCTTGCGCACACACTTGCTCGAGCAGTATGGTGTCGGCACAATTGCTCTTGGCGATACCGATCTGCGAGTTGCGTTCTCCTGTATTGAGGAGAACCAATTAGAGCAATTATTTGATACAATCTATCAAGGGATTCTTGATCTGACGAAATAGCACCCTGTGCTTGTTCGTGCAATTCAGCAGCCCTATTATCGTGCAACGAACAATTGTCGCCTAAGGAGTAGAACACTGCTCCTTAGGCGGCTCTTTTTATTTTAGATTCGTTCTCTGTGCTATCTTGAATCGTTCCTCCAACATTATGCAGCTATACGATATCCCCCTCCCCTAACACAAGTTTGTATGTTACAATTTCCCAATATTAATAATTCTTATAGAAAAGGGGGATATCCTTGCGTTTTATCGAATCACCGCCATTCGCGACCGCAGGCATGACCACGGCTGAACTGCTCTTCTGCGGGAGAGCCGATATTCAGGACGATGCTACATTATCTGAACGCTGGCTGCTGATTTCCCAAGATGAAATCTTCATATGCACCTCTTCCGGAAAATTAGAAAAACGCATTCTTGTAAGCGTTGTCAACAGATGCCGAACGAATGATGCGATAGGCAGCTCGCAGCTCATCGCAGATACTGAGCACGGTTCGATCGTACTCGTTCGATACACATCGATGGAAACTGTGAAGTTCGCGTTCGCTTGCCGACTGATCCAAGCAATCATTCAGGGAGATGAGCTGCCGCTTCCATCCGTGGATGACATGCCGCGGCGGTGCTCCAAATGTGGGGCACGACTCGTTAACCAGAACGAAAGCTGCCTACGCTGCACCGATAAGGGCAAGGCATTCAGGAGAGTGCTGGACTATGCGAAGCCTTTTAAGAAATGGATGTCGGTTGCCTCATTGCTCGTCATCGCCACAACGTTAATTGAACTTATCCCTCCTTACCTCACGAAAATTATCGTCGATGATGTCCTGCAGACGACACATCCCGCCGCATCCCTGCTCGCACTCGTACTGATGCTTGGTCTTGTTCAGCTCACACTTTCTGTCATGACGACCGTTCGCGGCTATATCAGCGTACATACCGGCAGTAAGCTTATGCATAATATCCGTGAGGATGTATATGGTTCTCTGATGAAGCTGTCGCTCGGATTTTTTGATCGCCGCCAAACTTCACAGTTCATTGGGCGAGTCAACCATGATGCCGACGCACTCAGTCAATTTTTGAACGATGGCGTCGTATGGGTTACCAGCCAGATTCTGCTCATCATCTCCATTTTCACCATGATGGCTTCACTCAATTGGCAGCTTACTCTGCTAGCACTCGTCCCAGCTCCCATTGTCATCTTCTTCTCTTTTGTCATCTGGCCATTCATTCATCAGCGCTGGTACATCCACTGGAGAGCGCTTAATCGCATCAACACGATTGTAGGCGATACACTCCAAGGCATTCGCGTCGTAAAAGCATTCGGACAAGAGAGCACAGAAAGAAGTCGTTACCATGAGGCGAATGATGTGTTAATGAAGCAGTCCATTCGTGTAGACGGACTTTGGGCAGGTGTACTCCCCTTGTTCTCCCTTGTGACACAATCTGGTTTGCTGCTCGTCTGGTTCGTTGGGGGTCAATCCGTACTTGGTCAACATATGACACTTGGAACGCTTATGGCGTTCATTGGTTACTTGGGTATGTTCTTTGGCCCGCTGAAATGGTTCAGTCAAGCCGTAAACTGGACCAGCCGGGCGTTTGCTGCCGCAGGCCGCATATTTGAAATTATCGATATGAAGCCAGAGGTACCGGATCGAGACCAAGCAATGCGGCTCCCCTCTGTACGCGGAGCCGTACAATTCGAGAATATTAGCTATGGTTACGAGAAGCATCGTCCCGTATTGAAGGAGCTTACGCTTGCTGTACAGCCTGGAGAAATGATCGGTATCGTTGGTCATTCAGGAGCAGGGAAGTCCACGCTCATTCATCTGCTCTGCCGTTTCTATGATCCTGACAGCGGCCTCATTCGCATCGACGGGATCGATATTAGAGACATGAAGCAGGAGAGCTTGCGTCAGCATATTGGAGTCGTTCTTCAGGAAACCTTTCTATTCGATGGTTCTGTAGCCCAGAACATTGCTTATGCGAAGCCTGACGCATCTCCGGAGGAGATTATGCGTGCCGCCAAGATAGCGAATGCACATGACTTCATCATCCGAATGCCCGATGGTTATGATACTCGGGTCGGCGAACGCGGAGCACGATTATCTGGCGGTGAGAAGCAGCGGATTGCCATTGCACGCGCAATTCTCCATGATCCGGCAATCCTGATTCTCGACGAAGCTACCGCTTCTGTCGATACCGCCACAGAACGCCAGATTCAAGAAGCGATGATGAGACTCATTCGTGGGCGCACGACCTTTGCTATTGCTCATCGGCTGTCTACGCTCCGCCACGCCACTCGTATTATTGTCCTGGATCAAGGCAGGCTCGTGGAAGTCGGTTCCCACGATCAGCTTCTCTCGCAGAATGGAGTATACGCGAAGCTTGTGCAGGCTCAACAGGAAATGTCTGAAATGAAAGGGGAGTATCTCTTTGCCTGATGTACATGTCCAAGAACCGCTCCACCAAGCCGAGCAGGAAGAACATATCCGCAACCAGTCAGCGAACAACACTAACGATCATGATCAGTCCGCCACTTCCATAAGCGCATTTGCGGAAGATATCCGCTATTTTTCTCCCGCCGTATCCTTTCGCCACAGTGAAGGAGGCCTGCTGGAGCTTAGGGATGGAGATACGGTAACAACGGAAGTATCAATTTATCGGGCATTTCCATTCTCTCACGCCTTATGCTACTTATCTGTACGAGATCGTGATGGCAAGGAAATTGGCATTGTACGCGACTTGCAGCAGCTGGATTCCAGCAGTCAAGACGCTATTCAGCTTGAGCTGAAGCGTCGGTATTTCATTCCTAGAGTGGAGAGTATCGTGAGCATACATGAGAAGAACAAGGTGTGGAAATGGGAGGTTATCACTGATAGAGGAACAATGAGGCTCGAGCTGGAAACTTTGCATGAGCACGTCCAGCCTTCACCAGAAGGGGGAATGATTCTGCTCGACAGCTTCGGACGACGCTGTATCGTGCCTCCGATCTCTGAACTAGACACAGGAAGCAAGCGATGTCTGAACCGGTTGTTCTAAATTGTTCTAAATTCAAATAAAGCCAGTGCCGGCAGCTTCCACACCGTCACTGGCTTTTCCACCGTTCGAGCTATATTATGAACGATCATCTAGAAATGATCGTTTTCATTCGTCGGCTCCCCTCCCCGACTCATCCAAACGAAATCAACTTCTTCCCAGTCCATATCGATTTCCGGTAAGACGAACTGCCCGCCCAATCCACCAAGCCTTCCAGATTGTGACATATTCTCCCAAGCGCTAACCGCATGCTCTATTCGGATCCCGACAATCGGGTAACTACGTGTGGCGTGAACACCAAGAATTTGCTCGGCAGCCAGACGGACGCAGCCGACATGCTGCTTCCAGCTCCCCGCTTCATACGGCAGCAGCACCGTTAATTGAATATCATACCCTTGATTCGCCAAGCGCTGCTCAGCCCGGAACAAGGCTTCTGCCTGCATATCGATCCATTCCACAACTGCGCTCGACAGCATGCATTTGTCCCCGTTTCCGGAATGAAGCCACTGCTTCCATTGCTTAAGCTTCAACCACTGCTGATGCAGACGGTGCCGTTCCACTGATAGATCGGAATCGGCCGCAAAGCGCTGAACTACTCCCATTCGCAATTCCAAATCGGCTATACTCGGCAACAGCTGCATAATTGGGGCATCGAGCAAACGCACATATCCATGTATAGCAGCATGTCGATGAAGGACAGCCAACATATGTTCATATTCGGCCGTCATCAGCGGAAGCAGCTTCTGAAGCGCTGAATCACGTTCTCCCGCCGTTCCAGCAAGCAGCATCTCACGAATGAGACGAACACGTTCCGACTTCATTAATAAGCTATGACTTGGCGCCAGCAGCAACTTGTGATACCCTGCTTCTGCAGCAGCCTGCACTTCTGCAGAACTGCCGCACTGCGCAACATGCAGGCCATTTGATTGAGGCGAATAAGGGACGAAGTTCTTGTATTCCGTCTCCCGCCATAATGTGCCCACATGATGAATATGCTGCTGATGCAATTCGATAATCCGTATGCCAGCCGTACTGTTGGAATGGCCATGACGCTGGACAACCGTCTTATCCCACTGCTCCGCCTGATTCGAACTAAGCTTCAATGTACAGTACCTCTCTCTCCATCACTGCTGTTTGCTCTCTACAATCGCGCTTATTGCACTCCACATAGTACACCATGACTTTTTCCGTATCTTGCTCGGCAATTATCCGATCGCACCTCTTGCATATGATTGCCCCAAGCAATAGCTGACGACGTTCTTGCTCCATCGGACATTCACCTCTCCCTTCATCTGCATGACGGGCATCCCCTGCCGAATTCAATTGGCTGCATATTTGATGATGATAGCGGATTCAGCCATCCCATTACCATAACTATGACGTCACAATGTATCGTATTCTTGTCGCTGCTTGTACGACTAGACACGAAATAAAGAATTAGTGCATATGCATGAACTGCTTATGAAACATACTGACAGAAAAAAAGACAAGGAAGCAGATAAAGCATCTCACCCTTGTCCCGTATAGACAATTGCAGTTATTTAATTCGTTCATACGCTTCGAAATGTTATTCTAGGAACCCTTTATGTGTAATCTTTATGCTTCCTATTCGATTAATCTTCATCATCCTTGCGCGGCTTCGAACGTTTCCATCTAGTCAACAAGACGATAGCCACACCCGATCCGATCACGGCTAGCTTGAATGAGACCGATAATGGCCCGACTGCAATTGGCAGCAGCAGAGCGAAGGCTGCCAGCGCATGCGCAACGGTACTGGCATATAATGCCGCTTCATGACGTGCATGCACGGGAAGTGGGTAAACTTCCTGCCACACATCATGTCGATGGAAGGCAAACACAGCCCCCATCTGTGTGCCTGCAACGAATACAACTGCTGCATACAGCAGGAGACTCCACTCTGTAGCATTTGTCCAATATAAAAGCACAGCGCCAATGATGACCAGCCTCAATAAGATGCCCAGCAGCTCACTTCGCACCAACGTCTTCATCAGTAAATAACGATAGGCAAAAGGCTTCCGCAATGCAAATCGATTGCCTATGAAATTGAGCCACGGTCTCGCATATCGACGTTCGTCTGTTGCTGGCAGATCCACGAATCCACTCAAAAACAAATAAACTCGTCCCTCATGTGCTTTCTCCGCTTCGAAATGCGCCTCCCATGGAAAACGCAGCGTTCTCCCTGTAACCAACCAGCCTATGTACACCAACCCACTCACACCGATGACAAAAAGCGCAGCAGGCATATTGAGCCACAGCCAACAAGCCGTTGCTCCACAAGCCCATAGATAACGCACGTAGCGGGCAGCAATTCGACGGCGATTGTCACTATAGTGGCGCTCCTTCCAAGCGCCAAATGCAGCAACCGCCTTGAGCATCAACAATAGGATCAAAGTAAAGATGAAGTTCTTCGGGTTATCCTCTGCACGGCTGTATAACGGCCACAATACACACCACACAGCAATAAGGAGTACTGTTCGCGGCCATAGGCTATAGCGTACGCTTCTCTTCATATAGCCGGACATTCGATGCTCAATGCGCAGCAGAAAGGCAAGATCGGCCGGCCGCAGCAGCGTGCGATAGGTCGTATAGGCAACTGCGGGCGCTACCAGCAGCAGGGCAACCTCCTTAATCGGAAAAGTAGGTGGAATGTGCTCGATAAAGGAAGCATATAACGCCGTCCCTGCCACGAGCACGAATAACATGAGTGCCCCGAGTCCGCTCTGTATGACGTAGCGCATATAAGGCATGACCTTACCCCAGAATTCACGCTTGCGGCTTGCCCATAGCTCCTCAGGATGTAGAAGCACCTCTGTCAGACTATTGACGGTGGATGCCTCCTTCATTCGGGTCTGTGTCATCGCTGTACACCATCCACAGAACCAGTGATGCGCTCATCGCTAACCCACGCATAGAACAGTTCCTCCAGCCGCTCTTCCGCCCGCTTGCCTGACTGGGCCTCGTATTGATCGTGCATTCCATGGACCGTGCCCGCTCCGAGAACTTTACCATGATGCAGAAGCACGAACGAATCACAGTAATGCTCAATCGTCGACAAAATGTGAGAGCTCACCAGCAATGATGCGCCCTCTGCCTGCACTTGCTTCATATATTGGAGCAGTGATCGAATACCGAGCGGATCAAGTCCAAGGAAAGGCTCATCAATAATATATAAAGGCGGCCGAACAGCAAACGCGCACATGAGCATCGTCTTCTGCCGCATCCCCTTCGATAAATGCTGTGCAGCTTTATCCAGGTGTGCGGTCATATGGAACATTTCCGCAAGCTCCCGCACCCTCTTCTCAAATACTCCTTGTTCGACGCCATATGCAGTAGCCGTCCATACCAGATGCTCGCGCACCGTCAGCGCATCATATAGAATTGGCGACTCCGGTACATACGCAATAGCAGCACGATACGCTTCCGCATCCTCCGCCAGCGTCTTCCCATGTATGGAAACGCTTCCTGCTTGCGGCTCAAGCAGTCCTAATATATGCTTCATCGTCGTACTCTTCCCTGCGCCGTTCAATCCAATGAGGCCAACCATTTCGCCTGCATTCACTTGCAAGGAGATATCATGCAGCACAGGTCTGCCTGTACTGTAACCGCCAGTTAGTCTATCAATCTTCAATAAAGGCTTCATGCCTCTTCACCTCACTGTTCTCATTATATCGAACAACCTGACAGGAAGCGAATGGATATCCTCTAATCACGGCCTTACATTTCTGTAACAATAAGAGCGTTCTGTATGAACAATAAAAAGCCGTCTTTTCAGACGGCTTGTTCACACAAGAATCTTATTAATTTCATCAACCCGACTTTCCGTTTTCAGTAGAACTTGATTCTTTGCCCTTCTCTTTAGCCTTGCGCGCTTTTTCGTCTTCATGCGCTTTCGTTAACGCTGCCTGCCCCTTGGCTTCCAGTTCTCCAACAGCCTCATCCACGGATTTCTTTTTCTCAATTACGGCTTCGAGGGCTTGCTGAACCATACCATCATAGGTGCTATAAAAAGCGCTAGGAACATGTTTGTTCCACCAGCCATAGGCCGAGGAGGATTTTGGCTTCAGCATATAGAGCGGATCCGAGCTCTTACCTGCAATATCCTTCTTATACTTCATTCGTGTCGGCAAGCTTCCCATCATGGAACGCGAGGCTGCCTTGGCCATTTCATTGCCGTTGACAAACTTGACGAACTCCCACGCTGCGCGCTTATTCGCTGAGTCCGCAGACACTGTATAGATTTCAGATAAATTCACATAAGCAGATTCGTCTGGAGACGAAGGGTCGATCGGACCTGTGACGAAGTTCCAGGCAAACTTCTTCGCCTTCTTGTCGTAGGTCGGACGATTATCAATCTCTTGCGCGAGCCAAGTACCACTCATCATCATTGCTGCCTTCCCTTGAACGAACAAGTTATTATTCATAAATTGTGCTTCTTCGCCCTTAGGTGGCATATATACAGCCTTGCTTCGCAGCGCATCCGTTGCCAGTGTAAAGGCCTGTTTCCAGCCATCAGCGTTAATCAGCAGCTTTTCACCCTTCGCATCAAATTGCTTCAAAGATGACGAGCTAACAATATCTTGAAACAGATTGCTCATGTTCCCATACTCCTGATAATACCCATAGACCTGATCCTCACCTGAACCAATACCGCTGAATCGTCTGGCCAAATCCAAGACGTCCTTCCAGCTCATCTTGTTGTTCGGCAATTCAATATGATGCTCCTTGAATAAGTCTTCATTGTAATACAAGACTCGCGTATAAAAGGAAGGAGCGAGGCCATACAACTTGCCGCCCCCCTTGCTTTTAATACGCTCGATAAGGCCTGGCATAAAATCTTCTAAATCGAACTTTTCTTGTGCAATGATATCATCTAGGCCGTACAGCTTCCCGTCTTCGGCAAAGGTCTCAAATATATCCTCGCTCAGAAGCATAACATCTGGCTTATGTTTCTCTACCATTTTCTTCAGTGCTTCTTGATAGTCGTCGCTCGAATAGAGATCTTCCATACCAACGACTTCAAATTCGATATCCGGGAATTTAATATTGAAGTAGTTTCCATACTGCCTATAGAATGATTCCTCACTATAATAAAGAACTTTAATCTTTCCCTTTCCTTCCTCTAGCGGCTCAAGCACCGGCTTGTCCCCAAGACAACCGCTTACGAGCAACATGGCTGCAAGCAGTAAAGCACTCAACTTCCAGAATTTCCATCTCACCAACACACGACCTCCCACCCTCTATTTTCCAACAGATATAGTATAACAGCATCCCTTCAAACGATCAGTACCTATTCTCGCCACAAGAAGGAATGGAGAATAGGTACTGTAACGTCATATATCTATATCATTCGGACAGGTTAGCCACCTGATTTAGTGGATCCAGTGGATTCTGTAGAGCCTGTAGACTCTGTTTTCGTCGAAGACGAATCTCCTTTTTTCTCTTTCGCTAGACGCGCCTTCTCTGCCTCTTTCGCCTTTATCAATTCGGCTTGCCCCTTTGTTTCCAATTCAGCTACCGCTTCGTCTAACGACTTCTTGTTGTCGACGATATCCTGCAACGCTTTCCGCAGCAATTGGTTATAAGGCTCGTAAAATTCCATTGGAATATTTTTGTTGTAGCGCTCAGCGGTAGACTTCGGTTTCAGCAAGTAGAACGGTTCCGTGCTTCTGCCGTCGATTTCCTTGAAATATTGATTGCGGGTCGGAATTTGTCCACTTAGCGCTCGGGAAGAAGCCTTCGCCATTTCTGTACCATTGACGAACTTAACGAATTCCCACGCCGCTCGCTTATTTGGAGAATCTGCGGATATCGCGTAAATTTCAGATAAAAACACATTGCCAGACTCATCAGGTGTTGCTGGATCTACCGGTGCCGTGACGATATCCCAATCGATTTGCTTCGCTTCCTTGTCATAACGATGTCGATCCTTAATTTGACGCGCAAACCACGTGCTCTCAATCATCATTGCCGCCTTGCCTCTCATGAACATATCATTACCGAACCGCATCATTTGTCCATTCTCACCATTATCTCGTGGTGGGACATAGACGGCCTTCGACCGTATCGCATCGGTAGCAAGGGTGATGGCCTTCTTCCAACCGTCCGAATTAATAAGCAGCTTCTCGCCCTTCTGGTCTACCAATTTCAAGCCAGAGGTAGAGACAATGTTGTCCATCACACGATCAACATCTCCATAGTCTTGGTACAATCCAAAGATTTGATTGTCTCCTGAACCGATACCCGTAAAGCGCTTCGACAGATCGATGACCTCCTGCCAGCTCATCTTATTGCGCGGGGGCTCGATATTGTGCTCCTTGAACAAAGCGCGGTTGAAGTACAATACATTCGTATAGAAAGATGGAGCAAGTCCATACAACGTACCGTTCCCTTTCGCACGAATCATATCAATAAGACCTGGCATATAGCCTTCCAAATCAAATTTCTCCTGTGCAATGATCTCCTCTATGTTGTACAGCTTCCCGTCCTTCGCATAGGTTTCATACATGGTGTCATTCAAGAACAAGACGTCAGGCTTATGCTTATCAAGAAACTTTTTCATTTCTGCTTCATAATCAAACGGCTCATTATCCTTCCGATTTGCGTACATATCTTCTGAATTTACAACCTCGAATTCAATATCCGGAAATTTCACATTAAAATAGTTGCCATACTGTTGATAGAATGATTCCTCGTTATAGTAGAGAACCTTAATTTTGCCTTTTCCCTCATCAAGCTGCTCCAACACGGGCTTCTCTCCGAGACACCCGCTTAACATAGAAGTAATCGTTAGTAGAAATATGACGAGCTTCCATTTCGTCTTCACACACAACTCTCCTTCCTATTTTTCCAAATATCAACAATAAGTATATAGATCATTTTTCCATCATTCAACAATAGAATTGATTTTATGTGAAAGAAATCAATTTTCCCCGCTACTTCCATCCGATCTATAAGTGAATAAAAAAATCCACCATAGAAGGTTCTATGATGGATCTGTGATGGATCTTGATTCAGATTCTATTATTTTTTATCTTTTGATTTGGCCTTTTGCTCTTCATTCGCTTTATTAAGCATTTGCTGCCCCTTCGTTTCCAATTCAGCTACAGCTTCATCCACCGTCTTCTTATTATCGACTACCGCTTGTAGCGACGTATTTACCAATGGCATGAAGCCCTCATGGAATTTCTCTGGAATTTTACTATTCCAAAAGCCTGATGAGGATGCACCCAATTTAGGTTTCAATAGGTAAAATGGCTCTGTGCTGCGGCCATCAATCTCCTTGAAATAGTCCTTACGTGTTGGAATACGGCCAGTCATGGAACGTGCAGAAGCCTTCGCCATTTCAGGCCCATTTATGAACTTGACGAATTCCCAGGCCGCACGCTTATTTGGGGAATCAGCTGCAACCCCATAAATATCAGATAAGCCCACATTACTTGATTCGTCAGGACTCGAAGGATCGATTGGTGCTGTTACGATGTCCCAATTGATTTCTTTTACCTTCTTATCATAACGAGGGCGATCCCTGAGTTGCTGTGCAAACCAAGTCCCCTCCGTTACCATCGCCGCCTTACCCTGGAAGAACGGATCATCCGACATACTTCTTTGCTCGGAAGATGGAATGCCAATCGATTTGTCGCGCACGGCATCTGTTGCCATCTTAATTGCCTTCTTCCATCCATCCGAATTAATAAGCAGCTTCTCGCCCTTCGTATCGAATAGATTCAATGCAGAGGATGAGACGATTTGATTCACGGCAGATCGTATGTCTCCATAGGGTTGATAATATCCATAGACTTGATTGTCTCCCGAACCGATAGAAGTAAATCGCTTGGACAAGTCGATAATCTCCTGCCAGCTCATCTTGTTGCTCGGCGGCTCTACATTATGCTCCTTAAATAGATCTCGATTATAGTACAGTACATTCGTATAGAAGGACGGCGCCAATCCATATAGAGTACCGTTCCCCTTGGAGCGGATCATATCTATTAGGCCTGGCATGTAGCCTTCCAAATCAAATTTTTCTTGGCTAATAATTTGATCAAGACCATACAGCTTTCCACTTTGCGCATACTTTTCGAACAGCTTATCGTTTAAGAGAAGCACATCCGGCTTATTTTTTTCTATGAACTTTTCCATTTCTTCATCATAATCAAATGGTTCGCCATCCTGATTGTTGGCATACAGTTCTTGATAGCTAACGACTTCAAATTCGATATCCGGGTATTTGATATTGAAATAATTTCCATACTCACTATAGAAAGATTCCTCGTTATAACTAACGACCTTAATCTTACCTTTCCCTTCTTCCAGCTGCTCTAGCACCGGTTTTTCCCCGAGACAGCCACTCATTAAAGCTACTACCGTAAGCAGCAGCACCCCTATTTTCCACTTTGACGCCAACTCATTCTCCCCTTCCTATTTGTCGCACAAGAAACAAGATATATGCTCATTTGTACATACCCCTATCTAATTAGACGATATTACCAGCCATTTGGTTTCTTGGATTCAAGAATTGTTCCATGTTTTCTCCATCTTTTTTGTGCTCGTCATAGATTCACCCTAAGTCGAAGATACAAGTGAAGACTCGTATATGTTGTATCTTGAATTTTCCAATGGCAAACACTAGACGTTCATTCGTAGATGAATAATTAGCCTTTTCTTGATTCAACCTAATTTGAATCGCATTGTTCCAAGGTTGCAAAGTGCTCGTTTACAAGATGTGATTCGTCTCGATTTTCTTTCTCAATATTGCAGCGAGGCGTAAAAATATACTATCTTTTAGTCAACAACTTGGTTCATTTACTTAAACCATTAAACGAATGATTAGAGATATTTCACTGAAATGAGTAAGCAGGAGCAAGTAAATCTTATCAAAGAAGATTTCATAAATTGTCAAAAAGTATTAGTCGCAATTGGCGATGAAACACGTCAAGCTATCTTGCTAGTTCTCATGGAGACAGATTGTCAAACTGGATTGCGTGTAGGGGAAATCACGGAACAAACGCATCTTTCTCGACCTGCGGTATCCCATCATCTTAAAATTTTGCGGGATGCCGGTATTATTGAAATGCGCAAAGAAGCTACAAAAAACTTTTATTATATTAATTTACGTACAAAGATAGGTTTATTAAAAACGCTTGTGCTGGATATTGAAGAGCTAATGCATGACTTTTATTGAAACTATGGAATAAGTATAAATATAGAGTTATATGGAGGAATTAGGATATGAGAGCAATGGTTATCGATAAATATGGAAGAATCCCTATGCGAATGGCAGAAGTGCCCATGCCCGAAATAAATGAATATGAGGTACTCGCAGAAATTCATGCAGCTAGCATTAATCCAATTGATTTTAAAATACGCGATGGAAAAGTGAAGCTGCTGCTCACCTATAAAATGCCCCTCATCCTAGGTAATGATTTTTCTGGTGTCGTAGTAAAGGTTGGAGCAAAAGTAACCCGTTTTAACGTTGGCGATGAAATATATGCCCGTCCACGGAAAAATAATATTGGTACTTTTGCAGAATATATTTCCGTTCATGAGGACGACATTGCCTTAAAACCTAAAAATTTGAGCTTTGAGGAAGCAGCTTCAATCCCACTAGTAGGGTTAACTTCATACCAAGCCTTACATGACATCATACAATTACAAAAAGGGCAAAAGATATTGATTCAAGCTGGTGCTGGAGGTGTCGGAACTTTTGCGATTCAATTGGCAAAAGCAATGGGCGCCACTGTTGCAACGACTGCCAGTGAAAAAGGTGCGAACTTAGTAAAATCGCTTGGTGCAGATGAAATGATTAATTACAAGACAGAAAACTTTGAAGATGTATTGAAAGATGTTGATGCCGTATTGGATACACTTGGGGGCAAAACACTTGAGAAATCATTCGGCATCTTAAAAAGCGGGGGTAAAATTGTTTCGGTATCAGGAATGCCAAATGCTCGTTTTGCTAAAGAATACGGTTCAGGATTTTGGAGAACCTTGTTGTTTTCAGCTGCAAGCAAAAAACTGACTGCACTTGAGAAAAAGCATCATGTACAATATAGCTTTTTGTTTATGAAGCCAAGTGGAGATCAATTGCGTATTATTGCAAACTTAATTGAATCTGGAAAAATCAAGCCAATTATTGATAGCGTTTTTCCTTTTGAAGATGTGCAAAAAGCAATGGAATATTCAGAATCAGAAAGAGCCAAAGGCAAAATAATTGTAAAAATTAGATAGTGATTACGCAAAAAAAAACCGCCGCAGATCCATTATCTGCGGCGGTTCCTCGTTCGAGTTCATACCATTGCTGTTATTACTGGCGCTTCTTCTCTTTCAGCCATTTAGGTGCGCCTTTATCCTTGTCCTTGCCAGAACGCTTGTCCTTTGACGGCGGGCGATACCCAGCCGACGGCTTGCTCGGCTGATGATTGGCAGCTGGCTTCGTCTTCGGACGACGTGATGCATCATTCGGCTCGAAGATGCGACCATTGTAGAATTCGCGCTCATGGATAACGATTCCGAGCTCACGTTCGAATTTACGCATAATGAACTGCTCACGATGAGAGATCAGGTTGACGGACACACCTTGACGTCCCATGCGACCTGTTCGCCCTGCACGATGAACATAATGTTCCGCATTCAATGCAGGCTGAGCACTGAAGATATACGGCAGATCCGGTATATCTAATCCACGTGCAGCTACATCAGTAGCTAACAGCAATTGGAACTGTCCCTCACGGAAGCGTCGAAGGACATTCACCCGCTCCTGCTTCGGCGCATCTCCATATAACGAAGCAACTGACAAGTTCGCATAGCCCAGCTTCTGCTCCCATTCAGCAATCTCAGATGAGTCATTGATGAATACGATTGCCTGCTTCGGATTCCAATGACGAACGAGACGGCGCAGCATATCAATCTTATCGCGCTCCTCGCATACAAATACAAGATGCTCAATCGTATCCGCTATCCGCTTCTCAGGTTCAATGCCAATGTTAACTGGATCTTGCATCCATCGTTCTGCAAGAGCCTTCACCTCAGCAGGCAGGGTAGCGGAGAAGAATAGGAGCTGACGATCACGCAGCGCGCTGCGCATAATCGAATCAGTATCGCTCGCACCGCCCTTCTGCAGTACATGATCGACCTCGTCCACGACGATGGTGCGCACCTCGTGCATCTTCAGCTTGCGCATCTCAATCAATTCATGAATCCGGCCCGGAGTACCAATGACAAGCTGCGGGTGAAGCTTCAGCTTCTCTACCTGGCGCTTCAATGCCGCACCGCCTATCAGCGACGCAATTTGAATACTGCTGCCCTCACTGTAATATTCCGCTTCCCGAACAATTTGCATCGCAAGTTCTTGGGTAGGCGCTATAATCACGGCCTGTGTTGATCGTGCATCTTGCTGAATCCGGGTTAGGACAGGAAGCAAATACGCAATCGTCTTGCCCGTACCCGTCTGTGATTGTGCAAGGACGTCGCGTCCTTCCAATGCAGCAGGAATTGCCGCAGCCTGCACGGGTGATGGCTCCGTAATATGTCTGGCCTCCAGCCGAAGCTTCAGCTCTTCTCGTATTGCAAATGTGTCAAATGTTGTACTCAACTTGTATCGTTCCTCTCTATGGAAGGCGCTGATTCATGATAAATGAACATACCTTCCCATTGTTCGCTGTACCCATTATATCGAAAAGAAGTCTTCACTCCAACTTTCCAAATGATTGCTCGTTATGATAGCCTAAACATGCACATCCAAAAAAGTAAGGAGGTATCTGCAAATGACCGACAACCTATCCGCTTCATTCGATGCGCTTCTGGAGAAATATGCCGATCTGCTTACCGGACACACTGATGCTGCAACGGTAGAAAAAGTGAAAATGTGGGCGCTCTATAATCATATGCACAAAACAATGCCCAACTTAACCCGTCATTGGAATAATGCCAATCCAGAGAGCAAGGCAGCCGTTCGTGCACTGTTCGAGGAAATTAAGCAAATGAATGAGGCTCACCGTGCCAATGAAGGCGACGAGCAGTAAGACGAGTAGTATTTGAAGCATGCCAATCGTGCTCAGCACACAAAAAGTCCGCCTTCTCCTGATCCCAATCGAACAGGAGTGGGCGGACTTCGCCATGCCAACCATCGGAATCGCCAATGGTTGCCTATCCTAACAACATCCACATGTTTATTTCTTATTCAACATTTTAGCTGCAATTCGGTTCGATATTCTCGGAAACAACCCATACAGCCGCCCTCCGAGCGCACCAATCCACGGCAGATCCACTTCCTGCTTGCGGGTCTCCATCACCCGAACAATATGCCGCGCGACCTTCTCTGGCTCCATCATGAACCAACGAATATTATTTACATATTGTCCGCTTGGATCCGCCTGATCGAAGAATGGTGTATTCACAGGTCCTGGATTCACTGCAGATACAGCAACACCTGTCCCTGCCAGCTCCATGCGCAGTGCATTCGTAAAGCCCAGCACCGCGTGCTTCGTTGCCGTATAGCCAGCAGACTTAGGAGACCCAACCTTGCCTGCCATAGAAGCTACATTGATGATATGCCCTTCTCCCCGGGCCAGCATATGAGGCAGAACCGCCTTCGTGCAGCGCACCGTTCCCATGTAATTCACATCCATCATCGCGGCGAACTGCGAGGATGGCATATCTACAGTCCGTTCAAACAAGCCGAAACCTGCATTATTCACCAAGATATCGATACGCCCATACTTCTCCATCACAGTGGAAATTCCGCGCGTCACATCCTCATCCTTCGTTACATCCATCGTATAGACGGCAGGTGAAGGCGTCATTGAGACAGCCGCGACTTCCAACTTCTCTATGGAGCGCGCCGTTAAGATCGGAACGGCTCCCTTCGCAGCAGCTGCTTGAGCTGTCCAAGCCCCAATTCCGCTCGAGGCTCCAGTGATAAGCACAATCTTGCCCTTCAGTTCCATTGATTTACTCCTTTACCCTCCAATCCGCACCATGTCTAACTTATGTACAAAGCAGGTGCAGTTGGTCAGAACTGCGTCGCCGCATTAGGATACAACGTCGACTCTATCACTTTAGCCGATATGCATAAGTACATCAAATCGACCGATTCCATCCAATAATAACGGTACAGCCAAGACCTCTTGAATAGGACCAGGATGATCAGCCGATATGAGCAGCTGGGGAGGTGTTATATCAACGCTGATTCCCTGATTGTACATCAGTGACGTTGCGTTGCCACTAATCATGTTGCCTAGCTCTGAAATGGCGCTCTCACCGATAGCATCAAGGGATGCAAGAGGAGATCCCCCCATCATAGCCGATGCCATTTTCAACGCCACGTCTTCGTTCAAGCCAAATGCCACCTGTCCGGACAACTGCCCCGTCAGACCGACCTGGATGCGAAAATCATGCGTACCGCTCCAACTTAACATTTGAAGCTCTCCCCGACTGGGACGGACTTGCACAATTTGTTCAATAACTGTGCTTGCCGATTGCAAAAAAGGTTGAATCCATTCGGCTCTCATCTCAGCTATCTTTTCCCCTTTCCGACATTAATGGAGTATATTCGACATATTCCGAACGTCCTATACTTCCACTTTTCTATGCCTATTATACTGAAAACGGTTCAGCCAAGCACTATATGATTTATCATTTTCACAAGAAAAACATATCCAAATTAAGTTTTTGAGTATAAAGAACTACTTCTTTGGGTTTAATTCGACATTTTTCTCCTTTTTTTCTTCTTTGCATTGCCTGCTGCAGGAAACAGCTCTTTTCTATTAGTAGGTAGTCTGCCTTTTCTTCGGATTATTTGATCCTTAATCAATGGATAATATGATCTTTCCAAACTGCCCCGGTTACCAACTACGACGATGCGGCCATAAGGTGCGATTATTTCTAGATCAGTCTCCAAATTCACATTCGCCAAAAATTCGATGATTACATCGGATCCTCTCTCGTGTGTCAAAGACATAATTTTATCCATAAAAGCTTCTGTGATGTGATCGAGTACATGTAAGGCCCCTGAAACTTGAATTATCGACAAATGAACGTAAATGCATACCGGATCATTGACCGGAACAGACATTGAAAACATTTCCACTGTCGCTTGCAACAACTCTAGTCACTAGCTTGCGTAACAAGTGTTGGGACAGATTGCTGTAACCTTACCATGAATCCGAAAAATTACAAAATTGAATAAAATATGTAATAGATCTGTAACGAGTACATATGTGCTTTTTCGATATAGTAAGAGAGGTTATTCGAACTTTGATATTTGTATACACGGTTAGGAGATATAGGCACAAGGAACGAGTAAGAGAATATCTGACACTCACACCCCTTCATCCTCTTCGCTACGAACACGGTTCAACGCAAGCAGGACTCACCTGAAACCTTTACCAGTTTATTATCCAAATCAATCATGTTCCCCTACATCTCAAGAAAGGACATCAAGACTACAATGAAATGGTTATGCATGAGACTTCATCCGAATAACGATTCAGTAGTACGGTTATTCGTCGTGGTCACACCACATATAGGGGGCGTCCAATATGCATGAGCTTCGACGCAACAATAGACGCTACATGCCCGCCCTGGATGGCCTGAGAGCAATTGCTGTTCTGGCCGTCATCGCCTATCACCTGAATCTTGGCTGGGCTCAAGGAGGATTTTTAGGTGTCGGCATTTTCTTCGTCTTGTCCGGTTACCTTGTAACGGATTTACTGCTTGCCACAAGGCAGCAGCGAGGTGCAATTGATCTGTATACGTTCTGGGTACACAGGGTGCGCAGGCTAGTTCCCGCCATTCTCGTTATGCTGCTGTTCAGCGTTGCTTGGCTAACCATTTTCGATCCTGCGCGCTTGACCAAACTACGAGGGGATATATGGTCAACCTTCGTGTACGGGAACAACTGGTATCTCATTTTTCACAATGTTTCTTACTTTGACAGCTTTGGTTCGCCCTCACCCTACCTTCATTTATGGTCTCTTGCCGTTGAAGGGCAATTTTATCTGGTGTGGCCTGTACTACTCATGATTGGATTAAAGCTTGCACCAAGGCGAGGTCAGCTTCTGCTCGGAATTGCAGCGGCAGCTGCTGCTTCTGCATTGGCAATGGCATGGCTGTATGAGCCAGGCACTGATCCAAGCCGTGTATATTACGGCACAGACACGCGGGTATTCGCTCTTCTCATTGGAGCTGCACTTGCAGTCGTATGGCCCAGCAGACGTCTTGTCTCAAACACAGATCATAAGGCAGGCTTAAGCCTTGATCTAATAGGGGCTCTTGGATTAGGCGCTATGCTCTATATGATTGTAGAAGTAAGTGAATACGATGATTTTCTATATCAAGGGGGATTCGTGCTGCTCTCTATTGTGAGCGCACTTACGATTGCGGCGCTTGCACATCCAGCAAGCCGCTTGAGTAAGCTGCTCAGCTGGGGGCCGCTCGTATGGATCGGCAAGCGATCATATGGCATTTATTTGTGGCATTATCCGGTCATAATTCTCACTAATCCTGAAGTCAATACAAGTGGATTCGATGGGACGCGCGCCATGCTGCAGGTCACCGCGAGCGTGCTGCTCGCCGCCTTGTCGTGGCGATATATCGAACAGCCCATCCAGCGCGGCTGTCTTTCTTATCTTTGGCTCAAGCTACGTGATCCCTATTCTTGGCATCGGCTGTCATGGAAGTACTGGTCCATTTCTGCCTGCTGTGTCCTGCTGCTTACTCTGTTCTACGCTGGCATGAGCGGTCGTTCATTAGTGGATGCCGCCCAAGCTCAATCCGAGGAATCTGCAGATAACAAGCGGATAGTCATTACGCATGACAATCTGGGAGCTGCATCTAAGGCTCACCAAACGGAACATACCGGATCACATACAGTCAAGGATACGACACCTAAGAAGCCGAAGCGCTCTGATGCTGCTTCTGATCCCATCAAGAAGCCCGGCAGTTCAGGTGCCGATAACCCGTTAGAATCTAGCTCAACTGCCAAGGGAGGCGGGCAGCCTAAAGGCAAGCAGACACAACAGCCGAATCAGCCGTCTCACACAGACCCCGCATCCGACAAGAAGCAGAACTGGTCTATTTCTGCAATTGGTGATTCAGTCATGCTCGATGTTGCTCCCTATCTGAGCAAGCAGCTCCCTGGTACTGTTGTCGATGCGAAGATTGGAAGGCAGATGTCCGCAGCCAGCGATATTATTCAGGGGTTGAAGCAGAACGGCAAGCTCGGCAGATATGTCATCATCGCACTTGGAACAAACGGCATATTTGGTGAAAAGCAGTTAAACAAACTGATCGAATCCCTTTCTGATGTTGAGCATATTATTTTCGTCAATACGCGCATGCCAGAGAAATGGGAAGGCAAGGTCAATGCGTTGTTAGCGAAAACGGCTGCTGCCCATTCCAACATTACATTGGTCGATTGGTACAACGCCACTGAAGACCATGACGATTATTTCGAGCCGGATGGCACTCATCTCGTACCTAAGGGCGCCAAAGCATATGCCGCCCTAGTGGCAGATGCTGTTCAGTCTCTATCTGAAGTTAAAAAAGAGCAGCCTGCTCGTCAACCAGGATCAGAACACAGTTCTGGCAAGGAGTCTGTGACACCACCACCTAGTGGGAAAACACCCGCAACAAAACATTCATAACGAAAAACATGCTTGATCCTATATAAAAATTGTTCTAATTGTTTTATCTAATACTTAAGCCAATTATTTACTATCATCTGTAATATTACCTATTACGATTGCTGCAGGGTCTTGCCACATGTATGTAGGGCAGGCCCTTTTTCTTTCCCAACAAGAGATCCCTTCATACCTTACCCCGATTCGCAGCATGAATAACTTGTACGTTATAATAAACATATGAGGGAAACAGTCAATAGTATGACATGCCTTTGAAATACAAGAAAAAGGAGTGTAACTCATGACAATGAATAAACTAACCGAACAAGAAAAAGAAGGCGTTTACAAGGCGATATACAATCGCCGCGATATTCGTACATTCCTTCAACAGCCCGTGTCTGATGAGCTGCTGGTCAAACTGCTGGAGGCTGCCCATCACGGGCCATCGGTGGGCTTTATGCAGCCGTGGAACTTTATCGTCATCAAAGACGCGGAGACCAAGGCGAAGTTGGCAGAAGTGGTAGATCGCGAGCGTCGTGCGCTGGCGATTCACTATGAAGGCACAGATCGCGACACCAAGTTTATGGAGATTAAAATTCAAGGCATTCTGGAGGCCCCTGTTACGATTTGCATTACATGCGATCCTTCGCGTGGCGGCGACCATGTTCTCGGTCGCAACTCCATTCCCGAGACCGATATTATGTCTGTCAGCTGCGCAATTCAAAATATGTGGCTCGCCGCTTACGCTGAGGGCTTGGCAATGGGCTGGGTTAGCTTCTATAAGAAGCCGGATATCCGGCGGATTCTGAACATCCCGCTTCATATTGATCCAACAGCCCTCATCTCTATCGGTTATACAGAGGATTATCCGGAGCGACCGCTGCTCGAAGCCTACAACTGGGAGAAGCGGAAAGTATTAAGCCAGCTCGTCTATGACAATACATGGGGCACTTCTTCCAATCTGCTGTAAATCTACGACAAGCAAGCTTCCCAAACTCAACAACAAAGCCGTCCACTCCCCTAGGGAGATGGACGGCTGCTTCTCATCATCGCTCTTCGTAATGGATCTACCTTTATTTATCCAACAGCCCGCGATGCATGGCCTTCCACACAAGCTGCGAGAACAGACTGTTCGACCAAGCGAACCATGGACGTGTAAATACATTCGGATCATCCGCGAGGAAGCCCTCATGCATGAAGCCTGTATCCGCATCTGTAGCTTCCAGCATATCAATCATTGCGAGCATTTCTTCATCGCTTGCTGCCGTTAATCCTTGCATGGACAACGCCATGTGCCATACATAGCCGTCTGGTGTATGTGGGCTGCCGATTCCTTTTGCAACCTTGCCTTCGAAGTAGTACGGATTTTCTTTGCTCAAAATAAATTTACGTGTATTTTCATAAATCGGATCACTTGCGTCCGCATATCCAATATAAGGGATGGACAGCAAGCTTGGCGTTCCTGCATCATCCAAGAGACAGTAGTTGCCGAAGCCATCTGTTTCATACACATAAATCTTGCCGTATGTCGGATGGTTGTGAACCCCGTACAACTGGATGCCGTGATTGATTTCCTCTTCCAGCTTCGCCATTTCGCTAACGAACTCTTCGTCACGGAAGCCGTACTTTGCAATTTCCTGCATTTGACGCAAGCTGACAACCGCGAACATATTAGAAGGAATGCTGTAGTGGAAGTCGCATGCATCATCACTTGGACGGAATCCGGACCAAGTCATTCCTGTGTAATTTACAGGCATTCCCTTGCCCTCGTTGCGGATTGTATCAATCGCTGGACAGTTCACACGTGTGAAGCGGTATTGCGATTGTTCGAAGTGATGCTGTTCTGTCTTCCACACATCCACAATTTTGCGCATTGCGGACTTGAAGTTCGTATCGAAAATATCGGTACGTCCTGTCTCTTTCCAATACATATATGCGAGGCGAATCGAGAAGCACATCGAATCCAGCTCATACTTGCGTTCCCATACCCATGGGGACATCTCAGTCTGGTCATTCGCATCCCAGTGCCAGTCATTCGCAGTCTCGTTGAACGCGTTTGCATATGGGTCAATATTAATATAGAACATGTGACGCTTGATCAAACCACCGATAATGCGCTGCAAGTCCTTGTCATTCTTCGCGAAAGGAACGTAATGAATCACCTGTTCCACCGAGTCGCGCAGCCACATTGCGGGAATATCTCCGGTCAAGACGAATGTTGTCCCGTCATCCAGCAGTTTAGTCGTTGTTTCCAACGTGTTCGGGAAGCAGTTCTTGAACAGCTTCAACAACTTAGGACGATGCGCCAGCTTCTGTTCCGCTTCTTCCATAACGCGGACGACTGCTTTTGGCAAGTCAAATGCAGGTACATCGATTTTAGGCAAACGAAATTGTTCCATGTTATTATCCTCCACCTGTTCTCCACATGATGTAATTATCTCTCTTGTCACACTTCGGCAGGCCCGTTGTGGGCTTGTCCCCCGTGGCTCCTTACAGTGTACATGCAAACGCTTCATCTTGCTAGACAGATCGAGAAACTTTATCATGTTGCACAAAAATGTTCCACATCAAGATAGCAAATGAGCTCCCATTTCATACTCATAAAGGATTGACATTCCTCTTTATTTCAGGTGAACTGGTAGATAGGCATCTCAATTGCGGCAGCTTCCCATGCAGCTGCATAAGAGATGCTCCGTAACGAGGAGGGGAACAATGCCCAACGTATGGACGCATTTACTATTCGGCCAAGAGGCGCTTGACGACGCTGGCATCGCCCATTGGATATCGCCCGACTCCCAGAAACGCATGTTCAATATGGGGTGCCAAGGGCCGGATTTTCTATTCTATCATCAATTTCTGCCATGGCAGCGCAATAAAGTAATGAACGAGCTTGGAAGCGCCATGCACAATAAGCAATGTGGTCCATTCCTGCTCGACTTGATCGATTCCGCGCCCAAGGGAGATATGCTATCTCGCGTATACGCTCTCGGATTTCTACTGCATCATATCCTTGATCGGAACATGCATCCTTATGTATTTGTGCGTTCAGGATTCCGCAAATGGGATCACCAGCGGTTCGAGGTGTTGATGGATACCCATGTGCTGCGCGCCAAGCGCAATATCGCGACATGGAATACACCGGTATGGAAAGAAATCCATACGGGCGGACAGTTCCCGAAAGCAATGGTCAGTGCACTGCATGCCTTAACGGGCCGATACTACCCTGAGCTGTCCAAACGAGTGGATACACGCTATTGGAACGACGCCAATCGAGCTATGGTGCGCGCACAGAAGCTATTCCATGACCCGTCTGGGATGAAACAGCTTCTGACATTCAAACAAATCGAACCGTTTGTTTACAAGCAGACACCACCAGCCTATGATGTGTTGAATGAAGCACGAAGACCATGGCCAGATCCGACGGGCACAGGAGAAATTCGATCCACGAGTATATGGGATATGTGGGAAGAAGCCCGTGAAGATGCGGCGCGTGCTGTATCGGCTGCCGCCGCCTACTGGAACATCAAGGAGGAAGCGAATCAAGATCCGCGTTCAGTTGCTAACGCGTACGAGACTCTTCGGGCAGCAATTGGCAACCGTTCTTATGAGACGGGCCTTCCTCTGGAGCAGGATCGACCTATCATCATCGAAGACCCAATTTGGGATACGTAAATAACAAGGCTCTCTGAAGCAGAACAGCGATGTCCTCTGCCTCAGAGAGCCTTTTCCATTCGTTATCGGGATTGCGTAACATTCGCGACAATGACAAGATCCCGCTTGAAACGCTTGCGAAATGCCGTGCGAACCGCATAGGCTTCCGATACTTCAAGCAGCGGTGGTGTCGAGGCACGCACGTGAAATACGACCTCCTGCTCTTCAATATCACAGGCCACCAATTCTACATCTGAGGCTGCTCCGCGATTGAAGCTTATCGCAAGCCGCAGCAATAGGCTAAGTGTACGCACACCTTCTTTGTCTCCGGGAAGGAATAGCGCCTCATATTCACTCCATGCTTCGCCTGCCTTCAGCTTCTGATCAGCTGAGGCGATGAACGCACTTAGCACGAGCTCGCGAGGAGTCAGACCGTACAAGTCTGAATGGAGCAGCATATATAGCGCATGCCGCTCTCGTTCAAGCGGAGAGATGACGACTCCACAATCATGCAGCATCGCGCTCGTATGCATGATCTGCGACCAGTCCCCTCCCAGATCCATTAGGGCTCCCATATCTTCCACCAGTCGATTGAATAGGACATGGACTCGCTTGGCATGATCTCGCTGCAACCGAAACCGCCGCATCATATTCGAGATGGACAAAGACAGAGGATCATCGATCATCAGCCCTTCCCCCTGAAGCAAATCGAATAGAACACCTTCCCGAACACCCTTGGCGCTTACCGTCAATATAGGCATATCCAAGCGTTCCATCACATACGTAATGAACGTAAAGGCTCCCATAAAGATGTCCGCCCGCTCCTTGGATAACCCTTGAATCTTCTCTCTTTCCTCCAGCGACAACGGTCTCAGCTTCTCATGCCACTGTTCGACATGTTCCCGGCTCAGCACGTAATGATGGAGCGAAGCAAGTGGAACCTTGGCCTGAGCCTTATCCATCTTCGCAATTGTCCGTATCGTTCCGCCCACACCAATAAGCGGATATCCCTCTGCTTGCTGCAGCCACTCAATCTGCCCCAGAAGCTTCCCCATATCGGCAGCAAGCCGCTGCCCCTCCTCTACTTCAAGCGCCTCTCTGACATGATATTGGCCTGCCAGCGTTAGCGCTCCAATCGGAATGCTGATGCTCTCCTTCAAGGTCCGATCCTGAATGAGCACCATCTCCAAGGAGCCGCCTCCGATGTCGACCAGCAGCGCATCCTTGACATTCATGGTCGATACGACTGCCAGATAGTCCAAATAAGCCTCCGACTCTCCGCTAATTACTCGCACAGACAATTGTGTTGCACCTAGAATGCGGCTTAGGATTAATGCCCGGTTCGTCGCTTTGCGCAGTGCAGCCGTGGCAACCGCGATGATCTCACATGACTCATAACGGCTGCACAACTGCTTAAATAATAAGAGCGTTGAAATTAATTTATCAATTTTATATTCCGGAATCGCTCCATCTTCATCGTACTCATCACCAAGACGAACGACTTCCTTCCATTGATCTACAATTTGAAATGTCAGATCCTCGCGAATTTCCGCAATCATAAGACGTACCGAATTGGAACCGATATCTACAATGCCCTGATGGCGATTCTGAGTCGGAACCTTGGTTTCTAGCGGCTTCTTAGGTCGCATCATATGGCATACTCTCCTTCCTTACTCATCGCAATACGTTGTGTGCACAGCATCCATCATCCACCTACGTCCACGAAGAACGGCCTGCTGAGCTTATCATTGCTTACATTTCAAAAAAAAGAGTGACATCTCTTGAAATGCTTGCAATATCTTTTCATTTTGCCATGCCCTGTATGAAAACTCCATCCGAAAGCGCGTAACATAATGTTAATCTTTTGTAAATCTATGACCTGTACCTGTCAAATCCATTACTCTAGCAGTAGACAGCAATGCCCAGTCTATTGGAAGCAGTATTCACACCATAAGCTGTGTTCATTCCTGCCCGTAAATCGCGAGCGATATAGGTGTGAAGGCATACATGCCGTCTATTTCATTCACTTGTAACGAAAGACAGGGGATATTATGGACAAACCGCTTATTGCCGCAGGCATCGACATTGGTTCGAATGCAATTAAAATGCTTATTGCCGAGCTTGCCGGACCAGGGCAGCTTCGCATTCTTGAGGATGTTAAGCTTACATCCCCGATCGGCGACGACACCTTCACCCATGGTCAGATCCATTCTAAAGCCACGTTCGAAGTATGCCGCGCGATGAAGCAAATGTCGCAGCTCATGAAAGATTACAAAGTGAAAACGTATCGCGCCTGTGCGACGAGCGGGGTTAGAGAGGCAAGCAATCGCGGGTACTTTCTAGATAACCTTCGCCGTTACACGGACATGGACATCGAGCTGGTTGATAGCTCTGTCGAACGATATTTGACCTATGTCGGACTGAATATCGGCGTTGAACAAATGCCGCAGCTGCGTGAGGAAGGACTGCTGGTCGTCGAAATTGGCAGCGCCGGTGTCCAGCTAAGTGTATATGCATCTGGAAGATTGCAATTTTCCGAATATGTTCGCATCGGTATTTTGAAGCTGAAGGAAGTGCTTGAGTCCTTGCGGGGCGAGTCGCTGCATTATTCCAACGTTCTTCAGCAATATATTGAAAGTCAACTGGACATGCTGCGTCGCCGTATGTCTTCCTATACCATCAATCATCTAATTGTCCTCGGCGGAGAAGCCTCCACCTTGGCGAACAAATATGGAGAGCGAGGGACAAGCTCAGTCGGCAGCTTACCACTGCGATCCATCGCAAGAACAACACTCCAGCGCCATTTGTTCGAATGGATGCAAGCAGGCACTGCAGAGCTATCGCACAAATTCCATATTGATGAAGAACGCGCCTCTCAGCTCATCCCAACAGCTATTATTATGTCAGAGCTGCTCAAAGCAACGGCAGCAGAGCGATTGCTTCTGCCGGATGTTTCCTTACGGCACGGCGTCCTTCATGAGATGTTACTCTCAGCACATGATAAGTCTGCTTCGCTGCAAGCGTTGTATATCGAAGATATGACGGCGTCCGCCTTCCATGCTGCCGAACGCGTTCAGCTTGATATGGAGCACTCCAGACAGGTTCGAAGACTCGCTAGCAAGCTCTTTGATCGCTTGAACAGCTTATTTCGCATGGATCCGTCTCGCAAACTATGCTTGGAGCTGGCCGCTATCTTGCATGATATCGGCAAGACCATATCCCAGGAGGGCCATGCCGCCAATTCCTACCATATGATTAAAGCGATGGACTGGCTGGGTCTGTCTGAGAAGGACAAGGAGCTTGTCGCAAGTATGGCACTATACCATCCGCGCAGTGCTCAAGTGCCCCTGAGACCGGATATGAGTGAACAGGAGCAGTTGGTACTATCCAAGCTCACCTCTATCCTCAAGCTAGCCGATGCGCTCGATATTGCCCACCAGCAGAAAGTTAAAGATTTCACCATCCATATAAAAAAAGGCACTTACATTACGATGATTCCTACCTATGAGGGCAGCTTGGAGCTGGAACGGTGGGCCTTCCAACATGAAAGCTCATTCTTCGAGCAAGTGAGCGGGTATCCTATCCTACTAAAAGGATAGCATCCCTCTCATCTCCCCCAATGACCATATCATGCTGAGCTGCAATCGTTCATTGTGTAGAAAAGGAGAGGTTTCGTGATGGCTCGAACATTTATTAACCGCGAATGGAGCCTATTGGCTTTTCATCGAAGAGTTCTTGAAGAAGCGTATGACAAAACGAACCCGTTGTTAGAAAGACTGAAGTTTCTAGCCATAAGCAGCTCCAATATGGACGAATTGTTCATGGTGCGTGCTGCGTCCGTCATTGACCAAATGATCGCAGGTTACGACAAGCGCGACCGATCAGGCTGCACACCGCATGATACGCTCGAAGGCATCAAGTCTGGCGCTGCCGCAATGGTCGAGAAGCAAGCCTACATATACGGTCAGCTTCGAAGGAAGCTGCGCCAGCACAACATTATAATCAAGCGGCCGCATCGATTGTCGATGAATGAGAAGCACTATCTTCGCAGCTACTTTATGGAGCAGTTATTCCCTGTGCTCACTCCGATGGTCGTGGATCAAAGCCGGCCGTTCCCGCTCATCCAGAACAAGAGCTTGAATATTGGATTGATCGTCCGCAATACGGACGAGGAGGAAGATGTGTTCGCGACAGTAGCAGTGCCTGAAGTATTGCCTAGACTCGTACGGCTACCGACAGGCACGGACAAGCAGGAGTTCATCCTGCTCGAAGACGTCATCAAGCTGCATATGGACATCTTGTTCCATGGCTATGACATTGTCGATATGAAGGCTTACCGCATAACGCGCAATGCGGATCTGGACATAGATGAGGAAGGCGCAGAGGATCTGCTCAAGGAGATTGAGGAATCGCTCAAAATGCGGAAATGGGGGAATGTGGTTCGGATTGAGGCGGAGGAAGGCATTAGTCATGAACTCCTTCAAATGATCACACAGGATGGAGAAGACGAGCCGCTCGGCGGCGTATACGAAATCGCCGGCCCTATCGACTATACATTCCTGTTCAAGCTGATCCAGCTCGTTCAGAAGCCAGGGCTTCTCTATCCAAGCCATCAGCCGCATCAGCCCCTTCAGGACGGGGAGGATGTATTCACCTGGATTCGCCATCAAGATCGTCTGCTGCATCATCCCTTCGACAGCTTCGATACTGTCGTTCAGCTTGTAAGAGCAGCCGCACAGGATCAAGACGTATTGGCCATTAAGCAAACGCTGTATCGGGTATCTGGCAATTCCCCGATCATTGAAGCTTTAATCGCAGCTGCAGAGAATAAAAAACAGGTTACGGTACTCGTGGAGCTGAAGGCCCGCTTCGATGAGGAGAACAATATTCACTGGGCGAAGCGGCTGGAGCAAGCCGGCTGCCATGTTATCTATGGATTGATAGGATTGAAGACCCACTTGAAAACACTGCTCATCGTTCGACGCGAAGAGGACGGTATCCGCAGATACGTTCATCTGGGCACAGGCAATTATAATGATGTGACAGCCAAGCTGTACACGGATATGGGGCTGCTGACCGTCAATCCCCAGATTGGCAGCGACGCCTCAGTGCTGTTCAATATGCTCTCTGGCTTCACCGTGCCATCCAGCTTAAATCAATTATGCGTTGCTCCTTTGTTTTTGCGCCATAAGCTGGAGCAATATATCGAATATGAGATTGAGGCTGCGCGGAAAGGCCGAAAAGCGCACATCATTCTCAAAATGAATGCGCTGGTGGATGAAAAGCTCATTTCACTGCTGTATAAGGCTTCGAAAGCCAGCGTACGCATTGAGCTCATCGTACGAGGCGTATGCTGCCTCCGCCCAGGTGTGCCGAATATGAGTGAGAATATAACGGTACGAAGCATAGTTGGGCGATTTCTGGAGCATACCCGCATCTTCTACTTCGAGCATGGCGGCAAGAACAAGGTACTGCTGAGCAGTGCGGACTGGATGCCGCGCAACCTCGATCGCCGTGTCGAGGCCATGTTCCCAATTGAGCATTCGGAGCTGAAGCAGCAGATTATTCAAATCCTTCATTGCTATTTGGCAGATCAAGCGAAAAGTCGATTCCTGCAGCCTGACGGCACGTACCGCAAGAAAGCCGCCAAAGGCATGCAGAAAATGCACGCGCAGGAACAACTGCTGAAGCGAGCTGGGGATCGAGCTGAGAAATCAATGAGCCCGGCCACCCTTCCCTTTCAGCCGCGAACACATTCAACAGACGAGCAGGCAATGAATGAAGTAGCCGCAACGTCACAATTCTAGAAAAAAGGGCTATTTGTATTGGAGAGCATCCCACGAGCTTATGTCGGGCGCTCTCCTTTTTTATCGAACGAGTATGCATTTCGATCGAGTAATGGTGTGAGTCGAACTTGGGACTGAAAGAGGCTGAGTTGGAAGCGTATGACAAGCAATGGTGGATGATTATGACAACGTAAGCACGACCCCTTCAATTGAACGGGTAATCCTTTATCCGATGAATACGTAGTCTCTAACACCGAGATAACGAAAAGAGAAGACCCTATCCGTGATTCCCCTCTGCGTAAAGCAGTACGAACATACGGATTAGGGTCTTTCTATTAATGTACAGGTATCTCCTTACCCCCAGAAGCATCTGTATTCCAAGTGTCCTCCTCCATCGCCGCTTCCTTGCGCCCTTTCTCAATATCTACGAATGCAAGCAAAATAATACCGATAATGAAGAAGCCCAGGATAGACAAGATTGCCAGGCGTGTAGAACCGGTCATTAAGCCCACCATGCCAAAGACGGCCGGACCGATGGAAGCAGACACTTTGCTCGATAAACTGAGGAACCCGAAAAATTCAGATGCGCGGCTAATCGGCACCATCTGACTGTAGACAGAACGCGCTACTGCCTGACTTCCCCCTTGCACCATGCCAACAAGGAAGGCCAGGATGTAGAAATGAATCGCTGTTGTCATAAAATAACCAAAGAACACGATGACGATATACGTACTGAGTGATACGTACAAGGAACGCTTAGAACCTAACCTGCGGGCGAACTTCGCAAACAAGTAGGTGAACGGGATTCCGACGAATTGGGTAATAAGCAGCGCAATAATGAGATGGCTCGTCTGAATGCCCATCCCAGCACCATATATCGCCGCCATTCCGATAATCGTGGAGATGCCGTCATTGAAAAACCAGAAGGACACCATATACTTCAATAGCTCAGGGTAATGCTTCACCCGCTTAATCGTTTGAGCTAGCCGGCCGAAGCCTTGCTTCGTGTAATAAGACACTGATTGCCGATCTGTACGGGCAGGATCCTGCAAGTGGCGGAATATTGGCAATGAGAAGAGCAGCCACCATATTCCTACGGACAAAAATACGGTCTGCGTGGCAACGAGCTTATTCGGAAACCCTAGCATCTCCCATTTCTCAAGCATGACAATGTTGACCGCCAGCAGCACACCGCCACCGATGTATCCGTACATGTACCCTTTGGCAGATATTTCGTCCCGCTCATCTGGTGCTGCAATCTCGGGCAGAAGAGAGTCATAAAACGTATTGCCTCCAGAAAAGCCTATCGTCGCCAAAATAAACAGTACTGACACATACAGCCAATCCCCATTTCCCGCGAAGAACAGAAGCATACAAGCCACCGAGCCGCAAATCGCAAAGACGCGCAAAAATGCCATCTTGCGGCGTGATAGATCAGCCATTGCTCCCAATATCGGAGACAGCAGTGCGACAAGGATCATGCCGATTGTCTGTGTAAAAGCCCAATAGCTCGTCGCCTCATGATTCGGAAGTCCTGAAGCAGCCACAGACTGATAAAAGATAGGGAGAACTGCCGCCAACATTGTTGTCGCAAAAGCGGAATTCGCCCAATCATACATCATCCAACTGCGAACCTGTTTCGAACGCATTGTTTTCCCCCTAAGCTATAACGTAACGTTGTTGAGAACGTCTTCATTTCATTGTGCGGCATGGCCTGCGCGGCGGTCAACTATTTCAATTATTAAGTTTTCATATAAGCTGCCGCATTGGTAAACATTGCTCATCGGCATAGCTTCCTTAACTAATCTAATGTATAATGAGAAAAACATTTTATTAGTACAACAAAAGCGATAAATTGTATTGAAGCTCCGTTCTCACACCCTATTTCGGATTTTACATATTCACCACCGTGTACACATCTCACACCATATTTTAGTCCTATGTCAAAATAGGCAAGAAAGGGGGAAACAGTCATGAATTTAAGCCAGTTGGAAACACTAATCACCATTTCCAAGACGATGAGCTTCCGCAAGGCAGGCGAATTGCTTAACCTGACTCAACCTGCCGTGTCCGCTCAGATCAAAAGCTTGGAGGATGAGTTCAAAACGGTGCTTATTGACCGCAACCAGCCTGTCACCCTGACAGACAGCGGCAAAGTATTTTTGGAGCATGCAACGCGCATCTTAGATATCGTCGACGAAGTTAAACAGAAGCTGAGTGATTTGAACCAAATTCCGCAAGGGCATATTGTTCTAGGTACAACGACTTCGATTGCTATTCAAATCCTGCCGCGGATTCTTTCCTATTTTCAGGATCAATTTCCACTCATTAAGACGACCATTATGTCCATGTCATCTTCACAGATCATGGCCCATATCGAGAATGGCACCGTTGATATTGGCATCGGATATTTGAACGAACCGAATCCGAATCTGAATACGTCTGTGCTCTACTACGATTCGTTCGAACTCGTCGTCTGTCCAGACCATCCGCTGGCCAAGCATGAGCATGCTACGGTTGATATGCTGAAGGAAGTTCCGCTCATTCTATTGTCGCCTGATACTGTAGGCCGCAGGTTCGCCGAAGAAACCTTCCGCCAATACAATATCACTCCTCATATCGTTATGGAGTTATCCAGCAGTGAGGAAGTGAAGCGGATGGCCGAGTTGAATCTTGGGGCGGGCATCATCTCCAAGCTATCGGTCAGCAGTGAATTGCGGCGCGGCACGCTGAAGATCGTTCAAATTCATGAGCTCGAAACCGCGCATCCTGTTGGGGTTATGTATCGCTCAGGCCGTTACTTGAATTCTGCCATGCAGCAATTTTTAAATGATGTGAAGGGCATGCCTGAAACCCAGTTCATCGGTTCCGAGTAACGATTCCGCTCACTTCGTAGATTTGACACTACCACTCAATGAACAGGAGGGGAAGCTATGAAATTCGATTTGCACACTCATCATTTTCGCTGCGGTCATGCAGATGGCAACATCCGTGAGTATATTGAGGCAGGGATCGCCCATGGACTTCAGGTCATTGGCATATCCGATCACACGCCCTATTTCGGCCAGGATGAAGATCATCCGCATCCGAATATTACGATGGCCAAAAGCGATTTTCACAACTATGTAGACGAGGTGCTGCGCCTCAAAAAGGAATACGAAGGCCGCATCGACGTGCTGCTGGGCATCGAGTCAGATTATTTCCCTGAACATGCGGAGACCTATCGTAAGACGTTAGCACAATATCCATTCGACTACATTATTGGCTCCGTTCACAGCACAAATGGCGTCAGCATTTTCAATAAAAACAGATGGAAGAAGCTAAACGCTGAGCAGCAAATTGCTGAAAAACGGACCTATTATGAAATGATTCGTGACTCTGCTCGCACAGGCATGTTTCAAATTTTAGGCCATATTGACGCCATGAAGGGCAACTATCCCCCGTTCTCGGACATTCAAGCCCCTGACATTATCGACGATACCTTGAAGGTCATTGCAGAATGCGGCGTTGCCATCGAAATCAATACATCCGGGAAAACAAAGCTGAGCGGCGGCTGGTATCCAGCGGACGCCATCTTGGAACGTGCCCTTCATTTCGGAGTCGAAGTTAGCTTTGGCTCGGATGCGCATAAGCCTTCCCGCGTCGGCGAGGACTGGGAGGAAGTCCGCTCTCGGCTGAAGGACATCGGATTTACGTACTGGGTGTATTATAAAGAGAAGCAGAAACAGGTCGTGCCCATTGAATAACTTGTCAGGAGGCACGACCATAGTTCGATTATTATAGTTATATATCACGCGCAACATAAAGATGCTTCTGGGGCATAAGGAACTTCATCGGGATACGAAGTTCATGCAGTGCTCTAGCTGCATCTTTCTTTTATGATACGGAGTTAAGGACAAAAAAAAGGGACCTGTATCTCACAGATCCGTCTCAAGGGATATATATTCATCAAAAGGGGGTCTTGCTATTAATATACCCTCTGTACATTAACCAACGTTAACAGGAATATTACCATTGTGTAACAAATTATTAAGCCTGTGTTAAACCGCCCTCTGAACTGCCTTGCGAGCAGACTTCTCTGCAGAAGATCGATTCACCACAATGATCCCTGCAACAACAAGGCCAAGTGCTGCCAATGTCCCACCATTCCAAGATTCATTCAACAGCCATGCGGATAATAGTACTCCAAACAACGGAATGAGGAAGAGGAACATCGATACTTTCCCTACCTGATTATATTTCATAATCAAATTCCACAAGCTGAATCCCGCTGCCGACAAGAAGGCCAGATAGAGGAGCAGCAGCAAGGATGAGACATCCCATTGAAAGGGAGCGAAACCTGCACGCCATGCACCTACCAGAATAAGCCCAATTCCCCCTAGGGCCATCTGGCGTCCAGTCAGCCACAATACCGGCAAATCACGCGACTCATGGCGCGCCAGCACATTCCCTATCGCACCGAACAATGCCGATAATATCAGGCACACATCACCAATGCCAAATGACATACCTGCGCCGCCTGTATTACTGAAGGTTACAATAATAACGCCCGCGAATCCCAAGCTTAATCCGAGTATCTTGCCGAATGTGAAGCTTTCACTGCGATCAACCATTCGGGCAATGACCATTTGGAAGAAGGAGGTTGCGCCAGTAATAATCGCGCCTTTCATTCCGGTACTTAAACTTAGGCCTATATAGAAGAAAATATACTGCAAAAAAGTCTGTATGACTGCAAGACGTGTGACTCGCCAGCCAACACGCCGAGACTGACCGTAATGAACCCCATCAGCTCGCGTTCCACGATTCATGCAAGCAGTCAATAGAATGAGCATAAGTCCAGCCAAAGCAAATCGATATCCTGCAAATACCCATTGTTCATAAGCCGCGTCCGAGCCAATCTTGAGTGCTTCATACCCAAGCTTAATCGCCGGCATCGCGCTTCCCCACAACAATGTAGCAATGATCGCACTTACGGTCATGCCTACAGGGTGGGTGAACCATTTCTGCGCTGTCACTGATGTATCCACCTTTCGTGCGGCTTCCGCCGCCTCTTGTCCATAATGCTGCGAGTCGATCATGCTCTGATCCGCTACGCTCACATTAAGTTCTAGTTGAATGTGCAACAATAATGCCGCCCTAATTAGGGCGGCATCGTCATTGACCTATTCTATCCTAGCATGAATGTACGCTGACAACAATCATTTCCATCAATTATTCTTCGCTCTGGTGCAGCCCGCGATATACCCCGGTACGAAGCTCTCGCACGTATGGCTTCACTCCAGGCATATCACTCATTTCCGCAGCTCGAACAGCCTGCTCAATATCATAGGGAACTCGGTGGAAATGTATAGAGAACTCACTTTGCTGAACTTGCCCGAAATAGCCCTCCAGCATCACATAAGAGGCTTGCGTCATGTCCAGCGGGTTGCCAACACTACCGCAATTCACTAACGTATTCCCTCTAAAATGCTGCAAGAAAGCATTATGAATGTCCCCATAGATGACCACATCTGGTGATTGGCATGGATGGAGCGGTTCCGTCAATGATGCAGTGAAATCGAACATGGCCAGACGCTTTTCCGGAGCATCCCATGGTTGCATACGAGTGAACACACTCTGTGGGGAAGCATGGAACAGGCGAATATGACGCCCACTCATATTGAAGTCATAAGAGAAGGGGAGCCGTTCCAGACGGGCTAACCGCTCTGAACCAAGCCGCTGTGCATGCCAGCGGAATTGCTCGTCATCTTCAATCTGCCGAACAAGCTCATCCCAATTCCCTTTGACGATTACATCGCAATATTCAAACAACATATCAACAACTTCTACGGGGTTTGGCCCTTTCCCCACTAAATCGCCTAGGCAGTATATTTTATCAGCGCCTTGTCGCTGAATATCATTAAGCACGGCTTCTAGCGCCTGTAAATTCCCATGTATATCGGAAATGATAGCTATAGACTGCATGTCGCTTCGTCTCCTCCCTAATATCAGCATTATACACCCTAAGGGGATAAGCCGAATACTACTGATCATCACGAATAGCCATGTGACCCTACTCCTACTAATATATCTTTGCTATGCCTCAAACGGGCTACTTATGCATAAACCTTATCCAATTGATCGCAAGGTAAGCAAGGTCCATTCCGGCGGGCACAGCAAGCGAACGGGCAGAAACGTCGTCCCCAATCCTCTGCTCGTATAAATGTGAAGTGGGCGATCCGGTCTATCTACACGCTCTAGCATGTATAATCCATCTGGGTACCGCTCACCTAAAGTTGGAAGGAACAAGGGTCCCACCAGTGGCACACGAACCTGACCCCCATGACTATGACCAGACAATTGAAGATCAACTTGATAGTTAAGGGCAACCGTTCCCCAATCCGGTTCATGGGCGAGCAGAATACAACACATCTTACCCGATATCCCTTGCATAGCACGCGTCATATCAGGAATCCCTTCCAATGCGTCGTCGATTCCCGCCAGAGCGAGCACTTCATGATTCCGCCTGAGTATCACATTGTCATTCCGCAGCACGCGGATTCCTGCCGTTTGCAGCGCATTCTCCACAGCTTTTGCGCCTCTTCCCCGATAGTCATGATTGCCAAGCACAGCATAGGAACCATATGGTGCACGCAGTTGGCGCAGGATTGGTACAATCTCGGCTGGAACCACATCCCCATTATCAACGATATCTCCTGTAATGCATATCACATCCGGTTGATTGGCTTGTACATCTTGGACAATGCTCGCAAGCTTCGATTCACTTAGATGATGTCCGTAATGGATATCTGATATATGCGCTATGGTCAGCCCATTGAAGGAAGCCGGCAGTCCGTGAATATCCAGCTCAAGCTTACGCTGCCGAATATTATTAGGCTCAATGAATCTGGCATAGCCCCCAACCGCCATAGGCATTGTTATTACTGCCCCTACCATCATGCGCAGTAAACGCCGTCTTCCCGGATTCGCAACTGAATTCGGATTCGTGTCTCTCGTCATTGGAGATTTTATAGCTATCCCCTACCTTTACCTCATGCATTCAGTAAACGCCGATTCCTATGTATGACTATCCTGTCTCGTCCTTTTATTATGAATCAGCTCGGTATTCAATGCAAATCCTAGTGAGGGTCGATTTATCCATGTTCCCATTCGTTTGGAGTAAAGAGCCTGTTTGGCTATCAGAGCGTATTGTGTCACATCACACTATTCCTATTTCGCTTCTTCTATACAACAACTGCCGACCACTATAATAGGGTCGGCAGTCCATTGCCTGTATCGATCTCCACGAATTGATTGCGCTTCCATTATCCTGGTGAATAATACTCCACATACGGCTGAGCTGCATGCTCAATTAGTGAATCTAAACGCTTACAAAACATTGAAACACTCGTTCTCCAACGCTGAAGCCTTTCCCTCTCCATGATGGAAGGCCCAATTCCGAAATGCTCCTCCATGCATTGTTCCAGCGCCTCTTCCGTCATCTTCATGTCCGAGTTGGCAGCACTAAGCTTGACTATGTACGCGGTAAGGCAATCGTATTCATCGTCCGGCGCCCCAAGCGCCCGCAGTCCTAGTGGATCCCACTCGTCCACCAGCAGTTTCACCTTACTGAAGAGGCTGTTCTCGTACCAGCTGTTCGTGTCCTGTATTGGCAAATGGACTATCAACTCGGCACCCCCTAGTCATCTTCACAAGCTTCCAGCGCACATTCAAGTTGTTAACCAATACTATAATCGAAAATTCAGTTGTGGAATACAAATTTTTCTTAAAAATTTTTTGCTTCGCTTTGACTTGTTTCACGCTCATAACGCCATACGTGGATATCCGAATTATCTGGTACAAAAAAGCGCCCCTATTCGGGGCGCTCCTACCTTACTTTATTGCATAAACCAGCGTTTGAACATCAGCTTCGTTGTGTCTTTATTCATCTCAGCAATAGATGTCGTAAGCGGAATTTCCTTCGGACAAGAACGGACACAGTTCTGGGAATTGCCGCACCCTTCAATACCGCCGTCCTCAAGCAATTGTTCCAAGCGCTCGTCCTTATTCATTTCTCCTGTCGGATGCGCATTGAACAGTCGAACCTGCGAGATCGGAGCAGGCCCTATGAAGCTCGTCTTCTCATTTACATTCGGACAGGCTTCCAGGCAGACACCACAGGTCATACACTTCGACAATTCATACGCCCATTGTCGCTTCGTCTCTGCCATACGAGGCCCAGGCCCGAGGTCATACGTACCGTCAATCGGAATCCATGCCTTGACTTTCTTCAACGCATCGAACATACGCTGACGGTTGATCACGAGGTCACGAACAACTGGGAACGTCTTCATTGGAGCAATTCGAATCGGCTGTTCGAGCTTATCGATTAACGCGGAGCAAGCCTGTCTCGGCTTGCCGTTAATGACCATAGAACAAGCTCCGCACACTTCTTCAAGACAGTTCGATTCCCAGCATACCGGAGCAGTTGATTTACCGGCTGCATCCACAGGATTTCGTTGGATTTCCATTAGTGCGCTAATGACGTTCATATTCGGGCGATATGGGATCTCGAATTCTTCCGTGTACGGCTGCGCGTCCGGCGCATCCTGACGCGTCACGATCAACTTGACTTTTTTGGATTGTGCCACAGCTTCCGCCATCGTTATTCCCCTTTCTTCTTGTTCGCCGTATAGTCACGCTTGCGCGGTTTGATAAGCGATACATCCACGTCTTCGTATGAAATTTCAGGCCCCTCTGGGGACCATGACGCAATTGTCGTCTTCAGGAACTGCTCATCATTGCGATCCGGGAAATCAGGCTTGTAATGTGCCCCACGGCTTTCGTTGCGAAGCAGCGCACTCTTCGTCATGGCTTCCGACAGCTCCAGCATATTCCACAACTGACGAGTGAAGGCTACCCCTTGGTTGCTCCAGCGAGCCGTATCCGTCATGTTGATTTTGCTGTAACGCTGCTTCAATTCCTTAATCTTGTTGATTGTATCTTCCAGCTTGTTATTGTAGCGAACGACAGTCATATTGTTGGTCATCCATTCGCCCAGTTCCTTATGGATGACGTACGCATTTTCCGTACCGTCCATCTTGAGCAAGTCCTCATACTGGGACGTTCTCAGCTTTGCTTCACGTTCAAATACGCTTGCCGATACATCCTCTGTCGCTTTGCTCAAGCCACGGACATACTCTACTGCTTTAGGTCCGGACACCATGCCGCCGAAGATCGCTGACAACAGCGAGTTCGCTCCAAGACGGTTCGCTCCGTGGTACTGGTATTCACACTCACCTGCTGCGAACAAGCCCTTGATATTTGTCATCTGGTTGTAGTCGACCCACATGCCGCCCATTGAGTAATGCACCGCAGGGAAGATTTTCATTGGTATCTTGCGCGGGTCGTCACCCATGAATTTTTCATAAATTTCAATAATGCCACCGAGCTTCACGTCCAGCTCCTTCGGATCTTTATGCGACAGATCGAGATAGACCATGTTCTCGCCATTGATGCCCAGCTTCTCATCTACGCACACATGGAAGATTTCGCGAGTCGCAATATCACGCGGAACGAGGTTCCCGTAAGCCGGATATTTCTCTTCAAGGAAGTACCATGGCTTGCCGTCCTTATACGTCCAAATACGTCCTCCCTCACCGCGAGCCGACTCAGACATAAGACGGAGCTTGTCATCTCCCGGGATGGCTGTCGGGTGAATTTGAATGAATTCCCCATTCGCATAACGAACGCCTTGTTGATACACTGCGCTGGCCGCAGTCCCGGTATTAATAACCGAGTTCGTTGTTTTGCCGAAGACAATCCCTGGTCCGCCTGTCGCCAAAATAACAGCATCCGCAGCGAAGTGCGTAATGTTCATGCTGCGCAAGTCCTGCGCTGTAATGCCTCGGCATACGCCTTCATCATCCACGATGGCAGAGAGGAATTCCCAGTGCTCATACTTCGTTACAAGTCCCTCTGCTTCCCAGCGTCGCACTTGCTCATCAAGCGCATACAGCAGCTGCTGGCCCGTTGTAGCTCCAGCAAAAGCTGTGCGGTGATATTGCGTCCCGCCGAAGCGGCGGAAGTCAAGCAAGCCCTCTGGCGTACGGCTGAACATAACGCCCATACGATCCATCAAGTGGATGATGCCAGGCGCTGCTTCACACATCGCTTTTACAGGAGGCTGGTTCGCCAGGAAGTCTCCCCCATATACCGTGTCATCGAAGTGCTCCCAAGGGGAATCCCCTTCACCCTTTGTATTTACCGCGCCGTTAATTCCGCCCTGAGCACAGACGGAGTGAGAACGTTTCACAGGAACTAAAGAAAAAAGGTCGACGTGAACGCCTGCTTCCGCTGCTTTGATCGTTGCCATAAGACCAGCAAGTCCTCCGCCAACGACGATAATGTTCTGTTTTGCCATAATGCGTCACCCTCCCTTAACCGATGAATGGAATAATAGATTGAACTGCTTCCGCTGCTTGGAACTCTGCAGAGCGGAATCCGATTAACGACAATGTGAACATGACTGCCATAATAATGAACAAGCCCATGCAGATTTTTGCGGATACATTTTGTGCGCGTGGTCCAACCGTAATGCCCCAGCTTACGAGGAAAGCCCACAATCCGTTCGTAAAATGATAGGATGCAGAAATCGCACCGACCAAATATATGATAAACATAACTGGAGAAGTAATTATGTCGTGCATGTATGTGCCTAGCTGCTCATGCGTAATATTGCCAGTCGCAATTTGAACACGCGTTTCGTACACATGCCATGTGACAAATACGAATGTAATGACCCCTGTTATCCGCTGCATCAAGAAAGCTACGTTGCGGCCGTAATTATAATTGCCTACGTTGTTCTTGGATGTGTACGCAATGTACAACCCGTATACGCCGTGATACAGAAGCGGAAGCCAGATGCCGAACAATTCTAGGAAAAATATAAGCGGCAATTCATTCAAAAATTTGACACTGCCCTGAAATGCTTCCTTCCCGCCTTCGAACGCAGCGTAGTTCGTAAGCATGTGCTCGACAATGAAGAATCCGAGCGGAATAATTCCAAGAAGCGAGTGCAGCTTGCGCGAGTAAAAATATCCTCGTTTCATAAGCGTGCCGGTTCCCCTTTCCATTTGTGTCCCAGTAGATTTTGGTAATAAACATCCTCATTTTACCTGTGCATGTCGAAAGCGTCAATAATTTGTCACAACGAAAAACCACTGCCATGACGCAGTTGTTACCGCTTTCGACAACATTCGCGGTTCTTCCTGCAAACCGCTCTTCTGTAGTTATGTGAACAACTTGTGACACTACCATGTTACTCCGAATCCCCTTATAATGGAATTGCAATGTTTTTATATCTTTTATAACTAAAACGCATAAGAAGCCATTCATTTTACGCTTAGCTCATCATTCATATCGTAGGAGGCTATGAAATATGCTCGATTTGTTAGAATCATTCGCAGCGGTTGTGGAACTGACGAGCTTGAATCAAGCAGCAAAGCGGTTGAATATCTCTCAGCCGGCCCTATCCAGGCAAGTAGCGAAGCTTGAGGAAGAACTGGGTGTAGAGCTGTTTATCCGGAATGGCAAGCGGCTGGAGCTAACTCGCGTTGGCCAGCTCACGTACGAATTTGCAATCGATATTCGCAATCGCCAGCTCGGTTTCTTGAAGTCCATTGCGTCCTTCAAGGCGGAAGGTCAATCGTCCATCACCATAGGGGCCAGCTTAACCACACTGCAGACGACACTGCCGCTGTTCATCTCCTCCTTCGTCGAGAAGCATCCGGACGCAAGACTCAAGGCTGTGACCGGCAAGACGCATGAAATCATCTCGCTTGTCCGCGAACAATCCATTGATCTTGGCATCGTCGCCGATGCGATTCGTGAGCCTGGACTGATGTGCATTCCATTGTTCGCGGATCATCTTCAGCTGGTGCTGCCACGCCGTCATCCACTTGCCAGCATCCGCAATTGGACGATGTCCCGCTTGGACGGTCTGCCTATGCTTCTCTTCTCTAAGGGAACCTGGTATCGCAAGCTTATCGATGATCTATTCCGCCGATATCGCATCATGCCTGATATTCACATGGAGATCGATTCCTTCGAAGCGATAGTTCGCTTGCTCACGACCTGTCATGCGGCTGCTTTGCTGCCACGCTCCTATCTTCGGTTGGAATGGCTCAAGGATAACGATCTGATTGCCGTTCCCCTGAAGGAATTGAAGCAAACCGAACGTGTAACTTCCATTGTATATGGGGAGCAAGCACTGCTGAGTCCTGTTGCTACGCAGTTTATTGAGGAAATTATGGAAGCAGCATCATTATCACAGCTAGGGAAATAGTCATGGATAGAAAGGAAAAAGAAGGATTACACTCGTTTGCTGTCGAATAAAGTAAGCTTAGACAAAAAACATTCTCAACTAGGGGAGAATAAGGAGGAAATGGAAACCATGGTTGTATGTAATCGTTGTGGCAAGCCAATCAACGACAATGAATCCCATCAATGCAGTACAGGGTCTGTCCCACCGCAGCATGCTGGTTCCGCAGCAGAGGCATCTGTACAGCAAGTATCCGCCACTGCTGAGACAGCGTCTCACAAGACACCAGGCAGCACAGTGCCTGAATGGGCCAAGTCAATTGACAGCAAGAATATCCTTCAACTGCTGAAGAATCCGGCAAGTGCTCGCAATCTTACTGTCTCCGATTGGGTGTATGCGGTCATTGCCGCGTTAGTCTCCGCACTGGGCTTTGCCTTGTTCGGCTACACGCTCTTTGGAAGCTTGTTCGCTTCACTAATGAGTCCACTTAGCTTATTAGGCGGTTCAAGTTCACTGACCCCGCCATTTAGCTTTTTCATTCAATTGTTTATCTATCAGATTATTGGATTGGCCGCACTCTTTATTAGTACTTGGTTCATTAGCCGCTGGAAGGGCAGCAAGCCGCTTGACTTGAAGACGACATTTGTCCAATTGGCTGCTATGCAAATGCCTTTTGGCTTAGGATTTGTGCTCGCATTCCTTCTCGCGATCATTGGATTCAGTTCTTTATCTGTTGCAGTAGCAGCTTTCACTTGGTTCGTATCCGTTATTCTGGTCACGACCGAAGCAATGGAGCAGACTGAAGTAGCACGTCCGAATCGCTTTCTATTCATCACAGCAAGCATGGGTGCCTACTTCTTCCTGACTTATATCGTATTCAAAATTGTAGTCATGTAAAGCCATTTACATAAGCAATAAGCCTGCAGCTCGCTTCTCTATACAAGCGACAACTGCAGGCTTATTTATGACCTTCTACAGCAAGGGATTCTTTACGATTTTTTATCGTTCCCCTTCAACATAAATGCTTCTTCAAAATCTTCGATTTGCGTATTCGTACCAATCATAACCATAATATCTTTCTCATCAAGCACATCTTCGGCTGATGGTGCAATAATAATGCCTTTCGGCTTATTCAGCGCCACGATGCTGCACCCGAACTTAGCTCTTGGATTGACATCCTTGAGCGCCATTCCTTGCATGCAGCCAGGCACGCTCAGCTCTGCAATGGTATATTCTTTGGACAATTCAATGTAATCCAGCAAGTTCGGTGATACAAGTTGATGAGCTACGCGAATGCCCATATCCCGCTCCGGGTAAATAACCCTGTCCACACCAATCCGCTCCAGAACACGTCCATGCAATTCGGAAAGTGCTTTGGCGACAACCTTCTTCACGCCAAGTTCCTTCATTTGAATACTGACCAGAATGCTCGTCTGAATATCGTCACCAATGGCTACGATCGCGCAATCGAAGTTACGTATGCCGAGTGAGCGCAGCACCTCTTCATCTGATGCGTCCGCTACAACTGCATGGGTTACGAAGCCCATAACATCCCCGATTACTTCCTCATCTTTATCAATGCCTAGCACCTGATGTCCGAGCTTGACTAACTCCTTCGCGAGACTCGAACCGAAACGGCCCATCCCGATCACTGCAAACTGCTGCAACTCCATATCCCTGTATACTCCTTCGTCCGTTACAATCTAACTTGCTTATCCTATCGTTATTTTTCCTTCTGGGTGTCGGTATAATTCCCGCTCATTTTTCGGGCCTAACGCATAAGCCAACGTTAATGGCCCAAGACGGCCTGCAAACATCGTCAGGCTCAGCAGCACTTTTCCGATATCTGATAAATCCGCCGTCAATCCCATTGATAACCCTACCGTTCCGAAGGCCGATGTTGTATCGAATAATATCATCAGGAAGCTATGATCTTCTGTTGTCGACAATATCATCGATACGATAATGACCAAGAACAATGACAGCAACGTTAGCGTAACTGCTTTGAAGATACGATCCTTGGCGAGTCGATACCGGTAAATGACGATATCTTCTTTCCCGCGAATCATAGCAAATACAGCTCCAATGAGAATGGCGAACGTCGTCGTCTTAATACCACCACCAGTGGATCCTGGTGATGCCCCGATGAACATCAAAAGAACCATAAAAAATTGCGAGGCTTGGCGCATGGCTCCGATGTCAATCGTATTCGCTCCAGCGGTACGCGGGCTGACAGATTGGAACAGGGATGCCCAGAACTTCTCCCAACCATTCAAACTGCCTAACGTGCGTGTATTGGTAAATTCAAATATAAATATAACGACCGTTCCGATTACAATGAGCAATCCCGTCATCGTTAACACGATCTTCGTATGCAGAGACAACTTGCGAGTACGCTTATATTCCACCAAATCGGACAAGACGATAAATCCAATCCCGCCAAGGATAATAAGCAGCATCGATACCAGGTTAATAATAGGGTCTCCGACATAGCTGGTTAAGCTCGAAAACGGCCCACTGACAGAGCCGAATAAATCAAAGCCTGCGTTATTGAAAAAAGAAACAGCATGGAAGAAACCGAAATAAATGGCCTTGCCTAGCGGAAGATCAAATGCCCATCGCACGGAGAACAGTACAGCTGCCGTCCCCTCGATACATACCGCAAACAAGATCACTTTACGGATAAGGCGCACGATGCCTTCCATGCTGCCCTGATTAAGCGCTTCTTGCAATATAAGCCTTTCCTTCAGCGATATCTTCTTCTTCAGTGCTAATGCGAACAGCGTTGCCATTGTCATGAATCCAAGCCCGCCAATTTGGATGAGCAGCATGATGACCACCTGCCCGAATACGGTAAAATGAGTGCCCGTATCCACCACAATGAGCCCCGTCACACAAGTTGCTGACGTTGACGTGAACAATGCATCGAGGAATGGCAGCGGAATCCCATCCGCATTTGATATCGGAAGCATGAGTAGAAATGCACCCAATAATACAATTGCTGCAAACCCTACAACCAGAATTCGCGGTGGTGTCAGATTAAATCGAATGGCCTTTTTTGTTCCCTCCACGGGAGTCACCTCTTTTTTTCCCCACGAAAAAAAGCACTGGAAATCCAATGCTATCGCTGGTATCCTGACGTACATGCCTACGAGGTTAGCTGTCGGATTCGGGCACGTTCAGGCTGCCCTAATCGCAAGTGGATTCTATGCATCCACAACTGCGATATTCACCCCATTTATCGGGTCCCCCGCTTTCGTTCATTCACGAAACTCGGCTTGTATGCAATTCATAACGAGATTATATACGTTTCCCCTGCAGCATACAAAGTCAAGGAATGAACAAATTAACCAGAATAAGACGAAAAACTTGAAGAAATAGCGCTTACAATCCCCCATTTTCTTCAATTGTATTCAAAACACTCATTTTCGCTAGGTGTTTCTTCATTTTCTCTGCTGGACTTTACAAAGTTGAAGTAGATAAAATGAACAAATAAGCAACCATACGCTAAATGTGTGATGGAATGGAGGTTCCAACATGTCCTATGTATCCAAGCCGCTTCTGCTTTCTTCTGTGGCCGGATTTCTATTATTCCTCATTGTTCAGGTATTCATTCCCTTTCAGCAGACAGAAGCCATGATGGAATCAGCAGCCAGCCAATCCCTCTTAACCAAAGAGAAAGCAGCGCAAAAGGCACTCACATTTGTACAGGACTTAAAAAAGTTCCATATTTCAATTACACCTGAAGAAGATACTGCTCCAACCGTCATTTATCGCAGTCAATCAACGGTTTCCGGCTACATGAGCAAGGAGAAGCTGACCGCTTCATTTCAGAAATGGGAATCATCCAGTCCCTATGATACTTTTCAGGTATTATTGAATATGAATCGGGCTGGAAAATCCGGTGTCATGCGCATTGACGTTCACATGACAAGCGGTCGTATTATTGGATTCGAATGGGAGGAAAAGCCTCCTATCACCTCCTACATTAGCGGGGTTACGGGAAATCATGTGGATATGGCGTCAGCAGAAGATGCGGAGACTGCCTTGGATCCAGTGAACCGCAAGAAGCTTGCTGATACACTCTTGAAGCACATGGGATGGAATCCTACCCAATTAAAACTAATCGCATCATCGGCGGAGCTAGACACGGTAGAGTATAACGTGCCTGAAGCACGACTTGGTGAAGCCGCATTGAACGTGAAGGCCGTCTTCTCCCAAGATCGCATTGTCATGCTGAAGCCCTACTGGGTTATCCCGAACAGCTATCTAGCTGAAGAACTACATCAAACGAAGACTGCATCGTCCATTTACAATATCGGCTATATGTGGATGACGATCCTACTAAGTGCATGTTCACTGATCGCTTGCATCGTCTACCGTCATGGCCTGAAGTTCGGATCGAAGACATTGTTCGCCCTTACTGCCGTCTCATGCGGAATTTCTCTGCTGCATCTATGGAACGTGCTTCCGGGCCTCTTCGCTCTGGAACTCCGTACCCCTGTAGACGGGGTGAATATGGGGCTGCCCTTTGCCATTCAAGGCGCAATTACAGTAATTCAAGGCGTTATCCTCTACTTCTCTCTCCATGCGGGAAAGCGAGCATGGGAGTTGTCTGCGTACAGAGATGTTCTGCCTACCTGGAGTGATCGCGCATTTGGCGGCAAGCTCATACAAGCATTATGGATCGGAATCGCGTACACAGGCGTATTGCTCGGCATGCAAACGGTTATATTTTTCATTTTGGAATCAGGGTTTCATGCGTGGTCATCGACCGATGCCTCACAATCTCCGCTCAACCTGCGAATTGCACCACTGTTCCCTCTTCTAGCTTGGGTTGCAGCTATTTCGGAGGAAGGGATATACCGCTTGTTCGGGGTTGGACTGCTGAACCGATTGTTCCGCAACCCATGGTTAGCCGGGATTATCCCCACCCTTGTATGGGCATTCGGACATGTCACCTATCCGATCTATCCGTATTACTCTCGTCCGGTAGAGCTCTTGTTTATCGGCATGTTCTTCCTGTTCATTATGCTGAAGCATGGCTGGTGGACGGCCATGTTCGCTCACCTTATGCTCGACAACTTCTTAATGTCCCTGTCATTCATGCTTGATGGAACAATAGTCGGTTTCCTAATCGGTCTTGTGTACCTCCTTTCTCCAATTGGGATTGTATATGCGCTCGCGAAGATTCATCGCAACCAAGAACACGCTAGAGCGATCACGACATGGACATAAACATTAACACCGTTGAATGCAGTTGAATCCATTTGTTCGTACAGAAATAAAACGAGCACATGAGCACATCTCATACCCTTTCATTTTGGAAAACCAAGAGCCGTTCATATCGAAGGATGCATGTACGTAATGCACCTCTTCGAAGGAACGGCCCCGCTTATTTCACATTATTTCTTATTTCTTCTCAATAAATTTTTTCGCTTCCTTTACTGCCGTATCTAACGCTTTCTGTGCATCTTCACCCAGCATGACTGAATCAACTGCAGTAGACAGGTGACGGTTCATCTGGTTCCAGTTGCTGTTAAGCAAGAAGGCTGGCGTGTTGTCGGAACGCTCCAGCATGCGATAGAACGGTGCATACAGCTCGGATGTATCCAGCTTCATTTCCTGCACGACGCTCTTACGTATCGGCAGGTCAGCATCGCTCTTCATCTTGACGGCTTCTTCCGAAATAAAGAACTTCACGAACTCCCATGCCAGATCCTTCTGCTTCGATTGCTTCGCAATCGATACTGCACTTACCGAAATTACGCCTTTCACAGGCTTGCCAGGGAACGCTGGCATTTCAACAGTACCGAAATCAACCTTCGCTTCCTTAAACCCGTCTAGCGGCCATACACCGCTCTCCCACATTCCGATTTTACCAGCTTTGAAGATGTCGTTACCGCCAAGCTGCGTTTTTCCTCCTACGAGGACCCCGTATCCGTCCTTCACCATATTCCCGAACATTTGAACAGCCGCTACCGTATCCGGCCCGTTCATAATGCCTTCAATCGTCTTGCCGTCTTCGCTGATGAAGCTGCCCCCATTACTCCAGATGAATCCTTGCAGGTCATACGGGTCGTTCTCAGCACGGACACCGAATCCATACTGCTTCTTCGATTTATCTGTCAGCTTCGTTGCAATATCCTTGAAGTCATCCCACGTCCAGCCATCCTTCGGATATGGGACGCCCATTGCGTCGAACACCTTCTTGTTGTAATACATAGCCCGTGTCGTGAAGCCCGCAGGCATACCAAACGTCTTGCCATCTACCTTCACGTAGTTGAACAAGCCTTCGTATATATCGTCTAATTTCAGGCTTGCATCCTTCTCTGTAAAGGCATCCAGCGGCTCCAAGTTCGAATGGTATGTTGGGAAATCCCACATCAACATCACATCCGGCGGATTGCTCGCACCGAACGATGCCGCCAGCTTCTGATCGAAACCGTCTGCATAAGGTTCAATTTGTACTTTGACACCTTGATGCGATTTTTCGAACGCCTTCGCGATATTTTCTTGAACCTTCAGCTTCTCACCAGTATCCCATGTTGCAAAACGCAAAACGGTTTGTTTTCCCTTGTCTCCTCCGGAGGAGGAACCTTGTTCTCCAGATCCTCCGCCACAGCCAGCAAGCATAAGTGCAAAGACCGTTAACAGAATAACCAATCTTGACGTTCTCTTCATCTTGCTCATTCCCCCCAAATGGTTGCATCTCAAACATACCTTCACTTTAAAGACAATAAAGCGTTTTCAAAACGGCGAATTGTTCCGAATATGGGGTGATTTTGTTCGGTGAAAGGGCGTAATATCGTACGCCCCTCGTCATTTTTGAGCAAAATGTTCTCCCTTTTGTCCGCTTCGGTATTGACTCGGTGTCATTCCACAGCAGCGTTTGAACCATTTGCTAACATATTTTCCATCCACCATACCGATCCGTTCTGCGATATCCTGCAGCGTCATCGTTGTATTCAGAAGCAAATCCTGCGCTGTCTTAAGCCGCATACGGTATAAGAAGGAGACAAAATTCTCTCCGGTTACCTTCTTAAATAAAGTACTGAAATGACTTCGACTCAATCCAACTCGATGTGCTACATCACTGACGGACCAAGGCTCACTCACATTCTCTGCTACCAAGAGCACCGATCGCATCACCGTTTCCGGCCATGAATTGACTCGCAGCTCAAATTTGCGTTCCAACTCCGCCGCTCGGTGCAGCTCCTGAACCGCCTCCAGCCAGCCGTCCATGCCCTTTAACGGGCCACGACTGCTCCAATGCAGCTGCGGACAAGATGCTTTGCTCTCTTTCAACAGCCGTTCCACCTTCAGGCGAGCTGTAGGACGATAGAAATAGAAACATCGTTCTACACCGCAGGGAATATAGGCGCACGGGCCTTCCGTTTCTTGCAGCAGCTTATCGCCAAGATACTTCCAGTACTCCCCTCCACGGTTGGATGATTTGATAGCGGCAGGGAGCGATTGCTCGGAACTGTCGAATATTTTAACCAATATAATCTCATGAGGTTCATTCAACCAATACCATTGCGTCTCCCAGCGCAGCTTCAGCTCGCCTTGGAAGTTGTTGCGGAAGCCGCATAACCAGGCATAGAACGCCGCATTCCACTGTGCATCCTCTTCGTTAGAATTTGCAGTGCGAACCGCTGGAGGAGACTCCGAATTCCCAGCCAGCTCCTCCCCGAACTTTTGAAGATAATAATCCAGTTCCTCATCTTCGAAAGCCGTTTTCAACAAATAGCCGGAAGCCCCAAGCATCATTCCCTTTTGTGCATATTCGAAATCTCGATGACAGCTCAGCAGCAAGACCCGAGTATGCGGCGACTTTTCCTTCACTCGCTTGGCGAGTTCAATTCCATCCATCTCCGGCATCACGATATCTGTAATGACAACCTCCGGCTCATGGAGAAGGAATGCTTCCCATGCCTTCTGACCATTTGGGGCATCGGCTACGACTACCATGTTGAATCTGCTCCAATTTACCGTTGCCATCAAGCCTCTGCGAACAATGCTCTCATCATCCGCGATCAGTACTTTAATAGGGTTGTCTGTCATCGGATTCCTCCTCCTTTTTGGGCCAGCGTATCGCAATCGTTGTACCGCTTCCTAACTGGGATTCGATGCTTAATCCATATTCGGAACCAAAGTGCAGCTTGAACTTCTGATCCACATTGTACATCCCGAGACCATGTCTCTGATTGTGGTCTTTCGGAGCTTGCAGCAGAGAGATTCGACGCTCTTCGCTCATCCCTTTACCATTGTCCGATAAGGTTAAATGCAGCTCTGACCCTGTATCTACTAGGCGGAGTGCAATTGTGCCATACCCATCCTCGAAGGCGTAGAAAAAGATATTCTCAAACAGTGGCTGCAAGCTCATACGCGGGATGACTGCTGCCAGCGCACTTGGAGCAATTTCAGACTCATATATAAATTCACCTTCATAACGAACCTGCTGGATTTGCAGAAAATGATCAATAAGCTCCAGCTCTTTCGATATCGGAACCAGTTCACGCGTCACGTCTAAGTTGGCTTCTAACACGATCGTTAAGTGAGCGAGCATTTTCCTTATATCATCATTGCCCTGCAGCCTAGCCTTCCACTGTATGGAGTTCAACGTATTGAACAATAAATGGGGATTGATCTGATAATGAAATGCTCGCAATTCGGCTTCCTTCTTGAGCTGCTCCTTAGCCGCTATTTCCTTCACAAGCTCTTCGATCTGTCCGATCATCTTATTGAAGCTATTCGCAAGCGTTCCCAGCTCATCCTCATCCTGAACTTGGATTCGTGTCTTCAAGCGACCAGCTCCTGCGGAGTTCATCGATTCCTTGATCCGCTTAATCCTGCCCGTTACACGAGTGGAGAACAAGTAGGCGAGCAGAAGAGCGAGAAAGCCTGACAAGCCTAAACCAAGTAAGGTATAAGACTTGATAACACTTGATGGTTGATTAAAATATTCATAGGGCAGTCTAGCTTCTATCGTCCAATCATTTATTTTCAAGTTCTGCTTCCACACGATATCATTTTCTTGCGCAGTATAATTGCCCGGCGAGTGATAGATCGTCTGACCACTTGCACTTTGCACCGTCACAATCGACTTCGTATCCTGTTCGAACATACGGAACAGTTCGATCAGCTTATCTGCCTTCATTTCAATAAGGATTTTGCTGTCCTGCAAGGGCCCTGCCTGATTGCGGATCGGCACAACCAAGCCAAGCAGCTTCTGATCCGGTGTATCCTTCTCATCGCGATAATGCAGTGGAGGGTAGAATCCTGCCCAATACTCTCCTGCATGATCGGCAGGTATCCGCTTCCACCATGGCTGTTCAACCAGAACATCCACATTCAAGATGCTGTCCCCGTAATAATATCCAGATTTCGTAATTATGAATATCCCGCGATCATGCAGCCTTTTAAGCGCTTTCAAGAAATCTTCCATGTTGTTCTTATCCTGCACTTGCGAATACGTCTTTGGAATCTCCGCATTGATGACACTCTTATATGGATTAAGCAAATATGAATAAATATAACCCGCAATCATGCTCATCTGATTTAATTCCGTATCCAGCTGATACTGCAGCTGATTAACACTGTTCTGACCGTATTTGCCGAACTGCTCTTGCAGAAGGCGTGAGGATTGTTGATAGGATAGCACGCCCTGAATCATGAGCGGAAGCAGTGATGCTGCCAAGAAGAACAGCACGAGCTTTAAGCGAAGGCTTCGCCTCGGATTGGGCGGCATATTGGCCATCCATTGCTGTAGCCGATGCAAGACACCCGATTGTGTCACATGGGTTAATCCAGTAAAAGTTTCACGTGGCGGTGCGATAGGAATCATCCCCTGTTGCTTATTGGACTAGTCATGATGCTGCGAAGCGTTGATGTATCAGAAGTGTAACATAACCAATTTTAATCTGACAATGGAGACGGAAGCACCGATTTGTCCTCATCGAGACATCGATTAGGCGGGAAGATCACAAAGATAACAAAACAGCTCCCTTACGCGCTAAGCGGCAGGGAGCTTGTTTCACCTCGTCTATTGAGCTGGCTGCATTACATATTCATTCGCTAGTATGAGGAACACACTCGACGTCCACGTAAATGCCCGATCGCGAAGTCCGCACCCCGTCTGTGCATCAAAATTCTCTGCCATGCCGCTGCGAGCAGCCATGCGGCAGAATCGCGTCGCTGCTTCTTGCGCCACTCCCCGCTCCCCACTGCGCTGCAATCCGTCGATCAGCAGCATCATGACTGGAGCCCAGATTGGCCCAAGCCAATAGCCGTCCGGTTCATAGAACGGACTTTTCAGGCTTTCTGTGGCGAATCCATTCGGACTGAAGAACCGCTCTTCATCGGCAACTGCCTTCACAAGCGCTTGGCGCACCGATTCCGGCAGACGATCACCTAGTAAGATCGGCATAAACGGAATCAAGCTGTCTCCTTGCGCCGGCTCATGTGTGCCTGAACGAACCGCCCTGAACTGGCCGTCATGCCAGAAATGCTCCAGCATGCGTCCGAGCAGGCTATCCGCAGCATTGCGCCATTCCTGCGCCTCGTATGGCTTGCCCAATTGATCGGCAATCTCCGCAAGAACCTCGAATTGGATAGTTAAATAAGCAGATAAATCCGGACTCTCAATAGGTCCCACACTGCGGAAAATCGTGCTATTATCCCAGCCGCTGTCATTGCCATGATTGTACTGAGGTATCCCGTCCCGATCATCATCACGGCAATTCATCCACCATTTGCTCCACCGTGCAAGCGGTCCATAGATTTCACGCAAGCGATCGGCATGGCAGAACCACTCATTACGCTCCATCATCCAGCGCAGCGTCCAGCCATGGATAGGCGGCTTGCAGCAATTCCACAAGGCGTACTTGTCATTGACGAAGTCCGGAAGCTGACCAGATTCATCCTGCTTGTCGAACATGATCATGAACTGATCCCAAGCCAGCTCTGGCTGATTCGCCGCGAGCGCCATTGCATTAAAGCAATGATCCCAGCTCCAAATGTTCGTCATCCAATTTTTCGACATGTACATCGCGGGACGAGACAAATGACCGGCCTCAGGCACCACACAGGACCATGTGATGTATGCAGCCAAGATGCGCGCCTGTTCCAACTCTTCCAAGGCAGCAGGCAGACTCTTATCGAGCCATACAGCAAATTCCTGCTCCACGCTGGCAGCAGCCTCGTCAAAGGAAACCAGCGACTCGAATGGACGAATGGATGGCGGCTCTATCCGATACTCTTCAAGCATGAGTTCTCCTTCAGCTGCTTTGTCTTGATTATCCCCACCTGGGAAGCATTCCACCACCGCATATTTGCATCTGGAACGTTCCCATGGAGCATCGACCGTAAGCTTCCCTTGAAGCGAAGTCAACATAAAGCGCATTTCCGTAGTAAAATGATTCACCTCGTAACGTCCATCCTGACGTGGAAGCACATAATCATAAGTACCCGCAACTAATGTCAGACGGATTCCCGTTTCACGCACACGTATCCGTATCGCTCCCGGCTCCGGCAGGCATAGTTCTGCCCTCCCTTGTCCACCTTCTCCAATAAGGGTTAAGGAGGATGGCGCGCTATGAACCGAATAAGGTACAACCTCGCCGCCAGCTACCAGCTCTAGGCGGAATACTGCACCGCTCGTCTCGTCACCACCACGAACGGTGCGCAAATACAAGCCTTCCTCTCGCTTGCCATTCTGCGGCAAATGCGATACCGTCAGAAAAGATCCAAATCGGCTAAATGGAATGTGCTGAATATCAAATGTAATCATTGCCGACATCCTTTACTCCTTATCCGGCAGGCCATTCGCCTGTCCCGTCTTTTTCAAGTAAGCTCGCCATGTAATGCACCATTCAGCCGGTTCATCCAGCGATTCCTCGATATTCCGATGTACCGTGCTGTGATGTGGTGCTGACTTGACGATCTCCGGTACGCTGCGAGCTTCTTCTGCAATATGGGCTAACGCTTGAATATATTCATCCAAGTCATCCTTGGAGTATGATTCCGTTGGTTCCAAGGTGAATGGCTGAGGTACAATATAAGGATGATGACTCGTCCAGTAATGCAAGCCGAAATCACACATTCTGCGCTGAATGTCTTCGGTCGTTACTCCTGTCTCACGCGTCAGCTGCTCCCAGCTATAGCGTACCTGCTCAAGCCGTCCACCTTTGACATATGGAGCGCTTGCGCCAGAAATCTGTAATATTTTATGGTACAAATAGTTATTGTTCAATACCGCAATTTCCGCAACATCCCGCAGCCCTCTTGCCCCCAAGCTGCGAATCCAAGCGTACGCCCGAACAATCGTCTGCGCAACGCCATGGAAGCTTCTGACCTTGCCAATACTCAGCTCTTGATTCGAGCGAAGCACGAATTGTTCGCCAACACGTTCAACAATTGGGCCGGGCAAAAATGGCTTTAGCTGCTCCGTAACGCCCAGAGCGCCTGCCGCAGGGCCACCGCACATATGAGGCGCCGCGAACGTCTTGTGCAGATTGAAGAAGCACATATCATATCCCGCTTCCTTCGCACGAGCGATGCCAAGAAGTCCGTTCGCGTTAGCTTGGTCGTAATAGCAAATGCCTCCTGCCGCATGTACAATGTCCGTGAACTCTTTAATGCGTGAATTAAAGATCCCTGTATCTTCAGGATTCGCTACCACGAAGCCTGCTGTTCGATTCGATACCGCCTGCTTGAGCTTCTCAATATCCGGGAATCCATCCTCGTCCGGATGCAGGGTAATGATCTTATATCCCTTCACCGCTGCGGTTGCGGCTTGAGAAGGATGAGAGAAGATCGTTGTAATAATCTCATCGCGCTGCTCGCCTTCTCCATTCGCCTCATGATACGCACGTACGATGGAGGCCATTGCGAACAATGCTTGTGTTCCGCTTCCAGGCTGGAAGGAGAAGGCGTCCATGCCCGAAATCTCACGCATCGCCTCATCCAGTCGATAGGTGATTTCCAGCATTCCCTGTACCGTGCTTACATCCTGCAACGGATGCAGCTCCGTCAGCTGCGGATTGCGAACGAGCAGCTCATTGACGCGCGGAATATATTTCATCGTGCAGGTTCCCTGACCGATTTCTACATTTAGATCACTGCCGAGTGTCTCCTGCGACAAGCGCAAGTAATGGCGAAGCACCTTGGCCTGACCGATCTCAGGCAGCTGCGGCGCACTGGCTCGCTGCATCGAGGCTGGTATGCTTGATACGACGTCACCAACAGCTTCGACAAGCTCCTGCTCCGCTTCTGGAACGAGAACGCCGCGCTCTCCTTCTCGATGCAGTTCAAATATTACCGGTTCATCCCATTTCGCTTGATGAAATTGTCTGACTGTACGATCCTTCCGAACGATTTGTTGCATCGCTTGTCACACCCCCTCTGCCATATTCACTGTCTCCGAAACCCCTGCTGCAGCTACTCCTGCAAGCGAACCATTGTCCTGCTCAGCATCCGTACTCAGTACAGCTCGAAGCTCTTCCACCAGATGATCGATCTGTTCCTTCGACATGACCTCAGTGACACAGAACAACGCGCTCTGTCCAAGTTCAGGGAACGTTCTGGACAAATCCAGACCGCCAAAGATGTGCTTGGTAAGCAAGTATTCATTGATCTCACTCACCGTCCGGCCTGTTGCGGTAAAGTCAATGACGAACTCCTTGAAAAAGGAATTTGCATAACGCAGATTTACGCCAGGCAATGCGTTCAATGCATTCGCTGCATAGCGGGATTTCTGCATAATCGTCTCGCCAACTTCGCGCATGCCATGTGGGCCAAGCAGGGCCAAATATACGCCTGCCGTAATCCCCCATAGTGCCGTCTGTGTGCCTACAGACTCCTTGCCCTGCTCGCGCTGTGCGAAGGAGGTACGTTCATAGGCAACGTCACCGAAGCCATACTCGCCTTCTACAACGGTCGGCACAATGCCGAACAGGCGGGATGGGTATTCCATGACGAACCGCTCGTCATCATGAGTTGCGATAAAGCCTGACTGACCACCGCCGTAGTTCATACGAATACCGAGCGGCTGCAAATCGCCACATACGATATCTGCGCCATAGCCGCTTGGCGGCGTCAGAACCCCTAGTGATATCGGATCAACGCCTACTACGCTGATGGCCCCATATTCATGAGCTAAGCGGCTAATTTCCTCGCCTTGCTGCTCAATGACACCGAAATAATTCGGATTTTCAATATAGACAGCTGCTGTCTGATCAGACAGCTTGCTCTTCAAATCGTTCAAATCCAGAAGCCCGCTATCCGACTCGGCTTGAACCGTGATGACTTGGATTTGTGGATGCAAATAGTTCTCAATAATCATGCGCTTATCAGGGCAGAGAATCTCCGGCACGAGTACCTCTGTACGCCCTGTCATTCGGGCAGCCATCCGCAGTGCGGTCGAAGCTGCCTGCGGCCAGTCGAATGTCGGTACGTTGACGACATCCATATCAACTATTTCAGCGACAAGACTCTGGTATTCGAACAAGGCCTGGAATCGTCCATGATCCTCGTAAGGCTCTCCCGCGTAGGCTGTCACGAATTCCGACCGTTGATTGATCTCATCGCATACAGCAGGCACAAAGTGCTGCCAGCAGCCTCCACCCAAGAAACTCGTTGCCTGCGAAGTACTCACATTCGCAGCAAGCAGTCGTTCAATATGACGCTTCAGCTCGAATTCATTCAATGCAGGTGGTAGCTCCATCTCTGACTGCATCCGCAAATGCTTCGGAATATCCCGATACAGCTCGTCGATATTCGCAATGCCTATCTCCTGCATCATCTGCGCTTTGACTTTCGGAACCGTGTTCGGAATATAAGGGTGCACATTCGATTGACGTTCCTTCATGACCTATGCTCTCTCCTTCATTATTCAGATCAAGTGTTACGCCAGTCCTCCGCCATCCACGACCAACACACTGCCGCTAACCCACTGGGACAGATCACTAGCCAAGAACAATACAGCGTTCGCAATATCCTGCGGTGTGCCGATTCTCTCCAAAGGTCTGCCTACCGCAGAGGAAGCAAGGAATGCTCCTTCTTCAACAGCAAGCTGAACCGCCTCTTCACGCAGCAGCGGCGTATCTGTATCGCCCGGACATACGCAGTTGACACGAATATTGTCCTTGCCGAAATCAATTGCCATCGCCTTGGTCAAGTTCACAACCCCTGCCTTCGCAGCACAATACGCCGCAGCTTGGTCGCCGCCCTTCAAGCCCCATCCGGAACCTGTATTAATAATGCTACCGCCTCCTCCAGCAGCCATTACCGGAATCGCGTATTTAGACAGCAGGTATGCCCCCTTCAGGGAGACGTCTATGACCAAATCCCAATCCTGTTCCTCCAGCTCAACGACCGTCTTGCGGCGAATGACGCCTGCATTATTAAACAGAATATCAATGCCTCCATACCATTCCTGCGTCATGCGAGCTGCACGCTCACAGTCTTCGGCCTTCGTTACATTGCAGGACACAAACTGTGCTTCTCCGCCAGCATTCCGAATCTCTTCGACTGTCTCCTGCCCTTGCTTTTCTCCAATATCAGCGATGACTACATTCGCTCCGAAGCGCGCCAAGCATTGTGCCGTAGCACGTCCAATACCGGATGCTCCTCCTGTAATGATCGCTGTCTTGCCTTTCAGGCCAAATACATCTATCTGCTGCGTCATTCATAATCCCTCCGTTATCTGCGTTATGTGCTCAAGTTGTTAGCCCTTCATGCCTGTTGTTGCAATTCCCGTAACGATATAACGCTGTGCTGCGAAGAAGATTGCAAGCGGCGGCAAGCAAATCATACTCGTTACGGCCATAATCGCATCCATCTTCACCTCATACATCCCTTTGAACTGCGACAAGCCCAGCGTCAGCGTGTACTTGCTCTGATCGTTCAAGAAAATGAGCGGACCCAAATAGTCGTTCCATGTGCCGAGGAAGTTGAACACCGCAACCAGAATCAATGCTGGAGCCATGAGCGGCACAATGAGACGTATGAACGATTGCAGCGGATTAGCGCCATCGATGCGTGCTGCTTCCTCTAGTTCCGGCGGAATCGTCATAATGAACTGACGAAGCAGGAAAATATAGAATGCTGAGCCGAAGAAAGAAGGAACAATCAACGGCTTCAACGTATTGATCCAACCAAGTGCGTTAAACTCCATATACAGCGGAATCATCGTTACTTCCCAAGGAATCATCATGGATGCTAGCAAAATAATAAATAATACTTTGCTGCCCTTGAACCGGAATCTGGCGAATCCATAAGCAACCAGTGCTGAGGATACAACCTGACCAATAAGTGACATAACCGATACAATCAATGAATTTTGTAAAAACACGTCAAACGGCTGTGAATTCCATGCTTTTGCAAAGTTGCCGAAATTCAAAGTGCTCGGAATCCATTGCGGTGGGAACAAGAACAATTCTTCGGGCGACTTCAATGATGTTGAGAGCATCCAATAGAAGGGCGCCAAGAACAACACGGTAAAAAAGATGAGCAGTGCGTAAGTTATTATTTTTTTCATCAGAATCTCCCCCTCCTCAGCCTTTGCCGCCCTTCATTTCACCTTCGTAATACACCCATGCCGACGAAGAGCGGAACACGAGCATCGTCAGAACAAGCACAATCGCGAACATGAACCATGCATTCGCAGAAGCGTAGCCCATCTTGGAATATTTGAAGGCATTTTCGTACATATACATCGCATAGAAATACGTGGAATTAAGCGGGCCTCCACCCGTTAACACCAAGGCGAGCGTCAACTGCTGGAACGCAGAAATAATCGTTGTAATCAAGTTAAATAAGATGGTCGGACTAAGCATAGGCAGCGTAATCCGGAAAAATTGCGATACCGTCCCTGCACCATCAATGGCGGAAGCCTCATACAGCTCACGAGGGATGTTCTTAAGCCCCGCCAAGAAAATGAGCATCATGGAACCCTGTCCCCACAGGCTGGCGAACACCATCGCTACGAGAGACCATTTCGGATCGTTCAGCCAGTTCGGCCCTTCTACTCCAATCAGCGATAAGGCATAGTTCAAAATTCCATATTCTCCGTCGTACACCCACGACCAAATCATCGCCAGCGCGACACCGGAAATAACGGAAGGTACATAGAACGCTGTACGGAAAAATCCACTGCCCCGCACGTTGCGGTTCAGCAGTATCGCAAGTCCAAGCGCAATTAGAATGTTAACGGGCACAAATATAATGGCGAACTTCACCGTAACCGTCAGTGATGTCCAGAATAACGGATCATCCGTGAACATGTTCATAAAGTTATCCAAGCCGACAAACGTCTTCTCCCCAACAATTGGCCAATCAAAGAAGCTGATAATGAAAGAAAAAATGAGTGGGCCGAGCGTAAATGCGAGAAAGCCAATAATCCATGGCAGAATGAATAAATAAGGCACGGCAGAATGCATGCGAAGCGAAAACGATCGTTTTTTTCTTATTTCCATAGGGGCTTCGTTCCTTTCTTTGTTGTTCGTCATCATAGGTTGCAGTGCAACAGGCGCTGCCGTACGATAATGTTGAGACTGGATGATCGGCTCTTTCTATAGCACAGCTCGAATTGATGGGCACATCGTAGGTATCATTGTAGATGAGATGTAAGCGTTTTTACACGGAAGGCTGTTTCTCATTGGGGGGGACTTTGTTTGAACATCCTCTCGCTCATCCAGGTATGGGGGTGTATTTGTTCGCTAAGTGACGTCTTTTTGTTCGATTGCAAGAAGATTGGTATGAGGAAGATCAATTCACTCATGTTTCACTATCAACAAGATCACACTTGAATCACTTGCGGGAAACGTGCGGGAAGTGCATCATTTAGCTATGTTGAGATAGGGAGTGTAGGTTGTACTATGGAAATTCGATATGAATCGGAACTTCCAACACCAGAGGAGATATATGAGTTGTATGAATATCTTCAATGGAACACTTATTTGGGGCTGTCACAAGAAAAGCTGCTAAAGGCGATGCAGCAAAGCTACTGCGCTATTTACGCCTATCATGAGGAGCAGTTGATCGGCACGGGAAGAATTATTTCAGATGGGATAATAAATGCGTACTTGTGTGGGCTGGGCGTTCATCCAGACTATCGAGGCCAAGGGATTGGGACTGCAATCAGTCGGTTGCTAATGGAGCAGTGCAGCAATCAAAACCTGCATCTTCAGTTTTTCTGTGAAGAAGAACTCGTTCCATACTATGAAAAATTAGGCTCTACCGTATTTGCCGTGGGGATGAAGCCTGCGAATAAGAGATAATGCGCAGTGGGTGCTTCGTTCGGAGAGCCCTCTACAAAAAAACATGACTGAGGCAGCCAGTGAGCCAAGGCCTCAGTCATGTTTCATACTTCTTATATCGTCGATCTTATTAGAGCATTCAGCACATACCACCGAGGCTAATCGGCGCTATTGTTCGGTTCATGCTCACGCTCGCTTCCATCCGGCTGATCCTCTGTATCAAGGAGTCCATCAGGTGTAAGCTGAGCACTATCTGATCGCAAGGCATCCAGAATCGTTTGAGCAAGTTTCTCTCCGATCCCTGCCTCGCGCAATTGTTCGATCGATGCTTCCCGAATCTTCTTCAATGATCCGAAATGCTTCAACAGATGCTTGCGCCGCTTCTCGCCTATACCTGGAATTGAATCGAGCGCTGACGCGACCATAGACTTCGCACGCCGCTCCCGATGGAACGAGATTGCGAAGCGGTGAACTTCCTCCTGAATGCGCTGTAGCATATAGAATTCTTGGCTGTCTCGTCCAAGTGCCACAATTTCAGGCGGATCACCGGCCATCAATTGCGCTGTCTTATGCTTATTGTCCTTCACGAGACCGCACACTGGTATCGTCAAGCCAAGCTCATTCTCCAGCACATCAAGGGCAGCGGACATCTGGCCTTTCCCACCGTCCACAATAATCAGATCAGGCATGTCGAGCTGTTCTTTCAAGACCCGCTCATACCGTCTGCGGATGACCTCGCGCATCGTTTCATAATCATCCGGCCCTTGCACTGTGCGTACCTTGTACTTCCGGTATTCTTTCTTCGCGGGTTTGCCATCGATAAAGACCACCATAGCCGATACCGGGTCTGAGCCTTGAATATTCGAGTTGTCAAAAGCCTCAATACGGCGGGCATTGTCGATGCCAAGCGCTTCTCCGAGTCGTTCAGCAGCACGCAACGTACGATCCTCATTGCGTTCCTGCATCTTGAACTTCTCATCGAGCGCAACACGCGCATTTTCCATCGCCATCGAAATCATCTGCTTCTTCAGCCCGCGCTTCGGAATGTGCACTTTGACGTTCAGCCACTGCTGAAGCTCCTCGGCACCCGCTATACTGCCATCCGAGCCGCCATCCGCTTCCTCATCGATAGACTCCGCCTGCGTAGGCTCATGCTCATCCTGAATTGCAGCATCTTGTGCATGCTCATCAGCATCAGGATCTACGCTGCCCGCGTCCTTCTCTCCTCCATCTTCCTCGCGAGTGAATAGTCCAAGGCGATCCGAATTAGGGAGCAGTATTTCCTTCGGCAGCGCAGGATTCTCACTATAAAATTGGGTAACGAACGACATGAAGTCTGCATAAGGTTCCCCATAGAATGGGAATTTGGTTGCATGCCGTTCGATCATTTTGCCTTGTCGAACATATAGAATTTGAACGCACATCCAGCCTTTATCTACGGCAAAGCCAAATACGTCGCGATCAAGCTGATCAGCCGTATTAATGTTCTGCTTTTCCATAATGGCACGAATCGCGATCAACTGATCCCGATATTCCTTAGCACGCTCGAATTGCATCTCTTCAGCGGCTTCTTCCATCTTCCGCTGCAGTTCCTTCTTAATCTCCTCATGTCCACCGCTTAAGAACTTCGCGATTTCCTGCACCATCTCTTCATACTGTGCCTCTGTTACCTCGTATACACAAGGCGCAAGGCATTGTCCAATATGGTGGTACAAGCACACTCGATCCGGCAATGTATTGCACTTGCGTAGCGGATATAAGCGATCAAGCAGCTTCTTCGTCTGCGTTGCAGCGAAGGAGTTCGGGTATGGGCCGAAATACTTCGCTTTGTCCTTCAGCACACGACGTGTAACCTCAAGCCGTGGATGGCGTTCATTCGTAATTTTAATATATGGGAACGTCTTATCATCCTTGAGCAGCACATTATATCTAGGATGATGCTGCTTAATTAGATTACATTCCAAAATGAGGGCTTCCATGTTACTGGAAGTGACGATATATTCAAAGTCGCGAATTTCCGAGACCAGCCGCTGTGTCTTGCCATCATGGCTGCCATTGAAATAAGAACGCACTCGGTTCTTCAACACTTTGGCCTTACCGACATAAATAATGGTTCCCTCATGGTTCTTCATAAGATAGCATCCTGGCGAATCAGGAAGCAAAGCCAGCTTATTGCGTATTCGTTCCAATGCCTGTTCCCGTTCTGCAAGTTCCTCTGGCGACAGCTCCTGCTGCTCGTCCGTAGAATAACGTTCGTTCCAACGCTCCTTCCAGCGAACTGCCCGCCAATTGGATTGGTTGTTGTCTATTTCGCTCATCGTCCTCCCCCTTTCTTCTATAATACGAATATATGATCCTATTGTATACGAGCGGAGACATAAGAAAAAGCCCTCCCACAACGGGAAGGGCTGGCAATCTATAGCTTGCGCTTCGACCACATCAAGCTCATTCAAGCTGTTCCGCAACAGAACAGACCTTCTATAGGTTGTCCTCTGTGGACAATCTCGATTATTGATGCTTGCTGATCAAGTTCTTCAATGCATCCTTGGAGTTCAAGCCTACAACCTTATCAACAGGTTGGCCGTCCTTGAACACGATGATTGTAGGGATGCTCATTACGCCAAAGCGAGATGCGGATTCAGGATTCTCATCCACGTTTACTTTTGCAACAGTCGCTTGACCGTTTACTTCGCTTTCCAATTCATCAAGAATAGGAGCAAGCATTTTACAAGGGCCGCACCATGGCGCCCAAAAATCGACCAATACAACGCCTTGCTGACCTTCAACTTCAGTCTTGAACGTTTGGTCGGATACGTTAACGATAGCCATATTTGGTTCCTCCTTTATGTGAGAAGCTTACAATTTGAGTCAACATGTAAAGTATACCACAGTTCAAGGTTTTATGTGAAATTCGCACCTCATTTTTGCATCCAATTTGTCACATCCTAAGAGAGCGCTGTCTTTACAGTAACGACGCAGTTCGGTATACTAAAAACGATAAGAAATTGGGTGAAAATACCTGTCACTGCCATGACATACGTCATTGCAACAGACATGTAAGATAGGAGGCCCCTTGATGGAAGCGAGAGCAATTGATCCGCGTGAGCATGTGAACGAGGAACCGCGCAACGATTTCTCCGATCTGATGTTCGGGTTCGGTGCAATGGCCGGATTTATGACGGTTGTCTTCTTCGGCATGGTTATCGTGAAGTTCATCATCTCCTAACCCTGGCTACGGTGCGTTCCCTTCGTGGAACGCACCACAGTGGTATCCACAGCTCGTGAAATAAGCCCGGTTCGCACTAGATGCGACCGGGCTTTATTGTAATTTGTATGGAGCCACTGAAACAAGGCTCGTATACAACACTCATTGGATATTCAACTTTACTTTCCACGCTTGTTCCGACCTTGTACGTGCACCTCTTTGACAAATGGAGCGATCCGATTCATCAGTCGCTCGGCCTTATGGACATCCTCACCTTCACGCGTGAAGCTAAAGTGCTTCTGCAAGGCTTCCATATCATAATTCGACGTATAGAACGTAGGTTTGCGGTTCATCCGATAATTCAAGATCGAGCCAAGCACATGATCCCGAACCCATGGCGTTATATTCTCAGCACCAATATCATCGAACACGAGCAGATCGGTTTCCTTCATCATCTCAATGGTCTCCCGCAGCCTTTGCGGCTCCTGGAACATCGACTTGAGCTCTTCTACGAACTCAGGCATATACACGATAACCCCCGTATAGTTGGCACGGGCAAGCTCATACAATACATAGCTCATCAAGAAGGTCTTGCCGGTTCCGAACGATCCTACGAGATACAATCCCTCTGACATTAAGCCTTCGCTCTTCGTCTTCTCAATATATTCAATGATGCTTAAAACAGCAGGCGTCCGTTCAATATCATTCTCAAGTATTTCAGATGCCGAATACCCCCGCTTCAATGCAGTCTCGTCCACATAGAAGGAGCGTACTCGATTATGAATCGCCTGCTGGCGTTCACTTGCCAGCAGCTTCTTGCAGGGCACCTTCCGATCATAGATATAATTGTGCCCATTCAAGTTGTCAGCGCTCAACATCGTGTAATGTCCATGGAAGTCATTTGGGCATTGATCCAAGCCCGGACAATGGGAACAATGATCATATTCCGTTACATACTGATACAGCTTGTTCATATTGATGCGAAGGTCGCGTTCCGTCAGCTCTGGATACTTGGAGCGAAATTGCATGATCTGCGGATCAGTAAGCAGCTTTTCAATTTTTTGTTCCGCATGAGCTCTGCGGGCATTAACCGGCAATTGCTTCAATATATCTCCGATTGATTCCATACTTCGCACCTCCATTCTGATCTAGCTCTATTATACGCGCCCTTCGTCCAAACGTCGCGCTAACTCACGTGCGCGCTCCAACTCCTCGGGTGACAACCCTGATCCAGCTCCCGCTCCACTAGGCTGCACGACCGGAATCGAAGGCTTGGCTGCTTTGTTATTATAGCGGCCACGCGAACGAGGCTGTCTGCTTGCATCTGCACGAGAGGCTTGTGTTCGGCCTGCTCCATTCACCTGCGTCTGCTCACGCGTATACGTAACTGCTTGTTCATACGTACGAATCTGCTTGACCAGCATATTGGACACAATCGCCTCAACGAAGTTCCGGTTCAATCTGTGCTCCGATCCGCTTACCAGCATCGTCATCAAATAATGAATAAGAACATTGATAACCTCATCAGGCATCTTATAATTCAAGTCCATCTTGGTAAACATATCAAGGAATGAGTCCGGAACAGCACCCGGGAAGAACTTCTCAAGCAGCTGCGTATACGGTGTATTGCGAAGCAGCATATTGTATTGATGAATATCGCATTTATCACGGAATTGCGGCGGCACTTCTACATAGAATTCCATTTGCACCGCGACTTCCTCTTCATGATCTTCCTTCACTTGATCCTTCTGCTCAATCCGATGCTGCACTCGCTCGCGATGTTCGCTTCTTCGCTTGTTCTGACGGAAGTGAAGGTGGGCCCGGTGCTGAAGTTCCTCCAGTGCAACTACCCCATCCTGCGAGAAGACACCGTCTTCATCCAGCAAGCGGCACAGTTCCTGAAGAGTCAGCTCGAACTTGCGGACAACGTAATTAATTGTGCCCATACTTTCTTTATTGTATCGAAGTTGTTCTACGAACTTCCGATTATAGGATTGCTTCGGGAACCGCATAATAATATCTGCATAATTGATGTCAACGGATTCTGGATCGGAATCTGAAATTGTCGTTCGGCTCGGGGCTACTTCCTGGAGCGCCTGTTCCAGCTCGAAATCAATGACATGCGTATTTAGTCGGAACAGTTCATAGAAAGGAACAGATATGTTCTCCCGCTGCATATTGGAGGCGACTCCTTCATAGGGATCATCCGTCGTAAACTGCTGGCGCAAGGATAGCACCGCATATTTGCCGACCTTATCCCGTAAGAGAAGCGTCAAATGCTGTGTCTCGAAAAATTCCTTCGGAGACAGCGGACACTGCATCTCATACTCATACATACAATCATCCATATCTGGCAGCATCACTCTTGACGTGTTCAACAAACCTACAGCTTCAAGCTTGGAGGCTTGCTCTATGAAATACGTACGCCCCTTCTCACTTGGCTCCAATCCAAGAAGCAGGAACAACCGGCGCTGCGCATCTATAGCGGAATACCCCGTCTTGTCCGGTGCTACATGCTGGCAGAGAAGCTGATACATGCCGATCGCAAATGCCCCCACCATTGGCTGATACACATGGGACAGCATCTTCTGATCCAACTCGCTTAAGCTAAATTCTCGGTAAGTCACATAACGATGATGTTCTGTAAAATGGTGCATATTCGACATCCGCATCGTCGTATCTTTCTCTCCTTCCGCTCTTATCAGTCCACCTATTGTAACATAAATGGGGTTCGCTCGTCCGACAAAATCGTGGTAAAAAAGACACGCTATACCGATCGCAAACAGCATCAAAAAAAGCGCAGAGAGCAATTTATATGCTCATCTGCGCAGGTCGAAATATGAATATATTCTATTCATGATTTATGATTGTCTGCTCAAACAAAATCACGCTACAAGGCGATCGATCGCTTTCAATGAACGCTCCTGAATTGTGTAATACTTTATTCAATCCGATATCCACTCATCGAAATGATCAGATACAAACTGAATTTCGCTTTCATAATGCGCTAAATGTCCTTCTTCCACCATTTTTTGAAAGGCAGGATTTCCATCAGCGGCACCCGTTCTCAATGTATGGCACAGCGCAGTCAAACGCTCAATAATCCACCGCCGCAAATCGTTAGGCACCGGAATACCATACGCTTCAAAAAACAAATGAATTCGCCGACGGCGCTCTACAGCGTGCATATCTGCTCGGTATGCTACTGTATTACCAACACTATGATCCGGTGCGAAACTGGAAAGCGGAACCGATGTGTATAGAGAATACGCAATGTCCCACATACGCGGACCAGGGCCGGCCATGTCAAAATCAATTAGCGCCACAGGCGCCTCTTGTTGAAAGACTACATTATACAATGCAGCATCATTATGACAGATTACTTCATGCTCGCCTTCATCAGGATAGCTAAGCTGCCATTTTCCCCCTCTTAGGAAAGCGAACCCTTCTGTCGCATCATGGAACCGGCGCTGAAGACGCGCCAAGCCTACAAGCGTCTCGCCCGACCACATGTATGGTTCAAGGTCAGGGTAGTTGTTCCCTGGAGCTTCTCCAGAAATAAATGACAAGATTTCACGATCAGAGTCATCGATTCCGAGAAATCTAGGCGCCCCCTCAAAACCTTGCTGCTCCAAATGTAGCAGCAGTTCATGTACAAACGGACTCCAATAGCCTGTGGGGCGGCGAACCGTGTTCGCCATGCGCACAATATGATTCACATTGCCGCCTGTTAATACTTCCTCCTGCGTCACTTGCTTCTTACCTCATTTCTTGTACGCTGCACATTGATGTGATCCATCCGTTTTAATAGATGGCAATGACCGCTATTCACGTTCTGCTAATCGACATGTTCTGCCGCAACTGCTGACACCGCTTCTTGTTCATGATGTCGCTTCAGGAATTCGACGATGCCTCGATAGACACGCATCTCATTCTCTTTCTTAGAGAATCCATGTCCTTCATCATCCAGTACAATATATTCCACCTCGCGCCCAAGCTGGCGAAGTTTCTCAACAATCTGATCAGACTCTTCCTTCACAACGCGAGGATCATTCGCCCCTTGAATAACCAGCATCGGATTCGTCATGCTCTCCAAGTACGTAATCGGAGAATCCGTGATGAAGCGTTCCTTATCCTGTTCCGGATCCCCTACCCATTGCTTCATAATAGGCTTCCAATGATCCGGTACGGAATGATAGAACGTGAATAAGTTGCTGACACCGAAAATATCGACAGCAGCTCGGAAGTAATCGGCATGTCTTCCAGCAAGCAGAAGCGTCATATAACCTCCATAGCTGCCACCTACCACGAAGAGGCGCTCTTTCGAAGAGATGCCCTGCTCGAACAACCACTCCATCCCTGCCACACAATCGAGACGCGGCCCTTCACCCCAGTCGCCTTCGACAAGCTTGACGAAGGAGCTGCCATAGCCTGTGCTGCCGCGGAAGTTCGGTGCGAATACATGGTACCCTTGTGCAAGGAAGTATTGGAACATACTGCGGAAAAAGCGGCGTTCCGCGGACTGAGGCCCGCCATGCGGCCAAAAGATCGTATAACCGTTCGCCAGTTCATCCTTTGCACGGAACAGCAGTGCCTCGATTTCCATCCCATCGAAGGACGGATAGGTCACTACCTCAGGATCAACTAATTGCTCAGATGTCAGACCAACCGGCATATTTTGCGTAAGCTGAACCCAAGCTGTGCCTTCCTCCAGCTTATAGATATTGGTCGGTGTAACCGCACCACGATTAAGGATGTACAAGGCTCCCGACTTAGCAACGTGAAGCTGGTTCAAGATTGGCGTCGGCATCTCGATTGCTTCTGGCGTGCCTGTATCAAGAGGAATACGGTACAATCTATCCTCTACTCCGACCTCTGTCACGAGATAAAGCGTCCGTGTATCCTTATGCCACTTGAGTTCCATGCCGCTCTCATGCTCAATTCGGCACAATTCAGCATATTGCTGGGTAGGAATATGGTAGGTAGCCACATAAGCGAACTCTGCCTTGTAGTCTGTCAAGAAGGCGACCGTATCCTCATCGACAAAGACCGCACTCAAGCTCAGATGCACCTCATCCGCCCCAGCTTGAGGAATAAGAGGGAAATCCCCCTCTTCCGTGCGTACGTAGCAAACTTGATAGGTGTTGCCGTAAGATTTGGCATACACGAACTGCTTCTCACTCGGACTTACTGCCTCCAGCTGATGCAGAGCACCCTGCCCCTCAATAAGCAGTTCATCCTGCTTCGTACGGAGATTGTATACACGAGCATTCAAAAAGGACGGGTTATTCCGGCTCGTGCAATAATAGATACGCTCCCCGTCATCAGACAAATGTGCAAAATAGAACTTATCTTTTTCATCTGCCTCAAGCAACGGCAGCGGATTTCCTCCCTGTGTCGGAAGCGCATACATATGATAGTTCTCATCGCCGTCTCTGTCGAAGCTGCAGAGGATATGGCGCTGCTGCGGATCAATCGAGATAAAATTGCTTACTTGATTGTTATAAGTTAATGGATATGGGAAAGATGGCTTGTCTTGGTTCAAATCTATGGCCCACAAGTTGTTATGACCATTCAAGTTACTGCTGAATATAAGCCTTGTCTCGTCCAGGCTCACCGTGAACTGGCGGATGACTGTCGATTGAAAATATTGTTCAACATCAGGTGTTGGAAATTGCAACAACATGCTTCTTCCTCCTTATATGCCCAAACATTGGGTTAAGTGGTATATGAATATCCAAGATGTATAATAGTTCCATCATAACGTGTTCATAGATCGAGGTAAAGCCCCCTACCTTGCACACACAAACCGCAGCACCTCCTTGCAAATGCTGCGGCGGTTGGGGTTGTGTATGCTCCGCTGAATTGTTAAGCTCCTTGCTTATTGCTGCTTGCGCCGCTTAAGCAGCTCCGTATATTGCCGCTCCAACTCTTCGATGTTGTCTCCCTTGCGCGGAGCAGACAAACGTCCAATCAAGTCTGCCCATTCCAGATCCAGCTTCAATCGCTCCTCAGCCGACATCGATGTGAGCGATTGTTCATTTTTTAGAGCTTCCTGTGCAAGTACAAATTCTGAAGAGCCTCCTGCCTCAGCAGGTCGAGGGCGCTGTCGCTCACGAAATGCTTCAATCGTCATCCATTCCAGCTCGCCGTCACGGAACACAATCGTATGGGTAGCCGTTCGATTCAGCAGCATGCGATCATGCGTCGCGAACAGGATCGTCCCCGGATACTCAAGCAGTACACGCTCCAGCTCCTCACGCGTGTCGATATCCAAATAGTTCGTCGGCTCATCAAGCAGCAGCATATTTGCTTCGCTCATGAACAGTTTGGCGAGCTGTGTCTTCACCTTCTCGCCCCCACTTAGCTGCCATACCGGCTTCAACGCCTCATCCCGGCGCAGTCTAAGCCGAGCCAATACCGTCCGCACCATCGTCTGATCATAGACGCTCGACTTCAATACATTGTCCAGTACACTGGCCTGCAGATCTAAGGCATACAGCTTCTGATCGAAATATGCCATTCGCGCACTAGGAGAGAAGCGAATTCGTCCTTCCCCCATCGTCACATCTCGATCTCCTGCAGATCTCAGCTCATAGGCCTCCACCAATCGACGGAGTAAGGTTGTCTTCCCAGCTCCATTCGAACCGACTAAGGCGACACGCATATTCGGCCGAATGCTGAAGGAACTGCTCTGTAACAACTCACGGTCGCCTGCACGTAGCGCAAGCCCTTGAACCTCCACAGCCTGCTTGCTGCGAATCGGGGCATGGCATTCCGCATTGAACAACACCTGCACCTGCTCAAATGGCTTTTCCACGACCTCCAGCTGATCAAGACGCTTCTCTATCGCCTTAACCGTCTTCTCTACCTTCGCCTGCTTGCGATTGAAGTGTGGACGCGCAAGCCTCATTTCCTTACTGGTCAATCCTTTTTTAGGCTTGCCGACCTTACTTGCATGTTCTTTCTTCTCTACAATCGCTTCCTGCAATCGGCCTCTCTCCGCGACATAATTGTCATACGAGCGTTGGTGCTCCAGCCGCAGTCGTTCCTTTTCCCTGCGATAATCCTCATATCCGCCAGTAAAGACATGAATCTGTTCGTTCTCCACTTCCCAGATTCTCGTTGCCACATGATTGAGCAGCGTTCGGTCATGTGAAATGAACAATAACGCGCCTGTCCTGGAATATTCGATCATTCGATCCTCAAGCCACTCCATTCCTTCCACATCCAAATGGCTTGTCGGTTCATCGAGCATCAACAGTCCTGCACCTGCGTTCATGGCCTCATTCAATCGACGCTTCGTCCGTTCGCCGCCACTTAATGTTACTTCCTCTGCTTCTTCCTCCCGCACATCATCTAGTTGTGGCACGAAAGATGTTACTACATTGCAGACTACGTTTCCTTCATCTGGCTCTACCATGCCAGCCAATATACGCTGCAATGTTGTCTTCCCGACTCCGTTGGCGCCAATAAGTCCGATTCGATCTCCTGCATAAATGCGAAGAGAACCGTCCGTGCGGAACAAGCGGCGATCAGCTACATAGGCTGCCAATTGGTGGGCTTCCAATACAAGATGGCCCGATTTATGTTTGAATTGTGCTATATGGTTGTTAGTCATAAAAAAACCTCCCTGGGTAACCCAGAGAGGATAGTGTGCATACGGCTGCAAGCTTGCGCTTCACTTATGATATGGAATCGAACAAGTATGCTATGCACGTGCCTATACACATATGCCACAGCAAACCGTCCTAAGCAGCGATGCGTCTCTCCCCAATTCTCCTCATTCAAAATTGACACAGAGGTAATGAGTACAAGTGCAGCACCGTGCGTTATTCCATTACAAAATAAGTGATGAATGATGCAAGCTAAAATATAACGGCCGATATCAATCTGCGAAAATGGGCAGACCTATCCTCTCTGAACGTACATTTTGAAATATAAAGCTGTCAAAATGACTTCTATCAGATCAGATTAGTTCTCCATCGCAGTAGATACCTTGCCCTTTCATTCGAATAAAATCTTACGCATAGAAAAGTTCTGATGCGATCTGTATCATTGTATGCCAATTTACTCAGATTTATCAAGTACAATTTGACATTAGAACATCTGATATCCGCTCTTGCGCAAGAAATGAATCGTCTTTCCGCTAATATATGCCCCTGCAAGTCCAGCTATCGCCGTTAAATATCCCTGCAAGCCAATGCCCGCCAAATTGTCCATAATCGATACACCCTGCTTCCACAGCATAATGACCATTGCTGGCAGCAATACGACTAAATAGATGCCGATCGGGAACCACGTTGTCTTCATCAGCATGTTCAAAATAAAGCCAATGCCGAACATCATCACGAAGAATAGCACCATTAAAATGAAGACCATTATCCAGCCCAACATGTTGCAACCCGCCTCCTGCTTCGCTTCGTACAATCTATTATTATCCAATTAAATATCCATATTTCGCTAATTCCTGAATAGTCTTAGTGTACTTGTACCAGGGCCAAAAATCAACGAACATTCAGTGACATTTATCACCTCTTAGTTGAATGCACTGCAAATAATAGCTACAATGACTTTAGTATGGCGATTTACACAAAAGTGGTTGTGGTACACAATCTTTTACGATAACGGAGGATAACGCGATATGAATGAAGCAGCTTTAACGCTCGACGGTTGGTATGCACTCCATGATTTCCGCACGATCAACTGGGCTCAATGGAAAAAAGCGGACGATGAAGAGCGTGCGCATGCGCTTGAGGAATTGCAAACGTTATGGTCGGAATGGTCCGAAACGGAAGCAGATAAGAAGGGCAGCACTGTCGTATACAGCATCGTAGGCCAAAAAGCCGACTTTGTCATTTTCCACCTTCGTGAAACACTCGAAGAGCTTAACGCGCTTGAAAATGCGCTGAATAAAACGTCTTTCGCTCAATTTACAACACCAACTTATTCCTATGTCAGCATCGTTGAATTAAGCAATTATATGACGAAGCCAGGATCGACCGAAGATCCAATGGAGAATCCGGAAATTATCGCGCGTCTGAAGCCAACCTTGCCGCAGAGCAAGCACATCTGCTTCTATCCAATGAACAAGAAGCGTGACTTGGCCGACAATTGGTACATGCTGTCCATGGAGGAGCGCCGCAATATGATGCGCAGCCATGGCATGATCGGCCGAGGCTATGCGGGTAAAGTGAAGCAAATCATCACAGGCTCGGTAGGTCTGGATGATTGGGAATGGGGCGTTACGTTATTCAGTGACGATCCGCTTCAGTTCAAGAAGCTCATTTATGAAATGCGCTTCGACGAAGTGAGCGCCCGCTTCGGCGAGTTCGGCTCCTTCTATGTAGGCAACCTGCTTACACCAGATACCCTGAATGATATGATGAAAATTTAATGAGATTCATCCGTATGGAATGCCAATTCTGGCATCAAAAGGCCTGTATGATTGCGATCATACAGGCCTTTTTCGTCTCTGCTTGTCATATGGCAGCAAAAAAAAAGCCGCTGGTATCCCCGATTAAAGAACGAAGATGCAGCGGCATATATTTGATTTAACACTATGATCTTAACCAATCAACCGTAAAACTGGTCACATTCTTCTTACAGGAATTTACCTTTGCGAAGAGCAAGAGAAATTCCGCCAATGATGAACAACCAACGGATATCGATGACTTTTTTCAATTGAGCAGCCCAGAAGCCTTTCAACTTCTTCTTACCCACTACGCCGATCGCTTCGCCTTTACCCAAGGAAGCAACTGTACCTTTGTTGTGGTACTCGAACTTCTTAAGCGGCTGGTTGCGAATTGAAGCAACGATGTTGCTCGCGCATACCGGACCTTGCTGCATCGCCATTTGCGCTGTAGGCGGATATGGACGATCAATTGCCGGATTAATCATGAGCGAGTTGTCCCCAATAATGAAGACATTATCATGACCTGGCGCTCTCAAGAATTCATCAACCTTCACACGACCGCGCATTGCCTCGAAGCCTGCTTGCTCGATGAGACGATTACCACGAATACCACCTGTCCATACAACCGTAGAAGACTTGATTTCTTCTCCAGTTGCAAGTAGAACACCTTCAGGTGTGCATTCCTTGATCGCTGTTGCCAGCTTGAATGTAACGCCTTTTTTCTTCAATACATTCATTGCATATTCAACAAGCTCAGGATCGAAGCCTGGAAGTGCTGTTGGCGCCGCTTCCACGTTATAAATATTGACCAATTTTGGATCGACATCAAACTGCTTGCACAGCATAGGAATGCGATCGGACAATTCACCGATGAACTCAATGCCTGTGAAGCCTGCGCCACCTACAACGAAATTCAGACGATCAGCACGAGTCTCATCTTGCTTATATAGAGCAAATTGATGTTCGATATGCTCACGGATTACGCGAACAGAGTTGATGCTGCGAATGCTGAACGCATACTCGCCAAGTCCAGGAATACCGAATGTTTCAGGCTCCCCACCAACACCAATCACCAAGTAATCATAAGACAAAGTTCCGTCCTCAAGAATGACTTTCTTATCTTGAATACGAATTTCCTTCACCGAAGACTTCACAAAGTCAATTTTGAACTCATCGATCAACTTCGAGATAGACACTCGAGCATTCTCATAGGAATCCGTACCAGCAGCAGGCATATGCAAATGAGTTGTGAAGTAATGATAGTCATGTTTGCTGACTAATGTTACGTCTGCTTCATTATAGTTTAATTCTTTCTGAAGACGTTGCGCTGCCATGATGCCGCCGTAACCTGCGCCTAGGATTACGATTTTAGGAATGTTACTCATCTTTCATTAGCTCCTTCCAAATCGGGTCAATCATTTTGTGTAGGTTGGTAATAACATGTTACAACTTGAATATGAATACCTTTGTTCTAGAAACCCGCGTATATACATCAATCTTGTGAAGTTGTGAAAAACCCCACAAAAAACAACAAACGAAATCTAGGTACCTATACATTATACAACTGGTAATCATTTTTATTATGGTCTAAATGATTGAAAGTAACTCATTCAGATAGAGCCATAATCACGTGCACATCGCATTATGCCCAACATCGACAAATTGTCGACAATTTACAAACAATTCAACTGCAATGATATCGAGTTTCCAATTAAATTACAAGCACCTTTTTTGTAGAACAATGTATGAAAGCGTTTAATTTTGATAATTTTCACATTTATATCGAAATCCCTGGAAAATGTACGGTTTCCTTCTTGTCGAGCACCGTTTATAATGATAGATGTGCCAAAACACACAATGACCATGATCACATGGTCAGACATCGCCATTGGAGGTGCTCAGCCTTGAATTCACAACTTGTATCACAACAAGATGTAGTAGATATTTTAATTATTGGGGGCGGGCCTGCCGGCATGTTCGCTGCATTCTATGGCGGCATGCGACAAGCTTCCGTTCGTCTTATTGAAAGCATGCCTCAATTAGGAGGCCAATTAGCAGCATTATACCCGGAAAAGTACATCTATGACGTTGCCGGATTCCCGAAAGTAACAGCGCAAGAACTTGTTGATTCCTTGAAAAAGCAAATGGAACATTTCAATCCTGATGTTCGCTTGGAAGAGAAGGTTCAGGGAGTAGAGAAGCTCGACGAGCGTCTATTCGCCGTTACTACAGATAAAAGTGTTCATCACGCAAAATCCGTTATCGTAACAGCTGGTGTAGGTGCATTCGAACCACGCCGCTTGGAGCTGCCTGAAGCAGCCCAATACGAGAAATCGAACCTGCACTACTTCGTTAGCGATCTGCAGCAGTTCAAAGGCCAGCGCGTGCTGATCAGCGGCGGCGGAGACTCTGCTGTCGATTGGGCACTCATGCTGGAGCCTATTGCTGATCAAGTTACACTTATTCATCGCCGCGACAAATTCCGCGCGCATGAACATAGTGTTGAGCAATTGATGAATTCCAAGGTTCAAGTGATTACGCCTACAGAAATTACCGCTTTGCATGGTGATGCTAGTCGAATTGAGCGCGTAACACTAACTAACACCAAATCCAAAGAAGCAAAGGATATCGATGTCGATGCAGTTATCGTCAACTTCGGCTTCGTGTCCTCCCTCGGACCAATATCTGAATGGGGCCTTAACATCGAGGGCGGTTCCATCGTTGTTGATTCTCGTATGGAGACGAACATTCCAGGCTTGTTCGCTGCTGGCGACATTACGACTTACCCAGGCAAGCTGAAGCTCATCGCTGTCGGTTTTGGCGAGGCACCAACTGCTATCAATAACGCTAAGGTGTATATTGATCCATCAGCTAAGCTGTCTCCTGGACACAGCAGCAGCATGAAAATGTAACTAAATAAACGAAAGAAAGGGTATCCTATCTCCAACATCTTTATCTAACGGAGGAGGATACCCTTGTTTCATGTTTGTCCACTATGCAACGGCATGATCAGTCCCGAATTTCAATGTCCGAACTGTTTGAACCCAACCACTGACAGCGGCAAACTGGAAGATTATGTTGGACCTTACGCCCCATATCAGCCAGACGATTCCGTATCCCATCAAACGATGCTGGATGATAGTTCTGTATCTAGTTCTGTATCTAGTTCTGTATCCATGCAGTGCCTGCATATAATCTATTGTGAGCACTGCCACGCAACCACTTATGTGAACGGACTGGCTTGGGAGTAAAGCCTCGGCATGCCGGTCATCTATGTGCACACCGGTATTCGGAAGAGGGTCGGACAAAGGCAGCGCCTTTTCATTTCCTCAAGCAGCAACGCGATGAATTCTTCATCCAATCGGAGCCTGATTGCCTGCTCATAGGAATCAATAAGCAGTTCATCGGAAAGCAAAGCCATCTGCATCACAACCTTTCCTAAACTTTCCTGCCGCATTCATCATATCACGGCCTCAGAAAGCAGAACAAGCGTTCCAATATCCACAGGCGTTTGTGGAAAAATTGTGAATAATTTGTTGATAAGCGTCAAAAAACGCTATCTATCAGTGGGGATGATGTGGATATACTTATTCACATCTTTTTGGATTGTTTTTTTAATAAAAATGTTTAATCATTTTCCAATCTCTAGTAAATCTAATCTATCAAATCCCACTTCCAACGCAGATTGCCCCTTACTGCGGTCTTGTGTTCACCTCGAATATCCAGATATGACCGGAGCGATCAATGCCATAATCGAAGCCTAACTGGCCAATCCCCGGATATTTCCTCTCTAATAGCGATGTGCAGATCCGTGTCAAATATCTCATCTTACTCTTCTTGGCGCGGACGCTCTGTCCAGAGAGCGATCTTGCAATTCCTTGTGCTGCGGTTACCATCGTACCTCCTTTGCACAAGTTCGTCACGAACAAGCCTCTTCTCGCCAAGCGCCCAACCATCGAGCGTACACCCCATTTGCCATTTGACTTCACTACTTTAACCCGGTAATCGATCGGTCTTCCATTAATCGTAGCTAGATGAATTCCCCGTTGAATCAGGTAGGTACGCTTCTTTTTCGTACTGGACAATGATCGCACCATGGCATCGAAATCTCCAAAGCTGCGTGTATTGGCCTGATACGTATATCGATAAGTCGATCCGCTCTTCGTTACTTTAATAACACCGGCACCGCCAGAACCAACGACAGGCTTGATGACGACGAAGCCGTGTATGTTTAACATTTCATGGAGATTAGACGTATTGTATATACGCGTTGCCGGAATATGCCCTGCTACACGTGAATCCGATATTAGCGCCGCGGTTTTCAACCATTTGCTGGCTAACTGTCTGCCTTCCATTCGCCACTCCCCTTTCGTCCTTAATACTTATACATACTCATGGCTCCCATCCGATTCTTGTATGATTGTCCATGGCATGTGCCTGATTTGCACAAGACTAGATCAAGTTGGACGCATAGTGCTTGTCTTTTTCAAGATTGGGATGGTATCGTATAAGGGATAATAATGGATGGATATAAAGGATGGGAGCGACCGTCATGTCAACTGCAGCTGTATATGAAGCGTTGTACTGGATTGCGATCGTATCTATGTCTGTCGTACTCGTGCTTGCCAATGTAGGTATACTTGCGATCGGTTTTCAATTTTGGAGAAAGCATAGACGGGTACTTGGAACAGCATGTTGGCTGTTTTCAGTATTTTGTTTTTATTTGATCTCCATCATGATCAACAAGACGTTCTTATAATTGTCAGTTCTGATCATCTAGGAAGACTTGATCGACTCCCGCAAGACGGACAATGGGGCAAAATCCTTGGACTTCGCGCTTGGCGACTGCTCCAGGGATTTTTGTTTTTGTGCTTCTCCCCTCATAATTAGACCTGATCACTCCCCACCTTGGAATGGAGGTAAATCGCATTGATCATTCATGTACTCGTTGCGGATGATGACCCGAATATTGTAACGATGCTGCGGCTTGTGCTCGAATCTGAGCAGTATCATGTGTTCGACGCGAGTGATGGACAAGCTGCAGCACAACTATTGGAGCAGGAAACCATTCATATTGCGATCGTAGATGTCATGATGCCGCTGAAGGATGGCTGGACATTATGCGCCGAAATTAGACAGCAATATGATATCCCGGTGATTATGCTCACCGCGCTCGGCGAACTTGAAGATAAGGAGCAAGGCTTCGCAGCCGGCACCGATGACTATATGGTGAAGCCCTTCGAGCCGAAGGAGCTGCTATTCCGCATGAAGGCGTTGCTTCGGAGGTATCAGATCGTATCTGACAGCCTCATACGCCTTGGTGCAACAACTATCGACCGCAAGAGCTATACCGTTGCAGCCTCCGGCGAAGAACTGACTCTTCCCCGCAAGGAGTTTGAGCTATTAGCGCAGCTTGCTTCCTATCCAGGGCGCATCTTCACACGCGAACAGCTGCTGGCTTGGATATGGGGTACTGACTACGAAGGGGACAGCCGAACCATTGACGTGCATATTAAGCGTCTTCGGGAGCGTTTTCCTGAGAATGCAAGTGGATTCCGAATTACTACAATCCGAGGCCTTGGCTACAAATTGGAGGTTCTTGAACCTTGAAGACACTGTATACCCGTATCGTGTTTTTCTCAGCTGTAATCGTATCTATCAGCTTCGTATGCGGCGTCTTTCTGGCGAATATCGCGCACAATCAAGCGATCTCCAGTCATTACGAGCAGAAGATGGAGAAGGTTGGGCAAGCGCTGGTACGCATGAACAACATGTTATCGTCTGGTGAAGACACGGCTGACGAGGCGTTAACGAATCTCGCTGAACTGGGCTATCAGCTGTACCTTATCGCTCCTGATCATCATGTGAAGACATTCGGCAGACCATTCAAGCATGCTGATCTTGCTCCTGAAGCGATTGACAGCGTTCTTCAAGGGAATACGTATCGCGGCATGCTTCAGCAAAGAGCATGGAGCAGCTTCTTCGTCCCCGCTATATTCGAGAATCGACTTGCCTTGAGCCACGGTATCCCGCTCACAGTTAATGGCGTGCAGCACGCTCTGTTCATTCGCCCAGATATGGTGCAGCAGACTGAAGAAGTGCGTGTTCTCATTGCGGTACTACTCGTCTCTACCTTCGTTATCAGCCTAGTGCTCATTTCCGTGAAGACACGTTATCTCGTTAAGCCGCTGCAGCGGTTAACCCGAGCCACTATGGAACTGGAAAAAGGCAATTACGAAGTTAAGCTGGATCTCCACCGCAATGATGAAATTGGTGAGCTTGCAAGACGATTCACCGTAATGGCTGAAGCTCTTGGGCAACTGGACGCCGTACAGAAGCAGTTCGTCGCGAATGTGTCCCATGAGATTCAATCTCCCTTGACTTCGATCCAAGGATTAGCGCAGCAGCTCATGGATCACCCGCTGCCGCCCGAACAAGAACGACGCTATTTGCACATCATTGCGGATGAGTCGCGGCGGTTATCCGGGATAAGTCGGCAATTGCTGACGCTCGCCTCCTTGGAACGAGGAAGCGAGATGATGAAGCAAGCCTCTATCCGACTGGATGAACAACTGCGAGAAGTCATCATCCTACTTGAGCCGCAATGGAACGTGAAAGACATCGAACTGGATCTTCAGCTTGATAGCGTGATGTTAACGGGAGATACAGGATTGCTGTATCAAGCATGGACAAATCTGCTAACGAATGCGATTAAATTCACTGCGTCGCAAGGAACCATCGGGATACAATGCAAACAACAAGGAGAAGACATTATCGTAGTTGTATCTGACACAGGGAGAGGTATTCCAGAGGATGTACTGCCACATATCTTTGAGCGATTTTACAAATACAGTGAGCTTGCTGAACCAGGACAGAGCCAGCATGGAACAGGGCTTGGCTTAGCCATCGTAAAGCGAATCATTGAATTGCACAACGGAACGATCCGCGTGTCTAGCGAAGTAAGACAAGGAACCATATTTACGATCCGATTCCCTAAATAGCGTATAAGCAGAACATGACCCCGTTGTCATGTTCTGTTCATATTGGGTTCATACAACTGCGGTACACTCCTATCATCCATGCGAATGACGAAACAAAGGAGAGAGTTTACTGTGAAAAAACTGTATTACACTTCGTTCTTCTATGCCATTCTTGGCCTCATATCGGGTATCTTTTACCGGGAGTTCACCAAAATAAATGATTTCACAGCTTACACAGCATTAAAACCGCTGCACACCCATATTCTCGTTCTCGGCTTCCTGTTCTTCCTGCTTCTCACCTTGCTTGCGAAGCAGTTCCGCGTGCATGAAGTCCGTTCATTCAAAGGTTGGTACTATGTATATAATATCGGTCTGATGCTAAGTCTTGCAGCGATGACGGTTCGCGGCATCCTTCAGGTTAACGGAACAGATATGAAAGGCTTGAGCCACATGGCAGGTCTTGGTCATGCAATCCTCGGAGCAAGCATCATTTGGTTCATGATCTTGCTAGGCAAACGAGTGAAGGAATAAACTGACCCTAACAGGCATATCCGAAGGCTGCACCTGCTCTTCTTATAAGAGTAAGGGCAGCCTTCTTCAGTTGAGCAGAATAGATGGCTGCACAGCTTCTGTGATCTGTGATCTGTGTTCTGTGTTCAATTCGTTCTATCCCCACGCAAATTAACAGCTGCCTGAACTCTCAATAACGGTAGCTCCCGTGGTTCCAGCATGGTACGTATTGTTGTGATTCTGGGCATCCCTCGTTGAATCTTGACGGGAATCATAGCAAGTCCCATGCCACCCTCCTGGACATTCCGAGCAATACGCTCTATAAGACACCAGCAGTGTACGGTCTACATCAGTGGATTGCTGTACTTGATGTGCATCATGATGTTCATTCATAGGTATCACCTCCTGCTCGTTATAAGGTTCGCCGAAACAATTTGCAGTATGATTAGAAATATTAGGATTAGCGCTATAGAGCCAAAAACAGCAAAAAAACCTCTTACAAGGTAGCGATGCTCAACTCTACCGTAATAAGAGGTCTTCTATATTTCATTATCATCTAATCACGAAGTCTAATCGCAATTATCGAATCGAATGGAATCAGAATGTATCATTCATCTATATATAAGGTATCATGCAAATAGGTGGAGACTAGTCGTCGCACTTCTCCGCTTTTCCCTCATTTGTTGCTGTACGGAAACTGGAGCCGCAGCCGCAAGTTGCTACCGCATTCGGGTTGTCGATCGTGAAGCCGCCAGACATGCCGGATTCCTTGTAGTCGATTGTAAGTCCACTCAGATGAGGAACACTTTCCTTATCGATGACGACCTTCATGCCGCCAATCTCCAAATTCACATCTTCCTCAGTCTCTTCATCGTCAAATCCCATACCATAAGAGAATCCACTGCAACCGCCTGGACGAACACCGACGCGCAGGAACATATTTTCATTTTCCTCTTGCGCAATCATTTCCTTTATCTTCTCAATCGCTTCATCGCTGATTGTAATCATTCTAATCACCCTCCTCGTATTACTAAGTATAACCATCCCCTTCGGCATATACAAGAGAACATCGCTGCTGGTAATTTGCACCTTTACTTCCTGTAGACGTATTGCCCCACCTCTTATGCGAATGTATAATGGAACTGACATCAATTAATGTGATTCGTTTCACTGCAATCTCCGACGGAACTTATCCGCCGCGGAGTTTTTTATTTGTCAACAACAGCATATTGTGCTGAATTGTAAAAAGATACCTTACCTGAAGGGGGCCTGTGTATGACTACAGTCATGACGCGTCATGCCGATCCACGTATGGCCGAAATCGCAGATAAAGTCGAACGCGGTGAGCGCCTGACGCTTGAGGATGGCGTTTACTTGTATGAAACGGACGACCTGTTGACCTTGGGTCAATTGGCAAATCTTGCGAACATGCGCAAGAACGGCAAAAATGTTTATTTTATTGAAAATATGTCCCTATACTTCACGAATGTATGCGAAGCGCACTGCGCATTCTGCAACTTCCGTAAAGATCAAGGAGACGAAGGTGCTTATACATTATCCGGTCAAGAAATGATTGACTTCGTAGATCAGCACATCCATCCGGGCGTACGCGAGTTCCATATCGTTGGCGGACACAACCCGCATGTACCGTTCTCTTATTATGTAGATTCGCTTCGTGCACTGAACGAGAAGTATCCGGACGTCACACTTAAGGCGTACACAGCAGCTGAAATTGATTTCTTCACACGCATCAGCGGCTTGAGCATTGAAGAGGTGCTTAAAGAGCTAATGAATGCCGGACTGGAATCTCTGACAGGTGGAGGAGCAGAAATTCTATCCGATGAATATCGGAAGAAGATGCGTGTCGAGAAAGCTGGCGTTGAGCGCTATCTCGAAGTTCACCGTACAGCACATCAACTTGGCATGAAGACACATACAACGATGCTGTACGGCGCAATCGAATCGCATGAGGATCGTATTCGCCATATGATCTCGATCCGCGAACTTCAAGATGAGACGAATGGCTTCCAAGTATTCATCCCATTGTCTATGCAGCCGAAGAGTCCTAAAGCCAGCATCAAGCGCCGCAACTCCGCGTATGAAGACTTGAAGACAATTGCGATCAGCCGCCTTATGCTGGACAACATTCAACATATTAAAGCGTACTTCATCAATATCGGAACCCAGTTGACACAAGTTGCACTTACGTTCGGTGCTTCCGACGTGCACGGCACGCTTGTGAAGGAACGCATTAGTCATGCAGCCGGCGCGCTTACACCGGAAGGTTTGACGCGCGATGAACTCGTATGGCTCATTAAGGGAGCAGGCCGTACGCCAATCGAACGCGATACGTTCTACAATCCGATAAAGATATATGAGTAATGTCGATGTAATTGATCATTGAGCATATTAGAGAGATAGAGGTAATGCATGACCCTATTGGATAATACAACAGAGAATCAGCAACCGCGGGCACGATTCATAACACCGAAGACATGGCTTCCAGCTGGCTTCACGGAATCGCGTCCCAGGCAAATGAGTGGAGCCATACGACGTAATCGCCGCTTGCGGCGCAGCACCTACCATCTTAATTTTTCGGCAACATGGGGGGAGTCGAACAGATGAAACGATACGTCATACTCGGTGGCGGCTACGGAGGATTGGCCATCATTAGTCGGTTGTTGGAGGGCGAGCTGCCTTCCGATGTACAACTTGTATTAGTTGACCGCATGCCTTATCAAGGCCTCAAGACGGAATATTATGCACTAGCAGCCGGAACGGTGTCTGATATGGACATTCGCGTGTCCTTCCCGGATGATCCGCGCGTGCACCTTCATTATGGGAATGTACAATCCATTGATTTGGACGGGCAGATTGTCCACTTCACAGATGGAGATGCACTCGCCTATGATCATCTAGTCATCGGTCTGGGTTGCACGGATAAGTATCATGGCATTCCAGGCGCCAAGCAGTTCGGCAACAGCATTCAATCACTCGCCAGTACAAGACGCACCTATCAATTGCTAAATGACATCCGTCCATACGGACACGTAAGCATTGTGGGCGGTGGGCTTAGCGGTGTTGAAATGGCGGCAGAGCTGCGTGAGAGCCGACCTGATCTCAATATCCGGATTCTGGATCGGGGATCGCGCGTGCTATCTGCGTTCCCGGAGAAGCTCTCTCACTTTGTCTCTGGCTGGTTCCTTGAGCACCATATTGAGCTTCGTTCTTTTGTGAATGTGAGCCACCTCGAGGATGGAGTCATCTATAACCGGAAAGAAGACATTGAAGAAGAGATTTTGTCGGACGTTACCGTATGGACTGCCGGCATTCAGCCTGTTGCTCCGGTACAGCAGCTCCAAGTTGCGAAGGATCCACAGGGCCGTGTCATCATTAACGAATATCATCACATTCCCGAATATCCGAATGTTTTCGTTGTAGGAGATTGCGCAAGCCTCCCGTTCTCGCCTAGCGCACAAGCAGCAGGCGCCCAAGGGGAGCAGATTGCGGATGTCATTCGGGCGAGATGGAACGGGGAAACTCCTCGCTTAGGTAAAATTAAGCTGAAGGGCGTGCTTGGTGCATTAGGCAAAAAATCCGGCTTCGGCGTTGTTGGCAAGCGTGCCGTTGTAGGGTATGTGCCTCGCGTCATTAAGAGCGGTGTATTATGGATGTCTAAGAACCATTTCGGATAATACCTGCAACATTCTATGATTAACAAAACATGGGAGCAGCGACATCAATCGATGTCCAGCTGCTCCCATGCTTTTATTTCCTCTATTTTGATCATAATTTTGTCATATAACTCATCTGCCGTTTCCCCAGCAACGATTTCACCATTTACTAATGCAAACGGAAACATGTAGCACTCCCCGCAATTCCCTAGACAGCCATACTCCAGCACGTCATACTCCGGGTTGCCTTCTAGGCGCTTCATGACATTATCTGTCCCGTGATGCATATTATTCACACAAAACTCTATGATTGGCCGCATTGACATTATCCCCCGCTTTCATGTTGCGCCTTTGAATTCGGATAGCTTTATAATATAATAAAATCAGCATGGATGAAAGGAGTTGTCATAGATGAGTGAAAATGCACAAAGCACAGTTTACGATGAAGTGCTGGAAGTGTTGGATAAACTGCGCCCGTTCTTGCAGCGCGATGGCGGCGACGTTGAATTGGTTGATGTTGAAGACGGCATCGTTAAGCTTCGCCTGATGGGCGCTTGCGGCAGCTGCCCAAGCTCCACGATCACATTGAAAGCGGGTATTGAGCGCGCTTTGGTGGAAGAAGTGGAAGGCATTACAGAAGTCGTACAAGTATTCTAAATTGAATAATTGGACTTCATAAGAAGGAAGGCTGTCCACCAGCAGTTGAATCTGCCGGGGACAGCCTTTTTTCAATCCCGAATCATATCATTGCGTTAACTTATCACTGCTAAATAATAGGTACAGCGACATTGCTGGATAGCTGCTACTGCTGCGGCTGCTTCGCTTAACTGCAGCTTGTTCCCCATCATTCTTCCGTTATTTCAACTGAATTCCAAGCTTCAAGGCCATGCCAATATTATAAGCAGTACGTTCCATATTGTCAGCAGCTTGTCCTAAGGCCTCCTCCAATGTCGTAACTCCCGGAACAATCGTGAACACCATATCGATACCATGCTCATGAACCACTTCATGTCCAGCTGCAAGCGTACCCGCAATACCAATGACAGGAACTCCATGCAGCTTCGCGGTCTTCGCTACGCCGATTGGCGTCTTGCCATAAATGGTCTGTCCATCAATCTTGCCTTCACCGGTAATGACCACATCAGCATCAACTGCATGATCTGCTAAGCCGGTTGCGTCGATGACAATATCTACTCCTCGCTTCAATTCAGCTTGCAGAAAAGCCACCACGCCTGCCCCAAGCCCTCCGGCCGCCCCCGCGCCTGGCATATGGGCGACATCACAACCGACGTCCTCCCGCATCTTCGCCGCGTAGTGCGCCAAGTTCGCATCCAGTTGCTTCACCATCTCCGGCGTAGCTCCCTTCTGGGGGCCAAATACTGCCGATGCTCCCCGCTCTCCGATAAGCGGGTTGTCAACATCGCAGGCCGCTACGAATTTCACCTTCGCAAGCCGAGGGTCAACACCGCTCAAATCGATGTGTGCAATACGACCGACTTCTCCGCCTCCATCACCAATTTCAGTCCCATCCTCAGCTAACAGCCGTACACCAAGCGCTTGAGCCATCCCAGCGCCGCCATCATTTGTAGCGCTGCCTCCAAGCCCCAGGATAATCGTCTCTACTCCCTCATTCAATGCGGATAGGATCAGCTCTCCCATCCCCCGCGTCGTCGTAACGAGTGGATTCCGCTGTGCCTGTGGAACAAGCGCCAGTCCCGATGCCGCAGCCATCTCAATAACTGCGGACTTGCCATCGCCCAAGACGCCATAGAATCCTTCCACAGGTGTTCCAAGCGGCCCTGTTACTGTTGTCCGTACAATTCGGCCGCTTGTCGCATCTACAAGCGACTGCACGGTTCCTTCTCCGCCATCTGCCATCGGTACATATACGAGTTCCGCCTCCGGGAATACCCGCCCCAAGCCGCGGCCAATCGCCTGACATGCTTCCCAGGCAGACAAACTTTCTTTAAAAGAGTCTGGAGCAATTACGAATTTCATACTGATCCACTCCTATCCATGCAATCTGACTTTCTCTCCGAGTTGTACATTAGCTGTTTATCTACATTTCTTTTTCTGTTTCTATTCCTTTACCTGTCTCTCATTACGAACCAGCAAGTTTCTCAGTTATACCTGCACTTGCGAGGTTACCGCCTTGTCCCAGCACATTGTATCGTCCTTGGCTTACAAGAACCAGCCGAAGACACCGAATACGAGCGTAGATACGATAGCAAGCACGAGACCAATTAGCGTTTCATAGGGGATAAGACGTAGACGTTCCTTCATCGCCATATTCACGCTGCCGCCAGTGGCGTGGAAGAAGCTGCCATGCGGCATATGGTCGAACACCGTAGCACCCGCATGTATCATGGCTGCTGCCCCTAAGGATGCGACGCCAAGCTCCATAATGGTCGAGCCGAATACCGAGCTGGCTACAGCAGTACCTGCAGTTGTGGACGCTGTCGCCAGAGACATCAAGGCACCACTGATTGGTGCAAGTAAATAGGCTGGCAAGCCTGAAGCCGTCAAGCCATCGATAATAACATCCTTCAATTGTGAGTTCGAAATAATTCCGGCAAGTGTCCCCGTCCCGATTAGCATGACGGCAACACCCGTCATTTTGCCAAGTCCAGAGGTTGCATATCGGTTAATCTGTGTAATGCGTCCCATACAGAGTGCCCCTACTAAACCACCAACAGGGAGAGCGATAATGGGGTCAATGGCGATGCCTGCAATCGGGCGCAAGGCCAGCAAAGCAATTGCTGTTATTGGCGCCATCATTGCGGCAAGGAAGCTAGGAAGCTGCTCCTTGCTATCTTCCACCTGCTCTACACCTGCTACCTTCGTTCCTTTATGAGACAACTTTTTTGCAATCCAATACGTTACGAACAAACCAATCAATGCTGGGATAATTCCTGCTGCCATTATCGAAGTCAACGGGATATGGAAAGCATCCGCCGCAGAAATCGCATTCGGGTTCGGCGACATAATGTTACCCGCCTTGCCTCCCCCAATCATAGCGAGCAATATCGCCATACGGGACAAGTCTGCACGCTGCGCAATTGCAAGTGCGATTGGAGCTACTGTAATGACCGCCACGTCGATAAATACACCAACGGCTGTCAATACCATCGTTGCAAAAGCTAGTGCGAACAATGCGCGAGTCTCGCCTACCTTGCGTACTAATGTCTCTGCAATGGTCTTCGCTCCGCCTGATTCAATCAATACGCCTGCAAGAACACCTGCTGCTAATATTCGCAGCACTGCTGGAATCATCGTCTTGGCTCCGTCCATCATCAACGTTACGGAGTCAACTAAGCCAATTCCTCCGACTACGCCGCCTACCAGCGCGCCAATCATCATACCGTACGCCGGTGGGACCTTTCGTAAAATAAGCACGATAGCAACCACTAAAGCCGCCAGTGCACCAAGTACAGATACCGTTACTGTCATAGTCCCCATCCTCCTTGAAGATGCAGTGTTTCGTTGTTGTACCTTTACTTTACCTCCAATATGAAAGCGCTTCATCATGCATAAACATGAAATGAAGCGCTTTAAAAAGTATGTTTTTTGTTCAAATGCACAATACAAGATTAATCAACCTTTTTTCATACTGCTATCAGGCCGGTATGTGAAATAGGATACATGAAATAGTCATGCTCAGCTTTTCCCTTGTTTACTGGCTAATACTCATTACTGCGCAGCATCGCGTGAATCCACCACGCCGACATTAACGTAAACAAATCGCGAAAGCTCTTGGGATCCTTGCCTGTCACATCCGCAATCCGCTGAAGACGATAACGGAGCGTGTTGCGATGGATGGCCAGCCGCTGTGCAATCCGCTGCTGCTCGCCGCTTTCCTCATAATACACCTGCAGAGTCTGCCTCAATTCCCCGCTTCGATCCTCTTGGATGAATCGCTGCCACATCTGCTCCATTTCATCCGTAACCCAGCTGCGGCCCACATTCGCCAACACCGTCTCATTTGGCATATCCTCACTATAATAGACCGTATGCTCAGGCAGGATCGCTTGACCCGCGCGCATCGTATCTTGAGCAGAGCGATAGGATGCTATGAGCCCATCGATTCCTGAATAAGCCTTGCCCACCGCGATACGAAGAGGTGCAATCTGCTTCTCTTCCAGCAACTTCCGAATTTGCCGTATTCCCTCGCATATATCCATATTCGGCTTCCGTGGGTGCAAATGCGGCTTGAATAGGACGATTTGCCGCGTATTCCGAATCGCGATAAGATCAATTGTCGGCCGCCCTTCCAACAGTTCTACAACTCTGCGCAGTGTAGGTACCGAATCCGCATCCTGTTCATCCGTAAGCTCCAGAATACAAGCAACACGAGGCTTGTCCGGCTTCAGGCCAATTCGTTCCGCCTGCAGGCGAAGCATGGCTTGATCTCCCGGTTCCGCATGAATGACCGATAAGAGAAAATCCTCCTTCATCCGCTTATCCCAGCGCGCCTTTTCCAACAAATCCGCCTGCTCCAAATACATCTCAGCTGTCATCTTGACAAGTTCCCCATACTTCGTCACTTCAGCAGGATCTCCCGTAATCCCGATAACGCCGACAACTTCTCCGCGAAATTGAATAACGAGATTCGTCCCTGGCATAACACCATGAAGATTGCGTGCACTCTCCTCATCGATCTCGAACCTTCCCTTGCGCTCAATGGCAATGAGTGCCCCTTCATGCTTTTGATTAATACGGGACAGGTCACCCGAGCCAATAATCCGCCCACGCTCATCCATCACATTTACATTGTACCCAATGACCTGCATCGTCCGTGAGACGATTGCTTGCGCTAATTGCTTGGTCATCCAACTCATATCTTCATACCACCTATCACGCGAAATCAAAAGAGTTTAGGACATCCCGCATCCCGTCCATCCTTCTTCCCCAAAATATGAAAACGCCCTCGTTCCAACAGGGCACAGCAACCGCTGTGTCTGTAAGCCGACGGGCGTACATGCAGCATTAGGATTTCGAGCTAATCGTTGTACGAATAGGATCGAGACCGCCTGAAACATTAATAATATTACCAGTTATAAAGTCAGAAGCATCCTCACATAAGAAGCGAATGACTCGTGTCACATCTTCACCACTGCCGGGACGGCCGCGCGGCGTCTCGTCATCGGTGAGATGAAGTACATCCTCGATCTTACGCTCCTTGTTGTCACCACGAATATCGCCAGGGCAAATCATATTCACCGTAATGCCATTCTGTGCTTCCTCTACCGCCAGTGTCTTCGTGAAGGACACTAGTCCCACCTTGGCTGCGGCATACACCGCCCGATGCGGCCAAGAACGCGCCTCAGACGCATGGCCGAAGCCATAATGGATAATGCGCCCCCACCCCTTCTTCCGCATCGATCCGAGCAGCAAATGATCGAGCAGAATGACACCACTTAGATTTCCATTCAATAAATACATAATGTCCTCTTCCGAGTAATCCGCGAACAATCTCCGCTCTCTGATGAACGGCCCAGCATTGTTTACCACAATATCAGCCATACCGATGCGTCCATTCATTTCAGTAACGAGCCGCTTTACTTCCTCCGGCTTGGAAATATCCGCGCGAATGGCAATACATCGTATTCCCGTCTTCTCGAGCTGGAGCCGCAGTGCTTCAGCCTCTGCCTCGCTATGTACATAATTTAAGACAATATCATGCCCGGTTTCGGCCAATGTCATAGCTGTCATCTTCCCGAGGCCTTTGGCGCTCCCCGTAATAAGAGCAATTTTACGCTGCTGTTCCACGTCGTAATCCTCCTTTTGAGCGCTTCAAAGAACTTCCACGTTCAGTATAAGATATTTGCCTTGGCAGAACAACTTTGCATTGGACACTGATGTAGACAAACTGTCCATCTCCGCAATGCAACGTACTTGAATCTCCTCCACCTAGGTTACAAAGAAAAAAAGCCCTAGCGGCAAGCTCCACCTTTCTTATCGAAAGGAAGCTCGCGTCTAGGGCTTCTCTCATTGGAGCGTAGTCTGCAATTAGAATGCAGGTACGATCGAACCTTGGTATTTATCTTCAATAAACTTCTTCACATCATCAGACTGCAAAGCTGCTACCAACTTTTTCACAGCGTCACTATCCTTGTTGTCCTCGCGAGCAGTCAAGATGTTCGCATACGGAGAATCCTTATCTTCAATGAACAACGCATCCTTCGTAGGATTCAAGTTCGCTTGCAGTGCATAGTTCGTGTTGATAAGCGAGAAATCTACTTCATCCAGCGTACGAGGCAGCATTGCAGCTTCCAACTCTTTGAACTTCAAGTTCTTCGGATTCTCAGCAATGTCATTAACCGTTGCTTCCAGACCTACGCCATCCTTCAACTTAATAATGCCTTGCTTCTCCAGCAAGAGCAGCGCACGTCCGCCATTTGTTGCATCGTTCGGAATCGATACCGTTGCGCCATCTGCAATTTCACTAACCGACTTAATCTTCTTGGAGTAACCTCCGAAAGGCTCAACGTGAATATTGCCTACAGTTACAAGGTTGTATCCCTTCGTCTTCACTTCATTGTCCAAATACGGCTTATGTTGGAAGAAGTTCGCATCAAGCTGCTTCTCATGTACTTGTACGTTCGGCTGAACATAATCCGTGAACTCCTTAACTTCCAACTCAATCCCTTGCTCAGCCAGCTTCGGCTTAATATGATTCAGTATTTCTGCATGAGGTACCGGTGTTGCACCTACGACAAGCTTCACTTTTTCTGTGCCAGACTTGCCTGCCTCACCAGATGCGTTCGTGTTATCGCCTGCAGTATTTTTGTTGCCGCAAGCAGCGAGCACCGCTACGAGTGTAATAAGCGTTAATACAAAAGTCCACTTTTTCATGTCATTCACTACTCCTTCCAAGATCCCCATTTTAATTGATGAATATTTGTAAGTTGAAGCTCCTAAGAGCGTGCTTCCTATGACTATTAGGTTTTGATTCAAATGATCATTTCATCCAGCCCGTAACTACCGATAATTCCAATTGAATTACTGGGATTATATCATATTTTGTGCTGCCGTCAACCATGGAATGACCGACTCAGCACAATATTTTTTATTTCCTTGTATAGCGGCGAACAAATGCATCGCCAATCCATTGCAGCACCTGTACGAGTATAACCATAATAACGATCGCCACGATCATCATTTCAATCTCATAGCGATGGTATCCGTAGCGAATCGCTAGGTCACCGAGACCGCCGCCGCCAATAAGACCTGACATCGCTGTATACGATACGAGCGTAACTGCCGTTATCGTCGTCCCTGCAATCAAGCCTGGCATCGCTTCGGGCAGCAGAACCTTATATACAATCTGCCAAGTGGATGCTCCCATTGCCTGTGCTGCCTCAATAACGCCCCGATCAACCTCACGCAATGACGTCTCCACGAGACGAGCGAAGAATGGTGCAGCCGCGATAACGAGCGGCGGGATTGTTCCTTCTACACCGATAGATGTGCCTACTACAATTCGTGTAATCGGTATGATCGCAATCATTAGAATAACGAACGGTACTGAACGCAGCACGTTCACAATGAATGACAAGATACTATATACGATCTTCCCAGCTCTGCTACCCGTGCGCCCAGTTAAATACAAGAGCACGCCTAGCGGCAAGCCAACAAGGAAGGTGAATAGTACAGAGAACAGCATCATCTGCAATGTTTCTCCAGTAGCCGAAGACACATCGCTCCAATTGACAGTAGAGAAATCGAAATGCATCACGCAATCACCTCCACTTCAAGACCCTGCGCCCGGAGAGAAGATAATGATTGCTCTACAGCACTTGTGTCGCCATCTAGACGAACGACCAATTGGCCGTAAGGAGTATCCTTCATCCGAGAGATCGTTCCCTGCAGTATTGCGAAGCTGACGCCCGCTTCCGTAAGGACACGATGCAGCACCGGCTCATACGTGACATCACCCAAATAGTTGATCTTCACAACACGGGAATGCTCAGCAGCCTGGCTCTTGAATGCCGCCCAAGGCTGAATATCCGCATCGCTGCGCTCTTCAAGAATGAATTCGCGCGTTACCGGATGCTGAGGCTTCAAGAACACGTCTACAACCTTGCCTGCCTCAGCAATCTTCCCGCCATGAATAACGGCAACTTTGTCGCATATCGCTTGGATGACGTGCATCTCATGGGTGATTAGCACGATCGTAATTCCGAACTTGCGGTTAATATCGAGCAGCAGCTCCAAGATCGCATTCGTCGTCTGCGGATCTAGCGCCGAGGTTGCTTCATCACAGAGCAGCACCTTCGGATCATTCGCAAGCGCACGCGCAATCCCTACGCGCTGCTTTTGTCCACCGGACAATTGAGCCGGGTATTTATGCTTGTGTTCTTCCAAACCAACAAGCCTAATCAACTCATTTACTTTCTTCTCTACTTTATCCTTGGATGTTCCCGCCAGGCGCATCGGAAATGCAATATTGTCATATACCGTTGCTGAACTGAGCAGGTTAAAATGCTGAAAAATCATCCCGATTTTGCGCCGCTGCTGCTGCAGCGCCGACTTCGACAGCTTCGTTAAGTTAACGCCGTCTACCTCAACTACGCCTGCCGTAGGCCGCTCGAGCAGGTTAATGCTGCGCAGCAGCGTACTCTTCCCTGCACCTGAATGGCCGATAATGCCATAAATCTCGCCAGATTCAACCGACAGACTCACATCATCCAGTGCCAGCAGCCCTTGCACCTTACCGTTAGCACCATATTGCTTACTTATATGTTCCAACCGAATCAACGGAATCGTCACCTTCCTTCATGCTAGCCACATTCTAGAATAGATAGGCGCTACAGCCTTATCTTCATCTATTCGTATGCTGTATCCTCTCAATAACTGTCGCCAAATATACCACATTGCCTTGGCTGCCTTCACTTCTCCATTTTGGGGACGCTCGTTCATGCAAAAAGCCCCCTCTTGGCAGATGCCAAAAGGGGGCGAACGTTCGGTATTCTGTGAAGAAACCAGATGAAAAATCGACTCTCCCTTTCTTATCTGCCAGAACATTACGTTCTGAAGGAATTAGCACCATTGACATCTTGCAATCACATAACTTATTGTTATGCATCCGGGTTGCAAGATCGGTTGCCGGGCTTCGCAGGGCCTGTCCCTCCGCCACTCTTGATAAGAAAACAGTTATGAAATTAAGTTGAGTATAATGCAGCAGGTGAAAGTTGTCAATTAACTTTTATTCCCTTTTCAATTCCATTACTTGATGGGAAGCAGTCGAAACACATGGATTAATGCACCACACACCATCTCCAGACCATGCTGCAAATCTGCCACATTGGCCTGAATATCCTCAAGCTTAATTTTGTCATTCAAGCTGCGATGCCGCTGCCATAAATCATCCTGCATTTCTGGGTTCATATGATGAATCTCCATATTGCGTCGCCTGCGCAGCCGCTGAAGCGCATCTTCATGCTGCTCCTTCAATGCCAGCAGGGCATGTTCCAATTCAGGATGCTGTCCCTTGAAGCGCAATTGGCGAAGCACCGTAAAGTAAGAGAAATGATGCTTCACCCTCTCGGTCTCCAAGGACAGCACTGTATTCAGCAGCGTTCCAAGCTTGTCCAAGATCGAGAACACGCGAATAAATCCATTTTTATAAAAATAGACGTACCGGTAATAATCATCCTGCTCCGATTCAGACATCTCGGCCTCATAATGCTTCGACACACGATCGGCGAACTTGTCAGACGCATATACGCTTTGTTCCAGTTCATCCAAGGAGGTCTTCAGTCCGACTGTCCATACTTCTATCTTGCGCCAGAAGTGATCGGGATCGCCTGTTCCCTCCATGCGACTGCGTATTGCTTCCAAATAATTGTCCATCCCCGCCATTGCATCCTTCAACGTTCCGCTGTCAACACGGGGCGGCTCCCCGAACAAGCTGCGCAGCATGGAACTCACCCCCGCTTAATTCCGTTTGGGAAATAGTCTTTCCAACGGCGGTCGACCAATTCCACAATATCCTCACGCGGGAATAACTCATCTGGGTAGCCTGGCTTCATGCGGGCATCGATAACAATTGGCAATTTATACGAGAGATGGTGATTACGGACTTCCATTGCCGCGTATATATCTGATGCGGGGTTAAATCGCGTAAACACCGTCCACAAGAACGACAACTGCGTATTGGCAACCTGAGCGTCGTCAACGAGGAAGACGAGCGGCCACTTCGTCTCTTGTGCAGCAAGACGATGTAGCAATCGTTCCGCCAGCTGTGGTTCTGCTTCATACGAAGCACCTGACATTGTCAAGCAGCCACGGCAAAATACAGCCACATCGTTAATCTCATCGATCGGGCCTTCTTCGTACACGCCAGGCAATTCACGGACTACATCGCCCACACCGAGCAATATCCCCTTGCTGCCATGGTTCAGCTTATGCCCCGTATAGTCAAGTGTGTCATGGGACGTATTATTAATCACGTACAGATCCGTCTCTGGCTTGAAGCGCTCTAGCACCGCTTCCGTAAGCTCTGCAAAGTTCTCTAAGTCAACCGGCTGATCCGTCAACATCAAGAACTTCGTCAAGCTAAGCTGCCCTTCGCCAAGAATACGGAAACCAGACAGAAGCGCCTCACGAGAGTAGCTCTCACGTACAACAGCTGCTGCAAGCGAGTGAACGCCTGTTTCTGGATATGGATGTACCTTGCGTACCGCCGGCATCACCATCGGGAACGCTGGCGACAACAATCTAACCAGGTACTCGCCCAAATAGTAGTCTTCCTGACGCGGCTTGCCCACGATTGTAGCTGGGTAGATTGCATTCTTGCGGTGGTACATGTGCTTCACATTCAGGAACGGGAACTCATGCGCCCATGAGTAATATCCGTAGTGGTCGCCAAATGGCCCTTCCATGCGGCGCTCATGTGGTGGAACGTACCCTTGGATAACGAATTCTGCTTCCGCTGGGATGCGATGTCCTTCGAATCCGCTATCTACCACTGGAAGACGCTCACCCATGACGAATGATGCCATCAACAGCTCAGGGAGCTTCTCCGGCAGTGGAGCGATCGCAGCCGCGATCAGCGCTGGCGGCCCGCCCACGATGACGGATACCGGAAGCGCTTCATTGCGCAGCTCAGCCTCATGATGATGGAGGCCGCCGCCCTTTTGAATTTGCCAATGCACACCTGTCGTGCTGTCATCGTAAATTTGAATTCGGTACATACCGAGATTGTGATCAGCGCTCTTCAGCTCCGGATGTTCGGTATAGACCAGTGGAAGCGTAATAAATGGACCTCCGTCCAGCTGCCAGCTCGTCAATGCCGGCAAGCCCTGCATCGGCTTGTCTGTACGCTTCACCTGCATAATTGGAGCTTGCGAAGAAGATACATCCTTCATGCCAACCTTCATAAGGCTAAGGAGCTCTTTCACCGTCGAACGCTCTTGCCACAGCTTCTTCGGCGATGGAGGCATTAGACGGTTTACGGCCTCTACGCACTTATTCGCGAGCTGCTCAGGACGCGTTCCGAAGGCCATATCCACCCGGCGCATCGTACCGAACAGGTTCGTCGTCACTGCAAAGGGGCTGCCCTTCACATTGGTGAATAGAAGCGCAGGACCTCCCTCTTCAATGACGCGTCGATGAATTTCTGCAATTTCCAAATACGGATCAACTTCCGCTTCAATAACGACGAGGTCATTCTCACGCTTCAGCGTGTCGACAAAGTCGCGTATATTCGTAAATGACAACTACGAGCCCTCCTTGAAAAAAATAAGCGTATCTGTGTTGCTGTACATGAACAGTTACATGGATGCCGCAGGATGTCTGCAATAATTTGCGTTCACAAGCGGGCATTGATGACAAACGAAAACTTCCTCTTCTGTAGTATAGCTGTTTTTTTGATGAACCTAAAGCCTGACCGAGCAGACAACTTACGACATTATTACGACATTGTAAGATAGCCGTAAGCCGATTACATGGTACGAGCAGAATGTCTACAGGTATAATGAGGTCATCAAAGGGAACACATCAAAAATAATTGGAGGTAGAATGGTATGAAAAGCAACAATCAAGTTATCGTACGCAAGCCGTGGAATGTTCGCTGGTTGGCAGCAGCAAAGGCTGCCGCATCTATCGTATTGCTCGGTGCGCACTCGAATGAAACACAGCAAGTAAAGGAAGGCGCCTAATCCAATGAATGTTTCTCAGAGAAAAAGAAGCAGCTCGCTTGCCTCTCGTTGACAATCTCCATTGTCCAACAGTAAGCGATCTGCTTCTTTATTTATAACCACTGAATCCATTCTATAACTCAAACTCAATCTTCTTCGGTTCTTCTTACCACCATCACAGCCAAGAGAAGCGATCCTTATTTTTGCCGCAGCTGCCAGACACGGATGCTCATATAACAGAGTACACTGAACAGTCCACAAATCAATACCGTATGTAATAAGCTTGCAAATAGGAATAAGTCAGGATTCGTGATCGTACTCGCAACGACCGCGCCGCTTGCAATCTGTGCTGCACATAGGATAAGCGCCCAAATGCCGCACAACTGAATCTCGCGATTGTCCTTGTGGTTGTGGTAAGCAAAATGTGACATAATCGCGATTACAACAAATAATAGTGCTGCTGCCACACGATGCATGAAGGCAATTCCCGTCCCCCCCGACAGCTCCGGAATCAACTCCCCGTTGCACAGCGGCCAGCCCATGCATGCCCCTGAAGAGTCCGTGTGCCTAACAAATGCCCCTACGTATATTACGATATACGTATATAGAAGTGTGAACCATACCCCATACCTAAATTCTGCACGAACGGAGTTTACAACAGATGTAGAATCGATGCCGCGTTCGTAGCGCCTTGCCACTACACTCATCATGAAGGAAGAAGCGAACGCCAGCAGCGAGAATCCGAAGTGAAGCGCCATAACAGGCGGAGACTGGGTAAAGACTACCGCAAGCGCTCCCATAATTGCTTGTATAATAGTAAATAATAAGGTGAGAGAAGAGTAATATAGAGCCTCACGATGATGCTTCGCATAGCGAAGAACGTAGATGAACAAGGCCAGAACAAGCAATCCTACAACACCCGTCACAGATCGATGAGAATATTCGATCATGGATTCGATCGTATATGCCGGAACAAACTTGCCATTGCATAGTGGCCAATCCGTGCCGCAGCCACTTCCGGAGCCTGTCTTCGTTACAAGCGCCCCGTTTAACACTACGATAAACATACCGATGCAAACCGCGTAAGATAACCGCCTCAATATCCGGTAGATGTTCGCGTTCACTAGTTTCACCTGACCCGTTGTTCAATTTTTTGCCATTACAAATTATGAAAACAGTTCCAATCGTCCTCCATTATACAAGATTTCCTAGCTGAGTGTACGGCTAATTTGTGACAAATATTACATCTTTCACTTCCAATTCGATGCATCAGCCCCCTTACCTCATGTACAAGATTGACTTCAGATAATATCGGCTTGCTTCGGATGTACATCGTTCTGCACTCCCTTTCAAGGCAATAAAAAAACCGCCCCACCAGCGGGACGGTTCTCATATGTGCATCTTATTATACAGCTGCAGATACTGCAATTGCCCGATCAACGAACTGCTCGATTTCAGGACGAGTCTTACGCAGCTTGTTCACGAAGCGAATGGTTTCCTTGCCGCCCTTGAAGGCTACGAAGCTTGGAATACCAAGAATGTGGTATTGCTGTGCAACATCAAGGAGTTTCTCCGAATCGATTTCAACGAATGTCACCTTACCTGCATAATTCGTCTCCAATTCAGGCATGAAAGGATCGATGAAGTGGCAATCTGGGCACCAGGATGTCTTAAATATCGCTACAACTGGCTCCTCTTGTGCAATGATCTCATTGAACCGCTCAACAGTTTCTATTCTTTCCATACACGCTTCACTCCCTACTAAGTTCACAAAATCTAACATGGAACTTCTCTTATCCAACATCCAACAGATGTATTATGATACTTCTGCTTTCTTGAACTTATAACATTTGGAGAATGGAAAAGTCAAACCCCACACATGAACGTCTACGGCTGTTTTTGGGCATACTATGAAGAAAATCAATGAATTCGGTCACGTATCGTCGTCTCGAAATGGAGGGGAACAATCGATGCTGTCCAATCTGTCCAAGCGCATGCGCCACGCGATACAGCTGATGCGTCACTCGTTCGATACGGCATATAGTGTCGTCCGTTCAACTTGGAATGAACTTTATCAACAACTCTTACAATGGCGGGAACGCCCGTCGTTTGATTGGAATCGCGCCGCAGCCAAACGTGCGGAAGAGCAGGCCAGCCGACTGCTGAATGAGAAAGTACGTCAGCAAGGAACAGCCAGCAGCTTTCGAGAGCGAGGAGATACGGAATTCTCAGCGGAGGAATGGCGGATCATCCGGCAAATTCAGAGCTCTGTTCGTACAGCCAATCGCAACAATATTACACGCACCGCAGCCTATGCGCGAATCTATCAGTCTTACCCAGAGCTGCATTGGGCCCTGCTCGCGCATATGGTCTCACGTAATGGCGGCTGGAGTATGACTGATTTGCAGGGAGAATGGCTGCCCCGCATTATGAGTGCGAACCATAGATTGTGGACCTACCGAGTGCTGGAACGATCGAATGCACTCATATTCCATGATGCCTATCCACAGCTGCTGCTGTATGCAGCCAGCCGCCGAGCCGGCAAGAGCCTGTTCCATCTGCTTCCTGCCTTTGGCGTATCTGCCTTCATGACCCCATTCTGGGACGGCTTCTGGGTACAGCAGACAAGTTCGCTGCTCACGACAGCACTTATTATTAACGAACAGAACGTCATTGAAGGCAGAGTTATGCGCAATCCCACCTACCAGGCACATGTGCTTAATGAATGGGATTTCCAATTGCATGGTTGGCTGCAGATGAATCAAGTCATTTTCCCGCTTGGCGTTCCATCTCTACGAGAGGAAGAAGCGATTCCGCTCGTTGGGCTTAATTTAGAGAACTTTACTGACTTAGATGAACGCATAGCGTTCGGGGAGAAGCTGTATGCGCTGTTATTCCATACGCCCCATATTTATAATCATGCTATTCGTTTCATGCGCGCGGCCCCTCATACGGGATCGAGAGCAGACTATTGGCCGCACCGCTTTGTGAAGCAGGCGATCCCGCCCGATCGAACCGAACTATCTGTTTCATACCGCGCTTATAGTCCGGCCTTGACCGATGTCTGGAAGGACGAGCCGGCACGGCAAATTGAAGAAGGCGATTGGTTCATAGATGAGCGAATGTATCGGCATCTCCAACCGATTTCAGCTCCGCTGCAGGCTGACATGACCAGCTCTCATGATCGGTTGTGGCGGGAGACTGCCTCGCTCGCTGGGTTCATTCACCCGAGCAAAGGATAACGAAGCAGATTTTATAGGATTGCAGTCAAAAAAGGACACTTCTCCAGTAAGTGTCCTTAGAGTCCTTCTTCATTCAGCCTGTCGATTCCATGTATTCATCCGGCTTAATGCCTTCATATCGTGTAAACGCACGTTTGAACGAATATACGTTTTCGTAACCCACTCGGCGTGCGATGTCATCAATGCCGCATTTCTTTTCTCGCAGCAATTCCTTAGCCATTTCAATACGAAGCCGGCATAAATAATCGTAGAAATTGATTCCGGTAACTTCCTTAAATAGTTTAGACGCCTTGGAGACCGACATCTGGAAGATTTCAGCAAGCTGTTTTAAGGATACGTCGGCACTCGTATAATTTTGGTTTACGTACTGCAGCAACTGACTTCCAGCTTCAATCGTCGATGACGTATTGGAGTACCGATTTCGCTCGCATAGTAACGTTCCCACTTCAAACACATAGCCCCACATTTCCTCCGTATTTTTGCCCTTTGCTCTATTGGCAAATTGTTTCGCGTAAATGCCCGTATCGAGATTGAGCTCATGCAGCACTCTTAGCAGCGTTTCCATCAATAATGAAACAAGCTTGATCGTACTTGCTTCAGACAGGTTTCGTTTCCCGTTTTCCGTGCTGATTTCGTAAAGAATCTGCATCGAGGTATCTAGATTCCCTATTTTCAAGTTATTAATCAACTGAACCTCCCAATCTGTCGGATAATAATAGTCAACGATGCTTGGAATGGCCTCCTCCGGCGCGACCCGTAGATGTTCCCGTGAGAACAACGTATACTGCAAACTTTCATTAGCCGTATAGTACGACTTACTAATGCCAACGAGCCCCTTCTCCATCGTTCCATACAGGACAAAAGGCTGGAAACCACATGTATGTTCAATTTCTTCCGTAATTCCGGTCGCAATTTGTTCCATCATGCCATCTTCTCCAAATCGGTTTGTGGAGGATAGGATCAACGCTTTGTCCGCATTCGTCACTTCGAATAGCTCATAGTCCAGCCGATGACAACTCATTACTTTTTCGATAATTACCATCGTCATCATTTCGATTTTCCGGATCTTATCCAGATCGGAAAAATCACGGATGGCATGAAAGCTGATCAACATCGTGCAATAATGCATTTCCTCGGTATAGCCGATACCGAATTTCTTCAACCCGTTCAAGTGCTGATCATCGGCGAAATACCCTTTAAGCAGCTGGAGGAACAAATTCGACTTCGCCGCTTTTTCGTAGTCCTGCATAGATTGCTGAAGCACCTGATTTTCACTCAACAGCCGGTCGAACGATTCCTCAATGTAATTGTATTCAGAGCCGGATACGGGACTATTTTTACCCTCCTCGTAACGAATCCCTGCGGAGAGCTTGTGAAGCAAGGTTCCTAGAGGTCGGTAACTGACCTTGGCCAACAGAAAAGCCGACAACGTGCCGACCGCAATGGAGATCAAGATAGCCAGCAGTGAACTGAATAAGTTATTGATACCGATGACACTGTTATCGAAGTAAGAGATTTTATATTGCAGACTGCTCTCTTGGGAAGGCACAACAAGCTCATAGGTCTGCTCATTTTCCTGAACCCCGTTATCCGGATTCCGGCTCTGCTTGAAAATAGGCGTCTCATGTGTCGTAATTAAGATGTCTTTGGATTCCACACTCCCGAAACGACGCATGTATTCCGAGAAGTAATCGCTGTCAATAAATAGAGCCAGTACCGCCCGCGGGTGATTGACCACCTCCAGACTTTGAAGGACAGGAATAACCCTCTTACTGCTACCCCACAAATTGACCGTTGCTGGTGCCATTACTTTGAAATACTGTTGCTCCCGAAGAGCGCTTTGCATCATTTGCCGTGTATCTCCATCAAATACAGCAATATTAGAGAAGAAGTGGTCTTCCGAAAATGTCCCCCAAGTTGATAACATCTGTTGTTTATCTGGAAAAATGACTGTGCCGAAAGATAGCACATTTGTAGAATTAATTGAATTTTCGAAATTTCTTCGGATTTCGAGCATCTTCAACAAATCAAATTCATCATCATAAACATCCGTATTCTGCATCATCTTCCGAAGCCATGATTCAATGCTAATCATCTTCGCTATATTTTTGAGCTCGTTCAATTTATTGTCCACAACCGCCGCAATCCGATTTGCATCCGATACATGCTTCTCATGCAGCTTCTGACGTTCCTCCGTTATGTTCCGCTGTACATTTAAGGTGCTGAACACGATGATGGGGATGATCAAAATCGCAGTATAGGACAGAAAGATCTTTCGAAACGTGCCGCTCCCAAAGCTCCAATGTCGCATAGTCCGCACCTCCTTCGTTTTGAAGACCGCTTCGCATGATGAAGCAATATGAAGAAAACGGCGAACTCCTCTAAGGAAGCCGAGGAGAACGCCAATTTTCCAGATTATTGGTGCAATGTTACTGGATGCTGTTGTATCTATCCAGCAGCTGCTGATCAATCTTCATTAATTCATCGAGCCCAAGCTTTTTCAGCTCGGAGATATATTGATCCCAATCGTCAAGAGATTTTTGGCCTAGAGCAAGCTTGGTCGCAAGTTCCTGAGAGTACGTGTTCAAGTTAGTTAAAATTTTTGTTTTCTTCTCGAGCTGCTGATCATCAGGAATGGCCAAATAGTTCAGGTTCATATTCACAAAATATGGTTTGTAATTTAAAATATTCAGCTCATGATCGGCTTTTGCTTTGGGCACACCAGAGAGCTCGAATTCCAGATTGGCGAATTGAACACGCGGAAAAACCGTGTCCCCAAATAACGGACGCCCAGTAATTTGACCCGATTTAGCCAACTCTTCGTCTGTGCCATTATTAATAAACACCTTCGCGCTGTTGCTGTCCTTCTTGTAAGTTTGCCCTTCGATTCCCCAATACAGAAGATCTGCATATTTTTCTGAGTAAATCGTATCGAAAAACTTGATGGCTGCTTCCACATCTTTGCAATCTTTTGTAATTGCATACTTCTGCCACACAAGGAAAGGAGGTTCCAACTGTGCTGCCGGAGTGATGCCGTCGACCGCCTTGAGCGGCATCAATGGGAAGAACTCCCCTCCACCGTTAATGGTAGGCTCCTGATAGGTCTCCAGATTATAATCACTCAATGAAGCAACCTGGTTTTCGGTCATTTTTTGTTGCTTTTGCTCCCCTGTCGCCCCAATCAGGCTTGTGTCGAGAATGCCCTCTTTTGTTAACTGCTGCAAGTAGCGGAAGTAATCTTTAATTCCATCTTGATACCAAGGGGATACTACCTTTTTGTTCTCAACATCTACTGCTGTGATATCTGTACCAAGCCCGAACCATTGCGCGATAGCGCCTTCAAATTTGCTTGGATCGTATACGAGCACTTCGTTTTGCTTGCCATCTCCGTTGGCATCCTTCTCCCGGAACGTCTTCAATGTTTGCAAATATTCTGCAGCTGTGTTTGGAACCGGGAGCTTCAGCTTATCAAGCCAGTCTTTACGAAGGAGCATCGTCAATGCAACCGGTGCTGGCGTTTTACCCTGATATGTTTTTTTGTGAAGATTGCTGAACCAGTACATTTTGCCGTCAGGCGATGTTGTCGTCTTTTTGGCGTATGGGAATTCTTCATTGTACATTTTCTTAATGTTGCCGTTGCTGTACTTCTCGATCAGTGGATTCAGATCAAGCAGGACGCCCTGCTTCGCCAAATTCAACACTGTCGTATTATCTAGAGCCGAAATGTTCACGATGTCTGGAAGCGAGGAACCGGACGCCATTCTGGTTTGAACGACCACTTTATATTGCTCGCCTGGAACCATCTCGTAGTCCAATTGCAAACCGGCATCTGTGAGCATCTTATCGACTTCTTTCCACACCGGATATTTTTCTCTCTCATCGAATTTGATATATTTGTTCGAACCTTGCGGCCCAAGCAGTTTTAACTTTTTGACTTCGGTAGAAGCAGATCCTCCTGCTTCCTCCTTCTTGTTATCGCCGCTGTTGGCGTTGTTGCTGGAGGTGCTGCATGCCGTGATCGACCCAATCACGAGAATTGCCGTTAATACGGAGATCATTGTTCTTTTCCATTGTTTCATTTTTAGATTCCCCCTCGAATCGATAAAAACGAATTTCAAAATGATTTCACCAAAATCTGGCCCTTGTAGCCGAAATGCTAAAATCTTATCCCAAGATATGTTGCAAACGCTTTCAAATTGTCAAAAACATTTTTTCTAGTCCATACCGCAATTCCCTTCGACGTTAATTCGATCTGTTCCCTCAAAGAGTATAGTCCTACTCTTTTAAAGAACCCAGAAGCGCTCCTTTGATGAAATACTTTTGAAAAAATGGATACGTAAATATGACAGGCAATGCCGTAAAAACGATAATCGCGTATTTTAACTGGATGTTGGTCAACATGTTCGCCACCGCATTTTTGGTATCTTCAAGCGATAACATCTTTAGATCCACCGACTGTTGAACGACCACACGGTATAGATACATTTGCAGCGGATGAAGCTTTTCGTTCGGCAGATAGACAAGCGCGTCGAACCAGCTGTTCCAAATGCCGACAATCGAATAAATCGCAATAACGGCAAGAATCGGCTTGGAAATCGGCAATATAATCTTAAACAACAGCTGCAGATGGGAAGCCCCGTCGATAAAAGCCGATTCCTTCAGACCATCTGGAATCGTCATAAAAAACGTCCTGACGAGGATAATATTCCAAATACTAACCATCCCGGGGATAATAACTGCAAACATGGTATTGTACATCCCGAGCTTATTCACGAGCAGGTAGGAGGGAATTAATCCACCCCCGAAATACATCGGAATTAGTAAAAATACAACGATCCATTTTCGTCCCTTCAGATTGCGTACCGTTAACGGGTATGCACCCAATACAGCCATTAAGCAGTTTAAAAGCGTGCCTGCGGCGACGTAAATCAAAGTGTTCGAATACGCCCACCACATTTTCGCATCTCTCACAATCAATTCATATGAGCTTAGGTTAAAGCCTTTCGGAAACCAAACAACATTCATGGCGGCTACTTCCGAAGGCGAACTGATCGACATGATGATGACGAAATAAAACGGATACAGGGTGATTAAGCAAATGACAAGTGCGATCGCGTACAAGATAATGTCAACCACGACAGAGCCTTCCCTGATCTTGTTCGGATTTTTCCTGACCGAGGCCATTGTACTCCTCCTTACCACAAGGCATAATCTGAATATTTACGGCTTAGCGTATTTGCGAAATACAGCAGCGTGAAGTTGATGACCGATATGAACAGCCCAACTGCAGTCCCTAAGCTGAATTGTCCGCCAAGCAAGCCATCGCGGTACAAATAGGTGCCAATGACATCCGCCGTTTCATATACCATTGGATTATAGATCAACAAAATAAACTCGCTGTTCGCTGAAAACAAACTGCCAATCGCGAATATAAGCAGGAATAAGATGGTCGGACGAATGGATGGCAACGAAATATGGAGGATTTGTTTAAGGCGGTTGGCTCCGTCCATCTTGGCAGCTTCATATAAATGAGGATCAACAGAGGACATGGCTGCCAAATACAAAATACTGCTCCAGCCAAATGATTTCCATATGCTCGTAATCGTATAAATGGCCGGAAAATACCCCGCTTCCGTGTTTATCGCGACCGGTGTCCCGCCGAACATCTTCACGATGGTATTAATGATTCCATCTGTATTGATGAATGACAACACCATGCCCGCAACGACGACGTTCGAAATAAAGTGAGGCAAGTAGCTTGCGGTCTGTACGTACTTCTTGAAGATGCCACTCTTCAGTTCGTTAAGCAGTACCGCAAACAGAATGGGCACCCAGAAGCCAAACACCAGAAAATAAAAGCTGAGCGAGAACGTATTACGCATCAATCTTCCAAAATACGGACCATTAAAAAATTCAATAAAGTGTTTAAAGCCTACCCAATTCGTATCTGTAAATGAGAAAAAAGGTTTTCCCGGGAAATAATCTTGAAATGCGATGATTATCCCGTACATCGGAATATAACTGAAGATAAAAATATGAAGTAGAACGGGAAGCATTATAAGGTAGAGTTGAGCATTTTCACGCAAGTGAAATGATCGGCGCCCCCCCGGTTGACTGTTCGTCTTCATGATCTTCCCCTTTCCATATCGATTGCGGTAATTTTTGGGCCCCTTCCGCAATTTCATGATAATCTCGCCCGGTTTTGTAAGGCAAGCAACATTTTTTGATAGCGCTCACAATATTTTCGCTGCCTTGAAAATCACCTCGAACAGCCATTGCAGACGCAGGTGATGGAGGCGAAGCAGCAATAAAACAAAAGGTCGAGTTAGGGTACCAACGTCCCCCTTACTCGACCTTTCACATTACCAGTTATCATCTTACAGGCAGTAAATCAGCCTCAGCTTATGAGACAGTCTCTATGACAGTCCCTATCGGAACAGATCCTCTCCCATCCATTTCAGCTGTGGACTAATGCGAGGCACGATGTCCATATTGGCTAGAATGTCTGCTTCCAGCGATAGTCCCTGTGCCATCTCGATAAGTTCAAGTTCCCCTGCATACAGCCGGAATACTGCGCGCTCTGTCACATACAGCACTTCGATGCCACGTCGCTGTGCATAATCTGCGCAGAAGGTAAGTTGCTCTACCTGCCGAACGAACTTCCGGAAGCGTCCCTCTTGAAGGATACGAAGGCCCCCATCAGCCATCTCCATCTTCAGACCGCCAGCCGTAAAGGTGGAGCAGAAGACAAGCTTCTTCGCATTTTGGCTTATATTAATGAAGCCGCCGCAGCCTGTCAGCTTGCCGCCGTACAGACTCACATTCACGTCTCCTCTGCCGTCTGCCTCTGCCATCCCCAGACAAGCAACATCAATCCCTCCTCCATCGAAGAAGTCGAATTGAGCAGGCTGATCAAGAATGGCCTCCGCAAACGCAGATGCGCCGAAGCTTAACCCTCGTGCAGGTATACCACCAACAGGGCCGGATTCAAGCAGCAGCGTCATATCTGTTCGTCCCGCTTCAAGTGCTGCATATCCAACCCCCTCAGGCAGTCCGATGCCGAGATTCACAACACTGTGGGAAGGGATTTCCATGAGAGCTCGCCGTGCAATGATTAGCCGCTCATCTCTTGCCATTGGAGGCACATATGCGGCGGACGCTTCCTGCTGTATCTCCCCTGCATATGCTGGATTGTATGCCTCAGCGAACGTCATCGTATGCTCCTCTGGCCTAGCGACAACGACAGCATCGACCAGCATGCCTGGGATGACTACCTGCTTCGAATGCATGGTTCCGTGCGGCAATATGCGCTCTACCTGCGCAATCACAATTCCTCCACTGTTCCTCGCTGCTTGAGCAAGTGCCAGCATTTCTAACGTTACTGCCTCTCGCTCCATGGAGATATTGCCGCGCCCATCAGCAGTCGTGCCGCGCACGAAAGCGCAATGAATCGGAAAAGCTCGATAATAGAGCTGCTCTCGGCCTCCAAGCTGCACCAGCTCTACAAGCTCTTCCACCGTGCTTGCATTCAGCCTGCCCCCTCCATTCCTCGGATCGACAAAGGTATGAAGGCCGACATGGGTCAATGTCCCCGATCGGCCTGCAGCAATATCACGATAGAGATGTACAATCACACCCTGCGGAAAGTTGTAGGCTTCAATCCGGTTATCGAGCGCAAGCGCGCCCAAACGCGGAGCAAGTCCCCAATGCCCTCCAATGACTCGCTTCACCATGCCTTCATGTGCAAGATGGTTCACGCCGCGAACAACGCCATCCCCTTGTCCGGCTGCATACACAACTGTAAGCCCTGTCGGCGCCGCCTCTTTCAAGAAACGGCGCTCCAACGCTGACGTAAGTGCTTCTGGGTGAGCACATCCAACGAAGCCTCCCACAGCAACCGTTGCATCATTCGCAATAAGCGCCACCGCTTCATCCGCGCTCATAACCTGAGCGCAGCGGCGCGGGACAAGCGGTTGATTCAGCCGCTGATCGAATCGGCTATCCACAGTGCTGTGACGAGCATCTAGTCCATTCAAATGGACAACCCTCCGTTCACTTCCAGCACTGTTCCATTTATATAATCAGCTGCATCCGAAGCGAGGAATAAATATGCTTGTGCAACTTCATCCGGCCGTCCTAATCGGCGCAGCGGTACTTTTTCACGCATGCTGTCAATAATCTTGTCCGGCATCTTGGCCACCATCTCTGTTGCGATGAAGCCTGGGGCAACCGCGTTCACACAGATCCCCTTATATCCTAGCTCCCGAGCCCATGTACGCGTCATGCCAATGACGCCTGCTTTGGTCGCAGCATAGTTCGTCTGTCCAATATTGCCTTGAACGCCAACAATCGATGAAGTATTAATGATTTTACCCTTGCCTTGCGCCGCCATATAAGGAGCTGCAAGACGCGTGCATAGAAACACTCCATTCAAGTTCACATTGATTACATCCTGCCATTGCTCTGGGGTCATCTTCAGCAGCATTGCATCACGTGTAATTCCTGCATTGTTGATCAGAATGTCGATACCGCTAAATGCTGCAACCGTCTGCTCCATCAGTTGCCGCACGCTTTCTTCATCCGCTACATTCGTCTTCACGAATAACGTGCGATCACGCTGTTCATTTGCCAGCTCATCGATCACTTGCTGTCCCGCCGTCTCATTGAAGTCAGCGATGACAACATTCGCCTCTGCCTCAAGAAATAAGTGTACCGCTGCAAGCCCTATGCCGCTTGCTCCGCCTGTAATGATTGCCGTTTTCCCTGTAAGCTTCATCGTCATCGTCTTCCCCTGTCTCCCTTCAATCTGTATGGCCGGCCGATGCAGTTGACCCGCTAGGAGCCGCTTCTGATGAATCTCTCCCCAAGAAGGACTCGATTGCATGCAGCAGCTGCGGAAGATCGTCAACTAACGGTGAGTGACCGCATCCTGTCAATGGAACGAACTCCGCAATGTCTCCCAGATCAGCCAGCGTCTCTCTCGTCATCGCCTCAGTAATAACTAAATCCTGCATGCCCCGCAGAACCAAAACGGGGGCTGTTATTCGTTTCACAGCCCCGCTTCCCGGAGATGCTTCATGATCAAATACACTCACGTTAAACGTGTTCAGCGCATGATACACGTCCATCAGATTACGCTGCGTCAAAATATCGTCTATATAGGTTTCGTATTTTGCCTCTTCCGGTTGATTCCGATCATAGATAACGGCCTCATACAATTGCTTCATAAATCGGCGATCCCGACGTATGTTTGCAGATTCGATGAGGGTATTGCGAGCCAATGATCGAATACCTTCGATGGTCGTAATCCGGCGCGTAACATCTGGCAGGCCGTTCGATCCGTCCTCATAAAATGGGTAACCACGAGTCGAGACGCTTGCCAGCAGCACTAGCCGCGTTACCTCATCAGGATAAGCGGCAGCATACTCCATTGCCACCCCGCCGCCAGTCGACCAGCCGATGAGGGTGAAACGAGTTAGACCGAGTAAATCGACCCATTGTTTCACATCTGCAGTGAAATCAGACAAGGACTCAATCGGCGTATGATAGGTAGAAATACCAAATCCACGCAGGTCGACCGCATACAGCTTATACCGAGCATCCATCTGTTCCAGCACGACGTCCCAATGACAGGACGAATTCATGTTGCCATGTATCAGCACAACTACCTCAGCGCCGCCATCACGTTCACGGTATCCGAGTGTTTCCCCATTTGGCAATTCAACGGATTTTAAATGAATCTTCATGCTTCGTCCCCCCATCTTAAGGTGAGTGCGCCCCACGCATACCCGATGCCCGCAGCTGCTAATACAACAATGCTGCCCGGTTGAATCAACTTCCGTCTTACGCCTAATTCCAGACATAGAATCGGATCGAATTGACCGATATGACCATAGTCCTCTAAATAAACGGAACGTTCTTCAGTAATCCCTAAGGAGCGCAGCACGAATTCATGTGCGGATCGCTTCATATGAAGCAAGCCGATAAAACCAATATTCGAGACCGTATATCCACTACCCTGAATGGCTTGTTCCACCACCTGAGAGAATCGCTGCATCGACACCGCATCCAGTCGCGACTTCATCCGTTCTGGATCTGGGACTCGGAAGCAAGCCTGACCTTGCGCCAATAGCTCTGCCGTCAATGGCTGCTTCGTTCCCCCTGCTTGAATGATGACATCCTGCGCAAATGATCCATCCGTAATAATTGCTGAATCCAGCACCTCTGGATACGAAGGGCCAGCCCCACGCTGGAGCAGCATCGCTCCGCCGCCAGCACCCAAGTTCGCCATGAAGCGAGTGTTCGGATCCGTTAAGTCAATCAGGTCGCCGTTGCGATAGCCGCCAGCAAGCAGCACAGTGCGAATACGAGAATCCCCCAACATCATCGACTTCGCTGTCCGAACAGCCATAATTGCCGTACAGCATCGGGAGCCCATATCGAAGCCCCACGCATTTACAGCTCCAATCTCATGCTGCAGTTGAAGAGCCGCCGTCCATACCGGGTATTCCTTGTATTCTTCACCGATATATATAATGAGATCAATTTCCTCAGGCGCGATCTGGGCACGACGAATCGCTTCCTTCGCTGCTGCAACCCCCATCGCGCAGGGATGATCATCAGGCCCTGGGACAGGCTTCTGCCGGATGCCCAGCTTCGACTCCACAATATGCTGAGGAATGCCTGACGCTTCTGCAATATCGCCGCTAGTCATTTTCTGATCAGGGATGTAAGTTCCTACGGACAACAGACGGACGATCGACTGTTCATTCTTTTCTCTTTCATTCATTCCGTTCTCGTTCATGCGCGTCATTCCCCCGCTTCATCATCAGCTGCATATAGCCAACCGCTTCCTCCCATGAAGCAACGGTCTGCTCTTCCTGGCCCTGTACATAGGTAATTCGGATTCGCCAATCGTCCAATCCCTCGGTCTCCTGCCGTATCCGGCAGCGGACGACAAAGGAACCGACCACAGAGGTATCCTCAACCAAATGATGTCGATTGTCCTGATTTCGACTGTCATGAGCCTCCAAGTGCACATCCTCTTCCAAGTGCTCCGCAGCCGAGTCCTTCTGCCTGCGAGAAGTCATCCTGCCTCCTCCTTCCCATGCCGTGATGCTGTTTCCGTAGGAGACGAAGAGGCTCTCCTTCCTCTCCGCTTCATCCACCACATTCGGAGCGTTCCGGTTATGCCTGCTGGGAAGATGAGCACGACGACAATGTAGAGAAGGCCAAAGAAAATAATCCATCTCTCGAATATGGGGTGGAACTTAGCCAGCTCAGTTAGGCCATGGTGCGCCCATTCAATAATCGCTGAGCCAATAATCGCCCCAAATAGCGTCCCAACGCCGCCAATAATCGTCATCAGAAGCGCGTTCAAGGTCATATCCATCGCGAACACCGTCGTATTGACGAATCGCAGTGTCAGCACATACATGGATCCGCTAATGCTGGCGACTACACCTGCGACTACACTTGCAAACACCTTGTAGTGGATGATCTCATAGCCGAGCGAAGCGGTTCGCTGCTCATTTTCACGTATCGCCATCAACACACGACCGACGGGGGATTGCGTGAACCTTCTGAGCAGCATATAGATGACAACCATCACAGCGAGCGATACCATGTACAGCACCGTCCGATCCTTTAGCTCCGAGGGAATCGGGAACGTGAAGCCGTCATTTCCTCGCGTCAGAGACCTCCACTTCTCCGCCAAGACAAGCAGCAATCCGGAAAAGGCCAACGTAAGCATTGCGTAAAAGTGATTCTTCAAACGCAAAGACAACATGCCTACCAGATAGCTGAGCAGCGCCGACAAAATCACACCTGCTGCAATCGACAGCAGCAAGACTCCGATGTTGGCCCCCATCCGATCAAGCATGACACCAGTTGCGTACGCGCCAATACCGAAGAACATACAATGACCGAATGAGACAATGCCTGTATAACCGAGCAAGATGTCGTAACTCATCGCAAAGACGGCGAAGATGCAAATTTGCGTCATAATAATGAGGAAGCTGCGCGAGTCATTGATCCACGGCAGCACGGCAAGTCCAATGACGAGCAGAAGGAACCATTTCGTTCCGATGTTTATATGTCTCATTACGCTCCCCCCTTCGCCCCGAACAAGCCTGAAGGCTTAATGAGAAGGACGACCACCATCAACAGCATATTGCCTGCAAGCGACAAGTCCGGCACATAATAGGCCATAAATGCTCCCGACAAGCCAACTAACAGTGCAGCCAGTGCAGAGCCTTGGATGCTCCCCATGCCGCCAATGACAACGACGATGAAGGCAAGAATGGCAAATTGCATGCCCATTTCGGCAAAGATCACTCCTGAGTATGGAGCAAGCAGTACGCCTCCCAGTGCCGCCAGACCTGCCCCAACCATAAATACAAGCGTGAATACACGCCGAATCGGAATGCCTAGCGCTTGAACCATTTCCGGATTCATAACGCCTGCGCGCACGATTAGACCAATCTTCGTACGCTTCAATATGAACAATAATCCGCCGTACACGAGCACACCAATTACGATGATGAAGATTCGGTATTTAATTAGAATCACTCCGCCAACTTCCCAGCTTCCGCTGAGTATAGGCGGGGCATCCGCCTTAAGTGGATTCGGGCCGAATACAACTTTGAGCAATTCACTTAACACGAGCATAACGCCTAGCGTGACCAGAATCTGCTGCACATGATTGCCGTACACGGGCCGAATGACAATGCGTTCCATCATGAAGCCAAGCAGCATTCCAACAAGAATTGCCCCCACAATCGCCAAGACGAATGAGCCCGTTGCCGCATACAACCACACCCCGCTATAGGCACCCCAGGCAAACAAGCCGCCGTGCGCGAAGTTGAGCACGCTCATAAGTCCGAATATAAGTGTCAGCCCCGACGCGAGCAGGAAGACGAGCATTCCGGTCGCAAGCCCATTAACAATCAGATTGATGAACCCGTTCAATACATACTCCCTCCTCTTTGGCGCATCGGTTACGCAATGCCCAAATACTTCCGCCGTGTCTCCTCGTCGTAACGCAGTTCATCCATCGTTCCTGCCTTCACGACGCGCCCTTCGTCCATCATGTAGTACGCGCTTCCAATGCGGCTTGCCATAAGGAAGTTCTGCTCAACTAGGAGCACGGTCGTCTTCTCCTTCATCTGCTGGATAGCTTCCATCAGCTTCTCCACCATAATCGGGGCAAGCCCTTTGCTAGGTTCATCGATGAGGAGCAATTCATTGTCGTTCACATATGCCCGAGAGATCGCCAGCATCTGCTTCTGCCCTCCGCTCAAGAGCCCACTCTTGCGGTTCCAGAAGCGGCGCAGATCTGGGAACAGCTCCATGGTCCATTCCAGCCGAGCAGCAGCCTCTTTGCTATTCCCTCTCATCGCAATACGCATCGTTTCTCCTACCGTTAGATCCGTGAAGATTCCCTGATCCTCTGGAACATACCCGACCCCTTTGCGAGCAATAAGATGTGTCGGAAGCTGATCCAATCGTTCTCCCTTATAGTGGATTTCTCCCTTGGATGCCGGATTCAATCCCATAATGGAACGCAGTGTCGTCGTCTTGCCCGCCCCATTGCGGCCAAGCAGTACGGTAATCCCACCAGCCTTCACTTGGAAGGTGACCCCTTGCAAAATGTGAAACTGTCCGATATACGTCTCAATTTCATTCACCTGCAGCAGCGTCATCATACAACCCTCCCAAGTAAGCAGACTGTACCAATTCATTATTCATAATCTCATCCGGATGACCATCTGCAAGCAGCTTCCCATTAAACAGAACGGCGATCGTATCGGATAAATCCAGAACCATCTCCATCTTGTGCTCAATCAGTAATATCGTTCGATCTTTGGCATCCTTCACCCGACGGATCACTTCCATAATCGCCGGAACCTCTTCCACCGATATGCCAGCCGTCGGTTCATCGAGCAGTAGAAGCGACGGCTGGAGCGCTAGCAGCATCGCTAGCTCCAGCTTGCGCTTCTCTCCATGCGCCAAATGCTTCGCTGTAGCACCGCCTCTTCCTCCAAGCAGCACCATTTCGAGCCAATGCTCCGCTTCTTCTTCAAACTGACGATACGCTCGTAGTGATCGATACCAATTCATGCGAACACCATGTCTGGATTGGACAGCAAGCCGTACATTCTCCATCACCGTCAGATTGGGGAATACATTCGTGATCTGAAAGGATCGCCCCATCCCAAGCCTTGTCCGTTCGAATGGGGGCAGCAACGTCACGTCGCGCCCCTCGAATTGGACCTGGCCAGAAGTTGGCCGCAGCTCGCCGCTTAACAAGTTGAACAAGGTCGTCTTACCTGCACCATTTGGGCCAATGATTGACTTGAAGCGATTACGCTCAACGGTGAGGTTCACTTCCTGTACTGCGATATGTCCGCCGAACGCAATCGTCAAATCTGTTGTGCTCAAAATCTTATCCACCGCTTGGGACGAATGGGAGCGGCGAGCTCTATTCGTCCCCTGTTCAATCGGCAGCGACTCGGCCGTCCTGAGGTTGTTCTCCGCTCCGCTCATGTCCCGACCTCCTAGTTAACGTTTGTTGTGAATCGGCGGTGCCGTCTCTTCTGGCGACAGTTCACGGATAAGTACAGGAACCGGATAATCGGTACCATCCTTCTTCTCCAGCTTCACCGCATACATCGTCTGCAGTGCTTGGTGATCCTCCGCTCGGAACGTCATCTTGCCCTTCGGCGCATCAAATGTCATTCCTTCCATCGCTGCAATCAGCTTGTCGGCAGTCGTATCCCCGCCCGTCTTCTTCACCGCTTCCACGATCGCGATCGCTGCTGACATGCCTCCAGGTGTGAACAAATCTGGCAAATCTCCATTGAATCGCTTCGTATGTTCTTCTACGAGCCATTTATTCACATCATTGCTCGGAAGTGAATGGTAGTACACCGAGAAGCCTTCCATCCCCTCCAGCTCCTGCATTGTCTTCAGAGCCGCGATATCTGGAGCTCCAGTAGACAGTTTGATGCCTTGCTCCGTTACCTTCATATCCTTAAGCTGCTTCCACGGCGTATTCGCTCCCGCCCATACTACGAACAAGTAATCCGGTTTTGCACTTACAATTTTCTGAATGTTCGCGGTAAAATCTGTTGCAGTAGCGTCCGCGTACTGCTCTTCTACAATTTCCGCACCAAGCTTGATCGCTGCTTCCTTGAACGCCTTAATGCCATCGCGGCCGAACGCACCATCCGGTGCGAACGTTGCAATCTTAACACCCTGCTTCGCTATCGCCGCCGCGCCTGCAACCGCATCCTGCGAGGAATTGCGTGCAGTGCGGAATACGTATTTGTTCCACAACTCGCCTGTAATGCTATCCGCAACAGCCGGCTCGACAACCATAACCTTCTCGTATTCCTCAGCAAGCGGAAGAACCGCTAATGTATCCCCTGAGCTGGATGAACCAACAAGGAAATCAACCTTATCGGTTTCAAGCAGCTTGGTTGCCTTCTTAACAGCTACGTCCGGCTTCGTTTCTGTATCTTCTACAATGAACTCAACTGGCCGTCCATCAATCGTCTTCGTACCTTGTGTGGCATAGTCGATGCCAAGCTCGAATCCGCGAACCGTCTGTTTGCCGTAACTTTCAAGCGCCCCCGACATGGAAGCAAGCACTCCGATCTTGATTGGCGTCTTATCTCCATCGGACGATTTCTTCTCTTCCGTTTGATTATTCTTGTTCTCTGTCAATGCTGCACCATTGTTCTCTTGCTTCGCGGAGTTCCCTCCCGCATCACTTCCACTGCTTCCACAAGCAGCTATCAGCAGCAGGAGCAAGGACATGAAGCTGAGCAGCAATAGTCTTGACATCTGTATGCGAACCGCCTGTTGCTTATCATGGCTGCGATGCAATTGTTGCTTCTGATTGCTTGTTTCACGAATAAATAACTGTGTCATAGACACCAAAAACCCCCCTACGAATCATTTCCCATTCATCATAAGAGGGTATAGTTACAAATGAGTTGCATCGGTTAGGAAACCGCAGCACGACATACTGCCAGCTTAATCAACAGATAAGCAAGCAACATTCCGCAGCAGTACCCTCTTACTCGTCATCACTCAGTATTACACTCGATATGTCCCGAACAAGTTCTCGGATATCCTTCATCGGCTCGATCCCTAGCTCTTCCTCCAACGCCTTTCGGCATTTGTTGTACCAGCGCAAAGCTTGATTGCGATTGTTCATTTGAAGATGACAAGCAATCAGAATTCGGTACGCCTCTTCCCAGCAGCGATCTTTCGCTACAATCGATTCCGCCCAGCGGATCGCCTTGTCGAAGGTATTCATAGCCGCATAGTGGCAAGACAATCTCTCTGCTCCACGCATGAACAACACTTGCAAGCGTTCCCGTTCCTCAATGCACCAATCCTCGTAACGCCGTTCAGGCATATAGTCGCCTTCATAGATAAGGAGCCCTTCTTCCAGCAGTTTTATTGCCTGCTCCACATCGCCAGCTTCAAGCCCTTGTTCGATCGCCATCTCGAAGCGATTGGCGTCGAGCACCCAGCCCGCAGTCGGATTCAATTGATAGGTGGTTCCCCGTCTAATGATGTAATAAGGGTTCGAACGAACACGACGATGCGGTTCCAAGGCCGTATTCAAGGCATTTAGCGCCACCTTGAAGTCTCGATTGGCCGCCTTCTCCTCTGATTGAGGAAACAGAGAATCCAGCAGTTCTTCCTTCGTCAACGAACGAGTCCGTCTAGTCACCAGAAGCTGGAACAGCTCTTTTGCCTTGCCACGCTGCCAGTCTTTGTCCGACAACTCAATATCGCCAAGCTGGACGACAAAATTCCCAAGCGTATGTATATACAAGGTATATCCAGGGTGGTACGTAAGCTGATCTAGTCCTAATTCCGTAAGCATCGTCGATGCGTAGGAACGGCAAATATCAAGTCGTACCGCTTCAATAAGCAGCGGAATGAGCTGCTGCGTGTCGCTCGGCCCGAACAATGTACGCCGCGTGATCAGGAACGAGTAGCCTTCCCGCTCCGTCCGCGCCAAAAAGCGCTCCATCGCAACCGCGAACTTGCTGTCCTGCTCTGTCCGATAGGCGCATAATGCGAGCCACATCTCAACAGCAGCGCTGCCGAAGCCATCACCGCAAGCGAGGAAACGTTCACTACATTCACGGAAAACATCCTCGGCTTCGGCATACCGATTCGCGTTGAACAGTGCAATGCCCATGCTCAGCCTAATTAGCGAGGTGAGCCAGCCATCATTCGCGAATTGCGTCTTCTCCCAAGCACTATGCCCGTATCGTAGAGCCGTATCCGTTGACCGAGCTCTGCCGAAGAGCAAGCAGAGTCCCATATATGGCTCAGCGCTGCCGCGCTTCACTTCCAGCCGTTCCATGATTGACAGCGCCGCCTGATAGCAATCAGCAGCAACCTTCGCATCATACTTCCCAGTCAACTGCGCAGCATGCCCCATTCGCATCCATCCGCAAGCCTCTACGAAGGGCGCCTTGAGGCGAATGCCCTGCATCATTCCCGCTTCTGCCGCCTCCTTCGCCGCAACTGGCTCTCCGCACATACTGCTGATAAGCGAGAGCAGCAGATCAATCTCGCGGTGCGAGCGGGATAATGTCTTGGAATGGTAGCTAAGCCCGCGGAAGAGCGAACCCTGTTCCTGTTCCATCATCTGGGCATGCATTAGCTTCGACTTCGCCTTGTGCAGTCTGCCGGTGCGGAGGAACAACCGCGCTTCAAGCAGCCAGTCTCTTCCCTCTGCGTGAATATGAATAGCCCGATCGTACCAGAGCTGCGCTTCTGTTCCTCTGCCCGCATTAAGCATATTTTCAGCCATCAATGTATATAAGCGGCCAAGACGCTCACGCTCGCCCGTTCGAACCCTTCCACCTGATTCATAGCTTGAATGCCGCAAGTGAACGCTTTCAATTCGATCTACATGAATGATCCGGCCTCCATAGAGCGACTCTGCAATTGCAATCGCACGCTCCAGCAGAGGCTCTGCCTTGCCAGGTTGTATCGTATCCAGAAATAAGAGAGCTTGCCCTTCAAGGGCCATCATCTGAACAATGCGATTGCTGGCACTATCTGCTTCATATTCGGCTATGCGGTATTGGGCCGACGCCTCTTCATACTGGCAGCGATAACGCATAATATCCCCATGCAGCACATGCAAATATGGGTATCTGCGCATCGTACGCTCTGGAATCGTCAGCAAGGAGGCATGGACGAATTCCAAATGACCGCCCTGTATCAACTCCTCGCCCCCATCCTGAAGCAGCAGTGCCGTCTCTTCGGCATCCTGCAGAACCATCGCCTGTGCCATCGCCAGATCATAGCGGCCGCGCGATGCGAAGATGTGAATGGCCTGCTTCGCCAAAGACACGTAACGATCATGCTGTCTTCTCAACTGATCGAGCAGGAATTCACGGAACAGGGCATGATAGCGGAACTGCTTGTCATCGACTGCTGACAAGAAGCCGCTGCCGCACAGCTCAAACAACAGCGCATGTGAACCGCTTCGCCCGCATACGGCATCACACCAGTCACCGGTAAGCTCGTCAAAGATACTCGTCTCCAACATGAAGTAGCGCATCGACAAAGATTGCTTCTGGAACAGCTCCAATGCCAGAAACTGAAATAACTCCTCCATCGTATCTCTTGGCGCCCGCAGAAGTTCTTCTAGCGAGCCATTGGAGGACAGCAGCCGCTGCCATATAAGCTGTACCGCAATAATCCAGCCTTCCGTCTGCTTATAGATACGCTCAAGCTGCTGCTTCGTAAGCGGGTACCCGTAATAATCGCTGTACAACACTTCAATTTCTTCTTCATTGAATGCAAGCTCTTCCTTGCCAATTTCCAGTACATGGCCTCGAATGCGCAATGCAGCTAGACCATCCCATTGAGGCTTGGCGCGTGAGGAAATGACGATGCCCATCTTGTCGCAATCAGGCAAATAGGACACAACATACTGCATCCATTCGTCAATGCTTGTAGTCGGTTCGACGAGGTGGTAATCATCAATGATTAATATCGTCCGTTCTGAAAGCGATACCAACTCATTCAAAAATAAGTCTGCCAAGGCAATGATATCTTCACTGCTGTTCCGATTTCCACCGCTGTGCAGCTCAGCAAGCAGCGATTCCCCAAAATCGGGAACCGATTGCCGCAACGTATAAATGATATGGGATACAAATGGGATAAAGTCATTGTCTTGGGGAGATGCTCCGTACCATGCATACGTCATGTCCGAGGAGCGCAAATAGGCGGACAGCGCCGTCGTCTTGCCGAATCCCGGACCAGAGGTCAATATGGTGAGCGGGAAATCTGTAATGCGGGTTAGCACTTTAGCAAGACGAGGACGGTGGAGCAGCTGCTTCTTCAAAGGGGGCGGCATTAATTTCATTTTAAGCACGCGGCCTTCTTTCATGCAGAACCTCCAATTCCTCTATTTTCCAATGTTGTCCTGTATATTGTATCACAGTTATACCTGCTTCAAGCACTTTTACAAAAAAATGAGCGGCTGACCTCGGTCAACCGCCAAACCATGCTTTCATTGCCTTTTTGTCCAGCTTGCCCACTACTGTCTTAGGAAGCTCTTCAGTGAGAATAAAGCGCTTGGGCACTTTATACTTCCCAATCCTCGCTTGACAGTATTGCTTGAGTTCTTCTTCCGTCAAGGAGGAGATCTCTCCTGTACTGACAGCAGCAACGACAACTTCGCCCCACTTCGAATCTGCTATGCCAAGCACAGCTGCTTCCATTACCTTCGGATGACTCTCGAGAATATGCTCCACTTCAAGCGGATATACATTCTCTCCTCCGGTAATAATCATATCTTTCTTCCGGCCTACAATATAGTAATAGCCGTCCTCATCCCTTCGAGCCAGATCCCCCGTCAACAGCCATCCATCCTGCATCGTCTCTTCCGTTGCCTGCGGATTGTTCCAATAATGAGAGAACAAATGACCTCCTCGAAGCACCAGCTCTCCGACTTGACCTGCTGCCAGCACGCGCCCGTCAGATCCAATAATCCTTGCCTCTCCGAGCAGCATCGGCACACCTACCGATCCGGGCTTCATTCTAGCCGCTTCCGGCTCGATTACGAAATTGTTTGGACCAGACTCTGTCGCGCCGTATCCTTCCTTGAAAGGCAAGCCTCTAACATGAAATGCTTCATATACGGATAATGGACACGGAGCACCTCCCGAGAGAAAGGTTCGCATATCCGGAAACATATCATTTCTAAATAAATCGCACTGAACGAGCAGATGATACATCGTCGGCACCATTAACACAATCGTACAACGTTCTTCCCGAAGGAGTCGGATCATGTCATCCGCTTGGAAATTGCGCACGAGCACGACCGTTCCCCCAGCCATAAGTACAGGGAATGTCAGTGCATTAATGCCTCCAGTATGGAACATAGGCAAGATCGTCGGCGTAACGTCCGATTCGTTCAACTGCCAGCTAATTACCGTGTTCGCCGCATTCCAGAATACAGAGCCATGCGACAGGACAACCCCCTTCGGTTTCCCTGTCGTTCCCCCGGTATAGATCATGAGCCATGGATCATCGAGGCAGATTGCTTCCTGTGCCAATATGTCACGAGGTTGTGCAAGCTCATCTGCCGTTGCCCCGGCTGCAATCTCAGCAGCTGCATCCTCGATTGCATTGACTGTCGAACTCCCCGGCTGTTCACATTGGAGCTCCGCCTGTTCATGCAGCAGCGCAGACACATCCAATACTTCTACGCTTCTTTCTTGTAATGCTTCAGATAGAGCAGCAAGCGAAGGAACCGTTCGATCATAGAGCAGCACCTTCGGCGAACAGTCCCGTACAATTTCATGCAGCTCTGCTTCCGCGAGCCTCCAATTCATTGGGGCGGCAATCGCGCTCAACAGTCTGCAGGCAAGCAGTGCATCCAGCATCTCAGCCTGATTTAGCAGCAGTACAGCAACCCGATCCCCAGCGCTAACACCATGATGCTGCAGTACTAACGCCAACTGCCTTGCACGGCATGCAAGCTCTCGATACGTGTATCGATTCCCTGTATGAGCGTCTACGACCGCGACTTTATCCGGCGTCTTCTCGCAGCGATGCTCGAACCAGTATGCAGCACTGTCCACCGTTTCAAAGCTTCGCCATGAATGCTGTCGTTCCGATTCAGCTCCGTTCGACGATGACAGCGACACCATGACCGCCTCCTACACAGAGCGCAGCCGCGCCGTATTTCACCTTTCTTCGCTCCATCTCGTGAAGCAGTGTCACAAGCACTCTTGTCCCGCTGGCACCAATCGGATGTCCGAGCGCAATCGCGCCTCCGTTCACATTGACGATCTCTGTATCAATGCCCAGTTCCTCGGTAACAGCCAGCGCCTGTGCCGCAAAAGCTTCATTGATTTCGAACAGTTCAATATCCTGCATGCGCAGGCCTGCCTTCTCAGCAGCCTTCCGCAGCGCAGATACAGGTCCGAGTCCCATCCATTCCGGCTCCACGCCTACTGCTGCATAACCGCGCACCACCGCAAGGGGGGATAAATTACGCTTCACAGCTGCTTCCGAGCTGCACAAGATAACAGCAGCTGCCCCATCATTAATCCCGGACGAATTGCCCGCTGTAACTGTGCCATTGCTAAGGAAGGCAGGTTTCAGTTTGCTTAAATTGTCCATGGTCATGCCATGGCGAGGGTGCTCATCCGTATCCACCGTCCGGAATGCCCCCTTGCGTTCAGGTACTCGGATTGGAACGAGCTCAGCTTCGAATCTTCCTTCACGCATCGCTGATTCCGCACGTTGTTGGCTCTTTAGTGCAAATGCGTCCTGCATGTCACGTGTGATATGATAGCGTTCCGCTAATTTCTCTGCGGTAATGCCCATTGGCTGCTGTAGAAAGGCACAGGTCAGTCCATCATGCAGTACAGTATCCAACAGCTCCCCGTGCCCGTACTTATATCCCTGTCTTGCCTGCTTGAGTATATAGGGAGATTGGGTCATATTCTCCATTCCGCCAGATACGACGATATCTGCATCACCCGTCCTGATGTTCTGTGTCCCCAGCATGACAGCCTGCAGCCCTGATCCACAGACTAGGTTGACCCCCGTCGCTGGTGCATGGATAGGGATGCCCGCCTGTAAAGCCGCTTGTCGTGCCCCATTTTGCCCAACTCCAGCTTGCAGCACCTGTCCCATCCATACTTGATCCACATGTTCTCCCATGATGCCAGCGCGGCTGCAGGCCTCTTGAATAGCAGCTGTGCCCAGTTCCACTGCAGTCACATCCCGATAATTGCCTTGAAATGAACCGATTGGCGTGCGTGCCGCACCCATTATCCACACTTCATTCATCTATTCCACCCCACGTTCAGGATTTATGGCTGCCGCTTGCAGATATGTCCTGCAATGTTCAGAGGCTAACCCCCTCCCCAAATGCCCGTTCACCCGCAAGCCTGTATATCCACCATTTCCAGTAAACGCGATGACAGTTGCAAATCAGTTGCATAACGGTACAGACATGAACGCACTCCATGACCTTGCTCTGCACATGGGCTATTTCGAAATGGATGCTGCTGGGAAGAAGTGAACCGATAGGACAACAAAAAAAGCACTCGAACCGCGGCGCGGTTCAAGTGCTCTCCGTTATTTGTATATCTATATGCATCCGTAACGCCGCACCTAGCAAGGCAAGCTATGCCTTGAACTTCGCAGACAACTGCTGCAAATCATCAGCAATGGTAGCCAAGTGGTTCGCGTACGAAGCCATTTCCTGCATGGCTGCATTTTGCTGTTCACCCGCTGCCGCCACATTTTCCATTTCAAGCAGCGTTGTATTAGTCATTTCACTCGCTTCATCGAACGAAGTGATCATCGTACCATTGGCACTAGTGAGTTGAGTGCTCATTTGTGCAATATGACTCAGTTGTACGTTCATTTCATCAACTGCCGCGAACATGTCGGCGAAGCTGCTCGTCACCGTCTTCGTCACCTGCTGACCTTCCTCTACCGAGGCTGAACCGTTCTGCATTGCTGTCCATACCGCTTCAGAACGTTCATGAATATGCTGAATCATGCCTGTAATTTGCCCAGCCGCTTCATTCGTCTGCTCTGCCAGCTTGCGAACCTCATCAGCTACAACTGCGAATCCACGGCCATGCTCGCCCGCATGTGCAGCTTCAATCGCCGCATTCAGGGCAAGCAGCTTCGTTTGTGCAGACAACTCTTGAATGAATACGACAATACGGCGAATATGCTGAGACTGCTCAATCAACTGCTCCGTTTCCTTGGTCGCCAACTCTGTATGTTCTGTAATTGCATTCATTTGCGAGCGTACACTGCTCAACGCCTGCTCTCCTCGTACTGCCCATTCACTCATATCATTAGCAGCCTCAGAGGACAGATTAACCAGTTCGGTAACTTCCTTCAACTGGCGGCCTGACTGATGCGCATCAGAGCGAACCGCTTTGAGACGATCATTAAGGAGGGATGATTGTGCAGACACCTCCTGATAAGAGGCAGCAACCTGCTGCAGGGACGCTACATTCTCTTCTGTATTAGCGGAGAGCTCTTCAGCAGAAGCTGCAACCGTCTCGGACACTTCGCGAATGCGAAGCAGAACATCAGTCAAGGACTGTGCCATCGTGTTGGAGTTTTTCTCCAAGCGTCCAATCTCATCGCTGCGATCCGACTCCGGAATCCGTTCTGTGAAGTCACCCGCAGCAATCCGTTCCGTCAGCTGCTGCACGCGGAGAACGGGACGAATAATACTCTTTACAAACCGCCATAAAAATAGTCCCATTAATGCGATAAGAACGACTAGGAAGATGGATGCGACAATAAAAATGTAGTTGGCTTGGCTGTTGATTTCCGACAAGGCGATGACCGAGACGATGTTCAGTCCCATTTTGTTGCGTTTGTCGTAACTGACGAACTCATTTCTTCCTGCCGCATTCGACTTATATGAGCCGTTGTCTTTCGCTGTGGCAAGCTCTCCGTACGTAGCTTCGTCCAGAACCGTCCCCTGCTTGTACACCGGATGCGTTACGACCTGATTATCCTTGTCAACCAGGCTGATATAACCGCTTTTCCCTACTTTGTATTTCTCTACAGCCTTGTTAATCCGATCGATTGCCACATCAATGGCAACAACTCCATTCTTCCCTGGGAGCTCTTTAGCGAACGTAACTACCAAATCATTCGTTATCGCATCGCGATACGGCTTCGTCACAATTACTTTCCCAGCACTTTTCTTTGCCTGCTGATACCAGTCCCGCTTCATCGCATCAATCGTCTCATCACTGTCATTAGAACTGTGTATGTATTGATTATCTACAAAGACATATGCCGCATATATATTCTCAATATCTTTGGCAATCTCCAGCATCCGATCATGGATCCAGTCCTTTTGTTGCGAATTCTTACTAATGCTGTCAGCCAGGCTGTTTACCGTATAGGCATTTGAATCATACATGTCATCCAGCATACCGACAATGGATTGGGTAGCCCCATTCACTTGATTGTAGACCATGTCTTTCGTATTGCTTGCTGCCGTACCTGTCAGGATAATGATAAGAATAATCGTAGGAACGACAATAAATAACGCAAGTAAGCATATTATTTTCTTTTGTAAGGATTGTTGTATTCCTGTAGTCCACTGAATAAACCTCTTCATGTTGACACCCCTTTGCTTGCCAAGTCTCGTTGCCAAAATACGTTTGGTATATCGGTATAAAACGGTAAAAGTTTATACATTGTTACAAAATCAACATATGGTAATTAACACCATATCATCCTTGTATCCTCCCGTATCGCTTCCTTTCCCTTGTGCACCCTGGTGTACGACAAAAAAAGCTCCATGAAGGAAGTGCATCGCTTGCGCTTCCTTCGTGGAGCTTGTCAATTTTTTTATTCTCACTACGCTATAAATAGCGCGTATGTGAATTAACCACGTTCTCCCTGCAATCGCATCAATGGACGCAGTACCTTCTGAACCGCACGCGGATAACCCGAAAGCTCATCATATCGAATAACGCGGAAAGCAACCAGCCCAACAACGAACAGAGCTACTACCCCCACGCCTACAACACCTGCCGTGAACATGAAGGCAAGCTTGGCCGGCAAGATGCCCACTAATTGCTCGCCCAACCATTCGCAGCCATATCCTACGCCACCCGACAGCACGATGGTCATCAGGAAGCCTATCCAGCGATTGCCTAGTACCGAGAACGGAACAACCTTCTTCATGACACGAAGATTGAGCCATGTAATAAGCAGGAAGCTTAATGCTGTTCCTCCAATAATGCCGTAAATACCAAAGAAGTGAACAAGCGAGAAGCTGGCAATAAGCTTAATAATAATACCTAATGTTACACTGATCATGGCAATATAAGGCTTGCCAAGTCCAATTAGAATCGAGCTTGACGTCATCATCGTAATTTGGAATATCGTACCGAGCGTCAACGCTGCAATAATGCCTGCACCGTCCAACGTACTGAACAAGAAACCGTTCACGGAATATGCTGCAACCGCTAGAGCCAATACGATCGGCATGCCACTCAATACGGAAATACGCATTGCCATTGTAGTCTGCCGCTTCAAGTGAACCATATCCCGCTTCGCAAAGGCAGCGGAAATGACCGGGATGAGCGACGTGCTTAACGCAATCGCCAGAATTGGCGGAATGCCAGCGATCGATTGTGCACGCTGACCAAGGATACCATACAGATGCTTCGCCTCATCTACCCCAACTTCCGGTGAGAGAAGTGGAATCGTGATGGACGTATCAATAAAGTTAACAGCCGGTACGGCAAGTGAAGACAATACAATCGGTACGGACATCGCGAAAATAGAACGGAAAATATCGCTAAGCGGTACTTTCTTCGCACCTCTGCGGCGTGCGCGTACTCCAGCTTCCCGATCTGCCTGACGCAGCTTGCGCAAGTAATAGATCATAATAATGAATGCGCCGACACTCCCTAGCACACCGCCGAAGGAAGCACCTGCTGCGATCCACTCTTGGTTCTGCCCCGTGCTCATCAAGATATAGGCAAGTCCGATCGCCGTAAGAACACGTAAAACCTGCTCTACGATCTGCGATACACCGCTTGCCTGCATCATATTGCGCCCTTGCGTATACCCGCGCATCATGGCAATGACTGGGAACAACAGCAGCGCAGGTGCTAATGCACGAATAGCAAGTGCAGCCTCAGGCAGCTGAATCATATCCGCATACACACCTGCGAACGCGATGAGCAGCAAGGTTGTAATCACACCGGATATGAGTCCGAACAGCAGCGCAGCATAATAGACCCGCTCCGCTTCGCGCACCTTATTCAGCGCGTAGCGTTCGGATACCATCTTGCTTAATGTACTCGGAATACCTGCTGTCGCTATTGCAAGTATCATCAAATAGACTGTCTGTGAGGCAGCAAAAGAGGCATTACCCACAGAACCGAGCATATGCTCAAGCGGAACGCGCTGAAAGAGCCCTAAGACGCGAGCGACGAGGGTAGCCGCTGCAATAATGAGCGTTCCTTTAATAAATGATTCCTTTGCCAAACGTTTCCCTTCTTTCTGTATGCTAGCCCGTATCCTAATATCCCGTCCGAACATACTACATTCAATTCTATTCATCATGGCAAAAGCCACCGTATTTTCTCCAAAGAGCAGGAAGCCGCTCCATAAGACAGCCCTAGTCTATATCAGACCGTCAGACCGTCTTATGGACACCTTTTCTATTAAAACATTTACAACCAAAGGAAGAACAGGACAATCATCACGATTTGCAGCGCAAATTTTACGACAATGCTCGTAAATAGTCCGACAACCGCACCAATGGCCGATTTTGTCGATTTATCCATACTCGCTCCTGTCATAAGTTCCCCGATAAACGCGCCTAAGAGAGGCCCAAGTATAAGACCGAACGCCGGAATGACGAACGGGCCGATGATGACCCCTATTGTACTCCCGATAATCGAAGCCTTAGAGCCTCCGAATCGCTTGACGCCCCAGGCATTGACCACGTAATCGGCAATAAACAGCACAGCTACAATAATCGTCTGAATCGCCCAGAACCAGAACCCGAAGGGTTCAAAGCTAATGCATAATCCATACACAAAGAAAGCTGCATAGATTGCCAACGCACCTGGTAAAATCGGATAGATAGCCCCTGCCATACCGACAAGAAACAGGACTATCACACTAATCCAACCGAAAATAACCATCCGTTCCACCACCTTGCACGAGAATAAACGCTCGTGAACAATCGATTACAGCATATACTCCCTAATGACTTGGGCAACACCATGCTCGTTGTTCGTTCGTACGACGATGTCCGCAACCTGCTTCACTTCGTCCTGCGCATTCCCCATAGCTACACCAAGCCCTGCCGCTTGAATCGCGGCCATATCATTCAAGCTGTCGCCTACAGCAACCACTTGCGACATCTCGCAGCCAATAAGCTCGCATACAGTTTGTATTCCCGTTGCCTTGTTGACTCCTCCAGGATTAATCTCAATATTATGTGGCGAGGAATTGGTCAATTCCAATCCGCCCATGGCGCGCAGTTCGCGCCACAGAATTTCGCGCACACGATCATCCTTCGTAAAGTAGCCGAACTTCAGCCATTCCTCAGCCTCGATATCGGCTCCCCAATTCTCTTTGTTGTACAATCGTTCCGTCGAATAAGCCCAGAACCACACATTATGCTCCTCGGACATCGCGTGCATGCGCTTCACTGCCTCGCGATCCAAGAGATGACGCAAGTGCAGCTCACGTGTATTCTTCCACACTTCACTCCCATTGACTGTTATCATTGGAGCATTCAATCCTAGTTCTTCCGCATAAGGAAGTGCATTGACGAACGCGCGGCCAGTGGAGAAGATAACCGTAATTCCCTCATCGCAAGCACTGCGGATGGCATCAGCATTTTCCTTGGAAATGCGCTGATCATCATCCAATACCGTTCCATCCATATCGAGAGCCAACAACTTATATTTACTCATCTCATCCGTCACTCCTGTCTCTGATGCGTTCCGCTTCAGACGAGTTGTGATTCGTTATTTGTCGAAGCTTGTAACACTCATTGTCAATCATTGTCGTGCACAAATTTGCATAACGCCATTGTATCATATGCAGGCATTTACAACAAAGAATTCCTTTCCTTTACAAAGAGGCCGCTTACGCAATGGTTCCTATCTGGCAATAACAAAAAAACACCCCTCTCCATAATCAGGAGCAAAGGGTGTTCCTAAGCTGCTTCTAAGCAGTCATCTCTGCAATCCGACGACGCTTCAACACGCGTGCCAGCATTCCATGAGTCGGGGACAACAGAAAGGCAAGTATGAACAATGCGCCCGCTACCGTGACCATCATTCCCGCTATTGACGCATCCAATAAGGAGGACAGGTAGTAGCCAGTTATTGCACATCCAATTCCAATGGCCACACTGTACACAATCATGAGACTCAAGCGCTCCGTTAGCAAGTAGGCGGTGGAAGCTGGAACGATAAGCATGCCGACGACAAGGATAGCTCCTACACTTTCAAATGAAGCCACTGTCGTCATGGACACGAGTCCCATCAGCAAATAATGAAATAACGCAACAGGTATGCCGCAGGCGATAGCCATCGCCGGATCGAATGCACATATTTTGAACTGCTTATAGAACAACCCGATAACGAGCAATATCACTAGCAGTGTAAAACTGAGTATCCATACAGCCTTCGGCACCATGTCGATGCCGAACAAGGTCGTTGTATTCCAATGGACATAAGCGATTTCACCAAACAGAACACAATCCAAATCCAGATCCACATTGCGTGCATTCAAGCTTACGAGCACAACGCCAACCGCGAATAATGCGGTAAATACCACTCCAATTGATGCATCCGATTGCACGCCGCTATTTTGAAACAGCTGAATGAGAAATACCGTTACTAAGCCTACTGCGGACGCACCCAGCAGCATGACGAACGAATCACGTGAGCCGCTTAGCATGAAGGCTATAACGATGCCGGGAAGCACGGAATGGCTGATGGCATCCCCGATCATGGACATTTTGCGAAGCACGAGGAAGCAGCCCAATATCCCGCAAGTTGCAGCTACTAGCGCACCGGTCAGTATAATCCATAGGTCTGTCACAACGACGCCTCCTTTCGCAATCGAGGCTCCGTCTCCTCTAGACGAATTCGTTCCTCCACCCGAATCGATTGATGGTTACGGATCCGACGAATCCATTTCGCAAGCACACCGCGGTGCGGGGCAAATACAACCGAGCAGCAGAAGACGAAGGTTGCAGCCAATACACTGAGCGGGCCAGTAGGTAAATTGCTCGTCGTCGTACTGACAAGTGTGCCAATAATGCCGCTTACTGCTCCAAACAGCCCGCTGAGCAGCACCATTAATCCGAGTCGATCGGTCCAATAGCGTGCAGATACGGCAGGAGTAATCAATAGTGCCGCAACAAGCACAACGCCGACTGCCTGAATGCCAACAACGACGGCAATTACGGTAAACAGCATAAGCAGCTGCTCCAGCACGCCAACCGGAAACCCGAGTCCGCGCGCAAAGCCAGGATCGAAGCTGAGCAGCTTGAATTCCTTGAACAGCAGGCTGCATGCCACAATAATAAGCAGCGACACGCCTGCCATCGTATAGACATCACTCTGCATCATGGAAGCTGCTTGGCCGAACAGAAACTTGTCGAGCCCGCTTTGGTTACCGTAGCTGGAATGTTGAATTTGCGTCAGCAACACAATGCCTACACCGAAGAACACCGACAGCATGATCCCCATTGCCGCATCCGCTTTGATGCGCGTATAGCGCGTCACGATTGAAATTCCCGCTGTTGCCAACATACCGGATAAGAAGGCCCCTAGGAAAAATAAGGGCAGCGATTTAACCCCAGTGAGCATAAAAGCAATGCATATGCCTGGCAGCGCAGCATGCGCGAGCGTATCCCCAACCAGACTCTGCTTCCGCAAATAAGCGAAGCTGCCCACAATGCCACTCATGAGACCGAGCAGCAAACAACCGACGAGAATCCACTGTGTATTCGGATCACGCAACACGTCCCAAGATATTCCGAACATTGCACTCACCTCGTTCCTACCATGACGGCACCCGCATTTTGATCCAACACGGTAAGTCTACCGCCATAGGTTTGCTGCAACATGCTTGTGTTAAATATTTTTTCTGTTTCTCCACAGGCAACCAATTCTACATTCAGAAGCATTACCCAATCGAAGTATTCCTTCACTGTTGCCAAGTCGTGATGGACGACAAGCACGGTCTTCCCCTGACGCTTCAATTCATTTAATAATGTAATGATCGCCTTCTCCGTCATCGCATCTACACCAACGAACGGCTCATCCATAAAATAGATGTCCGCATTTTGGGCAAGCGCCCTTGCTAGGAATACACGTTGCTGTTGTCCGCCGGACAGCTGACTTATTTGCCGATCTGCAAAATCCGCCATCCCCACCTTGGCCAGACAATCGAGCGCAATCTCCTTCTCCTTCGCGCCCGGTCGCTTGAACCATCCTAAGTGTCCGTAACGGCCCATCATTACAACATCGAGTGCGTTCGTGGGGAAATCCCAATCCACAGATTCGCGCTGTGGGACGTAGCCTACCCGTTTGCGGCTTTCCGAGTAAGGCTTACCGAATATATTCACCTCTCCGCTTACTCGAGGAATTAATCCAAGCACAGATTTAATAAGTGTAGATTTCCCTGCACCATTCGGGCCGATAATGCCGATTAAATTCCCCTCCGGTATCGTAAAGCTAACATTGCGAAGCACGGGCTTCTTCTGGTATGCAACAGTTAAGCCGCTCACACGAAGCGGCGTATTCCCCTTATCCATCATGCTCATTTCGCTCCTCTCCTACCGTGTTATATATCTCGAAGTTATGTACATTACTTCAGTGCATCGACGATCGTATTGACGTTGAAGCGAACCATGCCTATATAAGTCCCCTCTTCTGTCCCCGGCTCGCCCATTGCATCCGAGAATAATTCACCGCCAATGACGACCTCATGGCCTTTTTTCTTCGCTCCTTCGATGACCGCCTCAATTGCCTTCTTCGGTACACTCGATTCAATAAAAACTGCCTTAATCTTATTGTCCACCAGATAATCGCGAAGATCGGATACATCCTTGCTTCCGTATTCAGAAGCCGTGCTGATTCCTTGAAGCCCCATAACCTTCATGCCGTACGCCTTGCCAAAATATCCGAACGCGTCATGCGCCGTCACGAGCACGCGGCTCCCTTCCGGAATCTCTTCTATCCGCTTGTGTACATACGCATCAAGCTCTTGCAGCTTGCTTACATATGCCTCTGCACGCTGCTTATAGGCTTCTGCATGTGCCGCATCATATTCCACCAGCGTGTCACGAATGACCTCTGTCGCCTTGATCCAATTCTGCACATTGAACCAAATATGCGGATCATGCGATTGTGCTAATGTTGGATCTGCGAGCAGCTCAGATTCCGAAATTGTTCTGGAGACGGGAACCGTCGTCTTGCTATCGCTCATTTTCTCCAAAATATCGACCATCTTCCCTTCCAAATGCAAGCCGTTGTAGAATACGATGTCCGCATCATCCAGCTTCTTAATGTCTCCTTGGGACGCCTTGTATAAGTGAGGGTCAACCCCTGGCCCCATCAACCCAATCACATCAACACGTTCTCCTCCTACCTCTTTCACCACGTCAGCAATCATACCAATCGTAGTTGTTACCTTGATTGGATGAGCATCGGCGGACGTTGCAGTTCCCTCTGTCTTGCCCTCCTTTGTGCTGCCGCCACATGCTGCTAATCCTACAGCTACGCTTAAGAACAATATCGTCATAACCAACCGCTTCAACGCCGAATTCATTTTGAACTTCCCATTCGGTCTTTCAGCTGCCTTCGTCATCTTTCGTTCCCTCCCACATAAATGCCCAATGTTTTTTTGTAATGATTACGTTTATCACTGATCATTGTTTAATATACACAAATATGTTTCCCTAATGCAACTATTTTTGTATAAAAAAAATTCTTTCCCTAGACATATAGTTTTGCAAAAAGAAAAGACTTTTCCATATCGTATGCGATGTGCTCCCTGATCGGTGACACCATGTACGATATGAAAAAGTCTTTATTTTGAGGCTTGCAACGCTCAGAAATTCATCATTGCCACTGAACGCAGCGATTCCTCCTGCTTATTGATTGTTGTTAGCTGCATCCGTAGATTCGCCACCTGTAACTTGCTTCTTCTTCGGCGTACCCGTCAGTCCGTATACCTCATCATACGCATCGAACATAGCACGCGCGATCGGAGCTGCCCCGTAGGAACCATATCCGCCCTCTGGTACGACAACCGCAACCGCAAGCTTCGGCTTATCCGCCGGCGCATAGGCAATGAACACGGCGTTTTCTAGTCTTTTCCCTGCTATATCTTGCTGCGATGTACCCGTCTTTCTATAGAACGAATATGGGAATCCATCAAAACCGTGAACGTTAACCTTCGACATCCCTTCTTCAACGACACGCCAGTGCGTGTCATCGAAATTCGTCTCATTTAACACTTCACGACCGAATGACTTGACTACCTTGCCATCCCCATCTGTAATCTTGCTTACGAATTGCGGCTTAATGCGCTTACCATGATTCGCTAGGGTAGCTGCATATTGAGCGAGCTGCAAGGTTGTATACTTCCCTTGCTGACCGAAGGAGGCGTATACGAGAGCGGACTGTGCATTGTTGCGCTCCGCCTCTACCAGATAGTCCTTCAATCCTGCGGATTCACCAGGCAAGCCGCTATCTGTCTTCACGCCAAGACCAAAGGCTTCCATGTATTTATCCCACAATTCCAAACCGTTTCTGTCGGAAAGGGAGAAGAGCCTCTTACCAATCATATCCACCATAAAGGCGTTAGAAGATACTTTCAAGGCTTTTGCTGCATCCATATAACCGTAAGACGTTTTGCTTGAGTTCCATACCTTCGTCTCATGGCCGCGGCGTCCGAATTCACCGTAACCTTTGTCATAGTAATCTTCCCATGGACCGAACAATCTTTCTTTCAACCCGACGAGAACCGACAATGGCTTCATCGTAGATCCAAGATAGACAAGGGAAGTTGGATGACGTCCGCGCTCCTTGTCATCATTATACGGACCATAGACTTCGCGAACGGCCCCATTTCCCATATAAAACTGGATCTTCTCATAATCCTCGACGCTGATTTGGCCGTTGCGCCATACATTCGGGTCATAATCCGGCATACTGGCAATCGACACGATATTACCGGTATCCACTTCCATCGCAACTGCATAACCAGTACGGGCATTTGGCGCATACTCAATGCGGTTCGAGGAATTGCGAATCTTCTCCAGTGTATCTATGATCGATTTCTCTGTTGCCTTCTGAATATCGCGATGGATCGTCAAATGTATGTTGTTGCCGCGCTCCGGCTTCGTCAGCTGCATCGGCCCGATAATACGACCCGCCACGTTGACCGGGAACTTCTTCACCCCGTTCAAACCGCGCAGCTCGTTCTGATACATCAATTCGATGCCGTCAACGCCAACATCCTCGTATTCCAAGTATTCCTTCTCCGTAGGAAGCTGTTCCTGCTTCTCATACTGTTCCTTGTAGAACGGCATCCGCTCGCGAACACCCTTGAACTTTTTCAAATAACCGACCGTCTGTACTGCGATCGTATCCTTATCATAGTTACGGACACTATCCTCGACGATATCGATGCCTTTGAACTGCGATTTATGCTCCAGGAAGTAAGCAACCTCTTCCTTCGTCAATCCTGATTTAATGAGCCTAGGAACGAAAACAAAGTTCATCTTTCCACCCAAGTCCATTCGCTTCAAAATTTCTTCAGCTGTTAATGGCTTGTCTTGAGGACTGCCTATCTTCTTGAATATTTCCTCGAGCTGCTTCGCAAGCTGCTCTACCTCAGCTCGATTCTTCTTCTGGTCATCCGTCATCTTCTTGCTCGGATCCCCGTAATTCTTCACCACATTGAAGTAAAGAGATTGCGACGCTGTAGAATAGGCTAGCCGCGTATTCGAAGCATCATATATGGTTCCCCGAAGCGGCGGTACCGCCGTTTCCCGGAATCCAAGCTGGGACTCCTTCTCCTTCAGGGCGGGACCTTCAACGAATTGCAAAATGGCCAGTCTCACGATAAGCACGGTGAAAATCAAAAATGTAATAAAAAAGAATAAGTTCAACCGAAACGAAAACGTACGCCGGTTCTGTACTTCCCGCTTCTGCGGATCATCCGCATTTGGATGACTCAATGCCAATCATCCTTTCTTGCTAACTTTTGCTGTACAATCTTATTTATTTTACCATACTGATTTGCCTATATTCAAAGGTTGTGCAGCTTCTAATCGCCATCGCCGCAAATTATCTTATCGTCAATGGCTTATCTGGAATATGAGTGGTGTCGAACTTAGGAGGATTGAACCAATCTCCCGATGATGCCCATGTGCTATCTAGCGGCACCCACTTCTTCTGTTCGCTTAGCCAGACCTCATTCCAGGCATGCGGTCCATAGCCGCCATTGCCATTGTATCCAAGACCGGTCACAACCTTGACTTGAAGCCCTGAGGAACGAGCCATAACTGCATACAGACGTGCATAATCGATACATACCCCCTGCTTCGTAGCGAAGGTATCTTCCGGGGTCTGCTCCTTCCAAATCCGCTTCGTCTCGTATTGCTTGGCCTTATCCCAATCATACTGAACCCGGGAACCGACCCAATCATACAAGCGTCGCGCCTTCTCTTCATCGGTTGACGCTCCTGCCGTCACATCACGCGCGGCTTGCTTCACATCGGAAGAAATCTGATTATCAATGACTTCATATCGTCGCTGCAGAAGTTCTCCGAATTCTTGCCCCATTTGGGAGGTGAAGACAGGCAGACTCTCTGTAATTAATGACCCCGCAAGCGGCTCGATCACTTGGTTAGCCACCGTACGATAAGCAGAAGAGGATTGAATGATATCGCTTGCCTTCGTAGCAGGCTGAAGGGCAACATATACGAATAACACCATAATAATGATGAAGGCGCGCACACCACCAATTAGCGCACCAATTGCACCACCCGTTAGCCAATTGGCCATACGGCCAATCACTTGCATGAACCCTGAGCGAGAAGATGAGCTTCCTTCTTCTTGACTCGCCACAGAAGCCCCGCTCCAGATCAAAGAAACGAGCCAACCCATTATTCCTCGTACGAGCATATAGATGATGCCGAATAAGATTGCAACGCGTAGCAGGGCGAAGTCCCGTATCCCTGTCACGAAGGTATAATAGATCTGCTCCCACCAAGCCAGTGCATGGGAGGGTATAACAATATTCCAATCAACGAACTGACGCTGTACCATGGGCGAGAGCCACATCGCAGCAGCGAAGGACAGAATAAGCGATGCAATGGTGCAGGCCGACTGAGCAACAAATAGAAAGAGGTGGCGCATGGACCCCGAAGCGCCTCTCGCCACCCCTTGAACTGCGGAAAGAAGCACGACCGCAAGCAGTACTAGCGTTATCGCGTTCCATTCCCACTGCAATCCGGTACTCATTTGTTCTGCTTCGCTTCCTTCACGAAATCGCGAATCGTATCGTTCATGCTCCATTCACCAAGGGAGACTCCATTGAACGATAATTTCACTTTGTCACTGTTAGGAGTGCCTGTAAGCTCCAAATTCGGCGACTTGATCGTATAAGTCCCGTCCTCATTGCTCTTGAACGTCGCCTTCTTCGCTTCCTCCATCATGGAGTTCATCGCTTGATCCTTCAGCTTCAGCACAGTCTCATCCTTCACTGTCGTCACTACGTTGTTCACGTCGTCCCACGTAATTCCGCTATAGACGGCTACAGCAGCGACAATTACGACGACCAGCGCCCATTTTATCATCGTTTTCACGAAACTAACAATTACGAGCAGTACGATGAGTGCGATTAGGAAGACAAGCCAATTTTGCTTAATAAATTCAAACCACATTTCGAGTTGACTCACTTCTTCAATCACCCTTTCCAAAGCGTATTATACATCATTCCCATATGATGCAACAGTCAGACCATCTAACATCATCAGCCAAATTCGGGTACTAAGTTCGTCCGCTAATACGTACAAGTATACCATAGCGATCTGGAGGTGACTTGGCTTGCGTTCTGTCTTTTGGCTCTACCTGTTTTTATTCGTTGCGTTTTTCGATTTGCATGCGCAGTACCCCATTCTAACCCCATTTGCAATCTCTCTTGGTGCTGCTCCATCCTTCATCGGATTAATGATGGGTATGTATTCGTTCACCCATCTGCCTGGCAACGTCATGGCCGGTTACGGAGTAGACCGCTTCGGCAGCCGCATCTTCATCGTGTTCAGCCTCATTGGAGCCGGCATTATTCTCATGCTTCAGGCCCATGTCGTCAACCCATGGCAGCTGCTTATTCTACGCTCTATAAGCGGATTCGTACTCGCGTTCCTCTCCCCTGCTTGCCTGTCTCTGCTTGCACGAATGGCACGCGATCATGTTCATCAAGGCAAGTTGATGGCGGGCAATGGGCTCGTCCATACATTAGCCTCTGTTGTCTCCCCTGCCGCTGGCGCTTATCTCGTTTCCCAAATCGGATTCGTCATGGCGTTCCAAGCGCTGGGCATTGGCCTTATCCTTGTTGGTATGTTGGCATGGCTGTTTATTCAAGATGTTCAAGAAAGTGAAAGTCCCTCCTCTAAGACGACAGCACCAAGCATCCCTACTTCAACACCAGCTGCATCTTCTGAGCATGCACCTGCTATCCCATGGCGCTTCTACTTTATGCCGCTTGCCATTGCCTGCTCGCAGGGCATCTTATTTTTTGAGTTGCCATTTATGGCTGACGCGTTAACCTCAATAATGAAAACAGGCGTATTGTTCTCGGCCATCAGCCTCGGGGCGCTCCTTACCTTAAGCATGTTGTTCTTGAATCATTATTCTGCTTATATGCGCACATGGCTCGGCTCCTTTTCGCTAGCGATTCTGTTCTTTCTATTGGCAATTCACTGGCCTGTTCCTTTACTTCTCTCCTTATTTCTTATCGGGATGACGAAGGGAATCATTTTACCGGCTTTATCAGCACATCTCTTGTTGCTGAGCGGCGGGGCCAGATACGGACGAATCTTCTCTATTTTATCGATTGCTTCTTCTATCGGCTCCTTCATTGGACCGATGATTGCCGGGCAGCTCCGTGGGCAATTATCGCCGTACTTCATCGCATTTCTCGTCCTTATGACAGCCGTTACGCTGCTCCCGCCAGGCAAGCCTACATCGTTAGTGAAGAAGACTGTCCACAGCACGCGTCCACCTTCGACGAACCCAACTACATAAGAACAAGAGCTGAATGTCCTGTCCCGGCATCTTGATGCCTTCACATGGTTTGCGCCCATATTCCCAAATATGGGTGAATACACAGAACAGGATAATTCCGCGAACATACTATAATGATGAGAAATGACTACCGACGAAAGCAGGTGAACCTAGTTGGGGTATTATACTGAGCCTGGCGGTGGGCCAGAGCTGGCGTTCGGCGCACGCTTCTGGACAATAACCACCGTAATTCTCGCCCTGTTCATCCTGCTCGTCATCATTCTGCGTGCTCCTCTGCTGTAACCCCCCATCTTGCTCTCTCCTTATACGGCTTGCCTACGGGCAAGCCAATTTTGTCATGCGCTTCTCGTTGCATCGCCGCAATGGATTTCATCATTTGTGGTACACTATTGATAATGGGAGAATTACTGGCCGGATCATTTCCATCAGATTCGGAATGCTGCCCGTACCGCATAGAGGAAGAAGGTGAACACGATGGAAATCGCTCTCATCGTAGAAGGCAAAAACGATCGCAGCCGCTTGCGAAAGCTGCTGGCTGACAAAGTTGACATCCTGTGTACATACGGGACATTGAATACCGATCGCACAGAAAAACTGCGTAAGCAGGTTGGAGATAAGCCCGTATACTTATTTATGGATAATGACTCTTCTGGGAAACGTATTCGATCTGTACTGCGAGATACGTTCCCGGATGCAGATCATCTCTATACGCGCCGAGGATATGCTGGAGTAGAAGGTACGCCAGATGAGTATTTAATCCAACAATTAGAAAAAGCGGGGTTAGACGAATACATCGTGTATCCGGATCTTCCCCCGCTTAACTAATCTCTTATTTAATTAATTTCATGACATCTTCCGCAATCACTTCGGGCGTTGTTCGCTCCCGATCATTCGCATTATACGCTTTGCGAATATTGCCCTTCTGATCGACCAGGGTAATGACATTGAGATGTGTAAAGTTTCCATCCTGATCCTTCATCACAGCAGAGTCCAGCGCTGGCATCATGTTGGCCACGTCCTCTTCTTTTCCGCGAAGGAAATACCAGCCTGAGTAGTCAGCGTTGAATTTCTGCGACCACGTCTTAATCGCATCCATCGTATCCCGCTCCGGATCGAAGGAGATGGATACGATACCTGCCTCTTTACCAAATACGCCTTTCTCCTGCAGTAAAGTCTGTACTTCAGACAGCATAAATGTCGTCGGCGGACAGACGTCTGGACAATTCGTGAAATAGAAATAGAAGAGCCTTACCTTCCCGTTCGTACTATCAAGACTTACTGTGCTTCCATCCACATTCTGCATAGAAAAATCCGGTGCCTTCTTGAAATCTTCACGCGGCCAGTATAACCAAGCAGCAATAATTGCAAATACCGCAACCAGTGACATTAAGAAGATTTGCAAAGAATACTTCTTCGCCCATTGAGACATCGTCTGTTCCTCCCGTTACACTCCCTTTAGTGGTCAGGCTGAATTCCAATTAATTCGATTTGATGCGATATTACATTTTCCCCATCGTATCCAAGACAAGAATGAACAAGTGCAGCAATAACCAGTTAATCGAAAACAAGAAGTTGCGCTTCGCCCAAGCTTCATTGTCCTTCGCCTTGAAGCCCGAGATGCAAATATACAGCCAAATCACATTAAGAATGGTTCCTAATACCCCGTAAATCCAGCTTACATAGCCATACGAATAGAACAGCCAAGTAACCGGCAGAAGCAGCACAACATACGGGATCATTTGCTTCTTCGTCCGCTCGATTCCTTTGACTACGGGAAGCAGCGGGTATCCAGCGGCACGATATTCTTCAACACGTCGAATGCCTAGCGCCCAGAAGTGAGGCGGCTGCCACAGGAATAGAATGAGGAACAACAGGATAGCCCCTTCATCCACTTGACCTGTCACAGATGTATACCCAATAACGGGTGGCATTGCTCCCGAAATGGCCCCAACAGAGGTGCTCCATGTCGATGTTCGCTTCAACCATAATGTATAAATGACTACATAAACAAACATGCCCAGAACGCCAAACCATCCTGTCAATGGATTGGTCATCAGGAACAAGACCGACAGACCTGCAATACCAAGAATAATGGCATACCAGAGCACAACATTCGGCTGTAAACGTCCCGTAGGAAGCGATCGATTGCGCGTACGTTCCATTTTCATATCGAAATCTCGATCAAAATAGTTGTTGAACACGCATGAGGACGACATCGTAAGTGCTGTACCAATTATCATCCACAGCAAGGTCATCCACGGAATATCCCATTTGGCTGCCACCCAAAACCCTGTAAATGCAGCCATTAAGTTGGAGCGAATAATGCCCGGCTTCGTTAACTGAACAAACTCTTTCCATAATTCGACCCGCACCGGTTCCGGCGATAGCGGGATAGAGTCGGAAGGAGCCTGGTACGTATATTGTTTATCCAAAATGACCTGTTCCTCCTTGTGTTGTACAAACAAGAGCAGAAACTTTGTGTTTCCGCTGTAATTTTCATCATATCAAAAACGTCCAATTGCTGACAATGTCTCGTAGCATCGTTCATCATTTTGACAATCTATTGGATCTTCCTCACAATAGCGTTTGTGGCTATACTTATTTGGAAATTGATGCGAACTCCCAGATATGCAATTTGGATCTGCCGCCAGGAATGCAAGCGGTAATAACGTCCCATTCACTTGTTTCCTCCAGACGAATCCGTCTTAGCTGCAAATACTCTTCGTGTGTGGTATCCATCCACTGCTCCACGAATACGTTAGGTTGGTCAGTTCCTTCATATAATACGACTTGAGGAAAAGGCTGCAGGCGCTCTGTAATCTGTTTCAAATATGCTTCTCGCTTGTCCGGATCAATTCGATACTCGACAAATATAATGTTCATGGTTGATTCCCCCTCTTTCTTATGTTGCCCCCACTAAATCCTTCTTGTGAATTGTACTCATGAGTCATATTCTGGTACATAATTGCTCACAATACAAGAGGGTGATTACGAATATGGATACAAGCACACATGCTGTTATTGGATTGGGACTTGCCGGACTCTCACACATTGATCCTGCCGTCATGACCCATCCTGCTACGGCTTCGGCCGTCTTCTTCGGTGTTCTGCTCGGATCACAGGCTCCAGACGCGGATGTTGCACTCAAGCTGAAGGACAACACCACCTATATTCGTCAGCATCGAGGCATCTCACATTCCATCCCGATGCTGCCAATATGGGCACTGCTTATCGCAGGTCTAATGACTTTGCTGAACAAGGGTGCCTTGTTCTGGCACGTTCTGCTCTGGACCGCTCTCGCCGTAGTCATACACGTCATAACTGATCTGTGTAATGCCTATGGGACCCAAGCGGCATGGCCTGTCACAGACAAATGGCTGTCCTTTGACTTCATCTCGCTGTTCGATCCGATTATTTTCTCTTCCCACCTCGTAGCTGTAGCATTGTGGGGATTGGGTGTCTTGTCACCAAGAATAGTATTTCCCGTGCTGTATGCGCTGCTCCTTGTGTACTTCTTATGGAGGGCAACTGTACACAAGAAGCTCAAGGATCAGATGCTGCTCTTCGATGAAGAGTACGTCCATTCGGACACGTATACACTTATTCCGACCGTATCGCTATCCAGATGGAATGTAGTCAAGCCCCTTCCAGAAGGGGCATACCGAATCGGGAACTGGAATCACAATCGTCTCCATTGGACAGAGACGGCCTACTGCGATAAGCATCCAGCAGTAGAAGCTTCCAAGGAACACCCTGCTGTAGAAGCGCTCCTGTACATTTCACGCTACGCTTGTGCAACGGTAGAGCCAACCGGTTATGGATATGCCGTTCGCTGGGCCGATGTCAGGTATAGGCATCGCAAGCAATTCCCCCTCGTTGCTGTCGTCATGATGAACGCCAAGTATGAGACGCTTGATTATTTCGTAGGCTGGCTGAACAAAACTCACTCCGGCAAGCATTTTGGATTGGAATACGAATAGAAACGGCGTGTAAGGGCACTTAGAAGAAGAAGGTACAGGGAATCTGTGAAGACAGGATCCACTGTACCTTCTTTTTTGGCCAAATGCTGTTGATGCTCACTTTTCATAATAAAAGGCTACCCCGCGCGCAGGGTAGCCAAATCATTAGTGCATTTCGATTAGCGGGAACCGCCGGAAAGCGATTGTTGTGCCATTTGCACCAAACGCTTCGTCATGTATCCCCCGATAGAACCGGTATCACGGGAAGTGTAGTTCCCGTAGTAGCCGTCTTGTGGAATTGGAACGCCCAACTCCTGAGCAATTTCGAATTTCATTTGCTGCAATGCAGCAGTAGCTTGAGGAACAACCAAGTTGTTGGAACCAGAACGATTAGACATAGGTGAATCTCCTTTCGCAATTGACGCTTCTAGTTGTGCAAGCTTGCAAACTTATTTTATCCGGCCTGCAAAATGTTATACTTATCTGTAACATTATTTTGCGAAAAGGAGTCTTCCCCATGAACAAATGGTTATCACTATGGTTCGCATGCTCTTCCATCGCCCTGCTGATCGCAACAGCGATCTCCATCAGCCAAAGTGTCTGGCTTGCTCTTCTCTTTACCATACTTGCTATCGTGAATATGGGATGCGGCTTCATTGTGAAGGCCAAGCTTCGTCGGCGAAGCTTAGCCCAACAAGATCATACATCAGGCCAGTAGGCAAGCAGGCTTAACAAATCGTCCTAGATTTATTGCGGGAGCACGAAGCCCATCCGGCGTTTCACTTCCGTCAATGTCTGCTCTGCCGCTTCACGTGCTCGCTCAGCACCACGACGCAGCGCCTCGTGATGTTCACCTGTGCGTCTTACTTCATGATAGCGGGCCTGAAGCGGCTCGATGAGCGCAGCGACATGCTCAGCCAAATCTTTCTTGAACGGCCCGTACATTTGGCCTTCGTATTTCGCCTCAATTTCAGCAATGGACATACCAGCGGCATGTGTATAAATGCTCATCAGGTTGCTGATTTCCGGCTTATTCGCAGGATCATACTTCACAAGTGCCTCTGAGTCTGTCTTGGCACGACTGATTTTCTTACGAATGACAGCAGGATCATCTAGCAAGGCAATATAGCTTCCAGAGTTCGGGTTGCTCTTGCTCATCTTCTTGGAGGCATCATCCAATGACATAATCCGTGCGCCGACTTCCGGGATATACGGTTCTGGAACAGTCAGGAAGTCGCCGAAGCGCCCGTTGAAGCGTGCAGCCAAGTCCCGAGTAAGCTCCAAATGCTGCTTCTGATCATCGCCAACGGGAACAAGATCGGCTTGATATAATAAAATATCTGCAGCCATAAGAGATGGATATACGAACAAGCCCGATCCAACTGACTGCTTCCCTTCCGACTTATCCTTAAATTGCGTCATCCGCTCCAACTCACCCATATAGGTGAGTGTCGTCATCAACCATCCAAGCTCTGCATGCTGATGAACATGAGATTGGAGGAAAATGTTCGACTTGCTTGGGTCGAGGCCTGCCGCAATATACAAGGCAGCTACAGATTCTGTCTGCTCACGCAATTTTTCCGGATCCTGCGGTACAGTAATGGCATGCAGGTCTACCACCATGAAGAAGCACTCATGTTCTTCCTGCAGCTTCACGAAGTTTTGGATTGCTCCGATGTAGTTGCCAAGTGTCAATTGACCGCTTGGCTGAATACCAGATAATACGCGTTTCATCACGCAACACTTCCTTTTCCACAAATATCATTATTCTTGTATCGTCATACTCGTGAACGCAAAAAAGGCCCTTCATCCGCAAGGGACGAAGAACCGTGGTGCCACCCTAATTCGCCTGCATAATCGTATGGCTGTGACTTCTAACAAGCACAGTCCTACGAATGTTAGGAAGCATCAGCAAACGATGCTGACTCCCTCTTTGCAAGCCTTGACCTCTGTAACGCAGAGCTGCGGCTATGTCTACTTCATGCACATCACTGGTTCAACACAGCACTCCGAGGCCCATTCCAACTATGCATTCGCGTCGGTTCACAGCGACCACCGACTCTCTGGAGCTACCGCATAGCGTACTTGTCCTCATCATCATTTTACACGAATTCAATTATATCCTATCACTTATGCGAGCTCTACATAACTAGGAATTAGCCATAAGGATAGCGAAGATCATTGTATTTGTCAATCTATCCTTTGTCCGTTTATCGCCCGCTTGAATTAGACCTTGTGTGCTTCAATGACTTTAATGCATGAATTTGCTATCATGAAAATAACAAACCATTACATAACTTCACGAGCAAAGGGGCAATTCGCATGTATCAGATTACGAGAGGCAAATGGAACGATCATGAGACAGTTATTCTTCACAGTGACACGCTTGAGGCAACATTGCTGCCTTCCCTAGGCGCTAATCTCATTCGTCTGTGGGACAAAGTGCTTGAACGCGATATTTTGCGTACGCCAGCTGAGAGCGATCTGGATTATTATATGACCAAACCTTACCACTTCGGCATCCCTATGCTTATGCCGCCTGGACGGATACGCCGCGGACAATTCCAATATGCAGGAGTGTCCTATCAGTTTGATCAGAACACAGCCAACAACAATCACATTCACGGCTTGCATCGTTTGCAATCGTGGCAAGTTACATGTGCCGAAGCAACCGAAGATCACGCTATCGTCACGGTTCGGTTCCATTCTTCTGAAGATAAGCACTGGATGGAGCAATATCCAACACCTCTCCAGTTCGAGCTTACTTACGAACTGAAGGGAAGCCAACTGACACAACAATTGCAAGTAACCAACGTTGGTGGGCAGACTGCACCATTCGGCTTCGGAACACATACGTGGTTACAACTTGATGGCGAACCGAACCGCTGGACCCTGCAGGTTCCTGTTACAGGTGTGTATGAGCTGGACGAAGAGCTTATTATGACAGGAAATACGTTGCCGCTGGGTGATAACGAGAAGCTGCTCTCCGGAATGAACTTAGAAGGAACCGACTTCGATACGGTATTCAGCATAGCCGAGCATAAGCCTGAAGCTTGGCTGTCCCGCGAAGACGGTTATCGTATCCGCTATACAGGCAATGAGCCCTGGTTCAAGCATTGGGTTCTCTACACTCGAGGCACTGCGAATGAAATTATCTGCATAGAGCCTTATACTTGGCTTCCTGATGCGCCAAATCTTCCATTCGGCAATGAGGTTACAGGCTTGATTGAACTTGAGCCGAACAAGCCAGTTATCCTCAACTTAGAGCTTGAAATTCAACATCCATAACAGGGGAGGCGACAAGCCTCCTTTTTGCGTTCCTCCCACGATTGCCAGATCAGGACAACTTGGCATTATTTACATTTCACAACGAGCACTTCCTCTCGCATATTTCATCTCTATCTCTCCATAATAACTATCACAAGGAGGTGAACAACATGCCAAATCAACAACAAGGAAGCGGAAGCCGTTCCAACAATCTCGTTGTTCCTCAAGCAACAGCAGCACTTCAACAAATGAAATTTGAGATTGCTCAAGAATTGGGTATTCCAATTTCTCAAGATGGTTACTACGGTAACTATACTTCTCGCGATATGGGCTCCATCGGAGGCTACATCACGAAGCGTCTTGTACAAATTGCTGAACAGCAATTGGCTGGCCGCGCTCGCTAAGCTTAGCTGTTGAACCTTTTTAAGCTAGTTACGCAACACCCCATACTTACGAAAAAAAGCAGGACGTCCTACTACAACCAACTGGTGTTAGAAGGGACTCCTGCTTTCTTATTTACAAATAACATTCGACAATTGCGAATGAACACATTAAGATACATTTCTGTAAGTATGTAGATTCTCTTCCTTCTTATCCAAAATATGAACCATATTATGATTCGATTCAAACCATGTGCTGACATGCAGCTCCCCATGCCTAACTGTGAAATCGTACACAATCTCCCCATGCGTCCAATGTTTTTTATGTTTCAGCGCATCAATCGCCGTTTGCAGAAATTGGGCAATTTGCTGCCTCGACAATCCTTGTCGAATCGGCTTTAGTTCACCAGCACAGCTTTCCAACGCATCGTGCTTCACACCGAATTTCCCAATGATATCATTGCGAAGACAAACTACAATTGTTCCACCTGTCAAACCAATCAGCTCTGATTCTAATTTCTCAAAAACTAGGCTTATTTGCCTAGCTAATGGAATCGAGACAGACTTCATCTTATTCATTCCTCCCTATTTTGACAGAAGCTTAGCTTCAATTTTATGGTTCTTTAGTCACAGTATAAGGGATTATTTTCCTTTAATCAACACATTTTTACATCATGCAAAATCGTCTTGACGAATTTCGTCTAATCGTGTTGAATTTACTAACATTTTCATAGACCATCTTCACAGCCGATGCTATAATGATTTCAAATTCTAAATTTTGGCATGATAGGGGAAAGGAGCGGTCCTATGAACTGGTTCTACAAGTTAAACTTCAAACAAAAGCTGCTGTTCGGCTGTTACAGTATCGTCGGCCTATTCGCATTAGCGACAATAGTCCTACTCCTAGCTGATGTATCGCTTACAACCGGGATAATCATTATCGCCATTCTAATCGGTGTTAGCTATCCCATTATTAACTTTCTGGAAAGTTCATTGAGTGCCCCGATCAAAGACATTGCCCAGTCAGCCCTGCAAGTATCGAAGGGTGACTTCTCCCAAACGTTGAACGTGACAACGAATGATTCACTTGGCGAGTTAGGGCATGCTTTTAATTCCATGATCATTAAGCTTCGTGAAATTTTACGCCAAACGACCGATATTACGCGGCACGTATCCGAATCAAGCAGAGAAATGTATCATATGAACCACAATTTAAAGCTCGTTATGGAACAGGTGACAGCTTCATCAAATGAACTTGCGATTGGAGCAGCGGAAATCTCCGAAGATGTCGCATCGATGTCGGATTCCGTCAAGCAAATTGAGCAGAAGGTTGAGTCCTATACATACTCTACGAAGGAAATGAATGAGCGTTCTGCCCTTACAGTCGGTCTCGTTGCTAAGGGAAGAACGGCAGTCGAGACACAAAGCGCAGGCATGCAGCGCAACATCGAGGCAACTGATCAAGTAGCTTCGACAATTGAGGAACTTGCACGACAAGCAGATGGCATCTCTAAAATTACACGCACCATCTCTGACATTGCTGAGCAGACGAACCTATTGTCCCTTAATGCCTCTATCGAGGCGGCACGTGCTGGCGAGCATGGCCGTGGCTTCGCAGTCGTCGCACAGGAGGTTCGCAAGCTTGCTGAAGAATCTTCCGCTTCGACGAAGGAAGTATTTACTCTGGTGAAAAGCATTGAGTCAGGCATCCGCCAGGCAATTACGAATATTCAAGTCAATGAAGAGGTCGTTCACGCCCAAACGGAATTAATTAAAGAAACAGAGCGCATCTTCCTAGAAATTGTAGATAGCATTCAATTTATTACCGAACAAATTGCCGCCTTCGCGAATGAAAGTGATACGATGCTGGAAGGAGCTGTTAACATTTCAAGCTCCATCGAGAACATCTCAGCAATTACACAGCAATCTGCTGCGGGAACAGAGCAAGTATCTGCTTCTATGAATGAACAAATTACATCCGTCCAAGCGATGGCCGATGCTACGGAGCAAATGCAGCAAAAGGTGATCCAGTTGCAGCGTACGATTCAAGTATTCAAATTCTAATATTGCATATAACCAAAACAAACGGGGCAGCCACTAGTAGAATGCTACTAAGGGCTGCCCCGCTGTTATTGGATTACCTATTTACCTACCTTACAGCTATTCAGCACTGTAAATGATAAGTTTAATTTCCAATTCCATTATGCAAGTTATACGGTTGCTTCTTGTTCAACTGCAAGTGTCGCTTGCGATCCTTGCGGTTCCACAACATGAAGCCAAATGTTCCAAGAAGGGCAAGGACAAAACCAAGGCCATACATGACATTACCGCCATACGATTCCTGCAGTGCTCCGCCAATAACTCCTCCTGCCAATCCGGACAAGCCAAAGAACACCATACCGAGCAGCGATTGTCCTGTAGCTGCTAATTTTTGCGGGAGAAGCTGCACTACGAATTCGATTGCTAAGGCCCAGAAGCAAGCATACGTAATCGAATGCAGTCCTTGCAGTACGATTAACATCACCGGCTCCGTCGTTATGGAATACAGCAGCCATCGAAGCGCATATAGCATGCCTACGGCGGAAAGCAATGTCAGCATTCGATACCGCTTCATGATTCGTCCCATAATGATGAAGCCAAAAACTTCACTGAATCCTGCAACAGCCCATGCAATCGATACCTGCCCGGAGGTTGCGCCCAAATCGCTCATATGCAGCGATAGCAGCGCATCATTCATCCGGTGGGGCATCCCGATGACGAAAATAAGAGCAAGCAATACAAGCAAGGAAGGAATGGTGAGCGCCTTTTTCAAAATGGTCATGTTCACCGCTTCATCCGGCTCACCATCATCATATCTCGGTTCCTTCAAAAAGAACATACCGATAAAAAAGCTGGACCAGACCGGCAAATACATCCAGAACAGTGAATCCACTCCGCCCACCAAATCAAATACCTGTGCTAGCGTTACAGCCGTTACGGTGAAGCCAACTGAACCCCAAAGGCGAACAGCTCCATATGATTGCTGCATAGAATTAGCTATTTTAACTGTTAACGTATCAAGCAATGAAATCGATGGAAGATAGCAAATATACAAAATCAGAATACTTACCGCGACAAGGATACGATCCGTTGTCAAAAAAGCTAATGACGCTGATATTCCCAATACAATCCACAAGCCGATTAGTAGCGGGCGAACCTTTCGGATGCGGTCGCTAATCAGACCTGCGGCAGGCTGTGCAAACATCGCCAGAAAAGGCCCCAACATTAATATAGTGCCTACTTCAAACGGTTCGAAACCCCGCTCCCGCAATAGAAGCGGCAAATAAGAAAGCAGAACGGCATTCGTTGAGTAAAACAAAGCATGGAACAGCTTAAGAAGCCTAGTTGATGTCGCCAAGTTGTTTTTCCTTTCTATGTAAGCCTCATTTAACTTGCACGGTCTATCCGTTGTCACTCTAAATTATTCAGTCATTTGCAGGAACAATTCCACGTCTTGCAATGTCACATCTATCGCCGATTGCCAGAAATCTGGCTTCGTCAAATCTACGCCAAGGTGCTTCTGTGCAAGATCCTCTACCGTCATTACCGCTGTATCCCTCAGCAATGCATCGTACTTCGCTGCGAAGGATTCGCCTTCTTGCAGAGCTCGCGCATACAATCCCGTACTAAACAAGTAACCGAATGTGTAAGGGAAGTTGTAGAACGGCACACCCGTCATGTAGAAATGCAGCTTAGACGCCCAGAAGTGCGGGTGGTACGAATCAAGTGCACCACAGAACGCTTCCTTCTGTGCCTCTTCCATAAGCGAGCATAGTTCCTCAGAGGACAATACGCCTTGCTTGCGCTTCTCGTAGAAGCGAGTCTCGAACAGGAAGCGCGCATGGATATTCATGTAGAACGCAATTGACCGCTGAAGCTTATCTTCCAGCAGTGTCAACTTCTCTTGCTCATTCTTCGCCTGCTTCACCGCAGAGTCAGATACGATCATCTCGGCAAAAGTGGAAGCCGTCTCTGCTACGTTCATCGCATATGACTTTGCAAATGTAGGAAGATCCTCCATCACATGCGTATGATAACCATGTCCAAGCTCATGGGCAAGGGTGGACACGTTCGATGGTGTGCCGGCATAAGTCATGAATATACGCGTTTCTTTGCTAACAGGCATCGACGTACAGAACCCACCTGGACGCTTGCCAGAGCGATCTTCCGCTTCGATCCAGCGCTTCTCGAATGCATTCACTGCGAACTTGGACATACGCGGGCTGAACTTCTCGAATTGCTCGACAATCGTACGCGCACCCTCATCGTAAGAAATCTTGGATTGCGTGTCGCCGAGTGGAGCTTCTACATCACACCATGTGAGTTTCTCTACACCAAGCAGCTTTGCTTTTCGCTCCAAATATTTCACGAACGGCTGCTTATTGCGAACGATCGTATCCCACATTGCATCCAGCGTCGCCTGCGACATCCGGTTGTAGGCAAGGGGCTCCTTCAACACTTCGTTCCAGCCACGGTTCTCATACAGTTTCAAGCGGAAGCCTGCAATTCGGTTAAGGGCGTCAGCACAGTAGTCCGCACGCTCTTCCCATGCTTCTTCCCACTTCGCGAACATGTCCTCACGTACCGAGCGATCAGCATCAGACAACTTGTTGTCAGCTTGTCCTGCAGAAAGAAGCACTGTCTCCCCATTCTCTTCATGCTTGATACGGAAATGGGATACGATAGTGTTATAGTTGGCACTCCATCCGTGATAACCATCTGTTGCCAAATCCCCAACAAGCGCTTCCTTCTCCGGTGACATTTTCTCCTTTGCCCATTCTCGGCGTTCAGTCAAATTGAAACGAATGCCTGCAATTTCAGGCAGTGCAACAAATTCAGACCATACTTGCTCATCCATGCCGCGCAAAAGCTCATCATACAGCGTATCCAAAGTAACCAGTCGGGCACCGATTGTACGTACACGGTCGGATAATTGAATCGCTTTCTTATCCTTTACATTTTGTGCCGTCAAGCACCCTATGTAAGCACCTGCCTCACGTAACTCTGCAATCAACTGCTGAAGCTGTTCAGTCAATTTGGCAAGCTGTCGTGCCTCCTCAACAGATTGAGGAATAGCCATTGCCTTAAGCTCACTCGTGATCGAAGAGATCTTCTGTTCACCGGAAGACAGTGCAGCCTGAAGTGCTTCAGATTCTGATCCACCTTCAAAAATAACATCCAAATCCCACGTTTGACTTAACGGTTGTTTCATCGTGCACACACCTTTCAATTGGCTTAATTTGTCCACACCTATTCAACCTTGCAAAGTTTGAGTTTTGCACCTTGACCGTGTATAACTAAACTATATCAAAATTTATAGGAACTCGTATAGGGAGGAACGTGAGATGAGACCATTACCAATCTCCGCAGACACCGCTGTCAAACTGTCTAAGGCACTTAATGTCCCCTTAGAGCAGCTCATGCATATGCCGCAGCACATTCTTATACAGAAGCTTGCCGAGCTTAACAAGGCAGAACAGAGTCCTTCTGGCACAGAACAAACATCGGAGAGCACCAAGGAATGATACCATTTGAAAATACACTGCCGTATGATCAGCTAATGGGCGACCTGTATATATCAACCTGCCCGTTTTGTAAGAAAGACAATGTCCTTCTTCCCATTAAGCCAAATGAGCTTCCCGATATCCATGACGGCAAGAAACGGCTCCTTGTATTCCCTTGTTGTCGCAACCGCCTCGTCATCATCGATGCGGATAACGATTATTTGCTTGCAGACCGCGCGATTCGATAGAATGCATGGATCAGTGAGGATTGATTTTCACTGGTCAAGACAAAGACGTGTACCCGCCACTTCTGCCGGATACACGTCTTCTTGTCTCCTCATTCAATCGGCCATACTCGATGTAGCGTTTTCAGTTGCTTCTCTCATTTCCTCACGAATAAGGGTCCACTGCTCTCTAGCAGCTCGGATCATTGCCGCATCCATGATCCTTTTATCATGAACAATTTTACTGAAGCATTTCACAGCCTCATTGAATTCGCCTAATCTGCGATACAGCTCCCCGATAATAAAAATGAGCCGCGCATCGTTCTGATCGCGCCACTCCTGCTCCAGCACGGCAACATAGGCGTCAAGTGCATATTGCATATATCGACGCTCTTCTACCACATCATTGCGGTATCGATACAACCATGCGATATGGTGAAGAAGACCAGCAACCACACGATGGCTCTCGCCAATAGTCTGAGCTGTTAACAGAGCCAGCTGGTACGTTGCAAGCGCATCCTCCCAAGTCCGCTCGCCACCGTAATCACGGTTCTTCCACTGGTTCGCGATGCGTGCTTCGAACTTCTTACGCTGCGGCTCGTACCAATGCTTTAGGGAATTTTCTGTGGATGCACATCCACATGAAGGACATACCCGAACTACGTAATAGTCCGGATTCACCTTGCCCTCGTCATAATGCGTACAAAAATCACTGTCAATGCGTGAGGGCTTCTTGAAGCGAGGCCGTACACGCGAAGTAACAAATACCTGTTCACAGTACGGACAGCCTACCTTCACCGTAAAAAGCGGTTCAACCTCCATAAATCGTTCCTCTTTTCTGCTGATCGATTATGTGAGTCGCACGAAGTCCATGAAAACGAATCTATTATGGAATACATGAGCCGTTCTATATGAACAAGGAATTAAGCCTCATCATTCGTATTAATAAAGTGATACGCTGGGCCTGATAAGCGATCGATAACCATCGCTGCCAGCCCTGGCTCCATTCCTATCTCATGAAGCGCTTCCCGCATACAGCCTAACCATGCATCTGCACGATCATGCGTTATCGGAAATGGCAGATGACGTGCACGCATCATTGGATGTCCGAACTGATCAGAGTAGAGAGATGGTCCTCCGAAAAACTGCGTCAAGAACATGAATTGTCGTTCCATTACCGGCATAATATCCTCTGGGAATAGTGGCGCAAGCAAAGGATGAGCCTGGACTCGTGGATAGAAAGCCTCCACCATCTTCCGAACCGTCGCCTCTCCGCCGATCGCCTCATATATTGTTTGATTGTACCGTTCCATAATCGCTCCTATCTATTCCATCATGCGACTGCCAACAACAGCCAGCATATCGTCAATAAAGTAGTCCTTGTTCAACACTTTATTACAAACGAGCAGAAGTTTCAATCAAATGAGTCATGAACACAAAAATAAGCACAAAAAAAACGCTGAGCATCTGTTCAGCGTCTGGCCGTAGTTTGTAATCTCTTCTTACCTTGTCTTTACCAATCTTCTTCTGGTGATCCCATTAACGATTCTCGAATGACATAAACAAAAGCGCAAACAAGGATGCCTGCAATAATGCTCACACCAATCACCCCTAACGATCGGATACGCATTTCATCTTTCTTGTATTTTTAGTGTACCATAATGCTTCCCGAAATGACACGGATAAATGCAAGCGTTTCCTTTACGTTTTGATTACAGAATAAAGACAGAATTGTATCATCACAGCGCTGTTCTGAAGGTGAACAGCATGATTGTTGTCCCTTTATCATATGTTGTATTGCAGTGGTCGTCCCATTGACTGAAGAAGTAGAGGGAGTGAATATACAATGAGCCGCTCTCGGACAAGCTCCTCCATCCAGATTGTACTCATCGCAGCAACGATTGGTCTTTTCATTTTATTAATGATCATATATCCTGACACCGTATTATCCGCTTCGACACGGGGGTTGGCCATCTGGTGGGACGTCCTGTTCCCATCCTTGCTCCCGTTCTTTATTATATCCGAAGCTCTGCTTGGTTTCGGCATTGTACACTTTATTGGCACCTTGCTTGATCCAATCATGCGCCCGATGTTCCGCATCCCTGGAATCGGCGGGTTTGTGGTCGCTATGGGGTATGCTTCCGGTTACCCTGTTGGAGCCAAGCTCACCACTCAGCTGCGAATGCAGAGGCTCATTTCCCGTGAAGAAGGGGAGCGCCTCGTCGCCTTCACCACGTCATCCGATCCCATATTTCTAATAGGTGCTGTATCCATCGGATTTTTTGGAGACGCCAGCCTAGCTCTTACGATTGCAATTGCTCATTACGGAGCGGCATTTGTCGTCGGGCTATTGATGCGATTCCATGCTCCGCATGCTCCTATGACGCCCATAGCAGCAGCTGTCGAGCCGATCTCCTCCCATGGACAGACGAAGCGTGTCAGGCGGGTTCCCCTTGTTGTCCGCGCCTTCTGGGCCATGCATGAGGCAAGGCAGAAGGATGGCCGCTCCCTTGGCACCTTATTGCAGGAGGCTGTTGCCTCCTCTTTAAAGCTTATGATCGTTGTAGGAGGGCTGGTTGTCTTTTTCTCCGTTGCGATGGACTTACTGTCTGTAATTGGGGTTATGCGAGTATGGGAGGCTGTGCTGCAAGGGCTTCTTCAGACTGTTCAACTCCCCGGCTCCCTCTCTTCCGCCTTTTCCGGTGGAATATTTGAGGTCACTCTTGGCGCTAAGGGCGCTGGAGCCGCGGACTCAGCTGGCACTCATGCACAAGTGGTAGCCGCAGCTTGGATTTTGTCATGGGGCGGATTGTCCGTCCATGCCCAAATCGTTAGTATTATGAATCAGTGCGATTTACGATATATTCCTTTCTTTGTTTCCAGACTCATTCACAGCTTCCTTGCCGCATTCGTCGCTTTTATCCTGTATCCGCTGCTCCGTACAAGAACGGTACAATCCTTGCTCCCTACGTGGCTGTCTGACTTAGACCACAACATAATTCCAACGAAAGTATGGAATACAGCATGGTCAGCCACACATACTGGTCTTCTAGCAGCCTTCGCCATTCTCATTATATTGAGTATCGGATCAGCGGCTGTTGGATTGCTGCGATACTTCCATCGAATGGGCAGATAAGGGAACGGCTAATCTGCTTCAGATGAAATGGCGATTGTATTCCAGATGTGGAACGTATAATATGGAATTGGATATACTTCGTTATAAATCTTAATGAAAAGCAGTGCAAAGGAGCCAACGCCTTGAAGTACGCAGTAATGAACCGGGGAGACGACGTATCTGCCGCATTAGCTGACACGTTCCACCAACTGGCCAACGATCGGGGCCTAGTACGTGATGATGACGAACCGAATATTGTATTATCCATAGGCGGAGACGGCACGATGCTTCAAGCGTTCCATCGATACATCGATCAGCTTGATCAACTTGCATTTGTTGGCATCCATACCGGCCACCTCGGGTTTTACGCGGATTGGAAGCCAGATGAAATTGAGATGCTCGTTCAGTTGATTGCAGATAATCGAACTCAAGATCAAATATCACCGCGCATCGTCAAGTATCCGCTAATTGAGCTGCAAGTCGCTACTCATGACAACGGCTCCAACAAGACATACATCGCATTGAATGAGTTTACGCTTAAAGGGGTAGAAAATACGCTCGTCGCTCAAATTGATATTAATGACGAACTGTTCGAAATGTTCCGTGGAGATGGGGTGTGCGTATCTACTCCGTCTGGAAGTACAGCTTACAATAAGAGTCTCGGCGGGGCTATGGTTCATCCCTCGATCCCATCGATTCAACTTGCTGAGATTTCATCCATCAACAACCGTGTGTATCGTACGCTTGGATCGTCGCTTATTTTGCCGAAGCATCATCATTGTGACATCCATTCTCAGAAGAAGCAGAAATTGCTCCTGACGGTTGATCATATCAACATTCCGTTGGAGCAGCTGTGCTCCATACGCTGTAGAGTCGCCGATCAGAAGGTAACATTTATTCGCTATCGTCCATTCCCGTTCTGGAATCGGGTTCGTGAAGCCTTCCTCGGATATGACGAGCACGGCTGTTATAACGTATAAGTTCAACTTCACAATGCCCGCTGTTCACTGGACGGCGGGCATTGCTATGTCCTATTCATGCAAACGGCACCGCTCCTCGTCTTGAACAGATGAGAAGCGGTGCCGGTAAGTCCATCTACTATGGTATTATGCTGTGTCTGCTTAGGAACGCACTTCTTTAGGTGCGCGTTCTACCCGCTCTGCCCGTTCCTTCGATTCCGCAGCAGGTCGTGGCTGCGCAGCTGCCTGATTCGGTGTACCGCCTTTGCCATGATTCTGCTTATTGCGATTGCGCGAATGACGAGGCTTACGCTCAGACGAGGATGGCTTCGCAGCTGGTTCCGCTGCTGCATCCTGATTATTTTGCTTCGGCTGGAGTACGATCCCCTGCTTCGGTTGCTGCGGCGGCAAATCCGCAGTAGGCGCTTCCAATGCTGCTGCACCTTCTTGTTCTGCTTCATCTCCCTGATCTCCAGCAGTCCTTACACGGACATCCTTGTTGCCTACCCTTTCCAATATGAAATAGGCGCATCCGAAATTGCAATATTCATTAATGTAATCCATCATTCCGGACAAGGCGCTATCCTTAGTGGATTTCGCATGAGTGTCACGGAAGAAGCCTTTGAGGCGAAGCTGATTGTATCCCCAATCCCCTAGAATGTAATCATACCGTTCTAGTACTTCGCTATAGCGACCCTTGAATGCTTCCGGATTCCATGCGTTCTTGTACTCATGAATGACTTCGTACGATCTGCCTCCAATTTGAATCACGTCCGTGATTCCCCCTTCCCCTGCCGCAGCAGGCTCAAGCACGAACGGAGGAGCGCGCTTTATCGAGGTTGTTCCCATAACATAGAGGCCTGCATGCTCCCTCTCCTCCCGATTGCCGCCGCTGCTCCTTACAAGTCGCTAGCAACTTGTAAGGAGACTGGGACATCGAGTAGATGATGCATTCTTCCCGCTGCTGAACATCGGCTTCTCGAACGGTCACTCTTTAGGCGAACTCCGTCTCATCGCCAGCGGCTAACAACACGATTACGCTTGTGTAGCCATGGACTTATGAGCGGACTGGACTTGTTCATGCGCATGGTAGGAACTGCGGACAAGCGGTCCCGATTCCACATGGCTGAACCCACGCTTCAATCCTTCGTTCTTCAGCTCTGCAAATTGTTCTGGAGTGTAATATTTCTCAACGAACAAGTGTTTCTTCGTCGGCTGTAAATACTGTCCAATTGTCATAATGTTGCAATCAACGGCGCGAAGATCGTCCATTGTCTGCAAGATTTCATCCCATTCTTCCCCTACGCCAAGCATAATGCTGGATTTCGTAGGAATGTTCGGCTGCATTTCCTTCGCACGCTTCAACAATTCAAGTGTGCGTTCATACTTCGCCTTTGCACGTACACGGTCGGATAACCGTTCTACCGTCTCGACGTTATGATTGAGAATGTCTGGCTTTGCGTCCATAACCAACTTAAGTGCATCCCAATTACCCATGAAGTCCGGGATAAGCACTTCCACACTACAGAGTGGCAACCGGCGACGTAGCGCCCGGATCGTCTCTGCAAAGATCGATGCTCCTCCATCATTCAAATCGTCTCTGGCTACGGATGTAACGACACAATGGCGCAAGCCCATGCGCTCTGCAGCTTCTGCTACGCGTTCTGGCTCCTGCAAGTCCAATTCCGTCGGCATGCCGGTATTGACCGCACAGAAGCGGCAAGCACGAGTGCAGATGTCTCCCAAAATCATAAACGTCGCCGTACGATTTGCCCAACATTCATAAATGTTCGGACAACGTGCTTCCTCGCATACGGTGTGCAACGTTTTGGAGCGCATCATATCTTTAATCTCGGAATAGTTCTCTCCGGTAGTCAGCTTGATGCGTATCCAATCTGGTTTCTGCTTCTGCTCTCTCGTTTTCATGGAGTCTACCTTCCTTCTTGTTCGCTTAACCTTGACCTAATTCTGTATTATACCATGAACCCTTCAAAATCTATACCTACGTGTCCATTGCTTGGATAAAAAGGCCATTTACGCACATTCTAACATTAAATCAACCTTTTCAGGTATGGAATAAGGAGGAAATGAAGACATGAGACAAGCTCCATCTTATCTATGTGCAGGACTTGCCTTATGGCTGGGGCTGATGACACCACATTCAGCAGTGTTGGTTCACGCCGCTCCGTCTGGTTCACAGCAGCAGAAGATTCAGTCTAGCCAGCAGTCTGGAGCTGCCAAAGATTCTGGTCAGGCACCATCCCCGGCAGGGGATGTATGGAAAGCGCGTCGAAATTTATATGAGCAAATGTCGATACTGACCGGAATCCCTTGGTACCGATTAGCTGCCATCGACCAGTACGAGCGGGCGTTGACCAAAGCCAACCCAAAACAGCGTAAACATCCAGATCGACTAACAGGCGTATATGTGGATCCCCGTAAATGGGCTGGCATGCTGAACCCGGATATCAATGATGACAACCCGAAGTCGATATCTATCTTTAGAGGTATTGGACGCGACGGTTCCGGGGACAAGCGTGCGGACGCCTCGAATGATGTGGACTTGCTCTACAGCGTCGCTTCGTTCATTGGAGCCTATGGGCCTAATGTCGAAGATTTTGGCAATGGACTGTGGCATTATTATTCCAATCCGCGTGCTGTTCAGCGTGTCCAGCAGTATGCGCGGATTTTCGAGCATTTCGATAAAGTAGATCTGTTCGAGTACACTTTCCCATTGCCTCTTGGAAGCTCCTATTCATATCGAAGTACTTTTGGAATGGGACGGCATTACGGGGGATATCGTATTCATGAAGGCACTGATATCTTTGCCGGCTATGGGGTTCCTGTGCGCAGCACCTGCTATGGCATCGTTGAGGTGAAAGGCTGGAACCGTTACGGCGGCTGGCGGATCGGCATACGTGATCTGAATAACATATATCATTATTACGCCCACCTGTCTGGTTATGAGAAACATATTAAGGTTGGCGATATCGTCACCCCAGGTCAGACAGTCGGATGGGTTGGCAGCTCTGGATATGGCAAGCCTGGCACATCAGGCAAGTTCCCTCCGCATCTCCACTATGGCGTATATCGCGATCGCGGCTTAGTCGAGTACGCGTTCGATCCGTATCCGCTTCTGTACCAGTGGGAACAATCCGATAAACGCAAGCGGCTGAATTCCAAGCGGCGCTAACGATTGGGTTCTAAATAAGGCAAAAAGGGCACATCTTTCGGCCGTACCGATGAATGTGCCCCTTCTTCATATACGAATCCCATACACATTCCATTGCGCATCTGATACAGTGCGCCATAATCCGATCACGATCCAGTATTACCGTTACCGCCATGCTGCTGCACATCACCAGTCTCGGCCGGAGCTGTCGGATCAGCATGCGTTTCCGTCTGTGTTGGAACTGTTATCCCTTCCTGCTTGCTGCCCGAAGAAATACTCCCACTTCCTCCGCTGCTTGGAACCGACTGCATAGGCAGCGACAAGGCAGGGGCTTTTTCCCGATTCGCTCCCACTGGCTGGCCCTTGCCATCATAATAGTACATTGGAACATCCCCTACAACGAGCAAATAGGAGATTGGAATTTGAGTTTCAACCACTTCAGGCTCCAGATCGAATGGAATGACAATCGCGACCTCTTCCGTAACCTTGATATACACCTCAACCAGTACCATATTGATGCCAACGTCCATAGGGCGGGTATTCAACTCCACCTTAACCGCACCCTGCGGCTCCATCTTAACCGGTATCCGTGGGCCGAAGGAAGCGATCAGTGGACTGCCCAGCGCTTGACCAAGCGGAATCTTGTCACTGATTTCATGAATATTCTTGAGAGAGGACTCTACAATATCTACCGTTTCGGAGGTAATCCGCATATGCTCGTTGTAATTCAAGACGAAGCTTGTCACTTTACCGCGTGAATCGGTTTTCCATTCAATCAGCTTATCGAGTTCTCGCCCACGCATCACCTGATCGGTAATCGCTCGGTTAATGGCCTGCGTCGCAATTTGCTTTACACGAATTTTAGCCAAATGCATGAGCGGCCCCTTCACATTTCTATCCACGTAGACGAACAATTGCACTGTCAATAGCGTGAAAATAACGAGCGCAATGAAGAAGGCTCTGCGTTTTCGCTTCGGCTTCGCTTGTCTGCTGCTCCAGCCTGATGATACATTTTTGGCTTCTGATTGACTTGCAACTGGCATCCTCGGCCGTGGACGCCACCCTGACGCTCTCCAGCCCGGACGGCGCTTGCTCCAAGATATTTTCGGCCATCTCCATCGCCGCGCACGGAACCCGCTCGAACGCCACCTGTTGTTCACATCCGATTCCCCCTCCCGGTCGGTGCAACGAGCAGCCTGTACGTTCTCAGTGTATGCTTGCCCGAGGGAAAAAAGAAGAATTCAACCGTGTAATGTATTGCAGGACAAAAAAACGAGCAACCAGATTAACACGGATTGCTCGTTCGATATGAATGATAAAAATAGTCTCCTGAATTCCGATTTGCTCCATTACTTTTTCATTCACCATTCAATTTATTACGTACATGTAACCTGTTTCAAAATGTTAACGAAGAATATCTCCACTGATTATCTAGTGCCTTCCATACATCGTTCGTCTCAGCACCTACATACCAATAGGCAAATCCCGCCACATTGCGTTTGCTCGCCATTGCATACTTCGAACTCAGGGAGCGGCTTTCTTCTGCCCACACTTGATGTCTTATTCCTCGATCCATGAAGTCAGCGATATACTGTGAAGTTCGGTCATCCCATTTGACCTTGCGGGAACGAAGCAGTTCACCTTGCTCGTTCAATGTCATTTCACGGGAAGTAACACCTTTTTCTTTGATCGCCCAATCTCTCGTATAGAAGGGAAGTGCTACGATGACTTTGTTAGCCGGCACCGACTCCACAAGTTTATCCAGCGCGCGCTGCACCCATGGCAGCGATGACACGGATCCCGCATTCGGCGCACCGTCCCAGTGCTCATCGTAACTCATCAGGACCATATAATCCGCAGACTTGCCGAGTGCTGCATAGTCAAATGCCTCCGTCCAATCAGTTCCCAAGTCAGGAGACACATCAATAGAAAGAACCGCCTTCTGTTGATGCAGCTTAGCAGCCAGTTCCGACACGAACACCGTTAAGGCCTGTCTATCATCTGGTCTCACATTTTCAAAATCAAGATTTAAACCATCTAACCCATATGTCTTCACAAAGCCCGACAGCTTCGCAATGACCGCATTCTTCTTCGTTGGATCCGTAAGCACCTGATGCGTCAAATCCGCATTGAAGCGATTCCCTACAAGCGCCCACACCTGCTTGCCATGCTGCTTTGCCCACGACAGGAGCACCTTGTCGGTTTGATCCGTTACCGTCTGCTTTGCATCAAGGAAAAACCATCTTGGCGATAATGTATTAACGTTTGAACCTGAAACCTTCTCTATATACTGCTGCGTCGTAAGCTCATGCATCCATCCCATCTCGATGCGTTTCGGCGGGGTCTTCGTCAGAGCCTTCGACCAATCCGGGCGTTGAAGCGCCCGATTCAGCACGACAGCCGTCTCCTGCCGGGTCAGCGGGTCATTTGGCCGGAAGCCATCATCGTCACCGGTCATAAGGTTCAGCTTTTCCATAATGCTTACATACGGTACGGCCCATTTCGCGATACGCGATGAATCTGGATAAGACAATACGCCGGAGCCGGATTTCGCTGATTGCTTGAAGGCACGTACAATCATTGCAGCTGCTTCCTGTCGGGTTACAGGCTGCTGCGGCTGGAAGCTTCTCTCCCCTGTTCCCTGTACCAAATGCAGCAATGACCCGGCTTGAACCGCACCATAATACCAAGCGCTGCGCGGCACGTCATCATAGGCAGAAATGTCACTTGCTACGGGGTGCAAATTAAACATTCGATTGATCATGCTGATTAACTCCGCTCGGGTCACCGACTTCTCCGGTTCATAGCGTCGATTACCGGATCCGGTCACAATGCCTTTCTTATATAAGGTGACAATATCCTGCTGCCCGTATAGACCAGCAATATCATCGAATGGCAAACCTGAGCCTGCACTCTTTGATTCTCCCCATGCCAAACTTCCGGTTATAAACATCGCGGCCACAGCCGTTAACAATACAATTTTGCGTCGAAAGGTCACTTTGATATCCTCACTTTACTAGAGATGATAGATTGCGCTATCTTTAATCCTAGCAAAAATGAGAACATTGATAGATAATCAAATAATGGAAAACATCATACATTTCTGTATGATAATAGGAGCATATGAATGAATATTTTTACTACATGCGGTAAACATTGCGTGTTTCCATTTTTTTCAGAGCTGTCTTATAGACAATATAGGTCATTTCACGCACATTGACTAAGCCTAATCCCCGCTCCTCTTTAATCGGGTACGTACTTGAACCCATGTCGCAATTCAGACGAACCCCGTCAAAATAGATTCGCTCTACTGGGGTATGGCCATGAACGATAGGCTTGTTGTCGGTCAACCTCTGCAGATTAGATTTCGGTATGCTGTAAAAATCCGACTCTGACATCCAAAGTATGCTTCTATTCTGTTGATGTAACGGCTCATGAGGATTTAATCCGGCGTGCGTATAAACAAATTCATCATCTTCGTAGAGTAATGGTAGAGCACAGACCCATTCTATGTATTTATGCATCTCCGATTCATCAGCAAATGCCCTCGAAAAATCCTTAAGAGTATCGATCCCTCCATGTCTGAGCCATAGCTTGTCCCCATGTTGATAATAATCCCTCATCATCTCCTCATGATTGCCAATCAACGCAATCACATTATCAGGATAAGTGTCTACTAATTGCTTAATCTTCTTGAGAACCTTACCGCTTTCTTTTCCACGATTGATATAGTCCCCGCCGAACACAAGCTGATCCTTAGTTAAATCGATCTCCTCGTACTTTAGCAATTGTTCGAGGCCACTAAACTCACCATGTATATCACTCATGAAATACTTCAATAAACTGAACCTCCTCTGATTAGGTCCCGCATATGCAAAAAGACCGGACAAAGGAACGCGCAGTAAATCAATCCTTTTCCAGTCTCTTGTCTATTCAAATACTATTTTATAGGGATATTCATTTATACCACAGGATCTATTGCGAGTAATGACGCTGTCTCATTGCCTCATAGAGCAGCACTGTAGTAGCCATGGCTACATTCAGCGATTCCGCCTGCCCACGCATCGGAATAATAATCGTATCATCTACGAGCGATTGCACGTTCTTAGAGACGCCTTGCCCCTCATTGCCAACGACAAGCCATGTCGCCGGTCGATAGTCATAGCTATAGCAGGAATGCGTTGCCTGCAAGCTCGTGCTGGCTAGGCGAACCCCGCTTGCTTGCGCAGCAGGAAGCAGCTCAGCTAAATCCCCCTCTACAACCGGCAAGTGAAATAGCGACCCCATAGTTGAACGAATCGTCTTCGAATTATAGAGATCAACGGTCCCTCTGCCAATGACGACACCATCTGCGCCAACTGCATCTGCGGTACGGATAATCGTCCCTAGGTTGCCAGGATCCTGTACGCCATCCACAACAACAACGAGTGAGTTCGGTGATACCAGCAAGCTGTCTACCGATGCAGCAGGCTTATGGACAATAGCGAAGACAGGCTGCGGGGTCTCGGTATCACTGCATTTGCGTATGATCGCATCCGTCACTGCAATCCACTCCGTGCCCGGAGCACGACCAGAGGATGATAGTCCTCCCTCTTCTTGCAAGTGCAATGGCTCCAACTCCTGCGGTATTCCGCTGTTCATGTCATACGCCACGACATCCACCTGCATATCAGAGCGCAGAGCCTCCAGTACGAGATGGATGCCTTCCACGATGAACAAGCCTTCACGGTTGCGGTGCTTTCGTTCTTTTAGCTGTACCCAGCTCTTTACTTTATTATTCTGTATCGATGTAATGCTCAATGATTCTCTCATGATTCCGAAAATGCCAGCTCCATCGTATTCAAATGTTCGTTCTGCCCAATAATGACAAGCACGTCTCCTTCTTTAATGCGATCTTCTGCATATGGAGAAATGTTAGTCTTGCCGTTGTTCTTAATTGCCATAACGTTGCATCCATACCTCGCGCGGATATCAAGTTCCTTCAAGTTCTTGCCGATCATAAGCGGCGTCGCACGAATCTCTACAATACTGTGGTCATCAGACAACTCGATGTAATCCAAAATATTCGGCGAAATTAGGTTGTGCGCAACGCGCATCCCCATATCACGTTCAGGGAATACGACCTTGTCAGCACCAATTTTGCTTAATACTTTGCCGTGCAGTTCATTCTGCGCCTTGGCAACGATCGTCGGCACACCTAGATCCTTCAGGATGAGCGTAGTCAGGATGCTTGCCTGTATATCTTGCCCGATGGCAACAACAACTACGTCAAAGTTGCGGACACCAAGCGCTTTCAGCGCTTCTTCATCCGTACATTCTGCGGATACCGCATGCGTAACCATATTCGCTACATCCTGAATTTTCTGCTCGCTCGAATCAATCGCAAGCACTTCAAATCCCATTTTGCTTAAGCTGTTCGCTATACTTGTACCAAATCGGCCCATACCGATAATGGCAAATTGTTTTTTGGCAGCCATAGGTTCACCTTCCCCATTTTCCGACAACATTCTATACCCTTCATTATAGCATGCCCATCTCTGTAGGTGAAACGCGAATCCCTTCCTTGAATGACTGTCCTCATCTCAGGGAATGTTATAGCATGAAGCAAGCACACGCGAAGGAAGGAGGACTGCCTGTGGCCGTCACATTGAATTTGCGTCAAGCCATTGTGCAAAAGGTAAAAAATAAGCCCGATGAAGATATCGTAGATATGATTGAGGGCTCCATCGATTACGATGAACGCGCATTGCCTGGACTGGGTGTGCTGTTCGAAATGATCTGGAAGGCGAGCAGCAGCGAGGCTCGTCAGCAGCTTATCGATACGCTTCAGAGCAAACTGCAAGACGAACAAGCTGGCAAATAAGCATCAGATCTGCCCGCATCCACGAAATGCAATTATGCATATCCACATTACAATGACGCAGAACCCATTGCCCTTGAATAGAGGGATAACGGTTCTGCGTCTTTTTTTACATATCGCTTTACATTGACGCTGCGTCAAACTATACAATGAAAGCATAACCAAGCAAGGAGCCGATGCCCCATGAAAATTCAAGAAGCTGCAGAGCAGCTTGGGATGACAACGAGAGCAATACGCTTCTATGAGCAAAAAGGTCTACTGCCTCCGCTCGCCAAAGAACAGAATGGCTATCGCGTATTCAATGAAACGGATATAAGCCGGCTACGGACAATAGGCGCACTGCGGGAGATGAATTTGTCAGTCGAGCAAATTCGCTGCTGTATTGATGATGCAGCTCAAGGGAATATGGCGTCTGTCCATCCCTTTTTATTAGAAAAGCGGCAAGAGCTGGCCCTGCAATATACCGAGCTGAAGCGGCTCCTCGGCCAAATTGACAAGCTGCTTAACGGCTATGATTCCGATCAAGCGAATCAAGGAGAGATGATGATGAACGATTTACATGCCATTGGCGAACAATCACGACGCTACCAGAAGCTGCGCAGTGATTGGAGCGACCGCTGGAATTTTGACAAGCAGGCAGGACAATATGATCACGCTGTAGCGAACGGTACGGGGCCATTGGATGTCCACGCCGATTATGAGGCCATTCTTGACAGGGTATGTCTTGAGGCGATTCAAGAGTCAAAGACCGGAGAAAGAGGACTTGAAATTGGGATTGGTACGGGCAATCTGGCTGGCCGCTGCTTGCGCCTGGGGGCAGATATGACCGGCATTGATCAGTCAAACGCAATGCTCGAGCGATGTCGGGAGAAATGGCCGAATATTCGGCTGCTGCAAGGCAACATGCTGGCTTTGCCAATAGCGGATGAACAATTTGACTTCATAATATCAACCTATGCGCTTCACCATGTAACCGATGATCAGAAAGAGATCGCCCTTGCCGAGATGATCCGGTTACTTCATCCTGATGGACGCATTGTAATCGCAGACCTAATGTTCCGGGATGAGGCGCATCGCGCTACCTTTATTGACGAGCTGACAGCTGCAGGGGACGTGCAGGGGATTGAAGCACTCCACGACGAATATTTCGCCGATCGTTCCAGATTGATTTCATGGTTAGAGCAGCACGGTTTCAAGGTAAAGCTGGAACAGTTGAATCATTTAATGCACATGCTGACGATTTCCAAAGAGAGGGTGTAAGAGCCGTGACAATCGAATCAGCGCAGGATGGTACCGCCCAACCCCGAAATCGCAAAGTGACACTTGTACCTCAATCGGATGAAACCAAGCAAGCGAACACGAAAATGAAACCGGATCATGACACCGTCTACGCCCAGCAGGCTGCCGATTATGACCGTATGATCCAGTACGAAGATATCGAGCAGGAATGGCGGCTCTCTGTACAGCAGGTGCTCAATAAGCGGCATTATGAGCGGATTATCGAAATTGGTGCAGGAACCGGAAGATTTACACGAGTTGTATTAGCTGACATGCCCAACAGAGATTGGCAATCTGGTTCCTATGTAGCCTGTGACGCATCTGAAGCGATGCTAGAGCAGCTAAAGCACAATATATGGCTTGATGTATCCTTGGGACGAATAAGCGCCCCTACAGCCGCTAAGCTGTCCACACATGAAGCACTGCACCACAAGCTTCCGCTTGCTGATCATTCTGCTGATCTCATTCTAGCAGGCTGGACAATCTGTTATGGTGCCTGTGAAGGGAATACAAGTGAAGAACAGGGCAGTTTACTAGATCGCATCATGAGCGAACTAAGACGCATATTGCGTCCCGGTGGATGTATCGCGATTTGGGAGACACTTGGAACGGGGGTAGCCGCTCCCGAAGTTCCCCCTGGATTACGGACGTACATTCGAGACTTAGAAGAACGTTACGGGTTCGAGCGCACGGAATTAAGCACGCATTTCCGCTTCCCTTCGATGGAGGAGGCCAAGCAGATCACAAGCTGGTTTTTCGGTTCCGCCGCCTGCAGGTTCCTCAAGCCAGAAAGTGATGGCAGTGTCGTACTGCCCTCCTATACAGGCCTGTGGGTCTGGGATAATGACAAAGCCCGCCAATAATCTGGCGGGCTTCTTGTCGTCTATTTTCCTTAAGGAGCTGTCTCCATAAACTTCAAATCCGGCATTTTGTCCATAGCTGTACGCATCGCATACTCGTTCTCAAACAATGCGACAAAATTGCCGTTCTTGTCCTTCACGAGCTGTGAATTGATACGGAACTTCGTTGGATCAATATCCTTCGGATTGCCTGTTACCCATCTTGCGAACTGGTACGTTAGACGCTGCATCATCACATCAACGCCGTACTCCGCCTTCATCCGATATTCGAATACCTCGAATTGGAGCTGACCTACTACACCCAATATCGTCTCATCAAACACGCCTGCGGAATGGAATACTTGAATTGTACCTTCCTCAGTCAACTGATCGACGCCTTTTTGATACTGCTTATGCTTCAATGCATTCTTAACCGTCACCCGGGCGAAAATCTCAGGAGAGAAGGTTGGCAGTTCATCGAACACCACTTCCCCACCTTGACTCAAGCTGTCTCCAATCCGGAAAATGCCTGGGTCGAACAGACCGATAATATCGCCTGGGAATGCCTCCTGCACGATATCCCGATCCTGGGCAAGGAATTGCTGTGGCTGCGCAAGCTTAATCTCCTTGCCTGCCCGTACATGCTTAACGGACATCCCGCGCTCGAATTTGCCGGAGCAAATGCGCAAGAAGGCAATGCGATCCCGATGGGCAGGGTTCATATTTGCTTGAATTTTGAAAATATAGCCCGTAAACTTCTCGTTCGTTGGCTCAATCGGTCCTTCCGTCGATTGGCGCTGAGCTGGCTTCGGAGCAAGCTGAAGAAAGTTATCCAAGAATGTCTGCACGCCGAAATTGTTGACCGCACTTCCGAAGAAGACGGGTGTCAATTCGCCGCGCTTTACCTTCTCATAATCGAACTCGTCTCCCGCTACGTCTAACAATTCCAACTCTTCACACAATTGATCATGCAAATAGTCCCCTGCAATTTGGCGAATGGCCGGATCGTTGTAATCCTCAACCTTCTTCACACTAATCTTCGTGTTATCATCCTGGAACAGCTCGACTTGGTTCTTCATGCGATCATATACGCCGCATAGACCGCGTCCCATACCAATCGGCCAGTTCATAGGCACAGAACGAATACCTAGCACCTGCTCGATCTCTTCCATCAGCTCAAACGGACTGCGACCTTCACGGTCGAGCTTGTTGATGAACGTAAAGATCGGAATACCACGCTTCGCACATACTTGGAACAGCTTAATGGTCTGTGCCTCGACACCCTTCGCAACGTCGATCAACATGACAGCAGCATCCGCAGCTGTCAATGTGCGATACGTATCTTCACTGAAGTCTTGGTGACCTGGTGTATCCAAGATATTAACCCGATGCCCATTATAATCAAATTGCATTACCGATGACGTAACCGAGATACCACGCTGCTTCTCGATTTCCATCCAGTCACTTGTTGCATGCTTGCTCGCTTTACGAGCCTTGACCGTACCTGCGAGACGGATGGCGCCACCGAACAGGAGCAGCTTTTCTGTCAATGTCGTCTTACCGGCGTCTGGGTGAGAAATAATCGCAAAGGTACGACGCTTCTCTACCTCTTGCGCTAATTGTTCGGATAATTTACTCATATCGTTAGCCCTCTCATCACAAAATCACGTAAGTCCTATTGTAACACAAAATAAGTAAACCTATAAATGGGTAACGAGAACAACCTTCAAAGAATATGAAATATCTCTAATCCCTCGTTACTGCATCCCTGCTATCCTAACAGCTATCCCCTATATTAGGAACTCATTCACTTTACAACTAAAAAACCGCCCATCCTCTCATCGAGAGAATGGACGATTCGATTATATCATAATACGTATTATTAACTACTTATGATTGCTCAAGCAGAGCACGGACAACCAGTGTTACCGTACCCGCTCCATCCGCAGCCGACCCTTCAACTAATGTCCAGTTCAAGGCCAATGAGGAGCGAATTACTTCGACATCAGCTGCACTCAGCTTCAGTCCTGAAATACGACCCATTTCCTTGGTATAATGCTCTCCCTCTTGCACATCGAAGCGCTCTTGCAGCCATATCGACATACCATTATTCGTGTTAAATGTCATCCGATATCCCTCTGCAATTGCTTGAGCAAGCGGCTCATCATGTTCGTTCGCATAGGATACGAAGTCATCATACGTATACCACTCTTCATTAATCGTAATGAGTTCGCTAACATCTCCTGTGCGTGCTGCATGCAACAGCTGCTCTTCGGTAATGCCCTTACGACGAGCGCGTTCTATCATAATCGCGGTACTTTGCGATACCCGAGTCTCTGTAGACATCTATTCCACTCTCCTCACAATTGTGCATTGGCATAGATTAACAAATATCTAGCATTATATCATACTAGCTATAGGAAACCCATCACCTCTCGTAATTGCTATACGAGCTTAATATAATTGCACCACTTACACTTGACCATCATTCAAATGGCAAGCCGCATAATGCCCAGGCGAGATTTCCCGCCACTTCGGCTCCTCCTGACGGCAGCGTTCCGTGGCAAATGGACAACGCGATGCGAACTTGCACCCTTGCATGTCTGCGAGCGGACTTGGCAAATCTCCCTGAAGCATCGAGATCGCTGAACCAGCCTGCTTCGGATCCGGTACAGGGATTGCGGAGAGAAGCGCCTGCGTATAGGGGTGTGCAGGATGGTTGTACAACTCATCGCTAGGAGCGACCTCGACCAGCTTGCCCAAGTACATTACGCCGATCCGATCCGATATATGTCTTACCATGGATAGGTCATGCGCGATGAACAGATAAGTCAACCCATACTCTTCCTGCAAGTCCTCCAGCATATTCACCACTTGGGCTTGTACGGATACGTCCAGCGCCGAGATTGGCTCATCGCACAAGATGAACTCAGGCCGTACCGACAGTGCGCGCGCAATACTGATCCGTTGACGCTGACCGCCGCTGAACTCATGCGGATAACGCTCTGCATGCTCTGGCTTCAGTCCTACCTTCTCCAGCAGAGACAATACCATATTACGCTGATCCTTCCGGTTCACGACGCCATGGATCGCCATCGGTTCACTAATGAGTTGAGTCACGTTCATGCCAGGATTCAAGGAAGAATAGGGATCCTGGAATATCGTCTGCATTCGCTTGCGGAACGGCTTCAGCTGCTTCTCGTTCATTGTCGCGATGTTTTGACCGTCGAACAGCACTTCGCCATCCGTTACATCATATAGTCTTACAATCGAACGTCCTGTCGTTGACTTCCCACAGCCTGATTCTCCGACAAGTCCGAACGTCTCCCCTTTATGAATATGGAAACTGACATCATCTACTGCTTTCAATACTTTCTGTGGACGGCCGAGCAGTGATTTGGAGGCTGGGAAGTACTTTTTTAGTCCACGCACGTCCAGCAAAATTTCTTTTTGGTTACTCATTTGACAGCCCCCTCTCCAATCGTTCCAGTCGCTGCTCTTCTTCTTCATGCACAAGCCAGCATAGCGAACGATGACCTGGATCGGTCGTAACGACCGGAGGCATTTGTCTGCACTTGTCCATCGCAGAAGGGCAGCGCTCCATAAATGGGCAGCCTTCCGGCGGATGTAGCAGGTTCGGCGGCGTTCCCTCAATCGTAGCGAGACGCTCGCGTGTTCCTGTCGATACTTTCGGAATCGAGCGAAGCAATCCCTTCGTGTATGGGTGACGAGGACGCTCGAAGATATCCTCAACCGTGCCCTCTTCCATAATCAACCCGCCATACATGACGATAACCCTCGTACACACTTGCGCTACAACACCCAAGTCATGCGTAATGAGTAGAATGGCGGTGCGCGTCGTATCCCGGAGCTCCTTCATCAATCCCAGAATCTGTGCCTGAATCGTGACGTCGAGCGCAGTGGTCGGCTCATCTGCAATAAGCAGCTCGGGCTGGCAGGAGAGCGCCATTGCGATCATGGCCCGCTGACGCATCCCACCGCTGAATTCATGTGGGTACTGATCGATGCGCTGCTCGGGCGAAGGAATACCAACCTGACGCAGCAGTTCGATTGCCCGCTTTCGTGCTTCCGTCTTCGACAGCTTCTGATGACGCTGCAATACCTCTACGATCTGTGCGCCTACCTTAACTACCGGATTTAGCGACGTCATCGGATCTTGGAAAATCATTGCAATCCGATTACCCCGAATGCGCCGCAATTCCTTTTCTGACATATCTAATAGGTTATCTCCGTGGAACAGCACTTGACCGCTCTTAATCTGTCCCGGATGTTGTATTAATCCAATGAGAGACTTCGCTGTCACGCTCTTGCCGCTGCCCGATTCACCGACGATGCCGATGACTTCGCCTTCATGAACATCGAAGCTGACGCCCCGGACAGACTGCACTTCTCCGTCGCGTGTGTGGAACGAAGTTCTCAGTTGTTGAACGGATAGCAGTTCATTCATAAGTCTCACTCCGTTGTATAGTATCGTTAGCCCTGCATCTGTCGTTAGACGATCCAACTATCTGCTCTCTACAGTGCACACACTGCATCCTAGAACCTAACCCAGCTTATAATGGACTAACGTTGATTCGCTTTTGGTTCAAAGGCAACACGCAGCACATCGCCTAGGAAGTTGAACGACAGCACTGTAATCAAGATAAGCAATCCAGGGAACAAAGCCATATAAGGCGCCTCCCCGATATATCCTTGTGCGCTGTTCAACATACTTCCCCATGACGCATTCGGCGGCTGTACCCCGAGTCCAAGGAAGCTTAGTGACGACTCCATCATAATTGCCCCTGCAATATTGATCGTCGCCGTAACAATAATCGTAGGCATAATATTCGGAATGATATGCTTCCAAATGATGCCGAACGTGCTCTGGCCTGATACTCGCGCATACAGGACATATTCCCGCTCCTTGACGGACAATGTCTCCGCACGCACAATTCGGGATATGTTCATCCAGCTAAGCAGGCCGATGATCAGCACGATCGTGGTAATCCCTGGCTTCAAGTAAGCATTCAGTATAAGCATTAAGAAGAAGGATGGTATCGACATTAAAATATCAACGATACGCATCAACGTATTATCAATCCAGCCGCCAAAAAAACCACTAATTGTACCTACAGCTGTTCCTACCAGCACTGCGATAAACATCGACAAAAATCCGACACTAAGTGAAATACGTCCGCCATACAATGCCCGTGCGAACACATCGCGCCCTTGATCATCTGTACCGAACCAATGAGATGCGCTTGGGGACTGAAGTGTCTCCGTCACGACCATCTTGTCGGGATCATGCGGGCTCAAAAATGCCAAGGTGGAAGCGATAATGAGAACCGCGAGTAGAATCAATGCTACCAGAGCCAGCTTCTGTTCTTTCAATTGTGTAGCGATATTTCGCCATATCATTCGGTTCATCTGACTCACCCCGTTGTCTTAATTCGTGGATCTACTACGCCGTACATCAGGTCAGCAACCAAGTTCCCGACAACCAGCATAACGGAAGAGATCATCGTAATGCCCATGATGACAGGGTAATCCAGCTGAAATACCGAACTAATCCCGAGTGCCCCCATCCCTGGCCATGAGAATACCGATTCCGTAATGAATGCTCCGGCAATCAGCTCAGGGAAGGACATACCGAGAATTGTAATGACAGGCAGCAGAACATTTTTCAGCACATGACGACGCAATACCGTGCCGCGAGTAGCTCCGTAAGCGTACTGAATTTGAACGTAGTCCTCTTCCAGCTGACTTATCGTATGCGAACGAATGTAACGCATATAGACCGATACATTCATGAAAGTCAGTACCGTACAAGGCAGAATTCCGTGCTTCAAAATATCAAGTGCGGAATCTACCCCGATTGTTCGCATCCCCATACTTGGGAGCAAGTTTAATTTCAACGCAAAAATATAAATCAGCATAATGCCAAACCAGAAGCTCGGGATCGAGATTCCGATATAAGACAGCAGGCTAAGGCCGCGGTCACTAAGACGATTTTTACGTGACGCAGCGTACATGCTAAGTGGTACCGAAATGAGAAGTGAGATCAACATAGCGGATCCCATAAGGCCAATCGTCGCAGGCAGCCGTTCTAAAATGAGCTCCGTCACCGGCCGATGGCTCATCAGTGAATAACCTAAATCTCCTGAAAATACATTTTTAAGCCAGTTCCAATACTGCACAATAATCGGTTCCGTCAATCCAAGGTCATGACGGATTCGCTCTACATCCTCCGCGTTCATGTTCGGTGTGACGAACGAAAGCACCGGGTCTCCCGGTGCTAGTTTAATGAGCGCGAATGATACGATTGAAATAAACCAGAGCAGTGGAATGGCTTGCAGAACGCGTCGCAAGATGTATTTCTGCAATTCAATTCCCTCCGTGCAGACGCCAGCCCTTGCTGGCGCCTGTATTCTGGATGTTTATGTTCGATATCAAATTATCGTGCTTAGTTCAGATAAAGTTTGGACAAATCTTCGAACATGAAGACCGGCTTCGCAACCGCTTCATCAAGACCGCCATAACGTTTGTCTACCGCGATGATCGCTTTGTCGTTTGCAATCGGATATACAACCGCCTCGCTGGCAATCGTTTGTTGAATTTGCTTGTACAGTTCGCCACGCTTCGTGCTGTCCATCTCTACTGCAGCTTGTTCCCACAGTTTATCGAGTTCAGGATTGTTGTAATGGCCGTAGTTGTACAGTTGATTGCTCAAGTAGAGCGATTTGTACGAATCCGGTTCAGTTCCCATTACATAACCATTGAAGGACAAATCGAATTTCGTGTTGTTCGGATCAAGCGACATATTGGAGAACGTGCCGGATTCAAGCGGCAGCAATTCCACTTCAATACCTACTTCTTTCAGCTTTTGTTGAATGTAGAGTGCTTGGCTTGTTTGAATCTTGCTTGCATTCGAGTACGCAAGCTTCAGCTTCAAGTTGCTTACGCCAGCCTGCTTAAGCAATTCTTTGGCTTTCTCCGCATTGTAGTCATACTTCTCAACATCCGCTGTGTAATACGTTGTATCCGGTGTAAAGATGGACGCCGCTGGGTCTGCAAATTCTGCAGAGCCATAAGCTAGCGGAATCAGTTCTTGCTTGTTAATTGCATAGGAAATCGCTTGACGGACTTCCTTCTTCTTCATCGCATCGATGTTCATATTGAACACCAGATAGTTCAAGCGGCCTTCAGGGTATACAACCATGTTCAGCTTGCCGCTTGTATTCAACTTGTTGTAATCCGCTGGTTCAACCTTGCGCATATTCAATTCACCATTCTGCAATGCTAAGTTCGCTGCATTCGGATCTTTTGCAATGCGGTAGATGACTTGGTCCAGATGACCCTTGCCTGCAAAATAATTATCGAAGCGCTCCAATGTTACATATTCGCCTGGGCGATATTCTTTGAACTTATAAGCACCAGAACCAATTGGAGCTGCATTCTTCGTGCTCTTCTCAATATCAGCTTCGCCTTCGAAGATATGCTTCGGAATCGGCTTGAACGAAGCAAAGATTCCTTCAAAGGAAGCAGATGGCTGTGGAAGAACCAAATCGACAGTTACGTCATCCACTTTCTTCGCCTGCAACGGCTTGCCGTTGAAAATGTAGGATTCACGATCCGTGCTGTGCTGCTTCTCATCCAAGATGCTGTTGATTGTGAATACAACATCATCTGCTGTAAGCGGCTTGCCGTCATGCCATGTCAATCCTTTGCGAAGCTTCAGCGTGTAAGTCAAGAAATCCTTCGATGGAGTAATGCTCTCCGCAAGTACGAATTTCTTCTTGCCTCCGTCTTCCACCGTATACAACGGTGCATACAAGGTTTGATTTATCGTCAACGTAACACGGTCATTCGAATACAATGGGTTCAATACACGAGGATCCTCTTGTACTGCAATAATAATATTGCCTCCATCCTTCGGTTGGCCTGTCCCTTCCGCCGTAGAAGACGTTGAATCCTTCGCAGGAGTAGAATTGTTACCGCACGCACTCACCACAAGGACGATAAGTGTGAGCAGCCCGATAATCCATAATTTGTTGCGTTTCATGTTGATTCCTCCCGATAGATGGTTAACAAGACTATGGAATCTAGTATAACTATATTTTTTTCAGAAGACAATAGTTTTTCCGAGCTTTTTGATAGGGATTAAAATCATCCTGTTTTCACAGTCACGAGATCGACACATGAAAAGGCGAAGCAGCCATTCACTATAAACTGCCTTCAACCTTGAACCAAAAAAGCTGTGCCCCTGTAGAGGGCACAGCTGATTATCAATCTATGGGAAACGAATTACTTCGTCCAGACAACTTCACTTTCTTCCTGTCCATTAACAGGCCACCAGTGGAATCCATCCTCTTGCAGAAGCTTGTCTGCTTGCTCAGGGCCCCAAGAGCCTGCTGGATAAGCAAACAGATCTTCGTTAGATTTCTTCCATGCCTTCGCGATATTATCAACGAATGACCATGCAGTAGCCACCTCGTCCCAACGCGTGAAGTACGTGGAATCGCCGCGAGCAGCATCGAAGATCAGACGCTCATACGCTTCTGGCGTATTGATGCCGACCATGCAGCTTTGGCAGAAGTCCATCGCAAGCGGTTGAATGCCGCCTTCCGCTCCAGGCTTCTTACCATTAAGCTTCACATAGATGCCTTCCATCGGATTTACGCGGATAACGAGCAAGTTCGGCTCCAGCTTATGCTTCTGTCCGAGGTATACATTCGTAGGCATGTTCTTGAATTCAACTACAACTTCTGTCGTCTTCACTGGCAGACGCTTGCCTGTCCGAATGTAGAACGGTACTCCCGCCCAGCGGAAGTTGTCAACGAATACACGTGCTGCAAAATATGTCTCCGTAACAGATGCAGGATTCACCTTATCTTCCTCACGATAGCCAGGAAGCTCCTTGCCATTCATCGAGCCTGCGGAATATTGTCCACGCACGACATTGCGGTGAACATCCTCTTGCTCTGGGTATTGGCGCAAGGAACGAAGCACCTTCACCTTCTCATCGCGGATATCTTCCGGATGCAGGCGGCTTGGCGGCTCCATTGCAATCATCGTGAGCATTTGCAGCATATGGTTCTGCGCCATATCGCGCAATGCACCTGCATGATCGTAATAGCCTCCACGCTCTTCAACCCCAACTGTCTCAGATAGGGAAATTTGAATATTCGCAATATGCTTGTTGTTCCAGAGCGGCTCGAAGAATGCATTCGCAAATCGAAGAACTTCAATGTTCTGTACCATTTCTTTGCCCAAGTAATGGTCGATACGGTACACTTCTTCTTCTTTGAATACTTGACGAATTTCTTCGTTCAGCTTCTCTGCTGACGGTAGATCGTAACCGAACGGCTTCTCGATTACGAGGCGGTGCCAGCCCTTGCTCTCCAGCATTCCGCCATCACGAAGATTGTGCGATACACTGCCGAACAATTCTGGAGCCAGTGCCAAATAGAACAGACGATTTCCTGGAATATCGTACTCGCGTTCGATATGCTCGGACTGCTCACGCAGTTCGCGGAAGCCATCTACATTGTTAATATCTAACGGTTTGTACTCAAAATGCTTAGCAAACCGGTTCCATTCCTCATCATTCTGAACCGGGTAACGGCAAAATTCGTCGATAGACGCACGCACATCCTGACGGAATTCTTCATGCGTACGAGCACGGCGGGCTAGTCCGATAACTGCGAAGCGTTCTCCTAGCTTGCCTTCGCGATACAGACTATATATAGCCGGGAACAATTTGCGGCGAGCTAAGTCGCCAGTAGCACCGAATATATAGAATACGGCGCCTTCTGCCAATTGGGATTCATGATTTTGCATCACAGTCATCTCTCTCCATCATCCTTACACTCGTTTATAGATCTGATATAGTTCCTATTTCGGATGTGATGCCATTTTAGCATACTTACCGTATAGATTCCATTCTTTCCTTGACGTCAAATATAATTCTCATTGCCTTGTCTAGCTGCAATTCTCAATCCATTCTCATTAATATTCACCGGCAATCAGCGGTGTACCGAAAGATATGCGAGTTTCTCCCTTGTCCCTGTTTTCATGAACAGCAAGCTGCAAATTTGCATTTCCATGCTTCATTTGCACCCCTGAACCCATATAGTCCGTCTGATAAGATACACTGATCGTACGCTCATCCTCATAGCGGTCAAGCGGTTCTGCTTGTCCCCATTCCCGCAACGATCGCTCAGCCCTCTCGAAGCTGTCCTTCAGCGATTGGCTCGCTACTGTCTGAACGGTCGCCGTCCATTCTGCCCCGTAATGAGATGACAGCTTCTTCATCAGTTGTTCTCCTTCTGCAGCTGACTGAGTCATACCGGTTCTGGCTGAACCCTGTATGGATATCGTATAGTATACGCGCCCATTCTCTTCTTGAAACCACAGAATCGCTGCCTCTATCGAATCCGATATATAAATTCCGCGATACGCCTCCTTGCCTTGTTCTTCCTTGCGTATCAGGTGTGCAGTGATTCCTGCATCCTTCTGCCACTGTTCGAGGTTCTTCTCCTTGCTGCCATTAGCTGCATAATTCCCTTGAATGAGCACCGTAGTCTGGAATTTCCCGGATCCGACCAATTCAGCAAGCACCCACAGCATGTTCACCCGCTTCACAAGATCAAGCTTCTCGACCGATTCCCGACTCCCAGCCAACTGCCATCGATCATTGCTTCCGATGAGTGCAATGGCACCGCATAATGCTAACAACACCAATCCTACTGCCGCAACGGCAGAACGGCGTACTGCATGCATCCTTCCATCACCTTACCTTATCGAAGTGTAGCACCTCTTAGAATTAGGCGGGCTGATTCTAGGTGTATGACCATACCTAGCATTCGTTCATGGAATAGACTACTGACATATACATTCAACCAAGAATGGAGGCTAACCAACCGTGGTTCCCGTTCCGATAGACGAGACATTCATTCGATTGCTGTGTGGCCGCCCGGTCTGTGTTGTGATGCAGAATGGAGATCAATATATAGGACGGCTTACCTCTTGTGAGGGGGGGAAAGTGATATTGAACGGCGATATTGTTACTACCTCGTACGCTTCTGCTGCATCCGTCGAACCTTCCCCAGTTAAGAAGCACAGAGGGAAAAAGAAAAACAGATCGCTTCAAGTTGCTGACACTTCAAATCAAGTATATACAAGCGCATTCGATCCATATAGAGCCAGTCCCTTCTTCCCTGGTGGACGCCTCGCTCTTGATTTGGGTCTGGTTTCCTTATTTTTTCTGCTTTTTATCTAGAATTCCTGCATCCTCTTCTCAGTTCATTCGAAAAAAACCCGAACACTCTCCTAGGAAAGCGCTCGGGTTCTCGGCTATTCAGCCAATCCGTTCTTATAAGCGTAAATCGCTGCCTGCGTGCGATCCTCCACACCAAGCTTCGCCAATATATTCGTAACATGGAATTTAACCGTCTTAATCCCAATAAACAGATCATCCGCGATATCCTGATTGGATTTCCCCTGCGCTAATAAACGAAGTACGTCCATCTCACGCTCTGTCAATTGTTCATGCGCCGCAGTTGGCTGTGCTGGCTGGCGGAATCGATTCATCATCTTGGAGGCTACCTGGGACTCCAGCACAGATTGGCCTCTTGCAGCCGCCCGGATGGCTTCAGCAATCTCTGTAGCCCGGGACGTCTTCAGCAAATAACTGAATGCTCCAGCTTCAATGACAGGATACATCTTTTCATCATCCAAATAACTTGTAAGTACGATCACTTTGCAGTCAGGATACAACTGCAGCAGCTTGCGGGTTGTCTCTATACCATCCATACCATCCATCACAAGATCCATAAGCACAACATCAGGCTTATACTCTTGGGCAAGACGTATTCCGTCCATCCCGTTGCTCGCTTCCCCTACGACCTCAATGCCTTCTTCTGTATTCAGTACTGCAGCAAGGCCGATGCGAACCATTTCATGGTCATCTACCAACAATACTTTAATAGGATTGTCCATCATCGATGTTTCCATCTCCATCGTTCAACTCTTCCTCCTTCAGACCAGGCTCTTCTCTCATGACAGGCACTCGAATTTCGATCCGGGTTCCTTTGTCAGGTGCGGTAATGAACTGAATGGAGCCACCCACTTCATTTACCCGCTCTTGCATCGTACGAAGGCCATAGCTTGCTTGCTTCTTATCGTCCCAATCAAATCCTATCCCATTATCACGAAGGAGTAAACGAACGAAATCCCCTCGATTTTGCAGTTTGATCTCCATCCGTGATGCCTTCGAGTGCCGCAGTGTATTCGACAACGCCTCCTGAACAATCCGGAACAGATGATTCTCTACGCCCTTCACTAATCCAATATGATCATCCATCTCACAATGGATTTCAATTGGAATTTTGGACTGAAGCTCGCGGATCAGCTCCGCCAAACCTTGTGTCAAGCCTTTTCCCTCCAAATGTACAGGCCGCAAATGAAGCAGCAGCGCTCGCATCTCAGACTGGGCAACGGAAGCCATTTCTTCAATCAGCTCCACCTGCCGCACCGCTCGATCAAAATCAACATCCAGTGTTCTCCGTACAGCGGTAGCTGTCATTGATATTGCAAATAACTGCTGGCTTACCGCATCATGCAACTCCCGCGCCAAGCGTTGCCGCTCTTCTATAATCGCAGATATCCGAGCCTGCTCTGCCAATTGCGCATTATTCGTGGACAAGCGCTGCATCGAAGTCACTTGTTCTTCCCAACGCTTGCTTACTCGCTCCAATTGTTCAGCTAGCTGGCCGATCTCGTCATCGCCGAGATCCGGCATCGGCCGCGATAGATTCCCCTTCTCCAAGAGCAGCATCGATTCGCGCAGCAATTCCACCCGACGCTTCATTCGATAACCTTGGTAAAACGCAAATATCGACGTAATGATTGCAACGACAAACAACACCGATAATGTCGCCTTCACTCCGTCGATCCAAGTCTCAAATGGCTGCACATAACCATATGATTGCATCAAATAAATGATGACAAAGAATAGTATGATAGAAAGGAGAAGCGTCTCGCCCATTAATCGTACTACCATATTCACATGCTTTTTCGGTTCCATACCGGCCTCTGCATCTCCTTTCTCCGCTAACAGTCCTACATGTGCAACCTGACATCAATATCTCCTACGAGGTAAGAAATATGGAGTTTCACCTTTTGCTCCGTAAACTCGTAATTCGGCGATCGCCACGTCCACTTGTTCAAAAATCCGGTTTCTTTGTCGCGTCCCACATCAATTTGTCCAAATATGACCGTAGCTTCGATATATACACCAATGTCATCTGGAATCATAATGTCCATGTCACCTAATACACCTTGAAAGATGAGGGTGGTTTCCGGTTCTTCCAATATCGCTAAGGACAAATCAATATCACTTTCCCCAATGAAATGCCACATGCTCTGGCTATGCAAAATATACGGAACTCGATCCCACTTCAGGCTGGACGTAATATTCTGGCGCTTTTCGACATGATCATGTTTCTGGTCTTTGCGAGCACGCGAATAGAATATCCCTAACGAAATCAAGATGATTCCGACGAATAACATTAAATGTTCCAAAAGTAACAGTGTTCCGCCGATACCTAGCAAGGTGTACCCTACACGCAATTCTGCAGCACGAACTTTGCGTATGCCCAAATACAGCATTACAAGTGCGACAAACGTTACGAAACTAAGCCACTTGCCAATTAAAATGAGCAACCCGAAGACGATAAGAATATATGCAAGCAAACGGTTGTTTTTATTCATGTCGCACCTCCTGTCACAAATATTCGCGGATAGCACTTACGGCGATGCTAGCGCATCGCCGTAAGCTACCTATGTTAGCATATCACAACCTTGGACATCCCCCAAGGATTTATTGCTCCGTTTGACCCAATTTTTGCTTCAATGCTGCCAATTGCTCGTTTACCTTCATTTCCTTCTCTACATCTACTGGCGGCTGGTAATTGGATGAAGTGCCTGCATATCCGCCGTAAGGGACACGCATGACTTCAGCTTCTGCTTCCAATTGCATAATCTTCTCTTCCATGCGATGGAATCCGCGAGTTGCAGAACCTGATTCGATGGAATGGTTGCTTGTAATAGAAGACATCTGCTTGCGTGCCTTCGCCATTTGTGCACGTGCAGCCAATTCATTGCGTTTGTTGCGCAGCTTGTAGAATTCATCCTTCATCGAGCGCAGCTGATGCATTAACTCTTCCGCATGGCCCTGTGCTTGGGCATGCAAGTCGCTGTATTCAGCAACTTTTTGATCATAGTACAGTTTTTCTTCCAGGAACTTGCGTGCCATTTCCTCTTGGCCTGACTTCAATGCGCGTTCTGCCTGTGCTTCACGGTCAGCTGTAAAGCGAATAGCTTCATCATAACGATGCTTGATTTGGCGCTCACTTGCCATTTGCTTGGCAACTGTTACTTCCGCATCATGGATTTCTTCCTCCATGTCGCGCAGATATTGATTCAACATTACCACTGGATCTTCTACTTTATCCAACAACTCATGTACAGAAGCCTTAGTCATATCTTTAATACGTTTGAATACACCCATCTTATTTGTCCCCTCTCTCGTACTTCGCTACTTTTTGGCGAAGTTCTTCGATTTCTTTTTTCAATGCTTTTTTCTCAATATCCATCATCATCGAATCGATGGAAGAATCATTAGAAGATGCATAATTGGCATCATAACTGTTGGTTTGCTTCACTCCTCCATATGTGGAGGAGCCGTATGGATTCGTCGGCCCTGCAGCTCGTGGTCCGTTGTAATAGTTCGGATCATTGGAGTAGCCGCCTTGGTAACCTTGTTGGCCTTGATAGCCGCCTCCGTATGGGCCTGCACCATAACCGGTAGGTCCAAATGGCTGGTACGGCTCCTTAGGTACTACTAGTGATACTACAAAGTATACGGCGATAAGTGTGAACGCCGAGAAGAATACTCCGATTACAAACAGGACACGCAGCAGAGTGACATCGAATCCAAGCCATTCACCTAAGCCGCCGAGGAGACCGCATACTTTACGATCCCGTGTCGAACGGTACAACTTTCTGTTCATGGCTTACTTCACTCCTTTGCTGAATCTAATTTTTGTTTCAGGCGCTCCATTTCGCGCTTCAAAGCCATATCCCGTTCCGGGTTGATGTTGCCCATCGTTTGGCCGCTCATGCGGCGTACATCTTGAATGCCTTGCGTTTCCCATTCCATCCCGGACACTCGATCCTCGAGTCTGCGGAACATGCTGTCCACTTGCCCCACACCGTATTGTCCGAAGCGCTCGTTCATTTGCTGCTGCAAGCGAACGGTCTGCATTCTAGCGATGTAATACTGGCGCTTGTCGTATACAGCTTGATATTCGCTCTTGAGCATATTCAATTGCTCTTCCAGCTCAAGAATCGCATCCTTGCTCTTTTCGTACAATTCTGAATACTGCTGCACCTTATCCTCATGCATCAGCTTCTCTTGCAATGCAATCTTGGCTGCGAATTCCTCCCCCGCCTTTAAGGCCAGCATCGCTTGCTGCTCTCTGCGAGAACATAATTCTTGTGCTTGATTCATTTGATTTCTCATTTGATTCGCATGCATGACATATTGTTGATAGAGGCGGTCTGCCTCATTAATATCATGGCGTGTACGCATCAGGAACTGGTCAATCAAGCGGACAGGATCTTCAACCTTATCCAAACGTTCATTCAATGTTGCCATCGTAATGTCGCGAACCCTTTTCAAAATACCACTCATTCAGCCTTACCCTCCTTGAACCGACTATTTGCAATTATTAATAATCACCTTTGTTAAAACGGATGGCTCTTGTTGCGCTTGCCTCCCAACATCGATATCCCGAAACCAATCAATCCTACGGCAACGATGATACCGATGATCCAGGACAACTTGCCAATCAACGATATCGCTCCGATAATGATGAAAATCCATCCGAAGAATGAATTCCCTGCCTTCACTCCATAGTAGCCAAGCGCAATCAGAATGAGAGGGAACAAGTAGCCAAACCAGCTGCCCAGATGAATCCCGAACTTGCTAAGTAATATGATTCCTCCCAGAGCGATCAGTACAAAAGCGAATGTGTTACCTTTGTTCGTTTGCATTCGGTTCGTCACCACCTTTCGTCGTGTCTTGCTTATGTCTTTATTTTAGGTGGAAATGCATTTGCCCAAAACAGGCCGGGGACGGTTTTTGATCCTAGACTCAAGTCGGGGGACCTGACCGACCTTTGATCGAGCCTATACTAGACTGGTCTGAAGTCGAAGTTGAAACAAAGTTTCGCCAATTACGTATATATTTCCATAACTGCCCATTCGCTGCAGGCGTCACATCCTTCAAGCGATGAGAAAGGAGCGCATCGTCATGCACACATTATATTGGGGATTGCTGATATTCGGCGTTTTGTACGCCATCGTCTCACTTCTGATTGGAGAGGTGCTCAGCCATGTATTCGATGGTTTAGTTGGCGACAGTCACCTTGCGGTGCTTCAGCCAACCATACTCGTAAGCGGCTTAACCGCATTTGGCGCAGTCGGAGTCCTGCTTAGCCGTTATACAGTTTGGGCTTCTACAACCATTCTCCTCACCGCTCTTGCTGGTGCACTTGTAGTATCCATTGGTGTCTATTTTCTATATGTAAGGCCTATGGAGAATAGTGAGAACTCCATTGGATTCTCCATTACAGAACTTGCAGGTAAGGTTGGGGAGGTCAATGTTCCGATTCCGGCTGCTGGCTATGGTGAGGTCATTGTTCGAATCGGAGCTGGAGTAACGAATCAAATTGCAGCCTCCTTCGACAAAGAAGCCATTCCTTCCGGAACGACCATCGTCGTTGTTGAAGTAAAGGGAGATACGCTGTATGTATCCCCGCTCAACGAGGAAACACTCCGTCCAACCCATTAACATCATTGCTCTTCTGTTCCTGGACTTATATCCTACATTCTCACTTCGATTCGATTTATGGATTCATGTGTATTCAGGCATTGCCTATACAAATATATATAGAGGGAGCTGTATCTTATGGAGTTTAGTGAAGCATTGATCATCCCATTAATCGTTATTGGCGTCATACTCGTACTTGGCCTTGCATTCTGGGCACGCTACAAGACCGTCAGCCCAGACGAAACAATGATCGTCACCGGTTCTTATCTGGGACGCAAGAACGTATCCACTGACGAATCCGGACGTAAAATGAAAATTGTTCGCGGCGGTGGTGCATTCATCCTGCCAATCTTTCAGCAATCACAATTTCTATCCCTACTCTCACACAAGCTTGATGTAACCACACCAGAAGTGTATACCGAACAAGGTGTACCCGTCATGACTGACGCTGTAGCGATCATTAAGGTAGGCGGTACTGTTGAAGATATTGCAACCGCTGCAGAGCAATTCCTTGGCAAGCCCACCGAAGCGCTGAAGAGTGAGGCTCAAGAAGTTCTCGAAGGTCATCTACGCGCGATCCTTGGTTCCATGACCGTCGAGGAAGTATATCGCAACCGTGATCGATTTGCTCAGGAAGTACAGGGAGTTGCCGCTAAAGATTTAAAAAAGATGGGTCTGCAAATTGTATCCTTTACGATTAAAGACGTGCGAGATAAGCACGGATACTTAGATGCACTCGGCAAACCACGTATCGCAGCCGTTAAACGTGATGCAGACATTGCTGAGGCAGAAGCTGTTCGTGATGCCCGTATCCAAAAGGCCAAAGCGGAAGAAGCAGGAATGAAAGCCGAGTTGCTCAGAGATACGAACATTGCTGAAGCTTCCAAAGAAAAAGAATTAAAGGTTGCTGCTTTCAAAAAAGACCAAGATCTTGCTCGTGCGGAAGCAGACCAAGCATACTTCATTCAAGAAGCACGTTCCAAGCAAAGCGTTGTTGAGGAACAAATGCGTGTCGAAATTGTTCGCAAAGAACGTGAGATTGATCTGGAAGCCAAAGAAATTCTCCGTCGTGAGAAACAGTATGATGCAGAAGTGAAAAAGAAGGCCGATGCGGATCGCTATGCCGTTGTTCAATCTGCCGAAGCTGAGAAGTCACGCAAAGTACTGGAAGCGGATGCCCTGCAGTATCGTATCGAAGCCGAGGCCAAGGCCCTCGCTGAACAGAAACGCTTAGAAGGTCTGGCGATTGCCGATGCTGAACGTGCGCGTGGTACGGCTGAAGCTGAAGTCATCCGCCTGCGTGGTCTAGCCGAAGCAGAAGCGAAGGAGAAGCTTGCTGAAGCGTTCGAGAAGTTCGGCGAAGCTGCTGTTCTCGATATCGTCGTTAAGATGATGCCAGAACTCGCTGGCAAAGTCGCAGAGCCACTCAAGTCCATCGACAAGCTCACTGTCGTTGACACAGGAAACGGTGAAGGAGCAGCACGGGTAAGCAACTATGTCACACAACTCATGGCGACTGCTCCACAAATGTTAAAAGACGTATCCGGTCTGGATATTGAGAAAATGATTAAGCGATTTACCAACGGTCCGGAACATAGCAAGCAGATCAAGCCAGCACTCGATCTACCTACGAACGAACCAACTAAACAGCCCGAGTAAACCTTGAAACACTTAGGTCTTATTCATAAAAACAGCCTTGCAGAGCAAACTCTACTCGTTCGCTTTGCAAGGCTACTCTATTTGTCCACTATCCCAGCAACATCTAACCGTGAAGCATGATCTACATCCATCTGATGCTCGTTCCTCTATTATGGACATCCTATGTTCGACTTAATAGGTTCGACTACTTCGCGTTTTATTTTTCCTGTCCTCATGATTCAATTTGCTGTCAAACTGGCTCAAGCAACTATGTAATCGTCTTATCGTATTCTTTCATTTCCGAGAATAACAAAAAACCTTCAATCGCTTGAAAGTCTTGTTTATAAATATGGTGCCGGTGAGAGGACTCGAACCTCCACGGTTTCCCTCACGATTTTGAGTCGCGCGCGTCTGCCAATTCCGCCACACCGGCTTATGAAATTAATGGCGTGCCCTGAGAGATTCGAACTCCCGACCTTTTGATTCGTAGTCAAATACTCTATCCAGCTGAGCTAAGGGCACAAAAGATGTTTGGAGGCGCCACCCAGATTTGAACTGGGGAATAAAGCTTTTGCAGAGCTTTGCCTTACCACTTGGCTATGGCGCCACATCTGGAGCGGACAACGAGATTCGAACTCGCGACCCTCGCCTTGGCAAGGCGATACTCTACCACTGAGCTATGTCCGCAAATGGCTGGGGATATAGGATTCGAACCTATGCGTGACGGAGTCAAAGTCCGTTGCCTTACCGCTTGGCTAATCCCCAATGTGGTAATGGGGCGATCGAAGGGAATCGAACCCTCGAGTGTCGGAGCCACAATCCGATGCGTTAACCACTTCGCCACGACCGCCATATTACATTAGAAATTGTTGGCAGGGGCAGCAGGAATTGAACCCACACCAAAGGTTTTGGAGACCTTTGTTCTACCTTTAAACTATGCCCCTACATGGTGGAGGATGATGGATTCGAACCACCGAACCCGGACGGGAACAGATTTACAGTCTGCTGCGTTTGGCCACTTCGCTAATCCTCCAAGATGGTGCCGGCGAAAGGAGTCGAACCCTCGACCTACTGATTACAAGTCAGCCGCTCTACCAACTGAGCTACACCGGCGAAATTTCTATGGTGGCTTGGGACGGAATCGAACCGCCGACACAAGGATTTTCAGTCCTTTGCTCTACCGACTGAGCTACCAAGCCTCATTGAGATCCTATTAAATTCAAGCCACTTGAAAATAAATGGCGGAGCTGACGGGATTCGAACCCGCGGTCTCCTGCGTGACAGGCAGGCATGTTAGGCCTCTACACCACAGCTCCATATTTGGTTGCGGGGGCAGGACTTGAACCTGCGACCTTCGGGTTATGAGCCCGACGAGCTACCAACTGCTCCACCCCGCGATAT
>NZ_JMLT01000010.1:0-312758 GCF_000686865.1 Paenibacillus sp. UNC217MF | reverse complement strand
GGCTGGAAGCTGTTCGGCACTACATTTTGATGCGCTCCATGCGTTTGCGCTGTAATGCTTTGCACTTGGCCTGTCGGCTGGAAGCTGTTCGGTACGACGTTCTGTTGTGCACCATGTGTCTGTGAAGTGATGCTGCCTACATACCCGCTCGATTGAAAGTTGTTCGGTACTACATTTTGTTCAGACTGTTGTGAAGTATAGCTATGTAGGTATCCTGACGGTTGAAGAGATGCACCTCTTGTCCCATCAACGTTTAACGCTCCATAGCTTCCAGAACCCAAGTTGCTGCTCATACCATAGCCAGAAGAGATTCCCGTTCCATAGCTGGCACTATTGCTTGTATAAGATACCGGATTGGACGTTCCTTCGTTCACCTGCTGCACCAAATCCCGAAATTGTTGTTGACCTGGCTGGCGCAAGTATTCATTCGACATATGCCTATTCCTCCTATGCGATCGCATCTTATCCGTATGCCGCATTCATATTCACGGCGCACGATGTTAGTATGGATGAACAAGAGGAACAATTATGCATTTTACAGAAAAATTCAAGCAGCCGATGAAACAAACATCAACCTCCTACTTTAGACTGGTTCATACGCTGACGGGAACTGTGATTGGAAGCCTCTACAGGAATGAGCTGACCTGCCTTGCCAAGTCCGAATGCAGGCATGTAGTTATAGACCGCTTCATACTGGCCAGGTTCAATCTGATACGTCTCATGGTAAACGCCAACCTCCCCGGCCTTGCCGGTCTGATGGAACTTGCGCCATGTTTCCTTATGGAACCCGTTTCTGGCATACCGCTCTAAGTCATCGTAGGAACGCCAGTACTGCACCAGCATCGGACCATTTCGCCCAATAAAATATTCGGCATGCAGAAAGCCATGCTCCTTCTCTTGATACAGCTCCTTCATCATACGCGGCATGGCCCGTGCGACTGGCAGCCATTTGCGTACCGCAAGCCAACGATTCACTCTCATCCCGATAATAAAGACAACGAATGAGCCTTCCATCTTGGCCGCAAAGCGCCCCATATGGATCCCCATCTCTATCCCTCCCTATTTAGCTAGCACTTCTAAATGCTCCATATAACAGGCCATAATATCATCTCCGCGCATCATAAGATGAGCCGTTAAATAGGTTCCATAAAAAATCGTAAACAGCATTTCCGTCATTTGCCCGACACTATAACGTTCTGTGGCTTCTCCTTTGGCGATCGCCTCTTCAGCAATGCGCCGCATGAGCACATAAAGATTTGGATCAATTGCGCGAGCCCGCTCCTCTTTCCCAGGGAAAAGCAGATGAATCTCAGCATCCGTCAACATCGGCATAAGTGGATGCATCTTCTCTTCTGCAAGCAGTCCCACAAGACGCAGCATGATGCCCGGCCGAGCATGGTCATCCTCAACAATGCAGGCGAATAAATGCTTGGCAGCATCCCAGCCCCGTAGCCCCTGTTCGTCGATTTCTAGCCAGCGCTTCGTCAACCACACGCACATGTAATAGACAAGCACATCTTCCTTTTTCGGGAAGCACTTAAAAAAGGTCACCTTCGACACTTCCACTTGCGCACATATATCTTCCACTTTCATCTCACGAAAGGATTGCTTCACACTCATGTCCAAGCAAGCTTCGTAAAGTGCTATTTTTGTCTTTGCCTTCTTCCGCTCTCTCAGCGGGACATTCAACATCACCATTTCTATTTCCAATCCTTTCTTGCCGGCAATGCTTTAAATATACCTGAGTAATTAAATTAACTCAAGTAAACTTTTTTGACGAGCGTAAATTCCCCTTCGTTTGGACTCTGTGCCCTTTTTATGTACAATGGAGTGGTAAGTAACTATAGAAAAGGAGATAGATACGTGTTTGAATGGAAAAATATTATTCGCGGGATTCTGATTGGGGCAAGTGACCTGATTCCCGGAGTAAGTGGGGGTACAATTGCCGTTGTACTCGGATTCTATGAGAAACTGATCGCTTCAATCAGCGGGTTCTTCAGCCGGGAGTGGAAGAAGCATCTAGGCTTCCTCATTCCGTTAGGCATCGGTGTCGGTTCAGCGATTTTGCTGCTTAGTAAAGTAATGAAGTGGCTATTGGCCGAGCATCCGCAGCCAACCTTTTTCTTCTTCCTTGGTCTTATTGTTGGTATATTGCCATTTTTGTGGAGAGAAGCAGATGGATCGCGCAACTTCAAGCCTGTCCACTATATTCTGCTGCTGATTGGAGCTGCTGCCGTAGCGTGCACAGCGTTTTTCAAACCAGACGATCATAACTCGATTATTGAGCTTACAGCATCCTCAGGGGTATTTTTATTTTTCGCTGGATGGCTGGGAAGCATGGCAATGATTCTGCCTGGAGTAAGCGGTTCATTCGTATTACTCCTGCTCGGCGCTTATCCGACGGCAATTCACGCCTTGTCAACACTGAACTTGCCGCTCATTGCCATTATTGGCGCCGGGGTAATCGTCGGATTCATTGTTAGCACGAAGTTCATCCGCTTCTTGCTTGCCAAGTTCCCATCAATCATGTATGCCATTATTATCGGCATGGTCGTTGGCTCTCTGGCCGTTGTTTATCCAGGACTGAACGGCTCAATCGGTACACTTGCCATTAGCATCCTAATGATGATTCTTGGATTTGCTGCTGCCTATGGATTAGGGAAGCAGCAGCCGCAATGATAGAGCTTCGACTACAACATGATTGCTTATACGACAGCAAGGCACCTCATCTTATTATCAGAAGATAAGGTGCCTTGCTATATGAATGCACGATATGATGTAGAAATGTGTAGGTAAGGTGCCAATATTATACGTGCTATGCCTCTAACGGGCATCTGACAGCTGGTGATATTGATTATGCAGCGGACGCAGCTCAAGCCAGCGTTGGAAGGATAAACCTTCCTGCTGCTCCTCATAGAGCGGATGCTCCGCCTCGCCAAGATGCGCCTCTGGCAGCTTCGATGAGCCCTGGAATGTCAATTGCACAGGCAATGTCAATGTATCCGGGTAGCCTGGAATTGCAGATGATAGGCGTCCCTTCACGTGGCGCACCTTGCTGGATGCCGAATGCCGCACATGTTCGGGATTAATTTGAACCCATACATCCCAGCTCACTTGCCCTCTGCCATTGCGGAACGGAACTGTCAATCTGCTGTGTATATAGTAATATTCATCGTCCATGATGCATTCATCCGGCGTCAATTGACACCGTTCTTCCCGTTCCCACGGCTCAATCTCCGTTACATAGAATGGTGCTGTACAATCCGTGTACACACTCGCCACAGGAGCATCGCTTGGCTTCCTTAATCGTGTGCGATGCCTCCGGCGTTTTCCTAGCAATTCTGCTCTACTTTCTCTCTCTTCCATATCTCTCCACTCCCTCTACTTATTTTTTACGCAAAAATAGGGAAAATGAAAGAGGGAAATTGTGAACATTTCTCAACAAAATTCTACAAAGTACAACAAAAATATTGTCTGTTCGTGTCGAATGATAAAAAAATGCGCCTTTATTCGATATTTCTCCCCTCTGTTTCAGAGGTAAATCAGATAGAAGTTGCAGATAGAATCTACGTGAAAGTCAATCGCATCCTAATGACAGCTCGTGGTCATGAATCTTCCCATAAAAAAACCTGCATGCGGCAGCTGCAGGTGGAAATGTAAAATATGATCCGTCGTTCCATCTTTATAGATTAACGATTAAGCAAGCTCCCTACATAGCGAAGCAATTCATTGGCGCAAACTGGGCAATACCCATGTTCCTCCATCAGTCTGGCTGAGACCTCATTAATGCGTTTCAACTGCGTTTCATCTGGCGTTTTCGTGGACGTCGTAATCTTGACGATATCCTTCAAGTCAGAGAACAGCTTCTTCTCTACCGCCTCACGCAATCGGTCATGGCTGTTGTAATCGAATTTGCGTCCCTTGCGTGAATACGAAGACAGCCGAATGAGGATCTCTTCCCGGAACGCCTTCTTCGCATTTTCCGATACGCCGATTTGTTCCTCAATTGAGCGCATAAGCCGCTCATCTGGATCCAGCTCCTCATCCGTAAGCGGATCGCGGATCTTCTTCCAATTGCAGAATGCCTCAATATTGTCTAGATAATTCTCGAACAAGGTCTTCGCAGATTCTTCGAACGAATAGACAAATGCCTTCTGCACTTCCTTCTTCGCAAGGCTGTCGTACTCTTTGCGAGCAATCGAGATATAGTTGAGATATCGTTCCCGTTCCTCCTTCGTAATCGAAGCATGCTGATCCAAGCCGTCCTTCAAGGCACGCAGTACATCTAATGCGTTAATGCATTGAAGATTCTGCTTTATAAGCGCACTTGATATCCGGTTAATAACATATCGAGGATCTACGCCTGACATCCCTTCCTCGGAAAATTCACTTTGCATTTCCTTCAGATCATTGTCCTTATAGCCTTCTACCTCTTCACCATCGTACATCCGCATCTTCTTCACTAAATCCATGCCCTGCTTCTTGCTCTCCTTCAATCGGGTCAAGATGGAGAATATAGCAGCTGCCTTGAGCGCATGCGGCGCAATATGAACATGACCCATATCGCTCTGACTGATCAGCTTCGAATAGATGCGCTCTTCCTGCGACACCTTCAAGTTATACGGGATCGGCATGACAATCATACGGGATTGAAGCGCCTCATTCTTCTTGTTCGCGATGAAGCCTTTGTACTCCGCCTCATTGGTGTGAGCGATGATGAGCTCATCGGCCGAAATCAGCGCAAATCGTCCAGCTTTGAAATTCCCCTCCTGTGTGAGCGACAGCAGATTCCACAGGAACTTCTCATCGCACTTCAGCATCTCCTGGAATTCCATCAAGCCGCGGTTCGCCTTGTTCAGTTCCCCATCGAACCGATACGCGCGCGGATCAGACTCCGAACCAAACTCCGTTATCGTAGAGAAGTCAATGCTTCCCGTTAAGTCCGCAATATCCTGCGACTTCGGATCCGATGGACTGAATGTCCCGATCCCAATCCGATTTTCCTCCGATACAAGCACTCGTTCCACCAGTACCCGCTCGATGTCGTTGTCATATTCCGTCTTCAATCGCAGTTGGCAAGACGGGCAGAGATTTCCCTCAATGCGAACACCCAGCTCGCGCTCAACCTCAGGCCGAAGTTCATTCGGTATCAGGTGCAGCGGTTCTTCATGCATAGGGCAGCCCTTGATTGCATATATAGCTCCCCGCTCGGTTCGGGAGAACTGCTCCATGCCCCGCTTCAGCATCGTGACCAGGGTTGATTTCCCTCCGCTCACAGGCCCCATCAATAGCAATATCCGCTTCCGCACATCAAGCCGCTTCGCAGCAGAGTGAAAATATTCTTCCACCAGCTTCTCAATGGCACGGTCAAGACCGAATATTTCCTTATCGAAAAACTTATATCTGGTCTGCCCGTTAACCTCTTCCACACCATACGACGCAATCATCTCATACACGCGCGCATGTGCCGTCATCGCCGGAGCGGGGTCACGACGCAGCAACTCGACATATTGTTTAAATGTTCCGGTCCAGGCCAATTGTTCACTTTCGGCACGATGTTCTGAAATCCGTTTGAATATGTCCATCCCTTTAAACCTCCATTGCTCCCGATTTGCAACACAGCCCTCCATCGCCGCTTTGCGTCTGTCTCACTTTAGAGAAAAAATTAGTGTACTACATAACTATGCGGAACAAGCCTGTGAATATCACGAAATTTTCTGCATATACAAGCCCAACCTTTGGTTCGATCATGAGCATGGTATAATGGGACGAAGAGTTATAGGAAAGAGGCCCGGAGAAATCATCACAAGATTTGTCCCCCTTTTTCATCGGGAAAGGAGAAACCGTTCGTATGGGCAAATCAACATCCCCTTCTACTCGAGCCAAAAAAACGAAACAATCTGCACGCTCACAGCGTGCATCGCCTGTCCGCTCGGATTCAATCGCAGCAGAGCTGGAGCAACAACATGAGACGGAGGAGACGAGAGAGAAGCAAGTGGACTCGTCTAGAGTCATTCTTAAAGAATCAGAGCTGTACGCCCCAATTAAGACGTACTTTGAAGCGATTGGATATCATGTTCGAGGTGAGGTTCGCCATTGTGATATGGTTGCTATCCGCCCAGATGCGCCGGAAGCAGAGCCGATTATTATCGAATTGAAGTCTTCCTTCAACGTAACGCTGCTGCTTCAGGCGCTTGATCGCTTAAAGCTGTCGTCGACCGTATACGTTGCTGTAGCCAAAAAAAAAGCAACCCGCAGCAGCCACCCGGTATCCGGACTTCGACAATTATGCGAACGGCTCGGATTAGGATTTCTGCTCGTCACCTTCTATAAACGAAAGGCGCCATTTGTAGAGGCAATCTGTCATCCTCCTGGATGGGTAGAGCAAGCAGATCAAGCCGTATATAAGCCGAAGCCAGTCAGAACTTCCAAGACTAGAGCTGCAAGGCTTGTCCGTGAATTCCATGCGCGCAGCGGCGACTATAACGTAGGCGGCACGACGAAGCAGCCGCTCGTTACAGCCTATCGTGAGAAAGCGCTTCGAGTGGCTAATGTTCTGCAGGAGGGCCCGCTTCGAGCTGCAGTTGTTCGCAGCAGAGCTGGAGTTGGTGATGCGGCCAGCATTTTGCAGAAAAATTACTACGGGTGGTTCGAACGCCAGAGCCGGGGGATTTATGCATTGACCTCCGAAGGGACAGCGGCTATTGCACAATATGCGAATATTCTTGCGCAGCTGCCAGGATTATCGCCTTAGTCCATTTTCGGATTTATCACCCTGTCGCGGCAACAGATCGTTAGCCTTCTATCTGAGACCTGTCCAATGCAATCCACTTCTAACCCCATCCAGTTTCAAATAAAAAGCAAGCAGCCCAGACAGGACTGCTTGCTTCTCATGATCTCTACATTTACGAACGTATTGCGTACGATTGCTTACACACCAGAGTAACGGCCCAAGAATTCGGAGGCTGCCTCTGTCAGGCGCTCCATTCCGGTACGGATGACACTCGGCTGCGCAAACGAATAGTTAAGACGCATTGTGTTGCGATTTGGTTCACCTGCATAGAAGGACATGCCCGGAACGAATGCTACACCCTTCTCTACAGCAACCTTGAGCAATGCTTGGGCATCCAAGCCTTCAGGAAGCTCTACCCAGAAGAACATGCCGCCTTGAGGCGTATTCCACTTCGCGTCCTTCCACATCTCCTGCTGCAATTCGGAGGCCATCGTCTCCATTCGTTCTTTGTACACGGAAGACAGCTTGCGAATATGTCCATCCAGATCAAATACTTCTGGCAAGAGCATCTCACTAAGGATCAGCTGATCCAGAACACTGGAATGGAGATCCGCAGATTGCTTCGCCCGAGCCATCATGCGAATAACCTGCTTATCCGCAACGATCCAGCCTGTGCGCAGTCCCGGGGCAACTGTCTTACTGAACGTGCTCGTATAGGCTACAATTCGCTCCTCTGTTTTCCCTTCCAGGGAAGCGATATTAGGTACCTTGTTATCTGTAAACTTCAAATCTCCGTATGGATCATCCTCAAATATGAGAACTTCATGCTCGCGGCATAGATCCAACAACGCTTGTCTGCGCTCCAGGCTCCATACTCGCCCTGTCGGATTGCTGAACGTTGGTACTACATATACAAATTTCGGATTATGTTCTTTCAGCTTAGCAGCCAAATCTTCCGGAACCATACCGTTGCTGTCGCTCTCCACCGGAATGATGCGGGCGCTGTAGGAACCAAGCACTTGCAGGCAAGCAAGATAAGTTGGATTCTCCACGAGGACAACATCACCTGGATCCAGCAATGCTCTTGCGTACAAGTCAATCGCTTGCTGAGAGCCTGATGTAACTAGAATCTCATCTGCTTCCGATTCAATGCCGCGATTGGCTTGCATACGAGCAGCCAGTCTCTCACGCAGCACAACGGCACCTTCTGTCAATCCGTATTGCAAGGCTTGCGGGCCTTGACGGAATACACGCTCAGAAGCTTCACGAATCGCATCAATTGGGAACAGTTCGTCTGCCGGTAATCCTCCAGCGAAAGAGATTATCGACTTGCCCTGTGTTAATTTCAAAATATCGCGCACTACCGAGCTCTCTACAGAGCGAACGCGAGCAGAAAAATTATATTGCATAACGGTATCATCCCTTCCTATTTCCAAAAATGATACACCCAACGCTTTATTAATGCAATGGTGAGTATGATTTGCAGTCATCACAATCTTGTCACATGTAAGCGCATCCGGCATCATAAATACATGATATAGAAATTGAACGCAAAGTTTAAAGCCCCTTCATTGCTGGGTGCAATACTACTACTATTCTATGTCTTATCGAAGGTAACTACTATACCCCAATACATTTTAATAATCGATCAAGATACAACAGCTCATGTTATCGTCCAAAAAAGGAGCACCCTGTCACCGAAGCTGGTGATGAGACGCTCCTTTTTCATATGCAATCATGATGAAATTAACCTTAACTACCCGCTATGCGCTTGGCTCTCCTCCGCGAAGCAGTCCATACATCATGCGGAATGGAATCGAAATAATAATGCAGACGCCTTCTCCTGGTGAAGCATCCCACGTCATACTGCCATTCAACAGAAGAACACGGGCACGGAGGAGCTTCAGTCCCTTCACCTTCGCACGTTCATTGAACACAGCTGCTGCTTCAAAACCAACTCCATCATCTTCATATAGAATGACAATTTGCCCTTCATCCTTACGTACTTGAAGGTCAATATTTTTGGCATAAGCATGCTGGGCTGAATTATGCAGAAGCTCCTGCACCATACGGAATACATGCAGCTTCATAGCCGGATACAGTGCATCAATCCCAGCTTCCTGATCCACTTGGAAATGAACGCGCTCGCTCCACTCTCCGCATTCCCCTTCAATATATTGCCGAACCGCATTAGCGAAGCCCGCCGTGTGCATAAGCTGCGGATCAAGCCCCAGACAGGTATGCCGCAGTTCCATATTCACGTCTGTCAACTGCTTCTCTACTTGAGCTAGCTGCTCCCGAACAGCGGTCGCTTCCGTGTTTGCGTGAATGGCATCAAGCTGCATGCCAACATCATGCAAGCGCCGCATAACCGTATGCTGCAGCATGTTGGACAGTTTTCCTTTGTCCTTCTCCATAGAGCCGAACATTTTCTCAATCACCCACGGCCCTGTTGTTAAGGATTGCAAGGTTACAGGCTTCCGTTCGGTTTCCCGTTTCAGCTGCTCTACTTGCGTATTCAGCAAATGAATCATCATCACTTTCTTCATGCCGATATTCATATAGCGGATTAACTGACGTATCCATTCTTGTTCCTCCATGTTCAGCTCAGCTCCATCTTCACGATGTGCGACTACCAAATACGCAATGTACACATCATGCCGCTCAACCTCGAACCAATAAGCCGACTCGGAATAGAATTGACCCGAACGAACTCGCCGCTCCACATCTGTTGCATCGAGTCCACCATCAATATAGAGCTCGATATCATTATGCGGGTTTTTGATCACAAGTGCTGCCCCCCGAACCTTCAAGGTCTTGATGAGGGAGTAGAGGATCGCCTTGCTCCATTCCTGCATCGTATCTAGTGCAGTTAATTGAGCCGTAATCAGCTGCAGCGACTCCTTCAGCCGCTGATTGCTCGGATAAATTGCTGTTGTAAGCTTCCGATTGAAGTATGGGAAGCTGTACAGCAGAACGGACAATAAGATAACGATAAAGCCAAAGCTGAATATATGCTGCACGATCGTATGAGATTCAACAAAGATGATCGCATTCAATCCAACAAGGAGCGCCCCCGGAACCATGGCGATAAGAACAAGCGACACGACCCGCTTAATGACGATCTCAAAGTCAGACAATTTATGGAAGCGATTCAAATACACAAAGCTTAATGGCAGCAGCAATGTGAACCACCCCGTTAATAGCGGCGGTACAAGCGGATCCTGACGGAATATCATTGGAACATAGGTCAATAACAGGATTGGTGTAAATGCAATCCCCATCCATATCCACACATAACGAATGACAGATGCGATATGAGGTGAGCTTAACCGATTGCGATAATAAGTGGATGCGATCCAATAGAAATTGTAGGCCACTCCGCTCACAAAGAGCCAATCGGCTACGATATTGTCAATTTGGTACACATCGTACACATAATCGGTCATAAGAAGCGTTGTTTTTAACACAAAGTATAAGCCAACGATTCCATAGAACACGTGAATGCCGCGCCGTGAATATGCGATACCCGCTTTCTCATAGAAAAATTGTGCAATGAAGTGCAGCAGAACGATCGGTATTAAGGCTACGGCGCACCAAATAATAATCTGACCAAGCATATCTCCCCGGAATGTAGCTCCCATGCTCATATAGATGATGACCATTATAAGCAGCAAGCAGGACAACATTCTCATGGACAAGCTGGAACGTTCCTTCCACCATATGTATCCTGCAAGTACAATGAAGATAAACTCACTCGCAAACGGCAGCACTCCGGAAAACGGATGACGAGGTTCGTACGCTATATCGATAAGCCTGCTATGCCCAGAGTGATCAATAACGATATATTCCGCTTGTTCAATCGTGTGCCATCGTCGGACGGTTGGATGTTCATTTGGCGGGTTGCCGTTAATGCTAATGATCCGGTCACCAACCTGCAGGTGGTGTCTTGTCGCGAATGCCTCTTTTGAGAATTCGGCGATTGTCCATACCCCTTGCTCTACCTGCACACGAATCCCTAAATAAGGATACCGAACCGTTACAAATACGAACCAGCACTGCAATACGAGTAATACTAATAACCCTATTTTTGTAATCGTTTTCAAATTTTTCGATTTTATTCCTTTTTTCTCCATCTCTCTTCTTTACCCCTGACAGAAGAATCATTTATCGACAAATTTCATCACAAACCTTTCTTTATTCTAACGAACGCTTCCTGTAACTTCAATGCAAGATTTGTATGAATTTTGCATCTCTTCCCCCAATAATGATAGAATTCATGCTAGAATGGGTAATGTTTTTACGTTACCATTCGACTTCTTTCGAGGTGATTCAATTGCAACCAACAGCACAGACGGAACGCGACACGGCACGTCGCTCCCGAACGAAGACGAGCGGAGCTAGCGCCAAATGGTTTCTCCTCTTCTGGGTCATTATGATCGGTATTGGAGTAACGGCTACCTACTTCTACAGCACCCATATGAAGAAAACAATGCTTCAGGAAATTCAAGTGCAAACCGAGGCCCAACTGCAGCAAGTCAAATTAGACTATGAAAAGCAGCTCGGCGAGTTAAATAAGAAGATGGATGCCATGCAAAGCAAAGTTCAATCGTTCAATGAACTACTTACGTTTACAAAGGATAATACTTCGAACAAAACGGACAACAGCAACAAGCTGTATACACAATTGAACGAAGTGAAGAAGCAGCTTGCGGAGCTGCAGAAGAAGATGGATTTGTTGAAATAACAAGCGAGGCGGTTTTTATGAAATTGCAAGTAAAAGTGGTCAATCGGCTCTTCATGATGATCACTGCACCTTTTCTTGGCATGATGATCTGGATGCTGATCTCTTCGCAGAGCGTATCGCTTCAATTCGATAACAAGCCGCTTGCGGAGCCAGCAGCATTCAATAAGACGCAGGCTCAAGTATCCGCTCAATTGGATCAAGCGAAGGCGACGGCCGTCTATACAATCGAATCCGTACGACGTATCTCTACCTTGTATAATCGGACGACCACAACGATGAATGACATCGTTCAATCGGCGAATAGCCAAGCGAAGCGGCCAGAGCGTATCTATGATCGCCGGATATCATCGCGGCTCGGCACACCGAAGGAGCGCATCGACAGCGAGAAGCTGCGCGCGGAATTATACACAATCAATCAGCCCACTTATCGTGGATATGCGATGAAGGTCAAATTGAAGGATCCGCAGGCAATGCAAATGACGCTTGGCCGCGACGAGTATGGTGGATCGGAGACGACGATGCAAGCTGTGAAGCGGCATAATGCCATTGCTGGCATTAACGCTGGCGGTTATGCAGAGAGCAGAGGCAAACGCTATCCACTTGGAACGACCGTGGTGAATGGCAAATACGTCCCCTCATTCGAGCCAAGCTTCAAGAATCTGTCCTTCGTCGGCATGGACATCAATTCCCGCTTGATTGGCGGACAGTTCTATCAGAAGGAAGAGCTGGACAAGCTTAAGCCTGAATATGGAGCAACCTTCGTCCCTGTTCTATTAAAGAATGGTGCGAGTCTTACGATCCCTGATAAATGGAAGACGTCACCCGCGAGGGCGCCCCGTACCGTTATCGGCAATTACAAGGATGATCAGCTGCTCATCTTAGTTGTTGACGGCTATAACGAAGGCGGCAGCTCCGGTGCTACGTTGGAGGAACTGCAGCGCAAGCTGGCGAATCTCGGCGTAAGAGATGCATACAACCTGGATGGTGGAGGCTCATCGACGCTTGTATTCAATGGACGAGTTGTCAACACACCATCTGATGGCGAGATGCGATCTCTTCCTACTCATTTCTTGTTCTTCAAATGACAACTTACGGAACAACCTGCATTTCATATTTTCATTTTGGTATGTTTTGGGTATAATAAAGGCATCCATTGGGGGTGTGCATATCATGTCCGTAACTTTTGGGATCATTATGCTCGTATTCGCAATGTTCATCGTAGCTATGTTAACAGCTGGCTACAATGAGGATAAGACGAGCGGCTTGTAAGAAGAAGGAGCTTTCCGATTGCGGAAGGCTTCTTTTTATGCTTCCATTTCTAAATATGGATACATCCGGTTGGATTGACACCCGTTACCTAACTTGATACGATAAGAATAACGAGGCATTTCACCCCACTGGGGCGAGATGCCTTCGTGCATATTTATAGGATTTTACATTTAATGGTCTACTGTGAGGAAAGGACTGATGCAATGATCCAGGTAAGAGAGTTTGTAGACGTAGGCTCAGTGACAGCGGAGCAGAAGGCAAATGAGTTTTTGGCAACGCTGCAGGAAGAGCAAGTTATTGAGATTAAATACTCGGCAGGTTATCGCCCAAATCGCGAAATCTCCGAGCAAAGAAGCTGTATATTGGTCATCTATCGGACAGCTAGCGTTCCTGCTGGGAAGCATGAGCCATAGCTGCGATACACCGAACATTTGAAAAGGAGAGGTTTGTCATGATGCAGCATTTTCAGGCAGTAACAAGAAACAGCGAGGATCGAGGAACACTGCGGCAGCTTCGCAAGGATGGACGGCTGCCTTGTGTCCTGCTGCACAAGGGGACGAGCGTGAATCTTCACTTGGATGAGAAGAAGTTCTCCATGTGGGTCAGAGATACGACAAGCAGCCAGTTGGAACTCAGCTTAGACGGGGCAGATTCGATTACGGCTACCGTCAAGGAGATTCAGCGTCATCCTGTTACGAATGACATTGTGCATGCTGACTTACTGCGTGTGTAATTCCCCTGCATTTCCTTCAAGCACTACTACAAGTATAATCATACAGCCAAGGTCGGAGAATCTCTTCTCCCCTTGGCTAATTTTATTTATAGCTCCACAAATTAAAAAGAAGCATCACCGAGTGTGATGCTTCGCCTCTTGTTTCTCTTTATCGAGCCAAGTGAGTCATGTCATGCATACATTGTGCGCATATGTATCGATCCTTGAAATCCGCTACCCCATCCATTGACCCACAAAATACGCATTTCGGACGGTAGCGCTCTAAAATAATATGATCTCCTTGAACCAAAATTTCAACAGGATCCCCTTCGTTCATCTGGTAGCGCTTCCTCAGCGATTTGGGAAGTACGATACGTCCCAGCTGATCGACTTTACGGACAACACCGGCAGGTTTCATCAGTTCCACCTCTCTTGAATATTCTCTTCTCTCATGTTTACCCTCGAAACTACTGCCCCTACTACTTCGATGCCTCGATCCAAAATCCTGCTGAAATTTGTCAATTCAATTCGTTTTTATTCAAATCTTGTAATATGGTGCAATTACCGCAAATTAAAGAAGTCTACTTGACGCAGTGCTTCATATACGACAATTGCCGCTGCATTAGACAAGTTGAGTGACCGTACCTTATCCGTCATTGGCATGCGCATGCATGTCTCTGGATTCGCATGAATGATCTCCTCAGGGAGACCTTTTGTCTCCTTGCCGAATACGAAGAAGTCCCCATCCTGGAACGAGAAGTCACTGTAGCAGTTGTCTGCTTTCTTCGTCGAGTAGAAGAAGCGGCCGTCCTTGTATTTCTCCTGAAGTTCTTGGAACGAATCATAGTAATGAATCGTTACTGCATACCAATAATCGAGACCTGCACGCTTCAAGGTCGCATCGTCCGTTCGGAACCCGAGTGGACGAACCAAGTGCAGATGAGTACCCGTCGCTGCGCAAGTGCGCGCAATATTTCCTGTGTTAGCTGGTATTTCTGGTTCAACCAGAACGATGTTGAAAGCCATCTGATGTTCACCTCACATATTTCATTGTTATATTATACACCAATATGGCAAGCCTATAGATTTCCGTGCACAGCAAGTAAATTGATCTTATTGCACCATGTTCATAGAGGTGGGTTTGACATTGGATTTTGCATGAATTATTATAGTTCTACAATCGAATGATTCGACTATTGAACGATTTGATTATCGAACCATTTAATATCATAAGGGAGCTATTGTTGTGAAACGAGATGCCAAAACCGTCATCGAACGGTATATAGCCGCAGAATTTACAGTAGTGAAGCATTTATTTAACGAGATCGGAGAAGCAATCCCCAATCATCTAACCATCGATCAATACCAGATTATGTGCGTACTTCATCAGCGAGGGCAGTGCACTTCCACCGATCTGGCCGCTGTATTCAAGGTCGTCAAGAGCTCCATTACCGCCATTATAAATAGACTTGTCGATCACGGATATGTAGAACGAACACCTGCTGAGGAGGATCGTCGCGTCATCGAACTGTCCTTAACCGAGGAAGGGCAGATGGTCTATGAGCAAGTGGATAAGCAGGTACAGGATATTGTCTCCTCTTATCTGACTCATTTCAATGAAACGGAAGTCGAAACCTTCATCGGGACGTACGAGAAGCTCGCCCGCTTGATGACAGAAGGGAAGAATCAAACATGAAAACGATACTAAAAGCAAGATGGGCCGTCATGACGGCCTGGATTGCGGTTGCTGTTATTCTTGCCATAGCAGCACCGTCGCTATCTGAGCTTGTGAAGGAGCATGGTACGATTGGCGTACCTGACGGCTACTCCTCTGCAGAAGCGATCCGCATCATGGATGAAGTGTCCAATGCGAAAGGCAATGCACATGAAACGAGTATGGCACTGGTCTTCCATAATCCAAATGGATTGACGGATAAGGATACCAAAGATATTCTGCATGCTATTCAGCAGCTCAATCAAAACAAAAACAGCCTTCATATCGTCTCCATGCTCGAACCATACGGACAGTCGGAATTGAAGGATAAATTAATTTCCAAAGACAACAAAACCGTACTCACCTCCCTGTCAGTCAGTACCGAGACAGCGAATCCGGTAGAAATTCGTGATCAAATCAATAAAGAACTTGCTTCTACTTCTGTTGAACACTACATTACCGGTCGCAAGCTGATTGAAAATGACCAACTCGTCAGCTCACAAGAGGGCTTGAAGAAGTCGGAACTGATTACCGTTGTATTCATTCTAGCCATCCTATTTTTCGTCTTCCGCTCGATCGTCGCAGCCTTCATTCCGCTGCTAACAGTCGGTCTGAGCTACATCATTTCACAATCCATTGTCGCATTTCTTGTCGAAAGCACCCAATTCCCGTTATCGACGTTCACGCAAATCTTTATGGTGGCTGTCTTATTCGGAATTGGAACGGATTACTGCATCCTGCTCCTCAGTCGGTATAAGGAAGAGCTCGCTAAGCACGACGATCTATGGGATGCGATTGCCGCTACGTACCGTACTGCCGGCAAAACAGTCCTCTTCTCCGGAATCGCCGTACTTGTCGGTTTTTCCGTGATTGGATTTTCCGAATTCAATTTGTATCGTTCTGCCGTTGCAGTTGCCATTGGAATTGCGATTATGCTGCTCGCGTTAGTAACGGTCGTACCGTTCTTCATGGCCGTGCTCGGCAAGAAGCTGTTCTGGCCAGCGAAGAAATCGATTGAGCATAAAGAAAGCCGTTCGTGGGGTGCCATTGGCTCATTCTCACTGCGCCGACCGCTGGCAGCGATGCTCGTGGTTGCAGCCGTCACTGTGCCATTCCTAATATCCTATAAAGGTGAAGTATCGTTTAACAGCTTGGAGGAAATCGGTGATAAATACGATTCCGTCAAAGCCTTTAATATTATTGCAGACAGCTTCGAGCCTGGCGAATCCATGCCAACCCAGGTCGTCATCAAGAGCTCTTCCCCGCTTCAGGTGGGCGAATATATGGCCGTAGCTGAGAAAATGAGCCGTGAGCTGATTAAGGTAGATGGTGTATCGGGCGTTCGCAGCCTTAGCCGACCTGCAGGCGATGAAATCAAGGACTTCCAAATTACCGAACAGATCAAGACACTTGACAGCGGCCTGTCCAAGGGAAATGACGGATTATCCAAAATTAAAGATGGATTGTCCGAAGCGAGCAACGAATTAAGCAAAAACGAGCCTAAGCTCAAAGAGGCAGCTAGCGGAGCAGCACAGCTCACCGCGGGAACCGAAGAACTGAAATCCGGAATCAAGCAGCTGAATGAGGGACTTGGCCGCATTGAATCTGGCATTCGCGATGGTTCTGCCGGTGCCGGCCAACTGCAGCAAGGTCTGAAGCAGGCCAAGGAGAGTGCGCAAAAGCTGGGCCAAGCCCATCAGAAGCTGCTCGATACCTATAAGCAGATTGGGCAAGGTCTCACTGAAATAACAAGCGGCGTTGGCCAAATGAATACACAATTCAGCGAATTGACCAAATCGCTGCAATCGTTAACGACTCGGTTCGCCAGCTTGGAGGAACGATTCCCTGATTTGTTGAGAGACGCTGATTATATGGCGATTCGCGGTACCGTAACCGCTGCTGGGCAAGGGGCAGCCCAATTATCCGGCGCTCTTGGACAGATGCAATCTACATTAGCGAAAGTAAACGGAGGCATGGCTCAGGCGAACCAAGGCTACGAGCAAGCCACTACCGGCCAGAAGGCGCTGGCATCAGGGTTCGATCAGCTCATTGCAGGCATCTCGCAGCTAGAGTCAGGTCTGAAGCAGGCAGCCAGTGGCCAAGGCCAAATCATTAGCAAAGTCCCTGGCATCATAACAGGACTTGATAAACTTCAAGCTGGCCAAAAACAGATCGGAGACGGCTTCTCGCAATTATCTGATCAGATTGGCAAGCTGACGACCGGCTTGAAGGATGGAGCCGATGGATTGACGCAAGTATCGGATGGGCTCAACTCTGCTCAGGGATATTTGCAAAATGTAAGTACAGCGCCCGATAAAGAGCTTGGCGGCTGGTTCGTTCCTGATGAAGTATTAACGAATGACGCCTTCCGCAAAGCGCTCGATATGTACTTATCCGAGGATCGCAGTGTAATGACCTTGGACGTCATCTTTGCTGATAATCCATATGGAACCCCGGCTATCGATCGGATCGACGCTGTGAAGGCAGCTGTGGATCGCAGTGTGAAGGGAACTTCCTTGGAAAAGGCGACGATCGCAGTTGGCGGTGTATCGAGCACGTTTGCCGACTTGAAGCAAATGTCTGGTGAAGATTATATGAGAACTGTAACGTACATGATCATCGGCATATTACTCATCCTGATTGTCCTGTTCCGATCCATCATTATGCCGCTGTATATCGTAGCATCCTTGCTGCTTACCTTCTTCACTTCGATGGGAATTACGGAAGTGATCTTTACGAAGATGCTGGATTACTCCGGCGTTACATGGGCAGCTCCATTCTTCGGCTTCGTTATGCTGATGGCACTTGGCGTCGATTACAGCATCTTCTTGATGGAGCGCTTCAATGAGAATAAGCATCTGGATGTGAAGGATGCAATCCTATACGCGATGAAAAATATGGGGACGGTTATTATTTCTGCCGTAATCATCTTAGGAGGAACATTTGCTTCCTTCTATCCATCAGGCGTACTGTCCATGATGCAAATTGCAACTGTCGTATTATCCGGACTTACCCTGTATACATTCCTCATCCTGCCGTTCTTCGTACCCGTCATGGTCAAGACGTTCGGTTCTGCCAACTGGTGGCCGTTCTTCCATAAGCAGCTGGACGAGAAAGCGAAACAGCAAGTTAGTGCCTAAACTGCTTTTCTAGGTCACTTGAGTATTAATCCATTGAATATCCATTAAATATCCATTGATCACATGAAATACATCCGCAATGTTGAAGAGGAACCGAGCATCGGTTCCTCTATTTTTTACACCCAGTTTACGTTTGCTTAATATGCCGCTGACGAATATCCTTCATAATGTTGGTATATGGCATTCGATCGGTGCACGATATCGAATGCAGTAAATCGTTCAACCGATTACTTACTAAAAGAATTGTGGGAGGGACTATTTTGAAATCCAAAATTTTAGTTGTTGATGACGAACCTTCAATCTCTACCCTCATTGAATATAATTTGAAGCTGGCCGGCTATGACGTTCTGTGTGTTTATGATGGGGAGGCTGTATTTGATGTTCTATCCACTTTCCGTCCAGATCTGATCATACTTGACCGCATGCTGCCGAAGAGCGATGGATTGGAAGTATGCCGCAAGCTGCGCGTGGCGAACAATATGGTGCCTGTCATTATGCTGACAGCGATGCATGAAATAGGCGATAAGATTGATGGATTAGATAATGGGGCTGACGATTATATGACGAAGCCTTTCTCCCCGCAGGAGCTTATATCCCGCATTCAGGCTGTTATGCGCCGCATCCGTTCCCTTCCTCTTGTAGATGAAGGACAGGTGTACCAAATCGGCAGTCTGCACGTCATGGCGGATCAGCGTGAAGTGAAGCTGGAAGGCCGGGATGTGGAGTTAACTCCGAAAGAGTTCGAACTGCTCGTCTTCCTATGCCGTCATCGCGGCAAGGTATTGAGCCGACAGCAGCTGCTGCACGGCGTATGGGATTATCACTTCCTCGGCGATACACGCATCGTCGATGTCCATATTAGCCATCTGCGCGACAAGCTGGAGAAAAACGCGCGCAGCCCTGAATATATCATGACGATTCGCAATGTAGGCTACAAGCTTACAGAACCGACAAAGCGTCACTTGGCCTAACTTATTCCTCATTTCCGATATAGCCCCGCCTGTTTCCCCGAGCAGGCGGGGTTTTTATTTGTTTTTCCTGCATAATCAACTCACTGGGCTATTATGAATGAACGAACACAATTACATGACCATGGAGGTTGCTATGGCGAACATCGTTAAAATTCGAGCAAGTGTTTTTATACCTATGTCTTGGACGGAGCCGAAGCAAGAGTTGGATACGGGAAATATCATTCAATACGAAGGCGACACTCGCGAATTTACACCGTATGCCGTAAACGCGATGCGTTCCAGAGTTGAGCAAGAAGTTGTTGTTGATTTTTATAAAAAGGAAGTGTTCTCCTATTCGAATACTGGCATCACAACCGAAAAAGTGACTCACCCAGATGGCTCTGAGCATAAAAGAACCGGCAAAGCCAGTACAGAGGGAATTTTGTGTTCCCATATTCGTTGGGGATCTAATGAAGTCATGTTCCAAATGCGTGCAAGTGCCAGTAATCCATTATTAGCACTTGCGCCTCCTGTTGATTATTTATTACACATACGAGTTACAGAAAATGGTGCCGTTGAAGTTGAGGGCAGCCATGATGGATTCCCGTGTTTTGAATTTTATAAGCAAGTAGACTTTGGGGCATTTAAACAAATCTATATTCATGATTTCAGAGAAACCGGAGATACCGCTCAAGCTCTGGCCGGGGAAATGGAGTACCATTTCAAAAAAGTGTTATAACGGAAATTGGCACTCAATACACGCATACAAAAAAACGAGTTAGCGGGAAACACTCCCCACTAACTCGTTGTTACTTATAAGAACAATGATTTCACGTTTCCCTTTAACCGTTGCGCTGTTGGAACTGCTTCATGAACTGCGCAAGAGCCTCACAGCTCTCGTATGGAACTGCGTTATAGATGGAAGCACGGAGCCCGCCAACGCTGCGGTGTCCTTTCAGACCTACGAATCCTGCTTCGCCAGCTTGCTTAATGAAGGCCTTCTCAAGCTCTTCGTCCGCCAAGCGGAAGGTCACGTTCATAAGGGAGCGGCTTCCGCGCTCCGCACAGCCGCGATAGAACTCTCCGCTAGCATCAATCGTGCTGTACAAGAGTTCTGCCTTAGCTTGGTTATCGCGTTCAACCTGCTCAAGCCCGCCGCGCTCCTTCAGCCATTGCAGCACCAGATTGACCATGTAGATGGAGAAGGAAGGTGGTGTATTGTACAAGGAATTATTTTTATAATGAGTACTGTAGCGAAGCATCGTCGGAATCGTCTTCGGGCTGCTCGCAATTAGTTCTTCCTTCGCAATGACGACGGTTACTCCAGATGGCCCCAGATTCTTCTGAGCGCCTGCGTAGATCATGCCGAACTTGGATACATCTACTGGACGGCACAAAATGTCACTGGACAAATCCCCAATAAGGGGTACAGAACCACTGTCTGGATAAGCATGGTACTGCGTTCCGCCAATTGTCTCATTGGAAGTGATGTGCACATAGGCCGCATCCTCTGGTGCGACTACCTCTTCTGGCGTCGGAACGCGCATAAAGCGATCCGCTTCTGTCGAAGCAATAACGCGCGTTGCACCAATCAGCTCGGCTTCTTTAATTGCTTTCTCCGCCCAGCTTCCGGTATGTACATATGCGCCTACTTTGCCTTCAGTGAGCAAATTCATCGGCACCATCGCGAATTGTGTGCTAGCTCCGCCTTGCAGGAACAATACATCGTACCCGGAAGGAATGTTCAGCAGTTCCTTCAGCAATTGTTTCGCTTCATTATGAACCTGTTCATATACCGCTCCGCGGTGCGACATTTCCATAATGGACATGCCTTGCTCTTGAAAATCTACGAATTCGGCTTGTGCTCGCTCCAATACAGCCAGCGGCAGCGCTGCCGGCCCTGCATTAAAATTGTACGCGCGATGTTGTCCCATCGGTTTCTCCCACCTTTGTCTCCATGACTAGCATGTTCGTAGGCGTCCATAAAATGATCCGAACGTCTTCTGCTAGCGATATTTTATCGATAATGATAGCAGTATTTGGGTTCGCCATCAAGGAGCAATCCATATGTTTTGCAATAGATTGACTTAGTCATCGAGCGATACTCATTACTTATAAGGTATAGTTGAACCCATAATGGTTAAGCTTTACCTACGGATTCCCCCTTAACGAGGGTAACGTAGACGCGCTCATGCTCAACCTTCTCCTCCGCAATCATCTTAAGCAGCTGCTCGCATGCGAGCGAGCCCCACTTGTGCTTGGAATAATCGATGGTTGCGAGTCGCGGCTGCATATAGCGAGTCAGCTCAATATTGTCAAACCCGATCAGATGAATATCCTCGCCAACACGGAGCTCTGTATCTGATATGCGATTATACAACCCAACCGCCATCTCATCGTTCAAGCAGAATACAGCAGCTGGCCTAGTGTACTCCTGCATGATTTGCTCGGCAGCCTTTTCACCGCCGCTTTTGTTGAAGTCGCCGACGATTTCAACCCACTCTACATTCGCTGCCCGATCCGATACGAGCTTCACTGCCTTCATCCGCTGCTCGGAATCATATGATCCAGGCGGGCCTGTCACAATATAAATCTTCTGGTGCCCCTGCTCCACCAAATATTCCGTCGCCAAGGTCGCACCCGCCTTGTTATCCAACAGCACCTGATTAATGTTCGGATGATCCAATTCCCGATCCATCACCACAATCTTATGATTGCGATCAGCGTACATAAGCAGTTCCTCGCTCGTGAACGTCTGATCGAGAATGACGGCGCCGTCGATCATTCGTTCCGGCAGCATACGGTGAGACTGCTTCCCACTGCATACGATCAGATCATAGCCCTGCGCATTGCATACCTTCTTCATGCCGTCCAGCAATTCGCCATATACTTCGCCCTTGAAGTCTGTTAAAAAGGCGCCGATGATCTTCGTTTCTCTTTTTTTCAAATTGCGGGCAGCGGCGTTCGGTACATAGTTCAATTCTCTGGCAATAGCCAATATTTTTGAGCTTGTCTCATCCGTCACCTTGCTGCTGCCATTCAGGGCATAAGATACCGTTGAAATTGACACTCCTGCTTTTTTAGCGATATCCTTTATACTGACCACGTGTCCTCAATCCTCCGTTTGATAACCAATCCTTCTTCCTTATGATGTTGCATCTGTTCGGATGCCGCTTTGTCTTACTGAGATGTGCCGATGTCCGTTCATGCTCTTCAGATGTCCTTTCCCTATTGTAGCATTATAGGGAAAAGGGCGACCCGGAAAAGATCGCCTTTGCCTTCCTTACATCCATATTTCAATCCGATTTGCACCGTTTTTCCATTCGGGTTCCATATCCGCACTGGCGATTTGTATGCCACCCTGCCGATACGGGTTATTCAGCCGCTCCGCATTCACCTGCGTCCCATTTATCGCCGCGCGGCTCACGCCACCGCCTGCAATATGATAGATGAAGGTAACCTGTCTTCCGGCAAAATGATAGTCAAAATGCACCCCATCCATCGTGTTCGGAAGCACAGGATCAATGACCAAATCGCCTCCAGCCTGCCGAATACCAAGCACATTTGCAATTAGTTGATTCATATAGATTCCCGGACCACTGGAGTAGATTCTCCATCCGCCCTTCACCTGCACCGATCCACTGCGAAGCGCATCCATATTCGCCTGCGCCTCATACCGGGAATGAAACTTCCCGTCAGAGCTGCTGAAGTAGGCATTGCTTTGGCGCAGCTCTGCGTTAGGGACGACTTCCCGAATACCAACAGGATTAATCGTCTCCAAGCCCCGCCAAGCATCGTTCGCACACCCAAGCTTCGCCATCGCTTCAACATAACGAATATGCGCATGCACATACTGCAGTCCTACCTCGCGTCCGAAGTTCGACGCCTGCTCAGCCCGCTTAAAGTGAGTGCTGACGCCGCCCGCATATTGAGCCGGTCGATTCATAAGCCGCACACCATCCGGGAACGAGAGATTATCCTGAATCAAGCGATAATTAATGTGAGCCTGCTTCTCATCGACCAGTTCGGCAATAATGCTGCGCGTCATCGGCAGAAGCCGGTATTGAATGCCAGTATCCGTATCTGTCGGATGCAGCATCAACTTGGCATGCGCCGGATCTTCCATATAGATGAAGCCGGGAATAACCTCCGTGTGCAGCATATAGCGCTTATAGTCCTGTTCAATGCCGGATGCGATCTCTTGCAATTCCTCAGCTAGCTTCTTGTCCACTGCCAGCAGCACATCAGCGAATTGCTTCATTGCTTGATACGTAAGTGCCACGGTCCAACTGCTGATCATATATTTCTTCAACTGCGCATTCGCCGGCTGCAGCGTATCATCCCAATCTCCATCGCCATAAGATGATAAATGCGTATCATGTAGGAAATGATTGCGAATATACGAGATTTCCTTGATGGCATGCTCCAGTATGGTCGCCTTATCCGCCGTAAAGTCAAAACGCTGCTTCATGGTATAAGGAACCTTTTCCTTCAAAATACTGTAATCCCCGGTTGCCGTCAAATAATCACCCAGCACCTTGAGCGGCCACACGATAATATCCCCGTGGCTCTCCTCCTGCTGTACCGTAAAGTACTCATCGAACATAAACCATTGCGGCCAGTTTCCATCATCCTCATATTGGTGGGAGTAGACCATCTTCACAATATCCCGCACCTGCTCGTACTTATGAGTAGCCATGAAATATTCAACTGGCCCTTGGCATACGTCACGTGTTCCCCAAGCCGCTCCGCCATACTGTTCTAGTCCATGCGGCACTGCATAATGAACGAGCATGTTATGTGTGTACCACCACGCCAAGGCATTCATCTTGAACAGCTCATCGGACTGCCCCGCTCCATACGATAGATGGAATTCGTTCATCAAGCCTTTCAAAAATGCACGGTATGCGTCCATTTCGGTTTGGATATCACGTGTCCCCGGGGAGTGTTCCGAATTCGCTGCGTTCTCTCGTCCGTCCAGCAATCCCTGAATTGTTAACGTCCATTCTTGATTCATATCAAGCTGCATGACAACAAGTGAAGCGTCACCAGATTGGATGCCGCTTGCCAGCATCGTCTCATCACCGATCGTCACTGACGCCCCTTCCACCCACATGCGATATTCAAGATTCGGGCACACCTTAGCGCTCAGCGATTCCCGATTCGCATGGAAGATCAGCGTTCCGCCCTCCTGCTTCATGTGAACCGGAAGCTCGAACTCGTTGACATTCATCGTCACTTGATTGGTGACCACATACTTATAGGCCGTTCCATTCACAGAGCGGACGTTCAAGCGGATCTCAGGCGCGTCCGATGCCGTGTAATTCGTCACAATTAGCATGTCGTCGTCAGTCTTGTAATACCAGCGCGCGTAATTGAAGCCCATCTCGAACATGGACGGCATCGCGAGCAGGCGATACTTTCCGTTCAAGTGTATATAGACGCGTTGCCCAGACGTCTTTGGCACGTTCAGCGGGTTGCGGGCATTGCTCATCATTTTATTGAAATTTGTGTTGCCGACCACCACATGCGAGTTGAAAATGCCGTACATATAAGCAGTCGACGTTATGACCTGCGCGCCAAGCTTCACGCTGGTTCCGCTCATTACGATATGACCATGCGGACGTTCAACGAGCAGTTCCTTCTCCTTCAGCACGACATGCTCGTAGGAATCTGTGAAGAAGGACAACAGCTTGCCATCTATACGCTCTTCCTGATTTCGTTCCGGGAAAAGCGCCTGTACTTCTGCTTCTGTCATCGAAAGCGTCCGCAGGGGTTCAGCAATATCGGCATTGTATTGGACAGGATTTAACGGATTCGATGCTGCATTTTTTTCGTTGGCAGCTATATGACTTGACTCGGACAAGTAGGCTTCCCATGCCTGCCGGACCTCGTCCCGATACTCCAGCTCCGTTATTGCAGCCGCATGGTCTGTTTTGTACAGGCCATAAAATACAAACCGCTCTTCTCCATGAAGCATAACACGCTCTGATTGCAGCGCAGTATAGGCACACTCGTACTGATACACTTCATTGGAAAGACAAGGCTTGATCACACTCACTGGTATGTTGGTTTCCTTATAGGACAATCCGAAAAATTGAAACCCGTCAGTCGAGTAGCCAATCGCACGGCTGAGCGCTCCCTGCTGCATATAAGGGAATACTCCACCTTGCGGTTGATTCTGGCGTGAGCATACAACACAGCCGATCTCTTCATCCTCGAAGACAGCATGATCGATATATTGCGACAGATACGCCTCGTTGCTGCGTACCGCACCTACTGAAGCAATGCCAAGATCTTGGCCATACAGGATATCGACGGTTACACCTTCCCCGCGTACCGCAATATCCCAGAACCAAATGCCCTCTTTCAGAAGTGCAAAGGTAACCGTATACGCTACTCCCTCGACGGCCCCTTCCCATACGGCCTGGTTCCCTTCCACCCGCACGGCGCTGCGTGAGCGAATCCCGAGCAGCGGATAGAAGCGGATACCCGAATCGTCGTGAATCCGCAGATATAAGTTATTGAGCGAGCCATCAAGCGGACTCGTCACCAACTGATTGAGCATGATCTGCCCGCTAACTGCTTGATGCAAATCACCGCTCGGCCAAAATGTAAAGCGCAATTCGCCGGCTTGTATCGTAAACTTCGACTGCGTTGATCGCTCTATTGTCGTCATGTCTGCCCTTCCTCCTATCCCAGCTCATAGCAAGGCATCTATTGTATCTATAAATCTAGTTCTAGTTGTTCTAGTAAGGCTATGCTTTTTTGATTAGCTCATCTCTTATTCCTAAATCAGCATCAGCGAACGAGTCGGAAAGAATCTTGCAATGTATCACGGCTGTTCGATCCAACATGTACTTGGAACATTCCTTCGTCGCTTACCAAGCGAAGATCGGAATGGTGATATCTCAGCTGCTCCTCGGTTAAGTGGAATAAGATTTCCTTGCTTTCTCCTGATTCCAACTCAATCTGCACATAGTCCTTCAGCTCGCGCAGCGGACGAACAACCTCGCCCGATATGTCACGGATATACAGCTGTACCGTTTCCACACCTGCTCTCGCTCCTGTATTCGTAATCGTTATGCGGATTTCAAGCTTCTCCTCATCTGATATCTCGCTGCTGGTAAGCTCCAGATTGCTGTAGGCGAACGATGTATAGGACAGTCCGTAGCCGAACGGAAGCAGCGGCTCATTCGAGCAGTCGATATATTTCGAGACATAGCGTTCATCCGTCTTGCTCGGATTCAGCGGCCGTCCCGTATTGAAATGATTGTAATAAACCGGAACCTGTCCGACTGATTGCGGGAACGACATCGTAAGCCGCCCTGACGGATTCACCTTGCCGAGCAAGATGTCCGCAACGGCTGCTCCGCCTTCACTGCCAGGGAACCACGCTTCCAATACAGCATCTGCTGATTCGATGACGCCATGCAGATCGAGCGGCCGGCCATTAAACAAGACAGCAGCCATCGGCTTGCCAAGCGTCTTCAACTGCTTCACTAGATCAAGCTGCACTTCCGGCAGACGAAGATCCGTACGGGAGGCGCCTTCGCCGCTCATCGCGGATGCCTCGCCCAGCGCAAGCACAATGACATCCGCGGCAGCAGCCGTATTAAGCGCTTCCTTCAACTGAGACGCTGACATACATTCGATGCCGCATCCAGCCGCAATGCTTAGCTGCCCGCTTGGCAGCCGCTCCAACAAGGCATCGCCCAGCTTCACCGCATCCTCCTTCGCACCGACACAGGACCACCAGCCTAACACGTCCTCACTCTGAGCGAATGGCCCAATCAGCGCCACCTTGGTATTAGGCTGCAATGGCAGGATGCCGCTATTTTTCAGCAGAACGCAGGATTTAGCTGCCAGCTCGTAGGATGCCTTGCGATGCTCCGCGCAGAAAAGAATCTCACGCTCCCGTTCCGGATTCGCGCCGCGCAGTGGATTCTCGAACAGTCCCAGCTTATCCTTAAGGCGCAGAATGCGCAGCACCGCTTCATCGACAAGAGCCTCATCTACCTTGCCTTCGCGGATAAGTCCCGGCAAATGATGTACATAGCACGGCGTCATCATCTCGATGTCCACGCCCGCCCGTATAGCACGAAGTGCTGCCTCGCGATCATCCTCAGCCGCACCGTGAGCAATCATTTCCCGTATGGAAGCCCAGTCCGATATCACAATGCCACCGAAGCCCCATTCCTCACGCAGAATGCCGCGCAGCAGCTTTTCATTTCCTGTTGCTGGTATCCCGTCGACGGTATTGAAGGAGGACATGACCAACTCGCAGCCTTCGTCCAGCGCTGCCTTGTACGCAGGCAAGTAATATTCGCGCAAGGCTCTCTCCGACATATCAACCGTGTTGTACTCGCGGCCTCCTTCCGGTGCCCCATAAGCGGCAAAATGCTTCACACATGCGGCCAGCCGCTCCAAATCTCCCTTTATATCGCTGCCTTGATAACCGCGCACGAACGCCCGCGCGAATAAGCTGTTCAGATGCGGATCCTCGCCCGTCGTTTCCATCACTCTTCCCCAGCGCGGATCACGCACCAGATCGACCATTGGTGCGAACGTCACATGAATGCCCGAGACAGCCGACTCTCGTGCCGCGATTTCCGCACTCTGTTCTGCGAGCTCCGTATTCCACGAGCAGCCAATCGCGAGCGGAATCGGGAAAATGGTCTTGAAGCCGTGAACGACATCTGCCATGAACAGAAGCGGAATGCCGAGGCGGCTTTTCTTCAGATAATTCTGCTGCACATCGATTACCGCCTGCGCCCCGGACAAGCCAAGCACAGAGCCGCTCGCCGCAACCATCTGCTCCGTTATGCCCATTTCCTCCATTGGCCCCGTTACCTGCCCGTCGCTGTCCGAGCCTTCATGAAAATGTCCCGTAAGCTGCAGCAGCTGAGCAATTTTCTCTTCCAATGTCATCTGTAGTACAAGCGCTTGAAGTTGTTGATTATCCATAATAGTTCCTCCACGGTTCGAATTTCTCGTTTGAACGATCAATTGACTTGTCATCATTCGAAGGGATTTCATTTTCATTTCCTAAAGTAGTGATTCTCCTTCCTCAGGGACTTGCGCAAATACTTGACTCCGTTATACATACACCAAGGTGCAGCGAATCATCGGTTGTGCAAATTCCTCATTGAGAAGAATAATGTTGTGAAATAGGAACCCGGCAGCAGCAAGCCGTTTGCAACAGTTGGCATACCGGGTTCTTTTTAAACAAATCGTACCTATTTCAAATTGTTCAGCTCATCCAACACCGGCTGAACGAGCGACATTTTGCTCTCCACCCACTTCTTCCAGTTCGATTCCAGATCACCACTCTGCAAAATGAGATTCGTATACTCCGTCTCGTAATCGAATGTTGCCTGGTTCTTCACCTTGGAATCGTGCAATTGAACCGTCCAGTCGTAAGCAGCCAGCTTGCCGCCCTCTTTGCCCAGTTTCGCCTTGTTCTGATAATGAAGAACGGCGCGTTCGCGATATTCCTTCTTAATCGCCGGGTTAATGATGCTGAAATCATCTCCCAACAAATACAATCCTTCAAAGCGGCTTGGATACTTATCCTCAAGCGATGTCCCTTCCGGCAGCAGGCTTGCCAGCTCCTTGTTGTCGCCGTATTTCCAGTCCTTGCCCTCAAAGCCCATGTTCAAGAGCATTTGTCCTTCTTTGCTAGTCGAATAATCCAATAAGTCCATAACCCGTTCAAACTTCTCTTTGCTGATGTTCGGCGAGAAAATAAGCGCCGACCAGAAATTCACCTGCTCCAAATTGCGATATTTGCCGTCGTCGCCGAGCACGATTGCGGTATGAACAAGATCATCGCTGTTCACGCCCAGGTTCTTCTTCATAGCCTTATCCACGTCTTGTCTGTAGGAAGCCAGACCGCCAAGGCTGGTAACTGCCGCAACTCCTTTAACGCGGAAGTTGTCGCTGCCCTCGCTGTTTTTCCATGTATAGAACTCAGGATTCAGCAATCCTTCCTTGTACGCCTGCTGCATCAGCTTCAAACCGGCAAGCGTTTCTGGATCCGCTGCTCCCCAGTGATATTTTCCGTCCTCTCCTTTATAGAAGGCAGACTCCACACGGGAATGCTCGCTGTTCGGCATTATGATGTTCGTCAATGCATCTCCTGCGTTGTAGGAAAGAGGCACCAGATTCGCACCGACCTTGCCCGGATCCTTCTCCTTCACCAGCTTGGCATACGTCATTAATTCAGTTGTTGTATACACATCCTTCAATTCGAAGCCAACAGCCTGTGCCCAGTCCTTGCGCAGGGCAATAACGCCGATTTGGTTGACGAGTGGATCAGCAGGCTTGTTCTCGTAGTACACTGGACGCGGCAGAATATACGTGCCGCCCTTCAGCTCTTCCAGCTTCTCGCCAAGCCCAGTCAGCTTGTAGGCAGCAGCTACGTTCGGCCAGCGCTCCTTCCAATCATCAGGGAACTTGTACAGAAGTCCTTGGTCAATATAGTTCATCGCGTCGCCGTGAATGTAGTTCCATGTAGCTACGTCAGGCAGATCGCCGGAGCTGACCCACAACCGCAGCTTCTCCGCCCATGAATCCCATTCGATGAAATTGTAGTCCCACTCTAGATTGAACTTATCCATCCAGAACTTATGGAACTCATTGTTTAATTGTCCGTCCTTCAGATTTATGGTGCTTGCCACGGAAATTTTGAGTTTGTCCTTGTAATTTCCGCTATCATCCTTCTCGTTGCCTCCTTGCGCTCCCTCCTTCGAGCATGCCGTAGCCAGCAGCATTACCAGACATAGCGAGAGGAGAAGAATGGATCTTACCGACAGCTTTTTGTCTGCTTTCATGTTTTGTCGCCCCTTGTTTTTGGATAATAGATTTTTGATGCATACTGTACTGCATTGAACATATTGCCTTCATACCATCATGCAAAAAACAAAAATCTATGTGTATCATCAGGTCTTAATAGCCCCTGTCAACACCCCTTTAGCGAAATGCTTCTGAAGCAGAGGGAAGAAGCACATGATAGGCACCATCGTGACGAACACCGCAGCCATCTTCATCCCCGTTGAAAAAGCTTGCTTGCCGACAGCATCTACGCTTGACGCATTGGATGCGTTCGTCGACGATTCTACAATAATGGTGCGAAGCACATTCTGCAGTGGAAGCTGATCTGCCTTGCGCAGGAAGATCATCGCATCATACCAGCTGTTCCAATACCCGACACCATAGAACAGCGTAATGGTCGCCATAATGGGAGCAGCCAGCGGCAGCACGACGGAGAACATAATTCTCCATTCGCCCGCACCATCCAAGCGTGCGGACTCCATCAGCGATTCCGGAAGGCTGTAGAAATAGTTCATCATTAATATCATGTTGAAGGCGCTGAAGCTGCCAGCAAAAATGACAGACCATAATGTCCCTGTCAGATGCAGGGATTTCATGATCAAGTACAGCGGAACAATACCGCCGTTGAAGATCATCGTGAACAGAACAAGGAAAAAGATGATCCGCTTGCCCGGAAACTTGCTTCTACTAAGTCCGTAGGCCATGCTGCTAGTCAGGAACAGGCTTAGAGGCAAACCGACAATTAGCAGCTTGAAGGTGTTCCAGTATCCCATAAGAATGCTTCCGTCCGTGAAAAGCGCCTTGTAAGAGGCCAGCGTTGGATTTTTCGGGAACAGCATGAACGGATTGTCGGCGTACTCCTTCGGCGTCGAGAATGAAATCATAATGACGTTCCAGAACGGAATGAGAATCAACAGTGCAATACCAAGTAGAATGACAAATAAGATATAGTCGAGAGCAGTCATCTTCTCTCTGCGGAACGATGACCGTCGTGCAGTTTTCTTGCTCATTGTTGCATCCCCCCTTATCGGAATAGCCCGTCTCCGCCCAGCATTTTCGCTACTCGATCGGCAGCAAGCAGCAGGATCATATTCACCAGAGATCGGAACAAGCTGACCGCCGTTGAGAACGAGAAGTCAGTCGAAGATTGGAAGGTGATCCGGTAAATGTACACATCCAACACCTCAGACACATTTTTCGTAGCTGCATTTGCCAAGTTGAAAATTTGATCAAAGCCCGATGACATCAGTCCACCTACGGACAGAATGAACATGACCGTGACGGTAGGCATAATGTTGGGCAACGTAATGCGAAACACCTGCTGTATCCGTGATGCCCCATCAATTTGGGCAGATTCGAATTGATCCTGATCGATACCCGAAATAGCGGCCAAGTAAATAATGGCTCCCCAACCGGCGGACTTCCAGATATCCGTAAGCAGCAGCATCGGAACGAATGTGCTCTCTGACCCAAGAAAATTAATCGTTGGCAAGCCAAGCAGCGTCAGCGTGCTGTTCAAGAGTCCATCGTAGGCTAATACGTTAATCACGATCCCTGAGACGATAATCCACGACAAGAAATGGGGAAACGTCAGTATGGTTTGAAATACCTTTTTCGCACGCTTCATTCGAAGCTCGTTAAGCATGAGCGCCAGCAGGATCGGAAATGGAAATTGTATGACCAGCTTAATGATGTTGATGTACAGCGTCCGCCACAGCGCATCGAGGAAGGCAGGATCACGGAACACGTACTTAAAATTTTCAAACCCGACCCATGGACTGCCCCAAATGCCCAAGTTCGCCTTATAATCCTTGAAGGCAAGCGATAAGCCGCCCATTGGCAAATACGCAAATAATAGTAGCCAGATCAGCCCAGGAAGGAGCAGCGTATATACCATTCGATGCTTCCATATTTCACTGAACAGCGCTCCCAGCTTTGAACGACTCTTCAGCTTGCCGTCTGGCCCCTGCAAGGCTGCAGATTTCACATTGCATTTCCCCTCTCAGATAGCTACTTGTTGTCAAAAAGAAAGTCAAACGCTGTCCTCAAATGCTTCTCCCAAAATACCCAGTCATGGGTGCCTGAATCTTCAACATAGCGGAAATGGAACCCGGATGAGGAAGCGGCATTCATGTGCACAGCAAATGCTCGATTCATTTCGATGAAAGGATCTTCCGAACCGCAGCAGCACAGAATGGACGGTATCGCACTTCCCGCTTCCATCCTCTTGGCAGCCAGCGCATATAGATCCTGCTCGGGCTTCACGAGTAAATCCATGCCAAACACCGCCTGCATCTCTCTCACCATTCCTTGGGGCATATCGGGATCGCGAAGTCGGCGCTGCATATCGGTCACTCCGGACAACGATACTGCCTTGGCGTATCGCTCGGGATAGGTAAGTGCACATTTCAATGCGCCATATCCCCCCATCGACAAGCCCGCAACGTATGTATGCTCTGGCTCGACATTCAACTGGAGCAGCTTGCTGCACAAATCGGGAAGCTCTTCGGTAATGAATGTAAAGTAGTCGAGTCCATACGCCATGTCTGTGTAATAACTGCGATTAGCCTCTGGCATAATTACCGTGCAATTGTGACGCTGCGCATATTGCTCAATCGTCGTCAGCCGCTGCCATGTGCTCGCATTATCACCAGCACCATGCAGCAAATAGAGCGTACTGCTTGGCGGAGTTTGCGATTCCAAGGGATAAATCACGTGAATGCTCGTGTTCATTCGCAAAACGTTCGACCCAGTTTCTATCGTTACATGCGCCATATGTAATCCCTTTCATTTTTGGATTTTTGAAATATAGTTCTGACTGCTAATAGATCATCAAACATCGACCGTTTTACATGTTCATTCGCTACTGTAATCCAGCTTTTCGTCTGCAACTAAGTGAAAATCACTCGCTGAAAACACATGATTGCGTAATGTAAGCAACTCTTTCGAATCGTTTCGACACAATCATAGATCTATGTTCCTGAATCTGTCAATGCTTTTTTTATACAATCGAACAAAGGGGTAAAATTTGAATACTCTTAATTGGCAATTACCCATTTTTTGAGATATAAAATAAAAAGAAAGCGATTACTATAGACTCATTGACAACGCACTAGAACCAATGACATACTTGAAATATAGATTTCATCATACGTAATTGAAACGTTTCTATTCAATAGTGACGCATGATTTCATGATTTTCATGAAGAGATTTGGATCACATTTCTACATCGATCATCCCTGACATATACAACAAGCGTTTTGGCGAAACGAAATGTGCTCGAATTGTAATGCACGCGAAATGGTTTGGACGGGTATAGGAACATACCACTCATATTGAGAAAGGAGTAATGGAGATGATAGAAACCTCAAGCCTGACCGAATTCGTGAATCGAATTAAGGCTGAACAATTGCAGGTCACCTCTGTGCGGGTTCGTCAGGGCGGGAAATTGATCGGAAAGTGGGATCAGAACGAAGACAGTCGGCGGTTGCAGCACTCGATCAGCAAATCGTTTACATGCATGGCCGTCGGTCTCGCCATTGAAGAAGGCAAGTTGACCCTGGACACAACGCTAGGAGATATGTTCCCGCAGTACGCTCATATGCACACGGAGCCCAATCCCCTGCTTCACCCCGCAGGCATCAAGCTGGGCGAACTGCTTCGCATGTCTTCCGGTCATGACTCTCCCCCTCTCTGGGCAGAGGAACGAGCTTCACTGCAGGAAACGGATTGGATCCGCTATTACATGTCTCTGCCTCTGGATAGAGTGCCAGGCGAGCGGTTCACATACAGCAGCGGAGATACCTTCATGATCTCGGCAATGGTGCAGGCAGCCGTCGGACTAACGGTGCACGACTACTTGCGTCCAAGGCTGTTCGTGCCCCTTGGGATTACAGAAGAGACATGGGATTCCTCGCCGCTTGGCGTAACGCTGGGCTGTGCCGGGCTGGCACTTACGAACGAAGAACTGAGCCGCTTCGGCCAGCTGCTTCTGCAGCAAGGAATGTGGAACGGGGTACAATTGATCCCTGCCGATTGGATTCAGCTTGCAACGAGCAAGCAGATCGGCAATGAAGGCAGCCGTGACTGGTGTCAAGGCTACGGCTATCAATTCTGGATGTGCTCCCACAATGCCTATCGGGCGGATGGCGCGCATGGACAGTTCTGTATTGTCATGCCCGATAAGGATGTCGTGATCGCCATCAATAGTCAGGAAGATCGGCTGCAGGATATTTTGGATGCGGTGTGGTCAAAGATTTGGCCGATATTGTAGCAAGTTGCATTTACATAAAGAAGCTCCCGCAAACGAGTATATTCGTTCGTGGGAGCTTTGCTATATACCAAGATTTCTTCGATAAAACTGTAGGTTGTCCTTTGTCCAATTAATTAGATACTGTTGCTTCGCTTACGTTCTCCGCCTTATTTTTGCGTGTGAACAAGCGCTTCATCCAGTTCGAGAAATCATCCAAATACGTGTACATAACTGGCACCAGCAGCAGCGTAAAGATCGTCGAACAGGACAGACCGAATATTACGACAACCGCCAATGGCGCTTGCATTTCCGCGCCTTCCCCGATGCCGAGCGCAAGCGGCAGCAAGCCGAGCACTGTCGTTAACGTCGTCATGAAGATCGGACGAATCCGGCTCGGCGCACCTTGCATGATGGCCTCATGGCGATCCAATCCGCTGCGGCGTTGGATATTGATGTAATCCACCAATATAATCGCGTTGTTGACAACGATACCCGCGAGCATAATGACACCGATAATCGCCGTAACGCTCAGTGGTGTGCCTGTAAGGAACAATCCGCCAATAACCCCAATGAACGTCGTCGGCATCGCGAACATAATAATGAACGGATACAGCAGCGATTCGAATTGAACCGCCATGACGACATAGACGAGGAAGATAGAGAATACGAGTGCAATTCCAAGATCCCCGAATGCTTCCACCATATCTTCACTCGCTCCGCCCATGGAGTATGAATACCCATCTGGGAAATTCATTTTCTTCAGCGATTGTTCAATGTCCTTCGATATGCTGCCCAGGTCTCTGCCCGCAATATCAGCCGTAACGTTAATTTGACGCTGCTGATTCTCGCGCTGAATCATGACAGGCCCTTGGAGCTGATTGAACTTCGCAACAGCAGACAGTGGAATTAACTGGCCATTCTGCGATTGAATCGTTAAGGCATTCAATGCAGCGATACTGTTGCGTTCTTCCTCCGGCATTATGACTCTCACATTATATTCATTGCCGTCTTCCCGATATTGGGTAGCCATCTGCCCATTCATGGCAAGCGAAATCTCGCTCAAAATTTGCTGATAGGAGATGCCGTAGGAAGCGGCCAAGCTGCGATCGACAGTAATGTTCAGCTCCGCATTGCCTTCCGCTGCGGAAGACTCTGCATTGTATACCCCTTGTACGTCAGAGATCATCCACACCACTTGATTCGCAACTTCCTCCAATACCTGTTGGTCCTGGCCATTCAGCTTGATGTGAATTGGAGCTCCTGCACTAAAGCCTGACTCCTGTGCAGATACGGTAATGTCTGCGCCTGCAATATTTCCTGTCGCATCCGTTAATTTCTGCATTAGTTCCTTGGTCTTGATATCCCGCTCCGAAGCGCGAACCAGTTGAATGGTGAACGTAGCGGAATTGGTTCCGCCTCCGCCGAAACCTCCACCGCCGCCAATCGATTGCGAGGCCGTCTCAATGATGCCCTCATAAGGCTTGAGCAGGGATGCCACTTCGTCAGCGGTCTTCTTCGTCTCTTCCAGACTTGTACCGCTTGGCGTCTGAACCTTGATCTGAATTTGCCCTTGATCCCCGCCAGGCATGAATTCCATGCCGATGAACGGTACGAGGAAGAAGCTCCCTACAAGTAAAGCAATCGTGGCAAACACCGTCGTTTTACGATGTCCGAGCGCCCATTTCAATATCTTTTTGTATCCTGCAACAAACCCGCCGAAGAAGCGCATATACCAGCCCTTCTTCTCCTGCTGCATAATCTTCTTCTCGGATACGATTTTCGACGCCAGCATCGGAATGAGCGTAATTGCCACAACAAGCGATGCAATAAGCGAGAAGCAGACCGTCAGTGCAAGCGGACGGAAGATATCGGCAGTCAAGCCTTGAATGAACACGATCGGCAGGAACACGACGAGTGTTGTCATTGTTGAGGCGATAACTGCAGAAGCGAGCTCAGATGCCCCCTTCACGGCCGCCTCCTTCATAGACATGCCCTGCTGCCTGTAGGTAAATATATTTTCCAATATAACGATAGAGTTATCGACCATCATCCCGATGCCGAGCGCAAGCCCGCCCATCGAAATGATATTGAGCGTCTGCCCCGTGAAATACATGAGCGTAAACGTCGAAATAATCGCGATCGGCATGGAGAGCGCGATTACGAAGGTCGAGCGTACGCTACGCAAGAAGAGAAGCAGGATCACGACGGCCAATGCGCCGCCGCTCATCATATTGCCGATGACGCTGTCGATCGATTGACGAATGAAGGTCGACGTATCCGACACTTTCTTCAATTCAATACCTTGCGGCAATACATCCTTCATCTTCGCGAGTCCCTTGTCGATGTTATCCGCAACCGCTACGGTATTCGCATCCGATTGCTTCTGTACCGACAGAACGAGGGCAGGGCTGCCATCTACTAACGTCAGCGAGGTTTGCTTCTTGAACGTATCCTTGACGACAGCTACATCACTAACTTGTATTTGTCCCCCACGCGGCAAATGAATGATAGTCTGCTTGATGTCATCTACGGAACCGTATTCGCCCTTCACTCGGATTTGCAGATCCTGTACACCTTTCGGTACAGAGCCCGCTGCCTGAGATTTATTTTCTGCGTTGATCGCCTGCACCACTTGAGATGGCGTAATGCCGTACCGCGACAGGCTTGCACGATTCAGCTCAACGAGAATTTCGCGTGTTTTGCCCCCAGCAACAGAGACAGATGCAACCCCGCGTTCCCGTTCCAAGGTTGGAATGATGGTCTTGTCCGCAAATTCTTGAAGCTTCTCTGGAGATGCGCCCGTCAAGCCAAGCGTAATAATCGGCATCTGGTTCGGGTCGAACCGAAGCACGGTCGGATCATTGGCATCATCAGGAAGCATCCCCTTCACTTGATCGACCTTCTCCCGGACATCGATCAGGGCGTTGTCCATATTCGTGCCGGTCTTGAATTGGAGCATGACCAGCGAGGAATTCGCCTGTGACTGAGACGACAGCGTGTCAATCCCTTGAATCGTGCTCAGAGAAGACTCCAGCGGTCTGGAGATCAGCTTCTCAATTTCCTCTGGAGCCGCCCCTTGATAGGAGGTCGCGACCACAGCAATCGGCACATCGATTTTCGGGAAAAGGTCGATTGCAAGACTGCGCAGACTGAACAAGCCCAGTGCCAGAATCGCCAGCACGAGCATCATTACGCCGATAGGACGCTTAACGGAGACGTCGATTACTTTCACGTTAGCGTGCCCCCTCGACAATTTTGACTTTATTGCCGCTTGTCAGAGTCAGCTGTCCTTTGACAACAACCTGATCATTCGGCTGAAGATTGCCCTTCACCGCCGTCAGCTTGGATTGCGCCTCAAGCACCTCTACCGCTTCCTCGACAGCTTGTCCATCGCGAATAACGAATACGTGTGAAGTACCATTCTTCTCGACGATTGCTTCTGTCGGCACGAGCAAGGCATCCTTCAGCACTTGCTGATCAACTAAGAATTTGGCCGTCATGCCTGGCTTAATCTCGTCCTTCTTGTTCTCTGCCTGTGTTTCCAGTGCGTAAAATCCAGATTCGTTCGCCACAGGAGACAAGAATGTAATGTGCGCATTCATGGTTTTGCCGAGATCCGGCAGCTCCACCTTGACTTCCTTCCGATTCTGCAGAAGCAGCATCTGATTAGCGCTCACATTTGCCGTGAACTTGATCGGATTGGTTGACACGATCGTGAACAACGGCGAAGTGCCTGCAGCAATCTCGCCTTGCTCGGCCGCTACACGCACCACCTGACCACTGATCGGCGCCTTGATGGACGCGTCTGCTTTGCGGTTGCTCGCTTGCTGAATACGGAGCTCGGCCTGTTCGATACTGCGCTTCGCCTGATCCAATTCAAGCTCAGACGCCTGTGCATTATGCAGCGTTTTATATTGATCCTGCGCTTGTTCCAATCCTAATTGCTCCAAGCGCAGCTGGATGTCCAGATCGTCTGCCTTCACGCTTGCCAGAGTCTCGCCTTTGCTGACGGTGTCACCCTTTTTCACATTCACACTTCTCAATTCACCACTCAGCTTCGGTATCACCTCGACAGATCGGCTTGCACTCGCTGTCCCAATCATCTCATTGGTCTGATTCAACGCCCCCTTCTGCACGGCTGCCACCTGAACAGGCGTCTCCTTCTCCTGTGCTCCCTGCATTGGCTGTTCTGCCTCCGGACTTCCGCATCCTGTTGCGGTTCCGAGCATAAGCAGAATGCTCCCCGTAATCAGCCAACGTCTTCTCACTGCCATAATTGTCCCACTCCCCTTTTGTCTATCATGTATGAAATAATCCCCCTAGCATTTCAGCGCAGCCTACTTACTAAAGTTCTAGTTATATGGTTTAGACGTAAAATATCAGCTGCTCCCCTTATGATAACACGATAATGAACCACGGGTCATTCCATAGTGTGGATGAAGATGTGAAGATTGCGTGATGTTGATGAGAATAATTGAAGTATCTTTTCAAGCTTGAAAATTATCGTACTATCCTGGTTACTATTATATGAACTCAACTAAGCAAGAGTTATATAGAAATTAAAAATGTTCAGGATTAACAGCACGATTCATACGGCTTGGGGTGGGTATAAAAAAGACCTTAAGGAAAGCCGCCCTCAAGGTCAAAGCTAACTTTAAATTTAGTTACAAAGCTCCAATATATCCACAAATACTGCATCTTCTAAGGTAAGTCTTCTATTCACCTTATCAATTTCTTGCAAATCACTCCATTCATAAACTGTATCATGTAAATCATATAACTCACTCAGTCCCAAAAATCCATTTAGCACCATTATCTCAGAAATACAATTATCTAAATCCATCAGCGCTGCGGTTTGAGGTGGCCCCCACATATCAAGAGTACCTGCAATTACTTGATGTTTAATTTTATAACAGAAATTGACATCATAGACGGGTATTATCTTTGAAATTCTAAGTTGAATGATTTGATTGAACAAAAAATTTCCTTCACCAATCTTACTTGTAACATGCATACTCACATCAATAGAAGGCCAGTACCTACTAGAGACATTTATTTTCTCAACTTCATTAAGGCAAAATAATTCTTCTGGTAGAAGCAACTCTTTTTTACATACTTCCTTGTACCAATCATCCAGTTCTCTTTTTCTGTATAGCTTTTCTAGTAGTTGACCATACCGAGGGTATTCTTCAATAAAATGTATACCATGCTTCATTTAATTACCTTCCTTTTTTATTCATCGAAAGTTCGAGATTTTTCTCCAGGCTTATTTTGCTGACCTGTTACAGGATTATATTCTCCTAGATGTTTCTTCTTCTTCGAATCCCATTTTTCTAGAGCACCATGTTGCGAATCCCATTGCCAATAATACCCGTCGTTACTTTTCCAGGTTTTACGTTTACTATTCTTCACTGATGTCATTCCGTTATCAATCATCCAATCAGTCAGCTCACTAAGTGTTCTTCGGGTACTGTTGTCGGTCTTAGTTATTTTATGATAATCATTGTAACAATTCGTATTATGCACCCAAATCCCAATATCAGTTACATAATACGTATGGAAATCAGTTACCGTAAAGTTATAAACCGTAACTGGCTCATCAAGCTTAACAAACTCTACTTTATCAATCGTCAGATTACTTCCGTCAGCCTTTTGAAGCTTATCGCCTGATTGAAGTTCATCTGCGAAAACCCACCCTTTTCCTTCCACCCAAAACGGATGATTGTCGGTCGTTTCGATGATCCGTTCTTCAACGTACAGCTTAATTATATCATCACGTTGGTTACGGTAAAGATTCGTTACTTCCTTGTATGCCAATTCTCCATCAGGGTTATTTTCATCCTTGGCGAGAACCAAATCTCCGACTTCAATGTCTTCGATATTTTCCTCCCCTTCGTCTGTTTGAACCTTAGTTCCAGCAGTAAAACAGTTGCAACCATTTTTGGTGCTTACACCATTATTTATACCTTTATTTTTCTGTAACCCGTATGATGTCATCCCTCCTAGAGCAGCAGCCTCTAAGAGAGATGCCCCTTGCCATTCGTCATATTTGTCTAACAATTCACCTTTTGCCCAATCAGCATTACCTTTACCATTTTTGTAGGGACTAGTCTGAGTCAATAATCCATATAAATACTTAAAACGATTATTATTTGGGTCATCAAATATAGGTTTGAATTCTTTTCCAAGTAAAGCCCTATATTCCCAGTACGCCGCACTTTTTCTTGATGTAACATATTCCATAGCTTCATTAATTAAATGTTCAATCTGTTTAAGTTGGTATGACTCATACCTATGACCACTAGGATCCCAATAAATCAGTGGATTATTGGCTACATACGTATACCGGTTCATGCTTAACGGATTCGTAAGGTTCCCAGCATACGTATCTTCCGACATGAAGCGGCCTTGGCTCGGATCATACCAGCGTGCTCTTAAATATTGCAAGCCTGTCTCCGAGTCCCAATACTCTCCGGAATAGCGGAAGATGTTCGGTACTTGCTCCTTCTCCGTGTCCGGATTGCCCCAGATGTCATACGTATACGTGTTCAATTCCTTGCCTGCACTATCCAGTAGCGCTACGACGTCGCCATGTCCATTAAAACGATAGTATTGAAGCTCCTTGGACTTCATTTCTTGGCGCGCCCACAGCTTGCCTTGCACATCATAGATGTATGCATATGCGATGCTTGGCTTGCCATCTGTTCCTACTTCCGCTTCTGCAACTAGATTTGCAGATGCATCATAGTAATAGCGAGTCCGCTTCTCTTTTGTTGCCCGCTCATACAGCAGTCCATCCCCGCTATAAGCGTAATTAACTTCCTTTCCATTGCCCCCTTTTACTTGAGTAAGACGGTTAAGCAAGTCAAAGGAATATGATGCATTCTTCATGCCTGACACAGTCTTGTTGACTAATCCAGTCCGGTTACCAATTACGTCATACGTATACGTATCATCTGTATTCTGATCCTTAACGCTTAGTATCCGGTTCAAAGCATCATAAGTGAACTCACTGACTTGATTTCCTGATGTTATGCCCGTAATATTTTTGTTCACGTCATACTGATAATTAAATTTTTGGTCACTTGGTGCGCCATTATTCGATAATCCTGTTAGATCATATCCATTGAATGAATAATCAGTGCTTAACCCTTTGCCATTTGCTTGGCGCTTCATTTGCTGGTTCGGACTGTACTCGAAGGTGAATCGATCCAGTGGTGTATTTGCCGCAGCATTCAACCCTTTACTGTTTGCATTCCCACCGTATACCTGAAGCTCCGACACTTGATTCATTTCATTTAATTGTCCTTGAACACGCATGACTTGCTTATCCGCGCCTGTTAACGTATATCCAGTATGTTGCTGCGAGTTCCGTTCATAATCCAATTTCGTACCGTCTGGATAAGAAATGCCAATCAGCATACCGTCATCCGCATCATATTTGTAGCCGGTTACCCCATGACGATCCTTCATCGCAGTAATGCTGCCATTGGAATCATAACTATACTCTACGGTTTCATCTGCTGTTTTCATGGTCTTCAGCAAATTATTTTGATCGTACGAGTATTCGGTGGCTTGACCAGCTTTGTTGACGAATTTTTTCAAATTATTGCTTTCGTCGTAGTAGAATTTCTCAGTGCCTCCCGATCTTGTATATTTCGTAAGACGCCCGAGTTCGTCATAATTAAGCAGATCCCGCATGTTGTTTGAAGATGAAACTTCCTTCAGAAAACCACCCTGGCTATAAGCATAGGAGGTTAATCTCCCATCTTGATCCTCAACGCTTCTCAATCTGCCGAGCACATCGTAGCCAAATTTCACTTGTTTTCCCTTGGCATCTTCATTGTTCAAAACATTACCTGCGAGATTATAAGTCAGCTTGCTCGTAATGTTATAACCATTTCCCGTATTTTCTTCCATAGCGCTCACTCGCCATAGTGAATCATACGTTTCACGAACCTCATACCCTGCCGCATCCGTATACGTTAACTTACGATTAATTAGATCATAATCTATGCGATCTTTCGTTTGATCCGCATATTGCGTTTCTAGCAGGCGACTAAATGCATCGTAGCGGAATTGTGTCTTATTGTCTTCCGCATCAGATTGTGAGATCAAGTTTCCTCGTTCATCATAAGTATATTTGTAACGAGCCTGACCATTTTGCTCCTCTGCCAGCATGCCTACAGGATTATATCTTTGTACTGTCATGATTCCATCCGGAGCCGTCGTGGCTACCTCATTATTTGAATCGTCATAGACATTACGAATCGAGGTACCGTCTGGATAGATCAACTGCAGCATACGTCCTAAGCGATCATATTGGTACTGTTCCGCAATACCGCGACCATCAACCACCTTGTTCAGCTGACCCGTCGGCAAGTATTCGAATCTCGTCGTAATCATATTCTTGCTTCCATCTGCATCGGTTACATTCAACCCTCGACTTGTAACGAGTGATTTCCCGTATGGAGATTCATAACCGAAGGACGTAATGATTAGGCGGCCATCATCATACACGATGCTCGTTGACACGTTCCCGATTGAATCGTATCTATATTCGGACGAAGCAATTGCTTTGTTGGACGAAGCACCTTCATGAACAGAATGATTTGTAACGCTTCCTTTATCATCGTACTTGAGTACAGTTACACGATTCTGATTCAATGCAGGTAAAATCTTCGTTAGAACCTGGCTAGGTCTTGACCAATAATACGGCGTTGAGCCTGTCTGATATTGAATTGTCGATTCTTGCCCTGTGCTAAGCTTCTCAGACAACAGCAATCCCTTATCATCATAGCTGTACGATATGGACTCAGCCTTCGTCGATGCTCCATTCTGAGAAGTCGTTTCTTCAATTCGAAGAGGCAGATTATGCTTGGCGGCCATATCATAAGTCATCGAGCGATCCATCTCTGTTGTTCCATCGCTTATCTGAACCCGCTCCATAACATGCAAGTCTGGCTGATTTGGAGATGCATACGCTTTTTTAATTCGATATTGCTCCGTTAACTGTTCTGAGTTTACCTTCGTCGTCCAAGATGCGTCCTTCCCGAAGCTTTCTAAATCTTCATTCGAGTACTCCAGTTTAATAGGATGTAACTTCACGTCTCCTTCCATCGAAGCATAAGAATCCTCTCGGCTCCGAACTTTGTACACAAATTCAGAAGCGTATGCTCCGATCTGTTTACGCTTAGCTACATAGTCAATCGTCGTAAACGCAGATGAAGGATGAACAATTCGAGTTAACATGGCATATTCGTTCATCCCTTGATTATCTATATCATTCACGAGATCCGGTAAAAAGTTAAATCTAGATTCCGGGAAGTAATATATATACTTGGTGCTGCGACCAGCCGGATCGACGACCTGGTTCAATACCGTGCGGCCTTCCTCTTGACTTTTGTTATATGTGTATTTCCGTTCCGTCCCTGATTGTTGAACGATAACCTGATTCGTACTATATGTAAAAATCAGCTTATTTCCATCATTATTCGAAATCGATGACAATACTTTAATGCCATCATTCGTGTTATATGCAAATTCTACTTTATTACCGTAATTATCCTTAATCAGAATCAAGTATCCGTTCGCATCCAGAAAATAATCATATCCGTTCAATACAGAGAGCTTATAGGCACTTGGGATGCCTGATACTGACTGGCTGGAATCCACCTTAACAAGCACATTTTTTAGCCCATACCCTAATAAACTCAAATCTGTACCTAATAGATAGGTTCCAATTCCCGGAACGTACAAGTACTTATTTCCGTTATCCGTTTGTAGATAAGGCAGATCCCATCTCCAACCACGACCTAATGCGGAGCTAGCCTCTTCTCTTCGCACTTTCACAGCATTACGATACTGCCCCGATTGCGCATCCTTTTCCACACCCATTTCCTGGCTTGCTAATGCGCTATCATATTTCCGAACGAGAGCAAAAGGGATCGTACCTGGTAATATGATATCTACCGATTGAACGTACAAATCACCGGTCGTAGTAGAAATCGAATCTTGACCATAGCCAATTTCATACGAAGAAGTTTCATTTCTTAGTTTATGATGCTGCAACGCAGGTTCATCATAGGATGCAGAAGCAAAAGCAGGTTGCCCTGCTTCTACTTCTACCGACAGTTGTTGAGGTGTCTTTGAATATTCTTCCTTAGGTTCTTCTCCTGTATCCCAGAGGATGGGTTCAGTAACAGAAGCGTTCTTAAGGATTTCATCCGCACTTCCTCTACCCTGCTTTTGATCCAGCAATGCCTGATAAATGTTGTACAATGAATGGCCGGAAGCAATCTGTTTATAGAGCCATTCCTCTGTAACTTGAAATTGCTCTAGTACCCATTTAATTGTAATAGGCTTAACAGATTCACTTGCCCGTAGCTGTCTATTATTGTTTTGTTCCGCCTCTGCATAGACGTTCGTTATTGGAAAGCCAGGCAGAACAATCGCTATACATAACAGAATCGCTAAACATTTCTTAAACATCTGCAAAATCCTTTCCTATTCAAATTCAAGAACTTATTTTTACTATTTAAATGGATAAACCTTTTTCGTTCTCTTGATCAGATTCCCTCTGGCATCGTATTCGAATTGAATTTCATCACCTGTATAGAGTGTTATTTTGCTTAATGTGTTATTTCCATAGTTGTATTGGTAAGTTGTTTTAGGCAGCAAGTACAAGGATGCTGCAACAAGAACAACATCTAGCCCTTTGCCTTTCTCTTCTTCCAAAGTCAAATAGTAGACTTGATTAATTGTCAGTTCATATTCTAGTACTGTGTAGTCTTCCCCGTGCACTTGCTTTACTTCTTTGGAGGCCTTAATTGGTTTCGTCAGTGACTCATCTGCATATAGTGTGATGACAGGCTGCAGCTCAAATGGTTCTTTTTCTTTCGTCACAAACCGAACCACTCCGGTACGTAACGCTTTATACTTGTAGTAGCCGGTTTGATTTAGCTGTTTAATCACCGTTTTCTGTACGTTATTTAGTAATTCCTCAAATACGACATCCCCTCTAGAAATCGTAAAGGCTCGATATGGCGCTCCGAACTTGACTGGTGAATTGGAAGTCACTGTAATCCGAACATTGCCTCCACCAGGAACTTCTGCACTCGTTTCTGCTTGAGTGCCTTGCTTATGAATGCTTCCATCTGCCTTATAAGCAACATAATCATAGAATTTCGCATTCGCCTTCGATGCATCGGTTACGACGTGAGCTGTCGAATACGTCTTGTTCTGGAACATGACTTGCTGATTCAACTCGAGCACTCTCTTAAGCAGAGCTGGTTCTCTGCTCGGAGTCGCGATAATCTTGTCATTCTCCTTGAAGAGAACAGGAAGTTCGGAGGTCCCTGTAATCACAACCGTGCCACCAGCAGGTATAGTCACATTGCCTACATGCTCCAATTGAGCGCTTAGTGGAATATTTTGAACATCATATACTGCGTAATCATAGTGACGACCTACATCTGACGGTGCCAAATTTTCAAGCAATACGGACTGGTTGTGTTGGTTTACGAGTACGTAGCTCTCATCTTTGTTTACTTTGAACGATTTCCCTGGCGTAACAGTTTCTCCTCCTTGGAAGGAAGTATATACACCAGCGAAGGTAATCGACTCGGCACTTACAGTTGTAACCACTACGTTGCATCCTGCAGGAATACTTAATGTACCGACATATCGATCACTCATTTTCTGAATATGACCGTCAGGTCCCGTTAGAATATAAGCGTATTCATACTGCAGTCCTCCCGGGAGAGAAAATAACGTTTCCGTAGAGTCGCTTATATTTGTAAAAGAATAACTATTCCCTTTTGCTACTAAAGCACGGAGCATAGCAGGATGAGCTGACTTTTCAACAGAGATGCCGTCATTGTACCGAAGTACCACAGGTGCAGATGATGTGACGGTTACAATCATTTTTCCAGATACCGATGTTGTGAAGCTACTTGTTGAGTCCGGCGTTTTACTCGCCACTTTTCCCATTGCATCGTATACTACTGTATCTATTGACCCATGTTCAGAAGTGACATCTTTTCTGATAACCATTCCTGATGGACCCTTATTTAAGAATGCGTAAGATTCATTCTTATTTATCGTAATTTGTTGATACGTGCCGCTAGCGTTTTCTTGACCCTTAAACACCGTGTAAATTCCGATAAAGGTTACAGGTGCCTCAGACACTGTCGTCACTACGATTCGATCGCCCGCTGCAACTGATTGGCTGTAAGAGGTGCTTAATCCACTACTGCTTTCAGTACCATCTGCACGATAAATAACATAATCAAATTTTCCACTCGTAGAGATGGTTGCATCATTATTCAGCGTTCTTGTTTTCGTGCTTACATTCGTGAATTCATAGCTTTTCCCTTGCGTAAGTGTGACACGCAGATGAGATGGATCGGAACTTTGCTGAATAGTAATAGTATCGGCGTACTCAAAAGTAATTGGCTCGAGAGACTGAGAAGTCACAATCGCATAGCCTCCCGCCGGGATATACGTTGCAACTTTCGAATTAATCCCATTGCCGTGAATGTTCCCGTCTGCTTCATATACAACATAATCAAATGACCCTTTTACCTTAGGGGCATCATTTCGAACAGATTGCATTCGTGAACCATTATTATGAAATACATAGGATTCACCTTGATTCACCGTAATGCGCTGGATTGCCTCACCTGGGTTCTCCTGCTCAGCGAATATGCGATATGGGCCACCAAACGTGATAGGTATATCCGTTACATTGGTAACTATGATTGTATGGCCTGCAGGCACATTCGGTTTACTATATGAATTTTTCCCTCTCGACCGTTCGGTTCCATCTGGATAGTAAATGACATAATCAAATCTTCCTCCAGAATAGGTAGAGTCACTGCGTAGATAGGCTGGGCCCTCGCTTCTGTTCGTGAACTCATGAGTCTGCCCTTGTGTTAATGTTGCACGAACATAAGCTGGTTCTCCGGTATATTCCATTGAAAAATCATCCGTATATTCAAAGGTTACTGGTATGTCCGTTTGAACCGTGACAATTGTCGATGCTCCTGATGATATACCCGGCTGCTTCTTGGAGTTCATCTCATCATATAGACGCGCTCCATCCGCTCTGTAAGTTACATAATCAAATGTTCCTCCAAGCTTAACCGCATCATTATGCAGTGAGTGGCTCTTGCTACTATTATTTGAAATGATATAGGACTCACCTCGGCTTACTGTGATACGATGAATTGCTTCATCAGAATCGCTGCCCTCGAACGCTCGATAAGGTGCGCCTATCGTAGTAGGGTTATCGCTAACTAATGTTATAACGATCTTATAGCCCGATTGAACACTCGGCTCACTGCTGCTGTTCGATCTATGGGTGTGTTCTGTTCCGTCCGGCTTATAAATTACATAATCAAATCGGTGTTTGCTTGGATTTTCAAATTGAATGATTTCCGTTTTCGTACTTAGATTGGTCAGTTCATAGCTTTCACCAGGGTTCAAATCAATGCGTAAATAAGCAGGCTCATCACTCACTTCTCCATCTGCGATTCGGTAAGGAAATCCTATCGTCACAGGGTTCGAAGTTACTCCTGTAATAATTAACTCCTCGTCATTAGAAATCTGTGGTTTGCCTACAGAGTAGTAGGCCCCACTAACCCTCTTGCCATCAGCATTGTACACAGAATAGTCATAGCGCCGCTCTTGACTTGAAGATACGTTGCTCGCGATTGATTTTGACCCGTTCGGGCCAACATTAAGGAGGCGGTAGCTTTCCCCTTTCTGTAGGGTAAATCTTAATAAAGCAGGTTCAGATGTTATGGAGTAAGTAGCATCGTCGCGAATCTTCACCGTCATCGGATTAGATTCAGTTGGTATACTGATAACTACTGTCTCATCCGTATCAAAATTTATGACTCCCGTACGATCCATGCCCTTCCGCTTGGCATCACCCTTTTTTCCATATACAACATAATCATAAAAGATGCCTTTGGATTGACTTGCATCTGTATAAATCGTACGAGTAGTCGATGAGACATCAAACGAGAATTCATACGACTCTCCTGGATTGATAACGAATTCCGTATACTCTGCGGCCATCATCACCCTATCTCCGTATACATTTTCTGTAACAGGTATAGTTGGAACATCAGATTCAATATCTTCCGGCAATGGAGCATTAACCTCTTCCTCCTCTAGGTCAAGCGCTAACACTTGTCCCGTTCCCGGAATACTTATCGCTATAGCGATAGCAAGAACACACTTTATTAGCTTCTTATAAATCATCTTATTCTCCTTTTCATTCAAATTCTAGAATTTAACATTCACTATTCTTTAACAGTTCCATAATAAGGAATATTAATAGGGGAAAAGTCCCTTTTTTAATCCCTAAAATCAGGAATATCATCTACTATTTTAGATCAAAAGACCGATGTATCTTCTTTCATCTGCACAAAAAAACTCGCCTCCAGCAAGGAAGCGAGTTTTTTAATTATTTCAACAGTCTATCTGTTATTTCGGTTCAAGCTTCGACATGAGCGTCTTCATCTCATCAATCGGACGATTGGCATCGTATGGGTATCGGTTCAGCACTTCGAGCATTAATTTGTACCATTTCCCCTTGTTGCCGATCTTCGCCAGCATATCATCCATGGTAGCGATCAACTGCTTGTATTCAGGAATTTGCCCTGGTGAATATACCTCAAACTCGTAGAAAGAGTTGCCGAAGACGGTTGCCCGCTGGATGCCTTGGAACTTCACATAGCGAGCTGACGTCGTGTTAAATTCGAGAATGTCCATTTTACCCTTGGACTCAATGACTCCGCCTTCACCGGAAATATTTCTCCAGTTCGTCTTGTCATCAGATACAAGAAGCTGATACTTCTCCGCATAGGCGCCTTCCCACTTGATAATTACCTTATTGATATCCTTGACCTCTCCCAAGTCTACAAGGAACCAAGCATCATCCACATACTTGCTGGCCCAGCGAGTAGACGGATTGCCATCTACGGCCTTGTCGGAGGAATAGTATGGGAACTCTGGCTCCGAGGATTCCGTAGCCTTGTGCAGAGCCAGATTTTCCGTGCTGAGCAGCTCGATTGCTTTGTTGTAGATGACCACATTATCCAACATGCCCTTAAATGCGTTCGTCTCGCTTCCAATGCGAAGCGTCGGCAAGACAAGCGTATTCATCTTTGGATATTGCATTTCCAAACGTTCCACATACTCATCAATATTGACGAACAGGGATACACCCTTGTCATCGCCCTTCAGCAAGATATGGGTCCACTTGTCTTCCGGAACGACATAATTGAACGTGCTGTTATAATGCTCCTTGCTAAATCCGAGCTTTCCTGTGTTGCCCTGCTTCAATTTCATCGTACCAACAGGCGATTCCATCAAGACAGCGTCATCTGGATTATCCTTGTCCGGCTTGATCCACATGGACGCGGTCCAACCGAACCCAATCGCATCAACTGGCGTCTCGATGTAGCTCTTGCCGCCGTTGAAATGCGCCCCCTGTTCATATTTTCCTTCCGTTATATCCACATTGACTGCCTTGCCATCAAATCCATTGCCCGAGCCATCCTTAAATCCCTTCTCGAACATGTACTGCATAACGAGATTGTCTGGATTGTTTACTGTAATTTTGTGGGAACGATCGGCATTCGGCGCATCACCGATCACCTTTGTACGATTGTTAAATTGCGCAAAGGATTTATCATCGCGCGTTCCCGTCCACAGCTTCTCTGCCACGACCTGTATGCCAGGCAGCAATCGGATATGCGCATCGTCCATTGACAAGCCATTCGCTTCAGATACGTCATTCCACATGGAGAACATGCCGCCCTTCACGCGCGGATGGCCAAGTGGCAGCGATGTGTTCTCCCACTTGTTCGGCTCCCACTCATCGTACAGGAATTGCGAATTCAAGTAGTTTCCGTATAGGGTAGGCACAATGTACATGTATACATTCTGCGAGTTGATGACATCATAGCCGAGATCCACCGCCTGCTGTGGCGCACCGTATGGCTCATACCAGATGTCCATCGTTGCGTCATTGCTAATCGGCGTCGTTCCGGTATATTGGGTCAAGCCTCCCCACATGTGCGGGTGCTTGCCTTTGCTGTTAATATGCTTCACGAGTGTATCCATGTACCAACGGTAGCGCTCGATATCCGGACCCCAATATTCATCCGTGCCAATATGCACTTCTGGCCCGACGAATGTTGGGTCACTTCCATCTATATACTCATTGAATAAGTTCTTGATGAATTCCACGGTTTCCGGCTTAGAAATGTCCAAATGGGAATCGTCTCCAAGCGCCGGGTTGTAGGTCGTGAATGCGCGAGAATGTCCGGGTGTGTCGATTTCCGGGATGATATTAATGCCATAGTCCATGCCCATGAGCTGCAAATCCTTGAATTCTTGCTTCGTATAATGCCCACTGGCACTAGCAAGTCCAGGATACGTCGTGCTTTCTAAGCGGTATGCTGCACGTGTGCCATCTGCGAATGGCTCCCCGACGTCATCATTCAAGTGAATTTGGAACATGTTCATCTTGTACCATGACAACAGCTTCACATAATCGCGAAGGAAATCAACCGTGAAGAATTTGCGGGCTACGTCGATCATGAGTCCACGCTTCTCATACTTCGGATAATCCCTTGCTTCACCTCGTGGAATCGTCAAGTCCTTATTCTGCTTAATGATTTGGAGCGCTGTTCTCGTTCCGAAGAAAGCTCCCTTAGCTGAAGAAGAGGTAATGGATACATACTCCCCTACCTTGAATACGTTTCCTTCATCGCCAAGCCATGATAAAGAAGGATCAATCGACAGATACAAATCCCCAGATTTCGGCGTCCCAGAGACTACCGCAAGCTGGTATCCCGTCAGATCCAATACATCTGCGCTAGTCAGCTCTGCCGCCTTACGGAGCAAAGACTCATCCTTTGGATTGACTACAATTCGCGAAGATTTCTTTAACTGGAAATTGCCCGAATCCCCGTACCATTCGCGCAGAGAAGGGATTACTTCCGGCTCGGAATTGCGATCCGATGTCTGCTTATGCAAGCCTGGAACGATTACGGGGATACTTCCTGACAGCAGCTTCCGGTCTGGATTATTCTGATCCTCCACCTGAATCATCAGATTCACCTTGGCGTCTACTAGTGGTGTACGGATGTTGCCTTCACGGTCGATGACAGGAACCCTGTCGCTACCAAATACACTGACGCTGTAGCCTTCCGGCACTCCTGCAGTGGACCAATCGAGCTTCGTCTGTCCGGCTTGCACCGTGAGCGCTGCCGTCACCTTGTCAATGACAGATTGCAAGTCATTCAATTGATACACCTCAAATTCAAAAAAGGAATAGCCATACAGTACTCCATCGACAGGAGCACGCTTCACACCTTGGAACTTCACATAACGAGCTTCGAGGGAAGGGAAATCAACCGTCTCCACACCGCCCTTACATTGGATGGAACCATCGTTGTCCTTCACATTCGTCCAATTCTGAGCGTCATCCGATACGAGGATCTTGTATGTATCGGCCGGCGTTTGCCAACGGATTACGACACGATCGAATGCTTTTTTCTCTCCGAGATCTACATAGAACCATTGATCATCTTCCTTCGCCGAAGACCATCTTGTATTCCCTTTTCCGTCTACAGCCAGCTCAGGCCCCAAATAATCTACTTCATTACCGGAGGAAAAGGCTGGCTTATGCAGAGCTAGATTCGTTCCGCTAAATGTAGCAGCCGCGAGGAGACGAGCAGCTTCCTCATTGGAGTCTCCAATCGGATTCGGAAGGATATTGCCGTCCTTGTCATACACGACATCTGTAACGCTCGGCGGAGTCCCATCACCCTTATCTGGTTTAGATAGGACTGAGCCTTCATCTTGATGCTCCACCTTTACATTCTCCTGCCCGTTTGGTTGAGCGTACGCCTTAGGCTGTACTACTGTAAGCGTCGAGGTCATAACAACCATCAAACTGAGCAGCATCGAAACCGCTTTCAAATACATAGATCTCTTCATTATTTCCCTCCATCTCATCTAGTTATCGGATAGCATAGTCCCTCCTTCTTCCTCCCTCCAATCTCATCTGCGCTCAATTTCGCAAACGCTTTCTTTTTCTTTCCTCTCTATCATATTACAAAAAAATGCAACTAGAAAGGAGGAACTTTCCAATTGCATTTCTTTTTTTGAATTTCTACTCCGGTATGAATCATTTTGCTCGCTGCTGTGATGCATGAATCGCTTGAGCAAATCGCGCTATTCCTAACCCAATTTCATCCTCATGCGGCCTTGCATACGTAAACCGGACATACCCAGGTTCTGAACCGTAGACCGTACCAGGATTATAGAGAACCCCTCGCTTTATGCTTTCCTCTAGCAATTTTGCATCAGGAATCGATGTTTTTACTTTGCACCATAAGTGCAGACCTCCTTGTGGAAGGGAATATGCCACCTCCCCTGGAAGTTCGCGCTGCAGCGCATCGATAAGCAAGTTCCGTTTCTTGAGGAGTTCCTGCCGCAGCCGTACCAAATGGCGGTCAAAATAAGTTTCCGACAGCAAACGTGCGGCGATCCGCTGTGGCAGCACACTCATTCCGAAGTCGATTTGCTGTCGTTCAGCAGCAAGCCGCGTGATAACAGACTGCGGGGCAACCATCCATCCGATCCGCAGGCCTGACGCTACAACTTTGGATAATGAGCCAATATAAATGACGGTATTGTTTGTATCAATCGATTTCAGTGTCGGCGGCGGATTGCCTGTGAAGGACGTCAAGCTGAACGGATCATCCTCTACAATGGGAATGCCTAGGTTGCCGCAAATCTCAAGCAATTGTTCCCGTCTAGAGGGGTCAAGCACACGGCCCGTTGGATTATGGTAATTCGGATTCACGAATATCATCCGTATGTTGTGCTCCCGATACAAGGACAATATCCCTTCCGGACATACCCCCTTCTCGTCTACAGGCAGCCGAAACAAGCGCAAGCCCGCCGAGTGAAACATAGGCAGAGAATAATAGTAGGAAGGATCCTCGATCGCGATCGCATCCCCAGGCTGAAGCAATCGGCGAGTTATTAAATAGAGCGATTGATGAGACCCTGATGTAACGAGAATCGATGATGCTGTCGTTCGAATGCCGCGATATTGATGTAAAGAAGTGGACAGAACCTCCCGCAGCGGCACATAGCCCTGAGGATCGTCATAGCTCATGTCCTCATGCAGCAGATGCTCGCTCAGAAGCATCCTCATCTCTTCATTTGGCGACAAATCGGGTGACAGTTCTCCGCTGGCAAAGTCTATACAGTTGCTGTCCGAATCCAGTGCGGAACGAATCAATTCGGCGTATACCGGATCAGGCTGGACTAGCTTGCAGCTATCTAAATATTGATGCCAATCTGGCGTTTGTTGAGAGTCTGCCCCCCACTTCGACTTGCTTACTCGAGTACCACTACCGACCATGCTTTCGATAATGCCTGCAGCACGCAGCTCTTCATAAGCTTGAACGATTGTGCTTCGATTTACATGTATTTGCTCGGCAAATTTGCGTTCCGATGGAAGGACGCTTCCCGGAGAAAATTCACCGTTATAAATGCTGCGCTCGATATATGCGGCAATCTGCTGATATAGTGGTTGATTGCTGGAACGATCCGGTTGCCACATGGAAATACACCTCTTGCTTTCTTGATCTGTGATTTTTATCACATATAAATAAGTATATCATTGCTCTTCATGATCTCGTACTGACCCTTTTCATCGAAACGTTGTCAACTCTGTGTCAGTCTCTTGAACATGGATGACCCCGCCCTGTTGAAATGGATGGCGACATCCCATCCAGTCTGCTCTAAGATAATGCTGAACGTGAGAACTTCACTTGACTGGCTGCCAGTGCCATATGACAAGAGTATGTACGATGTGTGCAATGATGTGTGCTGCGATGTACGTACAGCCTCGTCAAGCTCATAACCTAACGCTTTTCTTAACGACTGAATCTTAACGAGTGTCACACTAACAGCACCACATAACGTGAAGACATTCACATTATTCGAATCTCACAGACCTTTTTCTTGTTGCACAACAATCACATTTTCATCACAAGGAGGCCTCTATGGATCAGGTCATTCTCGCGCGAATCCAATTCGCATCAACAACTTTATTCCACTACATCTTCGTCCCCATGACGATTGGACTGGCGTTTTTAATCGCCGTATTAGAGACGCTCTATGTCGTCAAGGGCAAGGAGATTTATAAGCAAGCTGCCTTGTTCTGGAGCAAATTATTTCTGATTAACTTCGCAGTTGGCGTCGTCACCGGCATTTTGCAGGAGTTTCAGTTCGGGATGAACTGGTCGAATTATTCCCGCTTCGTCGGTGATGTGTTCGGGCCATCGCTTGCCATCGAAGGTCTGCTCGCCTTCTTTATGGAATCCACCTTCATCGGCTTATGGGTGTTCGGCTGGGAGCGCTTATCGAAGCGCGTTCATCTCGCTTGCATCTGGATCGTCTCGATCGGTACCGTGTTGTCCGCGTTCTGGATCTTGACCGCCAACTCGTTCATGCATGCGCCTGTCGGATATGAATTCAACAATGGACGGGCAGAGATGAGCGACTTCTTCGCACTTATTACGAATCCGCAATTGTGGCTGCAATTTCCGCATACGCTGTTCGCCGCATTCGCAACCGGCGCCTTCTTCATGTCAGGCGTCAGCGCTTGGAAACTGCTGCGTGGACACAATCCGGACATGTTCCGCCGTTCGTTCCGCGTCTCGATTACCGTTGCCTTGATTTCGTCCGTCATCGTTGCCTACATTGGGCATGCACAGGCGCAGCATCTGCTCACTTCTCAGCCGATGAAGATGGCAGCGGCCGAGGCGCTCTGGGATACGAGTGAGGATCCGGCACCGTTCACGTTATTTGCCACAATCGATACGGAAAAGAAAGAGAACTCTTTCAAAATCCAAGTTCCATATATGCTCAGTCTGCTATCGTACAACAAGCTTAGCGGCAGTGTAGAAGGGATGAATCAGATTCAAGCACGCTATGAACAGAAGTACGGGCCCGGCAATTATATTCCATCGGTCAAGATGACGTTCTGGAGCTTCCGCATGATGGTTGCCGCAGGAGGGCTCATGTGCCTTGTCGGCATTTACGGCCTGATATTATCCCGCAAGAAGAAGCTGGAGCAGCGCCCATGGTTCTTGAAGCTGATGGTTGGCATGATCGCCTTTCCGTTCCTCGCCAATTCGGCGGGATGGCTTATGGCCGAGATGGGTCGTCAGCCGTGGGTTGTGTTCGGAGTTATGCGTACAGAGGACGCCATATCGCCGACAGTTACGGCGGAAGAACTTCTCTTCTCGCTCATTGCGTTCACGACCATTTATGCGGTACTCGCCATTATCGACGCTGTTCTCTTCGTCAAGGTGATACGTAAAGATGAGCAGATGGAAGAACCGGGGGAAGAAGATATGAAGAATTACGATCCATTTGATAAGGAGGTAAGGCATGCTATCGCTAAATGAGTTATGGTTCATGCTCGTCGCCGTGCTGTTCGTCGGCTTCTTCTTCCTTGAAGGATTTGACTTCGGCGTAGGCATGGTCGCCAGGTTCCTCGGGAAGACGGATCATGAGCGCCGCATCATTATCAACACAATCGGTCCTTATTGGGATGCGAACGAGGTATGGTTAATTACGGCCGGGGGGGCTATGTTCGCTGCCTTTCCGGAATGGTATGCGACGATGTTCAGCGGTTTCTATATCCCGTTCGTCGTGCTGCTGCTGGCGCTTATCGCGCGCGGTGTCGCGTTCGAGTTCAGGGGCAAGATGGATTATGGCGCTTGGAGGAAAGCGTGGGATGCCGCGATTTTCATTGGTAGTCTGCTGCCTCCTTTCCTATTCGGTGTCGTATTCGCCAATATCATTCGCGGTGTGCCGATTGACGGGAACAAAGAAATGGTCGGGAGTGTGTTTGACCTGCTGAACGGATATTCCCTCGCTGGCGGTGTGGCCGTAGTCATGATATGCATTCTGCACGGACTCGTCTTCATTACGCTGCGAACCACCGGCAACCTGCGGGAGCGGGCACGGAAGGCAGCTCGCGATGTCAGCCCGGCAGTTGTCATCGTCCTGCTGCTGTTCGCCATGATGACATATGTCAGCACTGATATTTATACGGTTCATGGCAGAGGTTGGCTTATCCTGCCGCTGTTAGCTGGGGGCGTATTGCTCTTGGCCATGTCATTCATTAAGCGTGAGCGGGATGGACTGGCGTTCGCCATGACAGGGGCCGTTATCATTCTATCGGCCGTGAGCATGTTCATCGGCTTGTTCCCACGAGTGATGGTCAGCTCGATCAGCCCTGAGTTCAATCTGACGATTATGAATGCGGCTTCCGGCGCTTACTCGCTGAAGGTGATGACATATATCTCGCTGACGATTCTGCCGTTCGTGCTCGGATATCAAATTTGGAGCTACTACGTCTTCCGCAAGCGGATCGATGATAAGGAGCATCTGGAGTATTAATAGGATTCTCGAATCAATACGCAAAATAATGAGTATTTCACCAATTACTATAAGCTTGCTATGCTCGAACCGTTACCTGAAAAAGGAAGGGTTAGAGTGAACTCGCGAAAGCTTGGTACAAGCGGATTATCTGTGAGCGAGATTGCTTTTGGGAATTGGATAACTCACGGCGCCCAAGTGGACGTTCATGCAGCCCAGGCTTGTGTACATGCTGCGCTGGAAGCTGGGATCACTACATTCGACACCGCAGATGTGTACTCAGATACACGGGCAGAAGCAGTGCTTAGACTCTCACGCTTTGATTCCATAACGTTCACGCAATGTATGGATAACCTCGTGCACTTGCTCTGGCTCTGGGAGCCACAATCCTGAGGACGCTTGTTCGAGACAACGCTCGGACTGGCGTTCTCGGATCACTTGCTTGACAGATTCAATAAATACGTGAGCCGCCCCGCCGCCAACAGTGCTGCCGAGCGAAGCCAGTTCTTCCAGACTGCCTGTCTTATCTTCGGTCACAACAGGATGATCCGGTTGCACCTCACCCAACGCAGCACGCTCATAGAAGGAGCGGACGAGCTCGGCGCTCTCCTTGCCCGAACCCCCGCAGATGACGAATGCCTGCACGACAAAGGCATGAGCTTGACGCCGCTGTGCAATGCCGCAAAACTTGATGCCGCCAATGCTGAGATCAAAATCGCCAGGGCAGTATGCGCCATCGATTTCACCCTTGTCGATCGTGTAGCCCGTGTTCTGCAGTGCAAGCTTGATCAACTGATACATGCGCTCATAGTCCGATCGGAAGCATTTGTCGCCCATCCCTTCCTTCGGCAAGATCAGGGAAATGTTCACAACGCCCAAATCAAGTGGTACGGCCGCCCCGCCCGTGCTGCGGACAGCCGTCGAGTAGCCAAGCGACTCTAGCCATTGCTGCGCCTCTGCCGCATGCGGCAATCTGCTGTCACGCAGTCCCATCACGAAGCCCCGCGGATGACGCCACAGGTGACATACAGCGGGCCCTCCCTTGCCAGTATGTCTGCACAGCAGCTCGTCCAATGCAAAAGGATACAGAATATCAGACTCCTCCAGATGCTGCGTGCGATCCAGCACGAGGATATTGTCTAGTCCCTCTCCCATATGAAATGAAGCCGTACATTCCGCCATTTCCGCATCCCCCTTATCGATCATAAAAACCTACCGAACCTTTATACTCATCGGATTCCTAGAGTACGGATCAACAACACTATGCGTCATCTTGACCAACCATTCGGAATTACCGGGCTAATTCTGAATCTATCCAATCTATAGGTATCTTAACATGGATGAGTTCGTTACGGAAAATAAGAGATTCATCGCTAATGCCCCTGACTTTTGCACCTTTGCTAGACTCGTAAAAAATCCCTCCAAAGGATGGGTGACGCCCGTATGGTATTTGAACGAAGAGCGCCATGCCCGCCAAAGCAATGGGCGTTTTTTCGTTTCTCTAGCATTGCCTAGGAATCTCGTAAATTTCATAGAAAAAGCCCCAAATAGGACTTTTCCTTGTTTAGTTTCTTATCTGGAGATTCTGTACGTCATCGTACATACTTCCGTAAATCCATACGAATACAGTCTTACAAACCGATATGCCGGTTGCACTTGCAGGGTCAGATTCAATCTCAACCCGAGACTTGCCGTCTGGCGCTGTATAGTCCGAAGAGAATTTACGGTACATAATGGTTTTGCCTGTAACTGCGTTTTTATGGGAGGTAACCGAGAGCTCGAATGTATCTTGTTTTCAGTTGCCGCCCGTCTTCTCCAGTGTAACAGTCGTTACATGCTTGTTATTGCTATCGTAGATACGCGCTGCGGCCGTCTGTGCGCCCTTATATTGCTTGTTACTATGATAGATACATTCATAGCATCTCCTTTGGTCTGCACAACAACGGGGATTGTACTTTTTTTTAATTCCCCTCGAAGAAGTTATGAAACTTTCGAATATTGCGAGATTTAGATAAAAATGGTATATTGGTAATATATTACTTGGTTTATTTTGTATCAACTTCATCAATTATCACTAATTTGTAAGTGTTATCATTTTTGAAGTGTTCATAAGTTACAAGATAAGTTTTACCTACAACTAAAAGATTTTGAGTATTAAAAGTATCAAGAATTAATTTAAATGATTCTGCTTTAGCATCTAATGGGTTTTTCACAATAGCCCATGGCTCATTACTGTTAGTTTTAGTTCCTTTTTCAATAATTTCAATAAAAGATGTAGTGTGAGCTGGTGAACTGTAATTTCTAAACAGGAAAAATAAAACGGCAACTATTAATGCTCCAGTTAAAATCAACTGTAAGGACTTTTTCTTATTCATCAAGTTTGTTCTCTCCTTTCAGTTATTTTATACAAAGGAATCAACTTCATAATTGTTTTGAATTAGGTTAATTGAATATACAAGAATAATATCGCGATTGCTGTTCCAGACGGCTGGGAAGTTCAGTCTGGAAAATATGCGTGTGCAACTCAAACATATGATTACACAATTGCCAATGGATGGCAATGGACAGCTCCGGATAGTTCAACATGTAATAATGGACAACCAGTTCAGTATCACATGTATGGGGCAGCCTGGGAATTTAATAGCACAAAAGTTGCAGTACCTGGTTTTAAATTCAAAGGCACTTCCAAACTTACAATGAAAAAGAAGAATAGTACAGCGATAAACCGTGTCGTAGGAGCATATAATGAAGCAAAGAGTAATATTTTTGGAAGTTATAGCGTAACTATAGCATTTGGTCCAGCATCTGTTTCTTTCAGTCCAAATTCCGGTTCTAATAGCTACCAACAAATCGACCTTACTTGGTGATTAGGCCAAGTTCATTTCTTGATACGGCTACGCTATGTTATCGGCAAAGACAGAATTACGGCTACTGACGATTCGGAGCCGTAATTGCAGGAAGCCCAAGGGTGGAAATCCCCGGGCTTCTTTGCGATCTGCAGTACATTTGTATTACTTCATCCCGAAACCAAAAGAGTGCATACCCTCATACACTACATTGTGAAAAAATCGGTTTCGGGTATAACGCCATTATCCCATCTGTCAGCAGAAAATATGGTATTAGACTGGGGCAAGAAAATTAAGTCCTAGACTGTCGCTGTTTCATTGAACTTACGAACCTGATCGAATATTACTTTTTAGGGCACTACTTAGCTATTTATAGACATATCTTTGTCCAGTGTTAATTCATGAAATGATTTCACGCGTAGTTGTAAAAATGGGGTGAACAATAATGTACAAGCCGAAGCTAACAATCCAATGCCACCCGCAAATAAAGCGAACCGCAAACCCATTGCCCCTCCTATCATCCCCCCAATTAACGAACCAAGCGGCAATGAACCCCACGAGATAAATCGAAATGTAGCATTCACGCGACCTTGCAGGGCATCGGGAACAATGACTTGACGTAAACTGATGGTACTAATGCTAAACATGGAGACACCCATTCCGAAAAGAAGCTGTCCGAGCATCATAATCAACGCAATACTTAGTTCTGATCCTACTGCTAATGGAGCAAGTAAACCGCCACTTGCTGCGAGCGTAGCGGAACCCACAATTGTTGGACCTACTCCATAACGACGTACAGCCCTTTGGGCAAGCAGAGAACCAAATAGGTACCCTACTCCTAGCGTTCCATAAATGATGCCAAGAATGCTTGCACTGATTTTAAGTTCTTGCGATGCATATAGAACATAAACACTAAAAATAACATTCCAGGAAAGGTTAAAGACTGTTGAGCAGCGTACCACTCCCCACAGCAACGGTTTGGTGTAAACCGTATGCAGCCCTTCTTTCATTTCCAGCCACATGTTTTTTTGTTTTTTCGCATCTGTCACAACTGTCTCCAACTTGCGAATCCGGGCTATGTACACAGCGGATACAAAAAAGGATACCGACGTGAACAATATTGCAAAAGGAGCGGTGATTAACTGTTCCAGTCCGCCTGATAAACCCGGCCCAGCAATTTGTGCGGTAGATTTACTTGTCTCTAGTTTGCTATTCCCATCAACAAGCTGCTCCTTGCTCACAATGGAAGGCAAAAAGGATGTATAGGCAACATCAAAGAAGACAGTACAGATACCAACTATGAAGGCTACCAAATATAGAACTGTAATATTCAGGAATCCGGTTGAGGCTGTCAGCGGCACAATGAGCAGTAATGCACCCCTGAAAAAGTTAGCGGCAACAAGAATTGGTCGCCGGGGAAATCTGTCTATCCATACACCAGCGAGCAAACCGAAAATAATAAATGGCGCATACTCGGCAAAACCAAGCAACCCCATTTGCATAGGACTGGCCCCTAAATAGAGAGCTGCCACTAATGGCATTCCTAATAATGCAACCTGAGTCCCAATCTGTGATGCAGTTTGCCCAATCCAGAGCCTGCGAAAATCTGTGTTCGTTAACAATCCTTCCACCTTGTTACTCATGCTCGTTCCCCCATTCTTCGACACAACGAATTGCCATTCGAATTTGCATGTGTAGTATAGGGGAATTTATGTTTCAAGATCATGCGCTTTCATTATCGCAAATAAATAAGCAAAAAAAAGAACCGCTTAGCTATGCCGCTAAACGGTTCTTATTCCTACATCTGAATCGATTCAATCATTTCATGAACGGCATTCTGCCATTCCCCTTGCTCATTAGCTGGAGCGCTAAATTGAATTTCAAGAAGAGCTCCATTTAGTTCCGCCCAACCGAGGAGACGATACATGTCTCCCTTCTGTGAAGGCATGATGACTTCATTGACTGCAATGTGCTTCCCATGAACGAGCAACGTTTCATTTTTCAACCACTCTAGCTTTTCTCCTTCACTGTCTTGTTCCAAAATCATCTTCATCTTTAATCGTGCCTCATCGATTCCAGCATCGGTCACGAGCTGTTCTGAATCATGCTGTATCTCAAGCTTAACTTTCTTGCTGCTATCCATATAAACAAGCTTCGAGTTCGAAGTCTCATTCGTTTGCGCCTCTAACCCCTGCGGTAGCTTCAATGACATCAAATTTGAGAATACGTGAATTCTTCCTTCTTCAGGAGCCTCAGTTTCCGCAGTCTTATTATCTTGTTCTGGTTGCCCCTGCGCCTGCTCCTCCTGCGGCGGAGTCAAAGAGACGTTCTTGGTCTCACCAGCATTCTTCTCCTTGCTGCCTGAGAAGCTGCAAGCAGACATGCTGACTGCTGCCGAAAGCACCAACAGAACCATCCGCTTTTTCAACCTGTTTCCATCATCCCTGTCCCTTCGCATTTACATCTCCCCCCCTCCGCGTCTATTCATTTAAAAAGGTCGTTACACGGTTTGCGATCAACTCCGCAACTGCTTGGGCCGATTTTTGACCGTTATAGTAAGCCTTCGCTTCTTCTTCGATAATCGATTGAACTTTCGAATTATCCATTATTGCGGTGTTCGAATCGGCCAGCATCTGCTTGACCATGTCAATGTCTGCCTTCTGAATCTGGATTGCGGATCCCGTTGGCGATTCGACAGTGCCTTTGTCCTCAAGCTTCTTGAGCATCTTCTCGTTCACCTTTTTATTGACAGAGAACCCTTGCAGGCCAGGCATGGTCTGTATTTCCTCAGACAATAAGAACTTCATGAAATCCCATGCTTCCGCCTGCACCTTCGAATTCCGATTCATCCCTAATTTCTTCAATGTCGCGAAGGTGCCTCCGGCCTGCTGCCCAGCCGCAAGCGGCTTGCGATAAATCTTCCCTTGCTCATAGAACATCGCTGGCGTACTGAAATAATCTTCCGGCGAAGTAATCAAATTAGGTGCAAAAAAATAATCTCCTGCGTTCACTGCCGCATCCGTCACTACCTTCTCCGCATACATCGTCTTCACTTGCTCCATCAATCCGACAAATGCACTGGCATCGAAGCTGGCGGGGCGCTGCTCCTCATTGACAACGCGAGCATAGTTATCAGCGAGCAGAATGTTCAACATCCTCTCAGGCGGCGTATTCCCCAACGAATACGTGTGTCCGCCGGACGCTGCCAAACGTTTGCCTACTTCCGTAAACTCTCCCCATGTCCATGTGCTGTCATCGAATGTTACGCCGGATTGCTGAATTGCCTTCGCATCGCCCATAAGACTGTCCATGGAAAACCGCAGAGGCAGCGCATAGAGACCTCCTCTCATCTTGGCTCCGTCCAGAATGTTCATCTCGTACGAATTAGAATCAAAGGCAGGGTCCTGCTTCATAAGTTCACTCAAGTTCACCAGCGCTTGCTTGTCTACGTATTTCCCAATCGGCAACCCGCTCACATTCAAGTCAATCAAATCGGCCCCTTTACCGGACAATAGCTCTGTAGTCGTGGTATTCACATACTTCTCCGCACTTCCTTCTTGATTGGAGCCTCCCCCTTGGCTGTATTCCTTGATTTGAATATCCACATTGGGATGCTTCGCTTCATACATCTTCTCAGCCTGAGCATACACAGGATCAGCTCCGGATACGGATACGACAACGACTTTCTTCCCGTCCCGTCCCTGCTGCCCTTCTTGCTTCGCCTCATCAGCCTGTTTGCCGGCACATGCTGCCAATGTCATCGCTATTGTTATTGCTACGAACAGACTACGTACACTCCTTTTTCTCACCCTGAATCGCTCCTCTCCATTCTTCATGGGATCGTTGCGCGCTCAGACGCATTAGATCCTTACACGTTGACCATCTGTTAATGGCTCACTGCTCTCGACAATAATCTGGGTTTTCGGGTATACCCCTTGTACCAGCGTTTCTTGGCCATTCGTCCCCCCTAATTGAACGGTAAGCTTGCTAGCAATAAAAATATTGCCCAGCGGGCCGGATTGCTCTTTGATAACAAGCACATAGCTGTCCTTCCCGGCCTGACGAATCGCTTGGTTCGATACGAGCATGCCTCCATCGCTCTTCTTCGTTTGTGTTAATTCCACACTTACGAGCTCATTCGCTTGAACATTCGGATGTTGAACCTTCACAATGACCCGTTGACTCGCATTTGCCTGAGATGCATTCCCTTCCGCTTCCCCTTGGAGGGAAGCCCCTCCATTAACGCTGGTCATCGGTCGAATGTCGGTAATGCTTCCTTCAACCGGAACATTTGCCTCCTCATGCTCGATTTGCACGCGCATCTTTTCCCCGGTACGCAATTCCCGGCCGAAGGCATCCGGGATGACAATTTCGAATTGATATCCTTGCTGCCTATTCGCCAAGCTGATATCTGCCCCTCCGCTTCCTGAAGGCAGCTTCGGCGTCGCTAGTACTTGTGTCACAACACCGTCAAAAGGCGCGATAAGGCGTCTGCGTTCAATCTCCTCCGACTTCAACGTGCTCAATTTTCGCTCTTGAACACCAATCGCTAATCGCGCACGTTCCAATTCCCGCTTCGTGCGGCGCGCCTGCAACTCGTCGTTATTTTGTACGGCTTCAATATAAGCCTCCTGCAAGTCAGCTAACGATAGCCGCTGCCCTGCAAGGCCCGCCTGTACATCCAGAATTTCCTGAGCAGCAGCAGGATTTTCATAGGTGATTAATGTCTGCCCCTTCGCTACGCGATCCCCCTCTTTTACATGAACATCCTTAATAAACCATTCCGCCTTGTTCGATAAATCGATATGCTGCCGTGGCATCAGCCGGGCCGTACCACGCCACGTGGTTACCAGCTCACCAACCCTTCCTTCCTCGGTTCGCACCTTTGGCAAATGTAACGTCAGCAATGTATTGCTCGCCAGGGTAAGGAAAAGGAGCAAGCTAAAGAAAAGGCCGGAGAGCCACACGATTTTTCGTTTTTTTCTTGCATCCAGCGCTGCTGTGAACCCTATAGCCATCCTGTCCCTCCTTTCATGAGCTACCCTTTGATCCCCGACATTTGAATCCCTTCGATAAAATAAGATTCCGCATACAAAAACAGGAGAACCATGGGCGTCATATAGATCATCGACGCGGCAAAGCCGATGCCTTGTGCTTCCTTATGAATTCTGGATAAATAGAGCGATAATGGCTGCTTGAATGCTTCCTCCAGGAAAATCAGGGGCTGCTCGACCATATTCCAATAATCGACGAACAGCAATACGATCAGCGCCGCAATCCCCGGCTTCATCAGAGGCAGCATAATTTGATAGAAAATACGATAATGACCCGCGCCATCCATCTGAGCCGCTTCAACCAGCGCATAAGGAATCGAGAGCATAAATTGTCTCAGCATGAACACACCGAATGCCGCGAATATCCCTGGCAATATAATCGCGCTAGCTGTATTCATTAGTCCCAACTTGTCAGCAATAATATAATTCGGAACCAAGGTCACTTGGAAAGGCATCAGCATCGTCAGCAAATACACCCGAAACCATCCTTCTCTCCCTCTGAACCGGAGTTTGGCAAAAGCGTACGCTGCCAGCGCACTGACAACGGTCTGTCCCGCAATAATTCCCACGACCATCGCGACGGAATTCCATAGCATGAACAAATACGTCGGCGTATCTAGCAAAACGCTCCCATACTGCTCGAAGGACAGCCAATCCGGGATAAGCTTCAGATTCACGAATACAGCAGGCTCTCCTTGCGTAACGACTGGCATTTGACCCACTAGACCGTAATTGCCGCGAATTTCATGCTCCGTCATCAGTGAATTTGTGAAAGTTATCACAATTGGAAATAGCATGATAAGCCCGATGCACGCCATTACCAGCGTGAACGACAGGTTCCGAATGAACCCCCTGTTCTTCATTCTTCCTCCTGTATCACTCCATAAATTGGGTGTATCGTTTCTCTATCCGAAGCAGAATCGTCACGATGATAAAGATAACGATCACCATAAGCGTCGCAGCCGCAGACAGCTTCTGTACATCCAGTCCGAGAAACATGTTGTTCATGTAGTGCTGAAGTGTATAGATGCTGTCATGTGGGTAATCTCCTGCGATCAGGTACGTTTCACGAAATATCTTGAATGTATTCATAATGGACATCAAAACGACCAAGACCATCGTTGGGGTCAAGTAGACAAGTGTAATCCCATAACATTGAAACCACTTGCCCGCCCCCTCCAATTCAGCCGTCTCATAATAATCTCGTGGGATGCTCTGCAGCCCTGCAAGGAATAAGATGATGTTGTAGCCGATATGCTTCCACAGATAGAACACGGAAATAACGCCTCTCGCCCAGTCCGATTTCATCCAATCTATCTGTTCAAGCCCGGCAGTGTGCATCCAGGCGTTAAGTGATCCATTCCAATCAAACAGCACTTGCCACACCATTACGACGGAGGCAACGGGTACAACTAACGGCAGGACATAAGCCATTCGAAGAAATTGACGCAAATAGAGATTCCGGTTCAGCACGAGCGCGATTCCAAGTGACAGCACTAGCATCAGCGGGACATTCACTACTGTGAACCAGAACGAATTCAAGGCGGCTTTGCGAAAGGAATCACTATTCAATAGTTCCTCATAATTGGCGAGTCCCACAAATGAACCGCCAACCGTTCGATCCAATACCGAGTAGACCAGCCCCATCCCAAACGGGATGAGATAGAATAAAGCAAAGCCGATGGCGCTCGGCAACAAGAACGTTAGAGCCACCATGCTCTCTCTTCTGCTGATACGATTTCGCCTCATGACTTCTCTGAAGGGGAGAATGCTACACTCATGCCTCCATCTTGGAGGTTCACTTGGAACAGCTTCTTGCCATCCTCAGCACGCTTGTAGGTGACGATGGGTTGCCCTATTCCTTGCGCTTCATCCCCATGGGCTCCTGTCATTTCAGCCTCATATCCATCAATAGGCACATCCAATTGCTTCAAGAATGCATTGGCTATCGCAATCGCTTCTGATTTCTGCAATTTCGCAGCATGCGCAGCGTATGGCTCTAAACCAATCGTTTGCACAAAATGAATTTGCCCTGTATCCACATCAGCATTGACTACAATCTCTTGATGCGGCTCCGCAAATGTCTTTCCTTTTTCCATTAAAATGATATTAAAGATATGGATCTTTTCTCCGGCTCTGATTCCCTTGGTAATTTGCGCGTTTGCGATGTCGAAGTTCTTCGTCTCAGGGAACCCACTGTAAATGCGCGCAAGCACTTCTTGTGCCGTTTTATTGCCGCTAATCTCATCCGCATATAAGTTCGTAATGACATAATCTGAATCCGCATCCTTCGTGACGAAGTTGCGCGCATCTTCTGTCCCAGATAGATTGAGCAAGGTGCGAATCTGTGCCGCTACGGTTGGACCGGTATAAATGATAATTGGCGCGAGGAGTACAACCGCAAGAACGCATGCTACCATACGAATGTTCAGATTTGATTTTGATGTTTCATTATTTTTTTCATTGCGATATCGCTCGTAAGAAGCTTCTTGAATGCGCTTCTGCATGTCAGATGGATTTTCCATTGCTTCCGCACAATCCTGAAGCTTATCGCGCAGTTGTTGTTCAATGGACATAAAGTTCCTGCTCCTTTGCTGATTCTAGATACGGGCTGAGCTCGCGAAGCTTCCCTAGTGCAGCATGATGCCTGGATTTGACCGTGCCCACGGGAATGTCCAGCAATTCAGCGATTTCATCGAAGGTATATTCGTGATAATAGCGCAGAATAATCACCGCCCGAAGCTTGTAGGATAGCTGGTGAACCATGGTCAATATCTCCTGATGGGTCTCGGCCTCCAAGATCCGGCGATCCGAGAACAGATGCTCTTCCCTCTCCAAGAGCCTCTTCTTCTCGAAGATTCGGAACCTTCTCCAGCTTTTGGTTCTCCACTTTTGTATTTGCTTCAGCACAATGCCATGCATCCAAAATCGGAAGGGGCGATTCGCATCGTAATTGCCGATGGATCGCCACAGCTGAAAATAAATCTCGTTCATGACATCCTCTATCTCATTTTTTTCCGTCATCAAAAAGACAACAGAGCGGTAGATTTCGGGGAATGACCAATCATAGATCACTTGGAACGCAGACGAATCCCCTTCCTTCATCCGTTCAATCCAGTGCTCGATATTGATATCTTTCATGAAAAAAGGGCCCTCCTTGGTAAGCTTACAACCTATATTGCCTCGATCATCTGAAAAGGTTCGGTACTTTTCTACTTTTTTTCTTTGTATTCGATTATATCGCTAATGAAGCCCTGCGTCGTCGTCGGATTCACACAGTTCAAAAGCAGCAGCGCATTAAGAAAGCAACATATCGGAAGGTTTTCATCTCGTGCTTCGTGCATACACGGACGGAGCATGGCAAGAACAGAAACCAAAAGGCGTGCAAGAGAAAAAATTCTTCTCATACACGCCTTTTTCATCTTTGTTCATTTCTCTATCAGATGCTGGATTAATTAAGTGCTGGATTATAAGGTACGAAACTTCAGCTTGGTGCAATCGATAAGGAACGAATACGTTCTTGTCTCCTTGGCTCCTTTTACGGATAATGCAAGCGACAAATTGACAATATCTCGATCCTGCAAGCCTTGATTGCGGATCCAGCCATGCAGTTCCTTCTTCGGACGAATCGTCTTGTTCGCAAAGTCCGGATTATCCGATGCAATTTCGACCTCTTCTGCCGTTCTCCCTTTCACGCCGATGTTCGCTTTAGTTGCTACTTTTTGCAAATCAAGTGTAACCTTGTCTTTATCCGAATTGTTTGTAATCGTTACTTCGAAGTCTGTAGCCTTTTCCGTAACCCGAATCGAATGAACCGTAACCTCTATATCGTTCACCGTATAGGTTACTGGCAGCTCGTCCAGCTTCTTGTCGCTGCTGCCAGAATTCGCTCCCGGCTTCTTACGATTATGAGTCTTGCCCTTTGACATGCCGCCATGATCGATAACGTCTGTACCGGCATTCTTTGGAATATCTTTATCCATCGGCGACATCGTTCGATTACCCATTGCCCCCGACAGTTCTCGCACTGGAAGTTGATTATCTATCGATACAGACAGCTTCTTTCCTTCCTCGTCAAGTCCGTACTCCTCAGCATAGGCTATTATCGCTGAAGTACCGAATGCGATTCCCGTAAACAAGATAGCGCCGCATAAGAAGCCTATTTTCCATGTCTTCATGCTGTATCGTTCCCCTCGTCTCTTTCTTCTTCTCCCGATGCCGATTCGCATATCACTCATTTATTCGACCATTCACATCGTGCTTCCATCCGTTTATCCTTATTGCCCGCTCCATCTCTCAACATGTATCACTAAGGTTTCATCCTGCTCTGCCTTATAGCTGCGTTCGACACGAGCCCCCGCTCCATCTACCTCCACGATTCCGTCTGCTCGACTCACTTGGAACAGCCAATCTGTATGCAGCGGGATGCGCAGGCGTGTCGCATATGCATCCGTGTTCGGATCGTACGTCAATGGGAACCAAGCGTACAGCTTGAGATCCTGCGGCGTACCAGGCGGCACATGGACAATGATCTCCAAGTCAACATGCGTACTGAGCTCCTCCACGATTCGCAGTGGCATCGAGGCTTCACAACAACCTTCAAATTGCACCGTTACTTCCGTAACGCCCGGGCGAAGCGGAATAACCGTACCATCATCCCGAACCTGCGCGATTTGCTCATCCTCCACACGGTACGCCGCACGAAGCGCTGACATCTTGAAGCCGGAATCGAACTCGATAATCGGATTCAGCCGGCACAGAGGCCCTGCGATCCCGACCTCTTGATCGCCATGCAGCGTAAGAGAGCAAGCCTTGCCGCCCTTGCCGAAGAAGTGAATGAGCGGTGCAGACACCCTCGCCGCCCAATCTTTCTCAACGTGAGCCGCTCCAGGTTCATAGAGATAGACAAGCTCATCATCTGCTTTGTAGCCAAGGCTAAGCAAACTTTCCGCTGCTTCGCGCACATGCTTCTCCATGACCAGCAGCCCTTCACGGCTGCCGACATCGATCCATATTCTCATGGGTGACTGCTTGGTGGTAAAAGTATGGTACAACGGCACTTCTTCCAACGTTTCAGGATAAACGCAATACAAGTAAGGCGAGATAATCCCCAGCATGCTGAATACGTCAGGACGCCGCAGCCCAATATGATACGTCACCTGTCCGCCCCTTGAAGAGCCCATTAAGGCCGTATGCTCCGGTTCTGGTCGCGTGCGGAATAAGGCATCCACATAAGGCTTGACCTCTTCAATCAGGAAGCGCTCATACTGATGGCCTCGCGGTTGGACTGAAAACTTGTCGTCCTGATAACGAACGCCCTCCAAGTCATGCGTGAACTCATCTGCCCGCTCCATCCCCATATTCGGAATGCCGACAATGATGATCTCTTCCATACGCTGTTCGGCAATCAGCTTATCGGCGGCAGCATGCACGTTCCATGAATAGCCGTTGAAGGCCGGATGAAAAATATTTTGACCGTCATGCATGTATAAGACTGGATACCGCTTGTTCGAATCTTGTTGGTAGCTCGGAGGAAGATAAATGAACAGTTCTCTATCGTTGTTCAGATGTTCCGAGTGAAATGTTTCAACGCGCAGTATGCTTGATCCGTACTTCGTGTTCATCGCTCCTCCACCCTTTCCGCCGCTAGATCAATCCAATTCTCGACTTCGTAATACAGCTCCAAACCATCAGTAACCGTAAATTTGCGATATGGCACTTCTTGTCCGTAACGATCCGTCTCATGTTTGCCCAAGCCACGAGAAATCCGGAACTCGAACGCCATATCCCGCGGCACCTCGAACGTGCCTCCATATTGCCCTTCATCGATCATTGGCAGCTCAATCCCTGCATACAGCCTTTCGGTAGGCGGCGTATTTTCGGGTACCTTTACGACCAACGTAACTGCAGCCTTCTCCGAAAGATATGGAATGACTGTAATATCTGCATGTGCCGTGAGCTGATCATGATGATAGATCACGCGCGTCTTGCCCGACCGCTTCGGAATGAGCGTTCCATCCACGGTTACTTCTAGGATGCGGGGATCGGCCACTTCATACCGAGCGTTCAAATCCGTCATGACAAAACCGCTGTCGTAATGAACGACCGCATTGAACCTTAGCGTCGGCCCCAGAATTCCGACTACATGGGAACCGTGCAGTTCAGCATGTACAGGCATGCCGATATCTCCGAAGAAATAAAGGAGCGGCGCATGAACCCTTGCGGCCCAATCCTTCTGCGCGTGTCCGGAACCGACGGCATAGTAATACATCAGATCATTCCCTGGCTCATATCCGATCCGAACGAGCGTGTCTACGACCTGCCGCACATGCTTCTCCATAACGGTAAAGCCTTCCGCATCACCGACATCCATCCAGATCTTGAGATCCTTCTTTTCCGTATAGATATGACTTAGCCAGCGATCCTCCATCGTATCCGGATTTACGCTAACGACGAACGGACATAATGCCCCGATCATGCCGAACGTATCCGATTGGCGAAATCCGATATTGTAGGACACCAAGCCGCCAGCGGATGACCCCATTAAGGCAGTGTGCTCCTTGCCTGGAAGTGTACGGTATTCTCGATCGATATAAGGCTTCACTTCCTCTACGAGAAACTGCTCATACCGCTCACCTTGGTTCGCTGTGTTGAATAGGTTGTGCCCATCCGGATTCGCATGCATGTACTCCGCAATCCGTGCATCTTCGATATGGGAAATGGCAACCACGATGATTTCCTTCATCCTGCCTTCGGCTACAAGACGATCAACCGTAAGATGGACATCCCAGGAGTCTCCCTTGTGATCCGCGAAAAAGGCATGCTGCCCATCGTGCATATAGAGCACGGGATACCGCTTCTGTTCGTTCGTCCGATAGCTCGGAGGCAAGTAAATAAATACTTTTCTTCTATTAGATAAGATCCTCGAATAAAACTCGTCGATCTCAATAAGACGTGATGAATCCACTACGCATTTCTCCTCATATATTGATCTACGAGGAGACTGGTAATTTCAAAAACTTCTCCTCGTGCACATACTCCACATCATCAATAAAGCTGTTCATAACGCCTACAAATGAATCGTATCTACTCAAGTCGAAAGTGACCCTCTCTGTATCTTGACCGAGAATTTCGGGACAGTGGCACGTGCACCATGCAATCAAGTTGGGATGGACTTTGGCGGCTTCATTGGCAATAAATTCGTTCAGTACGATGCCCGGTTGGCCATCGAACTTGGTCAAGAAGGACTCCATCCCCTGGCTGTGTTCATATACATGAATCCGTTCTTCCGGCAAACCCGATGCCTGCTTGATGACATCCGCCCATTGGTTATTGTTGTAGCGATCCATGATAAGAAACTGCGGAGCTTCATTCAGCAAATCGCGCGATCGTTGAAAGCCCGCTTCCACATCAGGCATAATTTTATGAAAAAGCGAGTCTTCAATATAACTGTCCACGACAAACACGGGTATCCCGAAGCCAAAGTAGGGCGTAATCGTCGCAAATCGCTCCTGATCCACATTGATTAAAAATACGCCGTCCAAATTCCGTTCCATAATAACCTTGTATGACGGTTCCGTATTGTCGATTTGCATATAAATAACATGATAGCCAAGCGCACTGCATTGCTGTTCGATCTTGCTTATGGTCTTGGCGTACTTCAAATCTGACCCAAGGCTTTGTTGATCGTCCTTGAATACCAGAATTCCAATCAAGCCCGACTTCTTTACTTTTAAAGAGCGGGCTGTTCGGTTCGGCACGTATTTGAGCTGCTGCGCGATTTTTAACACCTTGACGCGCGTCTCATTCGAAATGGATTGATTCTTAACGTCATTCAATATATAGGACACAGTAGCAATGGACACACCCGCTGCTTGGGCGATATCTTTTATCGTTGTCTTCTTCATCTTATTCGACCTCGCTTGGCTTAGACTTAAACGTTTAAGCCAATTAAAGCATACCGCCCATAGGGTGTCAATTTAGCCCTAGTCTCCCACAGAACATATCTAGTCGTAGCTTTATTTAGCTTCATTTATCTTGATTCAGTCATCAATACCATCCAGCCATACGCAGGCAAGCTAATCGCAACGTTGTTATTTTCAAACGTAAAAGATCCGTCTCCGAGCATCGAAGGTGATAACGACAACGAATTGGCCTGCTCCAACGAAAAGGAGAACGCTCCTGCCTGCTCGCTATTATTGAAGCAAATATACATTTGCTCGTCAGCATGCTGTCTTCGTATGACCAAGTGATCTCCGGACGCATAAACGAATCGGAATGAGCCTTGCCGCAGTGCTGGATGGGCGGTACGCAAAGCGATCAGTTCCCGATAAAAACGCAGCAGTCCGCCATTCTGCTTCTCCTCTTCCCATACCATGGGCTTCCGGCAATCCGGATCCGGCCCGCCTGTCATGCCCACCTCGTCCCCGTAATAAATGCATGGGGCACCGAGGAATGTGAACTGGAACAGCGCTGCAAGCTTCATTTTGCGTTCATCTTGAGCCATGGTTAACAAACGCGGGGTATCATGGCTGCCCAATATCGTGAAGGTAGCTTCACCCACTTGCTTCGGATAATCAGCCAACAGCCTGTTCACTTGATAAGAGAACTGTTCCGCATCGATTGTCCCTTTTGCAAAGAAATCAAGAATAGCCTCCGTAGCCGGATAATTCATGACCGCGTCAAACTGATCGCCGCGCAGCCAAGGCATCGCATCATGCCATATCTCACCCAAAATATAAAAGTCCGACTTCAATCCTTTGCATGTTCTGCGGAACTCGCGCCAGAAATCATGGTCGATCTCATTCGCAACATCCAATCTCCAGCCATCGATATCGCATTCCTGAATCCAATATTGCGCGACTTCAAGCAGGTAGGCTTTGACTTCGGGATTGACCGTATTCAGCTTCGGCATGTGAGATTCGAAGGCGAAGCAGCGGTAAGATGCTCTCGGCTCCCGCACGAGCGGAAATTGCTCGATATGGAACCAGTCCCGATAGCGTGATGCTTCCCCATGCTTCATAACATCCTGGAACGGGGCGAACCAATAGCCGCAATGATTGAATACCGCATCCAAGATAACGCGAATCCCCCGGTCGTGGCAGGCCTTCACCAGTTTCTTCAACAGGGCCACGTCGCCAAACTGCGGATCCACCTTCAAATAATCCGTCGTGTCATATTTATGATTCGTCTTTGCCTCGAACAACGGGGTAAAGTAAATGGCATTAACGCCAAGCTCGCTGATGTAATCCAGACGATCCAACACCCCTTGGAGATCACCGCCGTAGAAATCATCCTGCCCCGGATCGTCGGCTGTCCAAGACCGCACCTGTTCAGGATCATTGTCAGGGTTCCCGTTGGCAAACCGATCAGGGAAAATCTGATAGAACACCGCATCCTTCACCCACGCCGGCGGCTGTAGCACCTCGCTTGACCATAAGAACGGATAGTCGAAAAACGTCAGTGGATCAGCTAGCTTTTCGGCAACGAATCCCTTTTCCGTATACCATATCGTCTGCTCGCCCGCAGCTAATTCAAAGGCATAACGAAGCCGCTTGTGCGGAGGAGCTACCTCCACATGCCAATAATCGAACAGTTCGTCGCTACCCATGATGAACATGGCAGCTTCCCTTACGGTCTTGTCCCAATCGTATTTATCACCATACAGAGCTGTGACTGACCGAAGATCGCCTTTCTTCGCGCGCAGCCGGATATGGATCGTGTCGTTATCGTAAGAATAGCAGTATGAATTTCCGGGTCTGTGGTAGATCGCTTCCAGTAACATAACAAACTCCTTTTTAAGTCGCTTTTGATCACGAAGATTATTCAAGGTGTAAACTCGACATCGAATCTTGCATTCACTCTCGAATTCCGCTGCTCTTTCTTCGAGTTCTTGCAACCTTCTCGGTGCTGAAAACCGACTTTTAGACACTAATTTATGGTCGCTTTTGATCACGAAGATTGCTCAGGATGTACCCCTGTCGTCAGCCTTTGTCTGCACCTGCCGTCATCCCATGAATGAGATACTTCTGGAAATACATGTACAGGAACGTAATCGGCAGCGCTACAAGAACGGCGCCAGCAGCGAAGGTCGTAAAGCTTGAATTCGTCTCGTTCGCCACCATGTTGTACAAGCCTTGGGCTAGCGTCATCTTCTCAGATGATCTGAGCACGATTTGCGGCAGGATAAAATCCATGAATGGCGTAATGAAGCTGTTCAATGCAACAAACGTAATTGCAGGCAAAGACAATGGCAATATGATTTTGAACATCGTCTCAAGGTGGCCCGCGCCATCAATATAGGCCGCTTCCTCCAAGCTTTTCGGAATCGTGTCGAAATGGCCCTTCATGACCCAAGTTCCCATCGAAATAGAACCGCCCGCATAGATGAGAATGAGACCCAAATGCGTATCAAGCAGCTTCGTCTGCATCAGCAGCACGAAGATTGCCATGATGGACAGAAAGCCCGGAAACATTTGAAGAATGAGCAATGTCATTAACCCTTGCTTTCTCCCTTTGAATCGAAAACGGGAAAATGCATAGGCCGTCGCTGCCACCAATGTCGTTGACAATGCCGCATTCGCAAGAGCGATCGTGACTGTGTTCGAAAACCAGAGCACGAAATCCGTATTTCGAATCAGTTCCGTATAATGAGCGAGCGTGGGCTGATCAGGAAACATTCGGCTTACCATTAAGGAATTGCCCGGGTTAAGCGAAGTTCCAATCACCCAAATCAGCGGATATACCGTTGTCAGGAGCAGCACGGCAAACACCGCGTAAATGCCCGCCACGACCAAGTTGTTCAAAAATTTAGACATTTAGACCATATCCTCTTCTTGAGTTATCTTCATCCGCCGATAGTTCCATAAGGAGAATACGGTGATAAAGACGAACATAATGATCGAGACAGCAGAGGCCATATTGAACTGGCTTTGATTCAACGTCATCTTGAATATCCAAGAGATTAAAATATCCGTGCTGCCCGCGTAATAATAATCAGGCTGGGTCGGATTGCCGTCCGTTAGCATGTAGATCAAATTGAAGTTATTGAAGTTAAAAGCAAATTGCATGATTAAAATCGGTGCCGTCGCCGCCAATACCAACGGAAGCGTCAGCTTGACGAATCTCTGCGTTCCCGTTGCTCCATCCACAGCGGCAGCTTCGTACAAGTCCTTCGGCATTGTCGTTAATACCCCTGACATCAATGCCATCAGGAACGGAGTGGAGAACCACAAGTTCACGAGCAGAATCGTAAACTTGGCCATTGTCGGATCAGACAACCAAGGTACTGGCGCGAAGCCGAGCTTGGTGATCATATCGTTCACAGGTCCGAACGAACCGTTCAGCAGCACCCTGAATACCAGAATCGATATAAATTGCGGAACCGCCCACGGCAAAATGAACATCGTACGCCAAAACTTTTTGAATTTCACTTTGGGATGGTTCACCATCAATGCTAGCAGAAGCCCACTAAAAAAGACGGACACCGTAGAGGCCGCAGCCCAGATGATGTTCCACACCGAAATGCCGAAGAAGGTGTTGCGCCACGCTTCTTGTGCAAATAAATCATAAAACGAGCTTAGCCCCGTCCAATCTACTAAGTTCCGGTCGGGAATATGGTTCGGAGCCGAATAGTTCGTGAAGGCAATCAGCACATTGAAGATGAGCGGCACTACCGTTACGAACAGCACGAAGCAGATAGAAGGCAGCAGCAGCAGATATGGGAAATGCCGAAGCTTCGTCTGCTTGATGGATTCGATGAACCCCGGAGCAGGGTGTCCTTCATCCCGCAATGCTCCGTTTCTCTTTGCGTCATAAATATTCAGGACATAGCACCCGGCGAACAAGAGAATGAGCACCAACGTAATAAGTCCTTCAATCATCATGAAAATAGAATGATCGCCTTTGAACACTTGTCCGGCAACCACCTTCGTAGGCGCGTCGCCTAACGTTATCAGCCCTCTTATTCCTCGATAAGCAATCGGATAGTAGATCCAAAAGAATAACTGTGCCGCGATCATCCACAGCAAGCCCTTCATATACTGCTTGTTGTACAGCTGGCCTAATCCGATACACACAGCGGAGAATACAGCCGCTTTCGTCCGATGCCGACGGGCACCTGTTGTCAGTTCCATTCGGAAGACCGCCTTCGTCGATTTTTTAGATGTAGTTTAAAAAGTCCGATTTTGAGCACCCTATTTTTTTGTCTGAATCGCTGTATTGATCTGCTCGACTGCCTTCTTTAAAACTTCGCCTGGTTGTTGATTGTCATTCCATATTGCAGCAAGGGCAGCCCCCGCCGGCACCCATACGTTGCCCATTTCTGGGATGGACGGCATTGGAGCAGAATGCTTCGTTTGTTCCAGAAAGGCAAGTGCGTTCGCATTCCCCTTGATGCTCGGCTCCTCCATCATGTCTTGTCTCGGCGGCAGCTGTGTTGTCATTTCATATCGCTTGACGAGATTTTTGCGAGAGGTCGCATAGCTCGCGAACAGCTTCGCAGCAACCGGATATTCGGTATAGGAACTCACATACAGCGCCCGGATGCCGGACATGCTTCGTGGATGTTCTCCATTAGGCAGCAGAGGAAGCGGCGCCACTCCGAAATCGATGCCCGCGCTCTTCACGTCCGTCATGAGCCAAGGCCCTCCTATGATAGCAGCTGTTTTCCCTTCCATGAAAAATCCGGTAATGATATTGTCGTTCATATCGTTGCTGTTGACAGGCAGTATTTTTTTCAAAGATTGAAAGAACTCGGCTCCTGCAATCGATTCCGCATTGCTCAAGCCGATATCGCCAGCATCCTTCCCTCCATTGCCAAAGATGTATCCCCCGTAGCCTGCCAGAAACGAGTAAGACTGATACAATTGCCCCACATTCCACATAAAGGCGTACTGTTTGTTTTTTGGATCGTTATACGTATCAGCGAACCGAATGAGCTCTTGATAAGTGGCAGGAGCTTTATTCAGCAGTTTTTTATTGTAGTACAGCGCGTACGTATCGATCGCGGTTGGAAAACCGTAGAACACCCCATCATAGGTGACACCTTCTAGGGCGGAATCCATAATTTGATGTTTCATTTGTTCGTCGTACACATCATTTTGCAGCACGAGTCCAGCCATGACTGCATTCCCCAAATGATCATGCGGCGCGGAAAACACGTCGGCCCCGATTCCGGCTGGTCCATCCGTCGTCAGCTTCGTGACAGCGTCGATTGACGGAACCGCCACTACTTTTACACCAATCCCATATTCCTGTTCAAAATCTTCTGCGACCGCTTTCAAAAAATCTAGTTCAGGCCCCTTCGATTCCCATACGAGCAAATGGGCTCCCTTCTCCGGCTGCGATCTGGCTTGCCCTTCTCCCTGATGTGCATTCTTCCCTTCAGCTTCCGGAGATGTTGAGGTCGCATGCTGTACGCCGCAAGCCGAGAGCAGTATCATGGTGCACAATGAGACCATCAACATTGAAATGAAGAAGCGTTTAGACACTTTCTTCCCCTCCCATCCCATCTATTAGTTGTTGAATTCAAGCAGAAACGTTTTTCACATCATGACAGGTTAACTCAACTTAAACGTTTAAGTAATTTCAGTAACATGATAACTTCTAATGCCCGATGCCGTCAAATAAAAATTGTGGAACCAGGGACAACATGAAGAAAATAAGCTGCTGTTCGTAGTAAGTTCCAAAAACAAAAACCCCCGTATCCGCTAGGGACACGAAGGCTATGACGATATGAATGTCGGAATTAGCAATCAAAATACAAACTATATTCTTGCGGATGGATGCGGATCGCTACGGATTTGGCTTCCTTGCGTTTGATATGCAAATAATTTTCGATAAATGCTTTGGTAAATACGCCGCCTTCAAGCAAGAATTCATAATCAGCTTCAAGCGCATCAAGTGATTCTTCCATCGTCGCTGGAACGCTGCGAATCTCACGCTTCTCCGCATCCGACAGTTCATAAATATTGCGGTCATATGGACCATAACCAAGCTCTGTAGGATCCAGCTTGCGCTTGATTCCGTCGAGACCTGCCATCAACATTGCAGCGAAGGCCAGGTATGGATTCGCCGTAGAATCCGGTGTACGGAACTCAATCCGGCATCCCTTCGGTGTAACAGCCGCTACCGGAATACGTACAGCCGCAGAACGATTGCCTTTCGAGAACACAAGATTTACAGGCGCTTCATATCCCGGCACAAGTCGCTTAAAGGAGTTCGTGCTCGGATTCGTCAATGCGATAAGCGCTGGCGCGTGGTGCAAAATTCCGCCGATATAATGCAGTGCCATCTCGCTCAAGTTCGCATAGCCGCCCTTTTCATAGAACAACGGTGTATCGCCGTTAAAGATCGATTGATGCACATGCATCCCGCTTCCGTTATCCCCGAACAGCGGCTTCGGCATGAAGGTCGCTACTTTCCCGAAGCGGCGTGCCGTGTTGTGCACAATATATTTATACTTCATCAGGTTATCCGCAGTACGCGTCAGTGAATCAAAGCGGAAGTTGATCTCGCCTTGCCCTGCCGTTGCAACCTCATGGTGATGACGTTCAATGCGAAGTCCTGCTTCTTGCAGCAGGCTGCACATCTCACTGCGCAAGTCTTGTTGTGTATCGATTGGCGCTACGGGTACATATCCGCCTTTTGTATGAATCTTGAAGCCCAGGTTCCCTCCCTCTTCCTTACGGTTCGTGTTCCAAGAAGCCTCTTCGGAATCGACGAAGAAGGAAGAACTGTTCATTGTATTCTCATAACGAACATCATCGAAGATGAAAAATTCAGATTCTGGCGCAAAGTAAGCATCCGTGCCTACTCCTGTGGTTGCCAAATACTCTTCCGCCTTCTGTGCAATGCTGCGAGGATCACGCTCATAACGCTCGCCGTCAGGCGTGAAGATGTTGCACATAATAATGAGCGTCGGACGTGCCGTAAATGGATCGACATAACTGCTCTCCGTATCTGGCATCATGACCATATCGGATTCTTCAATTCCACGGAAACCAGTAATCGAGGAACCGTCAAACGCAACGCCGTTCTCGAACGTGCTCTCATCCACTTCGGATGCAGGCAAGCTGATATGATGCGCACGACCTAACAGATCAATAAAACGAAAATCCACATACTCAATTTGTTTCTCTTTCATTAACTCCAACACGGTATTGACTGACATCTCGATTCCTCCCCAATCCGAACATTTCATATTCTTTTCATCCGAATGTTCACTTTGTATTATTTGTTGAAATCATTATATGTAGCAGGATGCTCTTTCGTCAATACTCATGTAAGGTATTTTTTTATTTAATGTAAGGTTATCTAACATTAAAATTGATTTCATTCCCTATACACCTTAAATACTCATGATCATTCCGGCATATTTTAGACTAACTTCATCAATACCTGATCGTTTGAACTCATTTTTATCAGCGCACTACGTTTTGGTACATAACCTATCATTCATTTTATTTGCACAATTATACATATAGATAAGTTTTATCATTAAAAATTACAGCTGCTTCAATTCCTTACTCGTCTAAGAAATCATCTTTTATATCCGTATTTTTTCATGCTTACACCAGCATCAACTTTTACACCTGGAGGTTCATCGATCAATCTTCATTCCTGAACGCATTCGAGATTTCCAAAGGAAACCGGGCTACAAAAGTGATTCTGGGGTTAACGCTTAATTGAGGATAAATAAAAACAGGATGGGCAAATAAATTGCTCCATCCTGTTACGTCTATGATTCTTTATAATTCTTCGCGGTAATGACAGTTTCAAATTCAAAGGTTTCTGGCAGATGGTCGGCGTAAGAGTACTCAAAGGTGCGTCCGTCAGTCAGGTAGGCTACCTGTTCGACCCGCATCAGGAAATCCTGATCCTGCACGTCCATAAACTGCTTTTCCCTTTCATCTGGGCGAATTCCTTTGACCCGGACAATCGATGTCCCCACTTCAAGACCAAGCTTGTTTTGTATGTGCGAGTATATTGATTGCTCTAGAACCGAAACTTCAACACCTGGTATGATCGAAATCGGCATCCATGTATGCTCCATAATCGTTGGAATACCGTGAATGATGCGGAGGCGGATGATTTTATAGACAAAATCGCCGGCTGCGATCCCCAATTTTCCGGCAATGGTTTCATCTGCGCCGACAATCACAAACTCGATGATCTTGCTTTCAACCTCACTGCCGTATACAGCTTTCGTACCAGTTAAGGTCTGAATCATTCGCGCCTTCTCCTGCTGATGCCAATCCTGTACCACCGTTCCACTGCCCCGTCGGCGGATAATGTAGCCGTCACGAACTAACAGATCCAACGCCTTTTTGATGGTGAGAACCGACACACCGAATTCTTCAGCAAGGATCGGGCTGCTTGGGATTTTCTCATTGACTTTATACTCACCGTCTAAAATCTGCTGTTTGATTTTTTGGTAAATGGCGAGGTATTTTACTTGCGTAGACCCGCTTGCCATTTCCTCGCCTCCTATGTGCTGGATGTTCTGCTTAGACAACTTCTATTCATTCAAATGCAATGCCTCAAGCTTATAAACGGAAGGGGATGGTGCTGCAAATCCGTTCTCCAAGATTTCCATGCTTGTTATCGCCTCTTCGTCTTTCACAAGCTTTGCTGCGCCATGTACGATGGTTTCATACGCTGCATCATAGAAACGGCCGTAATCGCCAAGCGGAGTTTTGATTTGTTTTTCAATCCAATCACCGTTCGCGTTCCGGTATTTCGCAATGCCATAGTGCATCGGTGAATCTTCACCAAAGCCTGCACTCTCAGGCATAATGCCTGCTTTCAGATCATTTTCCTGCTGATCTTCACCGTACTTGATGAATGAGCCATTTGTTCCGTGAACGATAAAGCGCGGATAATCTTTTGCTACGACATGGTTGGTTTTCAGTTTAACTTTCAATTGGTGTCCGTAATGAAGATCCACATCGAAATAGTTATCAATCGCACCTGCCACTTCATTATTGCGAATATCGTAGGTCACCACATCTGGACGTCCGAATAGCGAAACCATGCGATCCATCATGTGAATACCCAATCCATAGAATGAACCTTCTTCTTTCGAACCTTCGCGGCTGATTGAACCAGGACGGAAATAATCAATATGCGATTCAACTTCCATAATGTCGCCAAGGAAGCCTTGTTCAACGACCTGCTTCACAGCTAAGAAATCACCATCGAATCGACGGTTTTGGTAAGGCATCACGACTACACCTTTTTCGCGGCCTAAAGCTAATAATTCTTTCGCGTGTTCAACGGTATCGCAGAATGGTTTTTCAACGATAACTGATTTCCCTGCAAGTATAACTCGTTTCGCCAATTCGTAGTGCGTGTGTGCTGGCGTACAGATCGTCACCAATTGAATTTCTTTGTCGTTCAATAGTTCATCCAAATCAGTGGTGAAGGCAACACCCTTTTCGCGATATGGAGCCGCTAATTGTTCGTTAACGTGCCGGACATAAATTGTTTTTACTTTTATATGCTTACGCGTATTCACGTAAGGCAAATGATAACGGTTGGCTGACTTCCCAAACCCGATAAAGCCCATTGTTAATGTCATATGCTAAAACTTCCTTTTTTTTAAACTCACTTCTAAGAATATTATATACATTTTGATTTAAAAGTATATAGTTTTATATTTGAAAGGATATAAAAAAGAGGCAAACCCAATGATGTAGGTCTACCTCTTACCTCTCGCTTTACGCCTTACGTCGCCTTTATTTTTCCCACGTATCAAAAAAGGCTGGATCCATCTTCTTCGTCTCGAATGTTTTGCCGCACAGTGGAGCAAGCTGCTCCAGCTCGCGCAGCAGGCCAGCGAATTGATCCGGGAAGAGGGACTGCACCCCATCGCCCGTCATCGAATTGTCTGGATCGGTATGCATTTCAATAATAAGACCGTCCGCACCAGCAGCTACAGAAGCCTTTGACATCGTCTCAACTAGCTCGCGGCGTCCTGTAGCATGGCTTGGATCGGCAATGACCGGCAAGTGGCTAAGCTGCTTCATAACCGGAATTGCAGTCAAATCAAACGTATTCCGTGTATACGTCTCGAATGTGCGAATACCACGCTCACACAGCATGACATTTGGATTGCCGCCTGCCAATATATATTCCGCAGCATTAAGCCACTCGTCATAAGTTGCGCTGAAGCCGCGCTTGAGCAACACCGGTTTGCCGCATTCTCCAAGTTTGCGCAGCAGATCGAAGTTCTGCATATTCCGTGTGCCTACCTGCAAAATATCCGCATGCTCCGCACAAATATCTACATATTCAGGCGTCATCACTTCTGTAATGGTAAGAAGTCCGTGCTTCTCGCCCGCTTCCTTCATCATCTCTAGCCCTTCCACGCCTATGCCTTGGAAGCTGTACGGTCCCGTACGCGGCTTGAATGCTCCTCCGCGCAGAACTTGTCCGCCTGCTGCCTTCACCAACCGTGCAATCTCATTGATTTGAGCAGGTGATTCAACCGCACACGGCCCTCCCATAACTACCAAATTGCCGCCGCCGATTTTCACGCCGCGTATTTCAATTACCGTATCTTCCGGATGGAAGTCACGACTTGCCAGTTTGTATGATTTCGTAATTTTAACCACGTTCTCTACGCCCTTCATTTGTCTAAGATGTTCTGCCAACTTCGGCTCCGCATGTCCAATTATCCCAATTACCGTATGAGCCGTGCCACGGGATATATGAACTTGATTGCCTTGCCCTTCAATGATGCTGGCTATATTCGCGATCTGTTCTTCAGATGTCTCATTATTTACAATAACAATCATGATTGTACACCCTTTCTATGCGCAGTGCCAGTTAACCCCTTAAAGCAGAAATGCGTTCATCAATGACACTTCTTATTGTAGTTTTACTTTTACACTTACTTTATCACTTTAACGCATATAAGCTTTTATGCTTTTAACTGTTAAAGAAACTATACAGAACAACTACCGTATCGTCAACCCTTTTGATGCAACTATTTTTCGAGTAAGTTGTCACAATCGGAGTTTTGACAATTCGTCATATATAAAAAAGAATCGTGCTGAATAGGCACGATTCCTTCGCATCCTCATTCTCATTGAGGCAGCTATTAAAACATTAGCACAACCATATATGGCTCTTCTCATAGCGAAATCACTTGCATGAACTGCTGAACAGTTATATGAATATAACGAGTTCTCTCCATGGGTTCGGTTTGAAATCTACCATATAATAAGAAGTACATGACCAATGTCATCTGGACATTGCGTATTGCAGAGAAGAGGTATTCATCATCCTTACTCACATGCTGTTTCAATAATTGATACAAAGGCTGTATTCCCTCTTCTATCGTCATAACAAGCCGATTCCGTACTTCTTGATTTCGTTGCGCTTCTCCGAAAAACATGACAATTAGCTCTTTTTTGTCATGCAGCATATCCATCAAATTTGCAAAATACATATTGAGCATCACATCTAATGGTTGATTTTTCAAGGAATCCATAGTTGCTGTATTCTTCAATTCATGATTAATGGTGTGCTTCTCTAAAATTGCCCAGAGCAATTCTTCCTTGGAGTTGAAATAATGATAGATTAATCCGTCCGTGACCTCTGCTTCACGAGCGATATCTTTGGTCGTGCTTGAGTCATATCCCTTTTCAGAAAAAACTCTTAACGCAGAATCGATTAATTTGTTCTTGGTTTCAAGTGCTTTTTGTTGACGAAGAGTGATTTTTGTCATTTGCAGCTCCATTTAACGAATATTTCATGTTCAAAAAGTCTAGCTGAGCTTTTAGAAACTTTTAGACCGATTTACTATCAAACTAACAAATCAATCTATACATGTCAATTTTTCTCCGAAGCAGCGCTTGTTTTCATAGGTATACCAATAGCACAAGGTATTGCCGCGATGGCGCTGACCATAAACCCCGCCAACAGCAAGGAGAAGTTTACTGCTGACCCATCGATAGATGCTATGGATAGCCATAACGTAGATACAATCGAACCTAGGTATCGTATGACATAATAAATTCCAGCCGCTATTCCTGCTCCTTGTGCTTCTCCAGCCTCCAATGCCGTTGCCTGTATTGATGCATTTCCACTTCCGAGGCTAAGCCCAGCCAAACCGACACCAACAATAAACAGTGCTAATAGTTGGCTTGAGCTTGCTATCAAGAGTAGTCCACCCGCAATGGCAGCGAGTATACATCCGGCGAGAACGGCTGGGCGCTTTCCAAATCGATCGCTCATTGCACCTCCTGCTGCTGTAGCTGCGATCATAGTGACGGAGAAGACAAGCATTACCGTTCCACTTCCTGCATAATTAAAATACCACTTTTCTTTTACAAGCAATGGCACGCACATCAGCAACAGATACACCATGAAATTGTTTAAGAATACCGATGCAGCAGCAGCTCGAAAGGAGCGAATTTTAAACAGCTCCCTTACTAATCGAAGAAGTACAAAATCATTCGTTTGCCTTATTTTCTTTTTCGTCTTTCTAGATCGGCATATTAGGTTCTTATTCGCTATTAACGTAATAGGAAAAAGCATCAGTATTAATGTAACCGTAAATTGGAAACGCCAATTATAATAATGAATAAATAAGCCACCTAGCGGCGGTCCTAGTGCAGCTCCTATCCCAGCTGCAGCCCCTAACAATCCAAACATTCTCCCTTGTCTTTCAATCGGCGTCATCTCACGCAATCGTACAGAACTAGCTGGCACGAGTGCAGCGCCCCCACTCGCTTGGATGAGTCTGCCTATTAACAAGCCCATAAAGGTCGGAGCAAGCCAACATATTATTGTTCCTAACGCAAACATGACTGTACCGCTAAAAAGAATTGGCATGCTGCCGAATCGATCCACGAATCGTCCTCCGAAGATTTGAAAGACAGCCATCCCTATTAGATATATCGTGACGACCCATGCCCCTTGGGAAAGCGGCACTTGGAACTCGTTTGCTATTGGTTCCAGAGCTAATGCAACCATGGATGAATTGAGCGGAACCACAAATGTTCCAATAATCATACAAATGATAGTAAAGTTATGCCTCATGTCGCCCCCCCGCCTTCATCGCAACAGTTGTACCATGCCTGTTGTTCCGTTCACGATAACCCGATCACCATCAGAAAGGAATTTCGTAGCATTTTCGCATGCCATGACCGCAGGAATGCCATATTCTCTGGCTACAATTGCCGAGTGTGACAATACGCCACCTGTATCCGTTACAACAGCTGCAGCTACAGAGAAAAGCGGTGTCCAAGCTGGATTCGTATTCGCGCATACGAGAATATCTCCCCGCTTCAGTTTATGGAACTCTTGAGGCCCTCGAATCACCTTAACGACACCTTGAGCTTCACCTTGGCTTGCCCCGGCTCCAGAGAGTACTTTTTCTTCAATTTCTGACTTATTGATGACATCGGAATTTCTGTAATTATTCATTCGGTTCCATACTTCTCGGCGCTGAAGTGCGAGTTCCGCCATTTTCGCTTCATGTTTGTCAGCAATCATCCTCTCCAATTCATTGAACGTAACAAAATACAGATCCCGTTCATCCCGTATTTTCTCTTCTGCTATGAGCCACGCAGCAACTCGCTTGATACGGTCGCGTAGAATCGCAACAATCTCTTCGTACATATCCAACGTAGCCTCGCGAGCGACCCAAAATCCCCTAGTCATATCCAGCGCCTTTTCGAATGTTTCAATCCATTGCGGCTTTTTCAATCGTCGTACGATTTCCGCACGGGCATTATGATATTCTTCTGTTCGTTCCTTCTTATCATCAATCAGCCCCTCTGGATGTTGAATCAGAGCTTGGACCATGCTTAAGACGTTGTCAGGCTCATCTCTCCATGACGGATAGCTCGGCTGCGGTTCCATTCCTGATGCACATCGGCATCCGTGTTTGCTTAAGAAGCGTCCAATCGCTTCCTTGAATGCCCTACAGCCATCACTATTCATAATAGTCTCGTACATTCTGCCAAACGGCTGCTTCTCCAATATGTCCAAAACAACAGGACTGGCAACCGCAACTCTAGCTAACTCCTTCATGTCCCGGTTTGCAACAGCCGTTTTATAATCCAGAGCCTGCAGCAATTTTTGCTTCATTAAATAGACTTGCTTTACATTCGCACGATGAAGCATCTTGTCCAGATTGCTCTGGGCCCTGACGCCAGCGGCCATATATTTTCGGAAACGGCGATACATAAGCTCACTTATCACCCCTTCCAATTTCTTAATCTCCCTAACCAAATCTTGCGGTGAGGAATCCAGATGGACGGATTCAACAGGAAGCAGGGAACGCAAATACGGTTGGTCTACCTGCAGCCACTCTTGCAACGGGTCATACTTGATCCAGCCTTTCAGCTTCAACCAGGCAACCGGAAGAGCAGCTATCGTTCGCAAGTTGGCTGGAACAGGCGGATTGAATAAAATTAGTCCAGTCGGATGCTGATAGGAAATATCTTCAGGCATTTCTATACCTAATTCTTTTGCTGCCCTCCTTACTCCGGCAAGAGCTGGAGTAAGACTACTATCAAAATCTAGCGGACGCAGCGGCTCAGGAAAATGGTCAACGAGTACGGGTAAAAATCGCTTACGAGCAAAACGAGGAATTCGTCCGAGATAAATCCAACCAGCGTACACCTGCTCGTCTTCATCGGGAAGACGGATCGCTCCATCTGTTGCATGCTGCAAGCTGTGCAATGTTGTTATAGGACGGGACTGAAGCAAGTAAATTCGGTCATGTTTCACGGCCCACTCGATATCCTGCGGCGAACCATAATGCTCCTCCACTTTTTTGGCTATGCGACTAAGATCAATAACCATCGAATCCGACAAACAAGGTCTCGTCTGTAACTGGAGTGGAACCGGCACGACGACACTTCCCTGCTCCTGTTGGACTACCATCTCTTCCTTTTTTCCAATTTCGCAATCAATGATTCCAAGGGTTTCCTTCGCAATCCGATAGGTATCTGGGGTAACAATTCCAGACACTACAGCTTCACCGAGACCTAAGCTCGCCGTAATTAACATCTGATCGTGGCAACTATTCAAGGGATTGACTGTGAACAGAACGCCCGCAGCATCGGAGTCCACCATTTCTTGCACAACGACACTCAATGCAACGGAGCTGTGGGTAAATCCCTGTTGATTGCGGTAATGTACAGCTCTTTCTCCCCACAAGGAAGCCCAACATTCCCGAACGGAGTGGAGCAAAGCCTCTTCTCCATGAACACCCAGAAAGGTCTCTTGTTGTCCGGCAAAAGACGCCTCAGGTAAATCTTCAGCGGTAGCCGAGGATCGCACTGCCACCCTGACTTCGTTGCCCAATTGGCGATAATATTCGCGAATGCGCTCCTCAATCTCTGGAAGCATTGGTGTTTCCAAAAACAATTTTCTGGAAGAATGGCTTTGATATTCCGGATCATGGCTATGTTCTCTTTCCAATTCTTCCAGCTTACTTGCGATAATCGTTTGCTCAATCTGACGCTTATATGCCAAAGCCGATATACTAAAAGCTCGCGGAATCGGAAATCCTGCCCGGATCATTTCCCCGAGATTCGCCCCCTTTCCTCCAACCAGAGAGATGTCTCCTTTTCCCACATGATGAATCCAAAACACCAAGTCATTTTCCAATCGGACATCCATAAATTTCGAACCTCCTTGACCCTTTTAAGATGTAATAGACATTAGTTTAACACTTAATTTACTAAGTACTTAATAAGTGAAATATAACCCTCAGCTTTCATGTTGTCAATAAGTGCCGTGTAAAAAAATAAAAAAAACCGCGATTTACGCGGTTTTTTCTCGGGCTTTTCGTGATAAGTTCCTTCCTATTATTTTTTATGACTTTTTATGAAGTAACCGGAATTTTCATTTCCAGTGCTTTGTGGTAGTCCTTTATCATGTTTCGTTTTTTATCCTCAAGAGGCAGCCCGTTCTTATCGACAAAAAGAGTAAATGGTTTTACAGTAATAAATTTAGTCCCAGAAACAGATGGAGCATACATGATTTTTTCATTATACTCTTTATCCGGCTTTTTCGCATACGTGCCCAGTCTGAACTGAACTAACTCGTTGCCTTTATCGTCTACGATTTCGTAATACATTTTGGATTGATGATACTTATTCGGTCGCTTCGTGCTGCTGCTTGGAATTTCTCCCTTGCTGTGAATCTGCAGCATTGTCGTCGCGTCGGTCATTCGCAGATTCATTACTTCGTAACTGAATTTCTGCGTATTTTTCTTTGCATTCGGCTGTATGTTAATATCCCGTTTGGAGATGTTTTTCACCGGAATGACTAGGGACACCTCTGCTGCCTCAAACTTCGCATTAATTGTTAGCTCGAACTCATTCGGAAGAATAGGCTCTCCCGTTTTCGGATCGATGGCATTTGTAAACTCAACCATGCACATATTATTCTCTTTTCCATTTTCCACAGGAACTGAACTTGCCATCATCGCCAGCTTGTCCACCTGAAGCGGCTGTCCATTCAGCAGATAGCTCTTACTAGCATATAGCGGATTCTCTCCGCCTTCGGCCTTCAACACCATGACAAAGCGGGCACCGTCGTACATAAGCTCAGGCACGATCAATGTAACTCCATCTTTTGTTGCCTTCGCATTTTTCACTGTGGTCAAGCCTTTTTTGCTGGCTGCCTTTGCCCCAGAGTCTCCCCATTCCTGTAACACACTCGATCCGGATGCCGCTGCACTTGCGGTAGGCAAATCAACGACAGCCATTCCTGCACCTGTACCCAATATAGCTGCCATACAAGTTACTGCTATCATCTTCTTCAATAATGATTGTTTATATGTACTCATAATCCCATCTCCTTTTCATTTTTGGGTTATCCAATATATATAACAACATCAGTCCCCTAAACTGTGACATTATTTTCTGACAATCATCGTTTCCGCAAGTTTGATTAAGTCTTCCTGCGTCAATGTATTCCCTTCGTTGGTTATAATTCGAAATTGCTTGCCTTGTTCCGTCCATAGAAGTGTGTTTTGCTGCGGGCTATCCCGATATTCTGGCTGCAACCTTTGTCTTGCCTCTTCAGCAGTTTGATAATGATACCCTTTCTGGGCAGGGGATGCTTTCGAACCAAGTGCAATATATTCCAAAAGCAACGTATCCTCACCGTTCATATATTTCAGTACAACTTGCCCCGCTTCCGTCCATTCATATTTCTTAGACAACACCGCTAAACCTTTCTTTTTGGCTTCTGCTCGCAAATCGTTCTTAAATTGCGGACTATATGGACACCGTACTTCTGCTTTCGTAAAGGAATACCCTTCTGGCAGATTTGCAGGCTCTATCAATACGGTTCCTTTCAAATCAGTGGCCTTCATTACATAATCCTCATAGGTGTCAAATGAAGGGGAGACATATCCGGTGAAGATAATTTCCTGCCCCTTGCTTTTCGTTTTTTCATTGTCGATAAATACGGCATAAGCATCACCCGGATTTTGCTCAACCAGCTTGTGCAGTCTTGCCAACTCATCTTCAAAGACCTTCGGCTCTCCCGAAGGGCCTTTCACGGTATAGTCAATTGTACTCTTGGCTGGCGCCGCCTCCGCGGCATTGTTCACATAGCTGAACATAAGCAACCCGCATATTGCTGCAATGGCTAGTTTTGACGTCATTTTCATAAACCAATTCTCCCTTGCACCTCTATTATGGAAATTTTCTTCTCATCTATATGAACAACTTAAAAACAAGAATTGTGACACAAATCGACTTTTTATCAAATAAATAAAAAATCCCTTGAAATAAGACTGGCTGTATCGCCGTCTTCTCCAAGGGTTGTAGCGCATGAATTCGAATTTAGGTATCGCTCTTTTTTGATCCACCGTCATCACGGTTCTCGTCAAATAACGATTTTAAATCCTCGATTTCCTGTGCATTTAGCTTTTTATCCTGCAAAAAGTTGGCCACCATCGGCTTCAAAGCTCCGCCATACAGCTTTTTCATGAAGGATTTGGTTTCGGATCGCAGGTACTCCTGCTCGCTGATAAGCGGGTAGTACAAATAGTTTCGTTTCGACCCCTTCTCCAGCTTTGCACCGGCTGCTTCTTTCTGAACCAATCGGCTCAGGAGCGTCCGAGTCGTATTCGGGCTCCACTCCATCAAATCCGTCATTTGATTGACTACCTCAATGGAAGGACAATCGGGATGCGCCCACAATACGCGCATAACCTCCAGTTCAGCATCCGTAATAGGCGGTACTTTATTCATTCATGAAACCTCCAAACTCAATCGTTCAAGACCACGCATGTAGTTATACTCATGCTATAATTGTACTTTTATAATGTCAACCCGTTTTGTGTTTTTAACCATATAAAAGCCCATGTATCCTATTCGGAATGCATGGGCTTGGACACAAGCTATTTCTTCACCATCGTTGTCGCCAGCTTGATCAGGTCTTCCTTCGTCAGCGGATTCTCTGCATTGGTTGAAATCGAGAACCCCTTACCCTGTTCATACCAATTTAATGAGGTAGTAATAAATTTAGGATCAAGTTTTGGATTTTTCTTTTTCACATCCGCAGCAGCGATATAGACATATCCGTTTTGACTCTTTTCCATCTCTTCAATCCGATAACTAGAGAACTGAATATAATCTTTGCCGTTCACGAAACGCAACTGGATCATATTCGTATCCTTCCACTCAAGCTTCTTTGAATAGACCTTTTTGCCGAGCTTTTTCGCCTCAGCCTGCATGGCTGCCGCATACTCATTTGTATAAGGCGCAGCAACAATTACCCCGTCGTACGTATAGCTCTTCGACAGATCAGCAGGCTTCTGCGGAGCCGGCTCTTTCATAACACGCAACAACTTCTCATAGTCCTCGTATTTCTCGTAGCGCGGATTAAAATTGCCATAACCAAAAACCTCAAATCCCTTTGGCTGATAACTGCTGTATATCAGATACATATCACACGGATTTTTTTCCAACAGCTTGTCAAGTTTAGCCTTCTCGGCTTGCTCCAACTTCTCGCCTTCATTTGCAGTCGTTGGTTTCGTTGCTGCCGCCTTCAAGCTGATGCCGCTTATAGCATGATCTGACGCTGTGCCTGACATGAGGTGCATGGATCCGAACAATAGAATGCTGCATTGTGAAGCAATTGCTATTTTCATCTTCGTATTCATATAAAATCGCACCTTTCCTGTTTGACATGTAATATCTACCATTTATATAACAATTTCAACCATTTTATTTGTGACATGACTTTCAATCGAAGAACTGCAAATACCCCCAGGTTAGACATGCTGATCTACGTCTTCCCTGAGGGTGTTCAATATCGAACTATCTTACGTTTCGCATCAATAACATGACGATTCTTACTTTTTGACCATCGTTTTCGCCAACTTGATCATGTCTTCCTTCGTCAACGGATTTTCGGGATTCGTTGAAATCCAAAAGCCCTTCCCACTCTCATTCCAGGAAATCTGATTTTTGTAAGTTATTTTTTTTATTGCTGGAGCAAGATTGGGATTTTCCTTTTCGATGTCCTTTGCGGATTTATATACATAATTTTTTTCTTTCTTATCTTTCTCTTTAACAGCCCCACTGCTTAATTTGATTTCATTTTTACCATTTGTGTACGTTAACACAATGAAGTCACTTTTTGTCCAATTGATCTTTTTGGAATGTATCTGTTTACCCAGCTTTTTGGCCTCGGCTTTCATTGCTACTAAATCCTTAGGTCCGAGCGGCGAAATAATTATCGCTTCAGCTAAGGTATAGCCTTTTGGTAAATCAGCAGGACGCTGTGGTACTGCCTCCTTCAACTTTGATGCAAATTTGTAGTATGCTTCATAAGTATCGAATCTTGGATTAAAATTTCCCATAAAATAAACTTCTTGTTCGTTTTTATTTTTCTTTAATTCTTTGCTGACATATATGATATATGTATCATCTGGATTTTTCTCAAGTAATTTGTCGATTCTCTCCTGTTCTGCCTTCTCTAGCTTCTCGCCTTCACTCATAGCCTTTGGTTCAGCTGCTGCCGTCTTCAACGTTACATCTCTTACCACACGAGAAGACGCTGCCTCTGCCGCGAGATTCATCGAACAGAATAATAAAACGCCGCTTATCGTTGCAACTGCTAGTTTCATCGTCATTTTCATTTCTAATTGCCCCTCTCTAGTTATTCTTTTTAACATCTCATCTTATACAACAATTTCAACCATCTGGTTTGTGACATAACTTTTAATTAAAGAACCGCAAATACCCCCAGGTTAGACATGCTGATCTACGTCTTCCCCGAGGGTGTTCAATATCGGCTATCTTACGTTTCGCATCAATAACATGGCGATTCTTACTTTTTGACCATCGTTTTCGCCAACTTGATCATCTCTTCCATCGTCATTGGATTCTTTGGATTCGTATGAACGGAAAGCAGCTTGCCGTGTTGGATCCAAACCAACGAATTTACTAGATATTTCTCGCCTACATATGGATTATCTTTTTTCATTTTTTCCGCGCTTGTATAGGTATACTCTTGACTATAATTTTTCTTATCCACCGCATCAGGCTTACGGCTGCTTATTTTGATAAAATTGTCTCCATTTTTGAATTCTAATTTGGTTTCATTTGTAGTTGTCCAATTCAGTTTTTTAGAGTAAATCTGTTTGTTTAATTTTTTTGCTTCTGCTTTCAATTCTGCAGCAAAATCAGCGGTATATGGACCTACAATCTCTGCCGCGGAGAAGACATATCCCTTAGGCAAGTTAGCAGGTTTTTGCAGCGTTGCTTCCTTCAAACTGGCTGCCTTCTTTAGATAGTCCTCATACTTGCTAAATTTCGGCATGCTGTTGCCCAACATGTCGACCTCTGCTTTGCCTTTAACTTTCGTCAATTCATTACTGACATATAAGATATAGGTATCTTCCGGATTTTTTTCAAGTAATTTGTTGATTCTCTCCCTCTCTGCTTTCTCCAGCTTTTCGCCTTCAGTCATGGTCTTTGGTTTAGCCGCTGCCGTTTTCAACGTTATATCGCTTATCGAACGAGAAGACGCTGCCTCTGCTGCGAGATTCATCGAACCAAATAATAGGAAGCCGCTTAGCGTTGCGATTGCAAGTTTCATTGTCATTTTCATATCAAAGTGCCCCTCTCTAGTTAATCTTTTGACGCCTTATCTTATATAACAACTCTCACCATGCCTTTCGTGACATCATTATCAAAAAATCCCTGAAAAACAAAAAACAACCCCCTGAAAAACTGCTAATCCTTCACAGCTTCCCCGGGGGTTACTCGATATACTTCGTCCGATTACGAAACCCTGCTTATCTGATTATTTTTTCTCAAGTACCATCGTTTTCGAAAGCTTGATTAGATCTTCTTTGGACATATCCGTATTCGTTTGAATAGTAATTGCTTTGTCTTTCACCCTCCAAGACAGGAAATTGTATTTTGCCTTTTCGCTAGCAGGTTCATAGACATAACCTGTTTGCTTTTTCGCTGTTTTCGGGTCGATCGTGTTCATTTCAAACAGAAACGTGTTCTTCCCATTCACAAACTCAAGCTTGATTTCGCCCGGTACCTTCCAATCATATTTCTTCGCATAAAGTAATTTTCCTTGTCCCTCAATGGCGGCTTCTTTTTTTACTTCTGCTTCGAACTCCTTACTTTTCAGATACTCGATTTCCGCTTTGACTAACTTATACCCCTTAGGCAGGTTGGTTGGCTTCTGCAATACCGGCCCTTGATACGTAGCGGCCTTTTTTATATATTCCTCATATGTTTTGAACGTAAGCGGATTGACTATATAAAGGAATTCCATTCCGGACATCAATTTTTTATTGCTAATAAAAGCAACATATACGTCACCCGGATTTTTAGCCTCTTGACCTATTCTTCTTACTTCCTTTTCATATATCTTATTCTGTTCTTCTAATGTTAGCTCCTGATCAGTCGATGTGGCAGCCGCAGTGTCACTCGCTGTCTGGGATGGATCCGCCTGAACTGTGAAGCTCATAGAACCGAACATCAGGATGCCGCTTAATGTAGCAATTACTAATTTCATCGTTGTTTTCATTGGATGATTCTCCTTCTTCGTACAATTATGAGTATGTATTCACATATGTATAACAATCTTACCGTTCCATTTTGTGACAGGCTTCCAATGATTTCATGGAAAAAATAAAAAAACTCCCCAAAGGAACTTAGCATTTAAGTTCCTTTGAAGGAGCCACTCACATTTTCCTATACATATTGCACATGCAGCACTTCATGAAATGAAGTTACATTACTTTGGACCGAAGCCCGCTTCTTCACGATTTCGACTTCGTTCGAACAGGAGGAAGCAGCTTCTTCATATTTACCGTCCGCGTCTTCTCCCATGTCTCTGGATCCGCCTCGTCGAACTGCTCCAAGAACGCAATGACTTCCTTCGTAATTGGCGTCGGCGTCGAAGCGCCGGAGGTTACCCCAACCTTCTTAACGCCACGCAGCCATTCCACATCCAGCTCAGACAAGTCTCCAATACGGTACGCCGTCGTACCCGCAATCTCCTCTGACACCTGAGCAAGACGGTTCGAGTTATTGCTGCGCGGGTCGCCGACAACGATAACGAGATCACATTCTCCCGCTTGCTCCGCCACTGCCGCTTGACGAACCTGTGTCGCCATGCAAATTTCGTTATGGATTTCGGCTGATGGGAATTTCTCAACCAATCGATTCATAATATGCTTAATGTCCCATTGGCTCATCGTCGTCTGGTTCGTAATAATGATCTTGTCTGTCGCCAATTGAAGCGACTGAACTTCTTCTTCCCGCTCAATCAAATGAACGCTGTCCGGCGCGACACCGATTGCCCCTTCAGGCTCCGGATGTCCTTTCTTCCCGATGTAAATAACCTCGTAACCTTCCGCCGTCTTCTCGCGAATGAGATCATGCGTACGCGTTACATCCGGGCAAGTAGCATCGACAGTCGTAAGCCCCTTCTCACGCGCCTTGCGGCGAACCTCTGGCGATACACCATGCGCCGTGAAGATAATCGTCCCCGACTCTACTTGATCCAGGATTTCCATCCGGTTCGGGCCATCAAGCGTAATGATGCCCTCATCCTCGAATGCGTTCGTCACATGACTGTTGTGCACAATCATGCCCAATATATAGATAGGCCGCGGCAAATCCAGATTGCGTGCGGTTTGCTGTGCAATGACCATTGCATCAACAACACCATAGCAATAACCGCGCGGTGTTATTTTCATTACTTCCACAAGTACACCTGCTTCCCTTCCAATCGCTTCGTCTGCTATAAGAGCTGCAATGAAACCGCACCACTAGCATCCGGCAATTTCATTATACCGGAACTTCCTCGCATTCGTCGACCGAAGCAAGCGGCAGCCAAATGATGAATGTCGTCCCCTCATTTGGCTTCGTGACTACTTCTACAGAACCGCGGTGCTCATCAATGATCCATTTCGCGATCGACAGACCGAGTCCCGTTCCGGAAGTAACGCCGCGAGATACGTCAGCACGATAGAATCGCTCAAAGATATACGGAACTTCCTTCTGATTCATGCCCATTCCCGTATCTTGCACCTTCAAGCCAATTTGCTCGTCCTGAATAATCGCATCCAGACGCACAAACCCGCCATCCGTGTATTTGAATGCATTCTCGATGAAGATGAACAGCATCTGCTGCAAATAATCTTTGTTGCCGTATACCACTTTCTGTTCGATTGCTGCTATATCTCCTAGAATCCATTCGGCCTTGCGCGGCAAGAATTGCGCTCTGCGCACAACTTCCTCAACGAGCGACTTCAATTCAATCATCGACTTCTCCATCACATAACCGGCATCCGCCCGAGCCAGTGACAGCATATCATTGATGAGCCTGCTCATTCGACGCGATTCATCCGCTATGTCGCTTAACGCCTCCATAGACATTTGCTGCTTGTCTACTTCTGTTAACGCCAGTGTCCCGCTTTCTTGCAGCCACATCTTCTCCAGCAGATCAACATTTCCCCGAATCGTAGTCAGCGGAGTGCGCAGTTCATGCGATGCATCAGATACGAATCTCCGCTGTGCCCGGTATGCCTCGTCAAGCTCATTATAGAAGGCTTCCATTCGCCCAAGCATGCTGTTAATACGGTCAGTCAATTGACCAACCTCATCATCCGGCGGCCCGACACGCGGAATTCTTACACTGAGATCCGCCCCCTTCTGAACCCGGTCTGTCGCTTTAATAATGTTCTCAATCGGACGTAATGATTTCTGCGCCAAGAAGAGCCCTAGTGAGAACGCCAGTACAACGGTAACCATGGAAGCAACAACGAGAATACTCCTTAGTTCACGCATAAATCGAGCCTCATGTCCGGTAAAGGCAGCGACCTGTACAGCTCCGATGATCGTATCATTGTTCTCCAGCTTTAGCAGCTTCTCATACACGAGAAATTGAAATGATTGCACCTCAACCTTCCGTATGCCTGCTTTAATTTGGCTTGGATTCGACGGAACCGGCAGCTTCAGATTGAGGGACTTCAAGTTATCCGAACGAATTAGCTTGCCTGAACTGAAGTTAATCGTCTGAAAAAACACTTCCTCATTATTTAACCGATTAGACTGCTGGACATCCCAATTCAGCTGGGAACGTTCCCAATCGATAGATGGGAGGATATACAATTGATCCATCTGGTTGGAAATGCGGGTCTTAATATCTTTATAGATGTTGTAGTCGACAAATGTATAAATCGCAATCCCGAACAAAAATAAGGTAAAGGCAAGCAAAGCCGAATACCAGACTGTAAGCCGCAATCGAATTGACATCGATCTAACTGTCCCCTCTCAATACATAGCCCGTCCCACGGATCGTTAATATGATGCGTTTGCCTCCATGCTCCTCTGTCTTCTGACGAAGCATGGCAATATATACTTCCAACACATTGGATTCACCGCTGTAATCATATCCCCATATCTTCTCCATAATCATATCGCGCGGCAGTACCCGCTTCGGGTTCTGCATGAATAGATGGAGCAGTTCAAATTCCTTGGCAGTAAGCTCGATCGCCTTGCCGTCCCGCTGTACTTCACGTGTATGTAAGTCCAGCACAATATCCTCGAATGTTAGGCGATGCGATCCCCCTTCACTATCACTGCGACGCCGCAACAGGGCACGAACACGTGCAAGCAGCTCCTCAAGTGCAAACGGCTTGACCAAGTAATCATCCGCCCCGTTATCAAGCCCCTTCACGCGATCCTGCACTTCATCCTTAGCCGTCAGCATGAGCACAGGCACACTGCTGCCCCCTTCACGCATGCGGCGGCATACTTCCCATCCATCAACTTCGGGCATCATGACGTCTAATATGACCATATCTGGTTCATGCAGCATCATGTCCCGCAGCCCTTCCGATCCATTCGAAGCCGTACGTACCTCGTACCCTTCGAACACCAACCCCCTTCGAAGCATGGAGGTAATTTTCTCATCATCATCAATTACCAGTATCGTTGATCGCATCATACTCATCCCCTTTTTCCGATTTCCATCAAATATGCAAATCATTTGTTATTCTGCCAATAAAGCGAAAAGGAAGCCAGAAATCGCATAAGCCATTCTGTGCTTCCTATCTGTATACTTAGGGGGGGATGCGTCCTTCAAGTGCCATTGCTCATGTCGTGACGCACTCCCTTCCCCTTATTGCTGCAATTGTTTCGTGAATTTGTTCTTATCGCCAATCTTCACACTTACATCAATCGACTTGCCGTTGCGTACGACTTGAAGCTTAACGGTATCGCCAACCTTCTTCTTGCTAATCTGTTCAATTAGCTCTTCCTTGGTTGTATATTTAGTCCCATCCATACCGGTAATGATATCATAAGCGCGCAAATCTGCCTCATAAGAAGGGGTGCCGAACAACACTTCGCTCACGAGAGACCCCTTAATTAGATTCATACCTAATCGGTCTGCAATATCATCTGTCATCGTAATGAGTGTTGCACCGATAAACGGCAGAGGCTCCTTCGCAATCTCGCGTTTATTCTTCAAATCCTCGACAACCTTACTCATCACATTCGATGGAATCGCGAATCCAATTCCTTGCGCCTGGCGACTTACCGCTACATTCATGCCGATAACTTCGCCCTGCATGTTCAACAACGGACCGCCAGAGTTACCAGGGTTGATCGATGCATCTGTCTGAAGCAAGTGTTGGTATTCACGAGCGCTGCCGTTATCGTCAACATTGATTTTGCGTTCGCGTGCACTAAGTACACCAACAGTAACCGTATGATCGAATCCAGACGGGTTGCCGATTGCAACAAGCCAGTCTCCGATTTGAGTTGCATCAGAATTGCCAAGGCTAACAGTAGGAAGATCTCCCTTGCTTTCAATCTTCAGTACAGCCAAATCCAAGTCTTTGCTATGTCCAAGCAGTTCTGCCTTAATCGGCTCCTTGTTTCCTTCCACCTGTACCTGAATCGCCTCCGCACCTTCAATCACGTGCTGATTCGTCAATATATAACCGTCTTTATCAAAAATGAACCCTGTACCGATTCCAAGAGGCTGCAGCTTCGGCTTCACATCCTGGCGGGAATTGTCATTCCCATAGCCGTCTCCGAAGAATTGGCGGAAGAACGGGTCATCCATCCACGGATTGCTGCCACCACCGCTTTGCCCTCTTGTCGTTGCGAATGTCTCGATCTTCACGACCGCAGGACTAGCTTTCTTAAACACATCCGCTACACTGTTCGAGCCGTTCGGCAGTGTAGTTCCAGGCCCATTGGTTTGCACCGCATTCGCACCTGCCGCACTGCTTCCAGCCCCCTCGCCAGCAAGCGCCGTTCCGCCCGTAAACAGGTTCACCTTGTCAGCCGTAATCATAAGCGCCGAAATGACGAGCGCCCCTGCCATGAAGGAAGCAAATATTGCCTTGAAGGAAGTCCCTCTCTTGCGCTTCGAATCCTTGAAGTTCCAATCACCTTGTGGCGGAGCAGATTGGCCTCCTCCGTCACCACGCATATTCGGAGTCATATATCCACTCGCTTGAGCCCCTCCCTGCTGCGTAGCGCTGGAGAACGGAAGCGGCTTAACCGGATTGGGCGGCGTTACCTGCACATCATTCATACGTCCAGTTGGATCTGTCGATGTTGTGGTTCTCGAAGGTTCTTCTTGTTTTACAGATTGATAAGGGCCGTAGGCGTAATAGTAACGTTCATTTTGCTTGCCCAGTTCCTGTTCCTCATTCAGGCTGCCATCGCGCTCTTGTCTAGCAGCGCTGTCGTCTGATGCTGATGTATGAGAATCCTTGTCGGATGCACGAAATAAATTGCGTTTTTGTTCGTCCATTTTGCCTACCTCCTAATGTACTCGTTCAAATGAAGTATCGTAATGATATGTTTATATAATGGACGATAAACCTTAATCCTAGCTTAAAAACAATATAAAACACCATAAAAGATGATAATACAAAAGTTCGACAAAAAAACAGGCCCTTCGGCCTGTTCTGCAATTCCTGTCGACGCAATAAACAGCACAGTTCAAATCTGTTAGTGTCTAGACCTAGAATATTATATGCCTAGGCAACTGAAGTATCACGTTCACAACTACGTCTATTTACAGGATAGACGAAATTATTCGTTTTTAACCCACCCTTTACGATGAGCGAACACCGCAAGCTGTGTACGATCCTGCAGCTCACATTTCATTAGAAGATTCGATACATGTGTCTTAACCGTCTTGATGCTGATATGGAGCTCATCTGCAATATCCTTGTTCGTCTTGCCATCAGCAATAAGCAGCAGCACTTCCTTCTCCCGCTCCGTCAATCCCTCGTCATCCGGCTGAGCTGCACGCTTGCGCAGACCACGGGTCAATGCCTGCGATACTTCTCCGCTCATGACCGGTCTGCCCTGCAGCGCGCCACGAATCGCATATACCAGTTCTTCAGCCGACACCGTCTTGAGCACATAACTGACTGCCCCCGCCTGAATCGCTTCGACAACCTGCTCATCTTCCATGAAGCTGGTCAGCATGACGATTCGCAAATTCGGAAACTGTGCGATAAGCTCTCTTGTTGTCTCTACCCCGTTCAAGTCAGGCATCATCAAGTCCATAAGGATTAAATCAGGCAATGGCTCATTCCGACTAGCCATCGCTTGTATGGCAGCAATCGCTTCTCTACCACCACTAGCCTCACCAATAACTTCAATCTCCGGATCGAGCATTAAGTAAGTTTGAAGACCTAGCCGCACCATTTCATGATCGTCCACAAGAAATACCGATGTCTTATCCCCCAACCGATTCGCCTCCCGTCCGTTCTCCGTTACTCACACATTTCTGTATTAGAATGACCTCCGTCATTTGTCTGCTCTTGTATTTCTTCAAATCGAGGGATATGTACGCGTATCGTCGTTCCCGCTCCCGGACGGCTTATGAGATCCATGTGACCGCCAAGCTTATCCACCCGTTCTCGCATCGTCGTCAGTCCATAGCTCCCTGCCTTGAATGACGCACTCTGAAGATCGAACCCTTGACCATCATCTGCCACAGCAAGAATAATCTGATTCGGCGTCTCCTGCAGAGTCAAGGTAACCTTCGTTGCCTTCGCGTGCTTGACTACATTGGCCATGGCTTCCTGAATCATTAAGAAGCACTGATGCTCTTTGGCTTCCGACAATTCGCAATTTAGTTCAATGTCAATCTTACCTTGCAAGCCATTCTGTCGACAATAGTCAGGGAACCAGCGGCCCAACGCTTCTTGCAATGTCTTGCCGTCAAGCTCAAGCGGCCGAAGCTGTGCAATTAAGCCGCGCATTTGGCGCTGTGCGGTATGGGACATCTCAACAAGATGGCCAACCACCTTCTTCGCCCGATCCATATCCATATCCATGACCTTCGTCAAGGAAGAGGAAGCCATATGAAGTGCAAATAACTGCTGACTAACCGTATCATGCAAATCTCTTGCTAGACGTCTTCGTTCCTCCAATACAACAGCTTCGCATTCCCGCTCCCGATCCATCACTTGCTGCTCGGACATCTTCTGCAAGATACGAAGCTTCTGTTCCATCCCGCTTACCATCGTATTGAAGTCTTCATACAAGCGAGCAAATGACTCTTCATCGCCAAGCGGAATCCGCTCTGACCAATTGCCCTTCATCACCTGCATCATACTATCGTGAAGCACGTCCAGGCGGCGCTGAAGGCGCACGCCTGCGACATAACCCATAATGACCGATACGATGATGACCGTCACAATACCGAACAGCCACCAGTTCATCCCACTATACCAGGAACCTCCATAGACGAAGCCAATCCAGAACACACTCATGATAATGCAGCCTGAAATCACAAAGGTGAGAAGCAGCTCCCACTTGACACTCTTCGTGCTGCGAAACCATCGTGACACCATGATTGCACTACCCCACTTTCATGACCTTTACATCTCCTATGAAGGTACTAACGGAGATTTTCACTTTCTTGCCTGCTTCATAATAATAGGGAGTCTCCACTTGCAGATTGTTCATGAACCCTTCCTTCTCCTGATTGAACACTCTCACATCGCCAAGGAAGGAGCTTGAACTCACCACTACACCAAGATCCATATCATTCGGAACATATACTTTCACATCTCCTATAAAAGAAGAAACATTGATCTTCGTCTCGCCATACGACACTTGCGCCTTCGTCAAGTCGATTACCGTGTCACCAATGAAATGCGAGATGTTCATCGGCTTCAATTCCCAATAATCAGAGCCTAAATGAATATCACCGATAAAGCCTGACTTGTTCACCGTGTCGAACTTCGATCCCGAGCCCATTGGCGGAGGCGGCGGCGGTGGTGGCGGTGGTACTGATCCCTTATACGAAAATGGATCATAATCAGATGATTGGCTTTGATTGCGTCCAAACGGTTCTTTATAGCGTCTGTCGCTATCCCCGCCTACTGCCGAACCAGTCTCATCATATCCCGAAGGCGGAGGAACATCGGATACACCGTCTTTATTAAAATGCTTATTAAAGGTCTGATCAAAGTCATCATCTAATGGACGCGGTTCACTGTACGGTCGATCATGTTGTCCACCATGTTCATGCCAGTACCCTTCGTCCCAACGCTTACGATCACGATACTTATCTCTATGCCGATTTTTTCGTGGGCGAATCAACATCCCTACACCGACCATAATGAGGATAAATGGAACGAGCATCCTCATAGCTGAACCAATATCCACCGTCAGAACTCCTAAATTCGATAACTGGAAGTAGCCACCGATGGCGAGAAGGATAAGCCCCCAGAACGCCCCCTGTATAAGCGCATTGAATCCCGTTAAGATGAGGATTACCGGCCAGAATGTGCGTATCAATTCCCCAAGATCCATATCAATATAACCAAGCTGGTTAAGCATGAAGAAAGCGCCGATCGCGATTAGAAACAACCCTCCCGACCATCTGCCACGCTGATTATTCATACGGTTCCCTCCATTTCTCTACAGTCATTTCATTCTTTATGTAGTAATTGTAAGAGAAATCATGTCCATCTACCAGCGACGGAGGAAGGAAGTTCGTCTCAGTCTCGGGACCGAGGAACTGGAAATGAATTACTATCGCATTTTTCACTTCCGCAATGAAATGAAAATGGCTGCCCAAGCAAGGGGCAGCCATTCGTTACGATGCCTGGCTAAGTCTATAACTCGCCACCGCATCTTGGTGTATTATTGTTGTTGATCAGCTTCCTGCACTTTTTGCACGATGCCTTTTTCTGTTCCTTTTACAGCACCTGCTGTAGGAGCAACCTCTTGGCCAAACTCAATGTCAGCAGCGTTGCTTTGGGCTGCAAACTCACCAGAAGTGTACTTCGCGTTAGCAGGTTGCATGCGGTTCGCTTTGTTGTTCTTCGGCATTTCCATTCACCTCCTGCATCTCCGCGTTTCGGCGGTTCATATTCAGAAACTTGCGTTCCTACAGGAGATATTATGCTTAGCGCAGCACTCGATTATTCGAATGCACACCCCTAGCGCTCATCATGAAACAAAGCCCCAATTAGAGCATGGATTCCGGAATCCCTTTATTTTTAAAGACAGCTGCATTCAAATCGTCCAGCATTTGTTCCGATACTTTACCATTACCGCGTTTAATAAGCTTGACTTCCACTTCTTTCTTGCCCCACTGTCCGTATACTTGCTTCGTTGTATGGAAGAATAGATCAAGCTTCTTACCCTTAATTTTGGCACCAATATCCGTTACAATCCCATATCCATATCCCGGAATATAGAGGATGCTTCCTAATGGAAATACGGATAAATCCGCTGCGATCGTGGACACATAGTCTCGACGCACTTTAACACCGGAATAAGTAATCCCGTACTCTGGATGCCCCGGCTCCTTGCCAGTTGATTCAGCTCCTGCCGTATAGCCAGTAGCAACTACCTTTACCGATCGAATGATGCGCTCCTGCTGAGGAGCAAGCTCAGCAGCTGTGAATGTCAGTTTGGCCGCTGCAACCGCAACATGTGGACGTTCCTGCTCTTCCTTCACCTTCTGCCCTTTTACCGTCGGCAAAGGCTGCACATACACGAGCGGCAGTGTTTCAGATGCGGCGTTCAAGGTCCAGGTCAATTTCTTTGTTTGCTGCACCTGTGAGGAAGCATGAGTGGACAACGATGCTTGTGTTAACGTCCCTTGTTGATATGCACCCGCTTCTGTTGACCACGCTTGAACAGTCATTGGAGCTATAAGCATACCCGCTGCTACATACAGCACCGCTCCAGCAATACCTAACGACAACCTTGTGAATACGATAGCGCGCTTATCCGATCTCGATGTCATGTTTCCCTTCCGTTCCGAACTTGTAGTCGATATTGTAAACATATGGTTACCCCTCCCTTAGTGGGAAGGATGTCCTGCTCATTTCGCTTTTATTCATATTCAACAAAAAAGTGTCAAGCATATTGCGCTTCCGTTAGTCTTCCGTCTTTCATACGGATTACACGATCTGTGGCTGATGCAACTACCGGGTCATGCGTGACGATAACGATAGTCACTTGCTTGTCTGCATTTATCTTGCGCAGCAAAGTTACGATCGCCTCCGATGTTACCGTATCCAAAGCTCCAGTAGGCTCATCGGCCCAGATAACGCGAGGATTATGGACTATAGCGCGGGCAATTGCAACCCGCTGGGCTTGTCCTCCGGACAGTTCATGCGGCATGGCCTTCAACTTATCTGTTAGCATGACATCTTCAAGTGCCACCTTGGCAGCTTTGTGGGCAATTGACCTCTGAGCGCCCTGACTGATAAGCGGCAAGGCTACGTTATCCACGACATTCAACACAGGAATCAGATTGTATTGCTGATAGACAAAACCCATCGACGTCAATCTGAGCGCGGAGACCTCTTTTTCGCTCATTTGGTGTAATGCTTGCTTGTCGAACCAAATCTCGCCACTGTCAGCTGGCTCAATACCTGACAGCGTATAAAGCAACGTGGACTTGCCACAACCGGACGGCCCCATAATGCTCACCATCTCGCCCCTATGGATGTGTAAATCCACCCTTGAAAGTGCGACTGTTTGTGGAGCCGCTTCCATGCCGTAGTTCTTGCAAACAGCTTTGGCTACAATCATGTTCTAGAACCTCCTCACCGATTACTCTGTCCGACTGATCTGTATATGTCTTAATCCGGCTGTGCTGAATCGGTTGAACAACCAGATGAAGATCAGCAATCCGATGACGAGACCGGTCACGTTCAGATAAGGGAATGAAAACCTAACCCCCATCCACGCCAAACGCATCAGCATCTCCGAACCGAGCCTTCCGACCACAATTCCGCTAATTAACCCAACGATCCCAATCAGACAACCCTCTACGATAAAAATCTGTTTCAACGACTTGTGACTGACCCCCATCTGCCATAACATAACCAAATGGGGAACCCGCTCCTGTACTGAGCGAATCTGAATCACATACATGCCGAGCAAGGCCATAAGCATCATGAATGACATAATGTAAGAGAACAGCGTGAATTCCGCTTTCACAATCGTCGTAATGATTGCCTGATCCTCACCTGGTGTACTCACCGTAACACCAGCTGTTTTGGTAAAATGATATTTCAGTGTCTTTATGGAATCTGCCGCCGTCACATCTGTATCAGTCAACTGTAACAGCGCATAGCCTTTGGGCTCTCCAGGCCACTTATAAGCGCCGTTTGTACTATATTTATTGTAAAGTTCGTCAGCCACTATAAATACCCTGCCCATGAAGCGGTTATCATCACCAATGGCGAACGTTCCCGCTACCGTGACCACTTCCTCTCCAATCAGGTTCTCTTCTTTGGCTCCACCTTTCAATAAACGAAGCGGAATCTGATCGCCTACTCGGTACGTTCCTTCCAATTTATCATCCACGAGAACGACAGACGCTTGATCGCTCATGGCCTGAAAAACCTCCGCATCACTCTTAAATTGCGGCGCACGGGAGGCAAGCGGTAATTGGTAGCCCTCCCCTAGCCATTTTCCCCACACAACTTGCGAATATGCCCATTTGTTACCATTCGTAGGGGGTGTTACTTCTGTAAGATCAACTGCATTGTCGGAGGATGAAACTAGGATTCTGTACGCATCCATGTAGGCAGCACCTTGCACGATTTCTTGTACTTCATTCATATTGGGTTTCAGCTTCTCTTTTTCCCGCTCATCGGCATAAGACATATAGGCATCGGTAGCCATAAAAGAATCTCTCTTGTTCTGAGCGGCATAATCTTCAACATTGGAAGCGAAACTTATCATCACAATCAAACAGCAGGATAATACCGTAAACAACAAAACGATGCCAAATGAACGACTAAACCTCATATGCGGGTACTGTGTGCCTAACGTAACAGCCAATCGATCCAACCATCGATGCGGCAAGACAGAGGATGCCCGTTTCATCCAAGGTACAATAAGAAACATCAGATAAGCAGTCGTTATAATTCCAACAAGCCAACTTATAATCGAACCGAATACTTTTGCACTAAGCCTATCGTCATCTGAAAGCCCCTCTGTGGCGAAATAATTGAAATAAATGAATGCCACTGTGACAAGGAGACAACCTAAGATTTTGAGTAGACGCTTCTGTGCTAGATTCACACGATTATCCTCCTTGCCCATTAGGTGCAGAATGGATGTGCGCTTAATGAAACGCCCGACAAAACAAGCGAGGAGTAAGAAAACAATAAACATGGTCATCGCGATCCAGCATGTTGCCGTCACATTAATGTGGGGTTGGATTGGATAGGCGTAAGCGGAATACCGTTCCAGCAATTGTTCGATATAAAATACATTCACAGACAGTAATCCGAAACCGAGTACATTCCCGAGCACAACTCCTAAGATGGTAATGACCGCACACAGTAACGCACACTCACTCAAGTAGATGACAAAGCAGTTGCGGTTACTGAGTCCAAGCGATCGGAGCACGCCAAGATAATATTTGCGCCTTTCTTTCAGAATATTAAACAACTGCGCCAACAGCAAAATTCCAGCGAACAAAGAAACCGCGACAAAAAACAAAAATGGAGGCGTGAAAATACTCTGGACCATCGACATATGAGATAGCGCTTCTTTTTTGATTGCTCTCTCCGTAAGATCCGTAAAGAAGGAATTGCCTGGTAATGATGAATACATCTTGTCCGTCGCCAGTAAGATACTGTGTGCGCTTGCTTCTGGAACGCCGAATATCTGATGCGCAAGCGTATTCGAGAGAATAACTGTCCCTTGTGCCCGCACTGTTCCGCGAAAACCTGTTAATCCGCGTTCCTCTGCTATATCCCGAATCGTTACAGGCACTTCTTTCTCAGCAAACGAGATTACCATTGTTTCACCGACACCAAGTCCCAACTGCCGTGCTAGCGGAACCGATACAATCGCTTCTTCTGCTGACAGGGGATCCGTAGACCACAATGGTTGCTTCGGCTCTAATTCCCGAGCATGTTGAAAATCAAATCCTAATGCAACGATGCTATCTTCCTTAACTTCATCATTATTCCCGCTGTGCACAGAAACGACCCGAGACACATAGGGAAGACTGGCAATATTTCTGGTTTGAAGCTTCGTTTGAACATCTTTAATCTGAGCCTCGGTCAAATCAAGTCCAACACGCGAATAAATCTCTGTACCAATGGCGCCAAAGTGTTTTTCTTCCCATTGTGATTTACTATATGTAATAGAAGAAATGACAAAATAACAAGAAAAAATCAGAACGACACCGATAGACCCTATGAATACGGTGAGTAGCGTTTGCCGTATCTGGGCTATGAAATTTCTGGTTCCCATTTTCCAAAATATGCTCATAATATCACCAACCTTCACTTACGGGCGCTTATAATCTTCGTCCACCGTTCTCCATTATAGAATCAGTTGCATAGACATTTCTCTGTTCAGAATATCCGGAAGGACATCCTACTAATAGCTTAGTTTCCGTACTATTTCAGCTCCTCGATATTTACGAGAACGATAAGATGATAGATTGTTCCCTTGTAGTTGAATGACCATATTCTCGACTTCAAGAGCAGTTTCTTCGATGCTGCATGTCCTTACAAGCCGCTACTCCATCCATTATGCTAATTATAGTATAAATACTATGAAATGGAATCTGATTTCAAACAATCGGTATTTGCGATGTACCTTTTCTATAGGACATGGAGAAGACTCGAGAAACCTCAAACCCGCTGCTGAGATTGTTCCGCAACATGTAGATAGTTCTCTCGTTTTGATGATCATAAAAAAACACCCTCCTTACCATTGATAAGGAGAGTGTATTAAGCAATTCATAAAAAGCACTAAAAGGTTTAGAAAGATGGAAATGGCGGTTGCCAACGAGCCATCAGACGTATTTCCCAGCTTTTAAAGACAGAACCAAGGGGGAGAGCATGTTCTGCTCCAGTCTCTGGTAGAACCGCTATCATAACAGCTTGTCGCAAAAAAAGTCTAAATATGCTAGAAGTGACTATTATGAGAAAGAGTAACGGGACGTTCTTTCGACACCTGCCACTAATGCAGCTTCAGTACCGGCAGAGGTTCGCCTTTACTGCCTAATTTGCCAGCCAGCGCATCCTCGTGAAGGCTTTTCAACCAATTTAGTTCCGTTATTGTATATTTATAGCCTCCGTACAGCATATGCAGAACGGAACGAGGAGCATATGAAATATGCTCTTCATACAGGGCCCACATTCGTTCTGCTTCCTGCTCATAATAAGAAATGCGATTCTGAATAATCTCCATAACTATTGCCTGATCCGCATACTTCACAAAGGACAGCGCCGCATAAAAGGGATGATTCAAATGAGGCTGCTTTTTCATTTCTTCAACTAGCAGTTCTTCAAGCTCACGCTTTCCTTTTTCCGTAATGCGATAAATCGTCTTATCCGGGCGAGAACCACCGCTAACGAATTCAGCCTTTTCTATAAATTCGCCTTTGTTTAACTGGTCAATGGCATAATACAGCGACCCGTATTGAATTTTCATATAATTATGCATTTCGCGTTCTTTCATAGCCTGACTCATCTCATAAGGATGGCGATCTTGCTCCATAAGCAAACCAAGTATGGCCAGCTTCATCGACATGTGTTCCACCTCTTCCTTCATGAAACGACAGCCATTCGCAATCACGCAGGTTCTCCACCTTGCTCTGCGGCTGCCGCACTCCCATGAGAGTGTTTAGACATCATTGTAACACGTCCCATAAGCAAAATGAACAAAAGGGAAAGCACCGCGAGCGGAATGGACCATGCATAAACATGGGCAATGGAATCAGACAGCACACTGGTCAACTGTTTCAAAATTGGTTCCGGAATGGATGAACGCACTTGATCCTGCAGCAGAACCTGCGGATTGCCAAGCTGCTCCACAAGCTTTGGATCAGTCAGCACACCGCCGAAGCAATCACGTAAATAAGAGGTCTGAATACTCCCTAATATACTGATTCCGAGCGTATTGCCAAGTGTTTGAAAGAACCGCACTAGCGAATTGACTGTGCCCCGCTGCTGATAATCCACCTTATGCTGTGCCGCGATCGAGGTAACGGGGAAGGAAGCACCTATCCCCAAGCCCATCATGATCATATATACAACCATCGTAGACATGGAGGTGTCAGGCGTTACCTGTGATAAAAGCACAACAGACAGCAGCAGCAATGTTCCCGATAGGAGCATAATGTTGCGGAAAGACATCTTCCTCAGCAGAAATCCTGCCGCAACGGTGCTGCAGACGAGTGCCAGCATCATCGGCGTCAGCACTGTACTAGCATTCGTCGCGGATCCGCCCACAACTCCTTGAATGAATAACGGAATGAAGGTCGCTCCTGCCATCAACAGCATTCCAATTAGCATCCCTGCCCCCATGCTCGCGGTAAACAGCTTACTCTTGAACAAACCAAGCGGAACGACTGGCTCTGCCACCTTCATCTCAACAATGATAAATAGAACAAACATAAGGAGTGCCCCTGCAAAAAGCGAGATGATCGTCGGGGAAGACCATGCATAATCCTTGCCCCCCATCTCCAATCCGAACATGAAGCACAATATTGCAGCAACCAGCGTGAATGTTCCCAGCCAATCAATCTGCCGCTTATTGAAGCTTAGTGTCTCCTGATAGCCAAGCATAACAAGTAGAAGCGCAATCAATCCTAATGGAAGATTCACGTAGAAGATCCAGCGCCAGTGCAGGTGGTCGGAGAAAAAAGCTCCAGCCATGGGCCCAAACACACTGGATAGACCAAATACTGCCCCGAACATTCCTGTCATCTTAGCTCGTTTTCCCTCTGGGAAAATATCGAACAGAATCGTAAATACAACGGGCATAAGCGCACCGCCGCCAATACCCTGAATCGCACGATACCAAATTAATTCCTGCATCGAACCTGCCATTCCACATAGTGCCGAGCCTACCATGAATACGATGATCCCGAGCGCAAAGAATCGCTTGCGTCCGTACATATCAGATAGCTTGCCGAACAACGGCATACACGCCACGCTTGCAATCAGATAAGCCGAGAACAACCATACATACTGTTCGAAGCCGCCAAGCTTCGCAACAATCGTCGGCACGGCTGTCGATAGTATCGTCTGATCCAGCGACACAATCAACAGCCCGAGCAGAAGACCAATAACCGTTATGCGAGCACGAGAAGAAGAACCCACCCTTACCACCTCTATATTCAAATTTGAATAACAAGATCATAAACTCATTATATTCAAATTTGAATACAAAGCAACTTTTTTTATCGCATTATTTTGAAAATTTGTACGAATGCTTGTCCGTCAATGCACAAACAAAAGCCGTCAAGGAGCTTTACTCCTCGACGGCTGATTCGTTAACGATCTGCTGCCCCTCTTTTGCTTAATCTCCACATTATGATAGCGGCGACGCACAAGAACATACCGATGATTGGTTCAATCGGCGCTTGCTCACCAGTCTGAGGCAAGACGTTCGGGCGGTTCGGCTGCCGATCAACGTCCTGCTTCCCACCCAAATCGGTACCGTCCGCTTCATCCTCATTCGTTCCTTCAACTGGCTCTTTATCAGTACCTTGACCCTTATCTGGCTTCGTATCGCTATCCGGCTCTGTCGCTTCGCCTGGTTCGGGATTCGTATCGCCATCTGGATTCCCAGGTTTGGTTTCTACGATTGTACCTGGAATCGTCGGCCGTTCCTGATCGCCCGGTTTGCCTGGCTCTACAGGCGTTCCAGGATTGGTAGAACCGCCACCTCCAGGATTAGTAGATCCGCCCGTTCCCGGTTCCGGATCTGGATTGACCGTTCTTATAATAAGTCCCGCATCAATCGTTAGATCCCGTGGTCGTTCCGCCGTAAGTACGATGTTGTCTGACCAGCCATTCAGATCCGCATCAGAATCGAGTGCGCGATCATCTCCCTGATACCGTTTCGTGAACGAATACCCCTCTGGGGCAATGAATCGAATCTTATAAGTACTGAGATCCAAATCATTAAATAAGTAGTAACCAGACTGATACACGTAATCGGTCACGGCAGGATCGTAGACCGATCCCGTGACAGTCGGATCATAGACCGAATTTGTCACCGAGCTGTAATACACGGAATGAGTAACAGTCGTAGTCAGCTTCTCATTATTGTGGTTATATAATTCGACCACAACCCCATTTAATCCAGTACCATTCTCATCTTGAATCCCATTGCCGTTCGTGTCGATCCATACATATTTGCCGATGGCTCCCTTGCCAGGATTAGATGGAATATCCTTCTTAATTAGGCCTGCGTCAATGTTATGGTTTTTGCCGCCCTGCTCCAGTGTAATGATGTCTGTTCTGCCTTCCACATTAGCCTTGGAGTTCTTCCCTGGATTCGTTATTGCATCTTTCACCGTAAATGCATCATAGCCTTCCGGCAAGTGGAACGTAACGTAGTATTTGCCCGCATCCAAGCCAGTAAACAGATAGTATCCTGGCTGACTTTCGTGATTATTGCCAGTTACAGTGCTTTGTATTACCTTGCCGTCACTCTCGCGATGCAGGTCGACGCGAACGCCGTTAACACCATGATCCGGTGCTTCATCCTGAATCCCATTGCCATTTTCATCGTACCAGACGTAATCCCCAATCTCTCCCTTTGGATCGCCCTTTATCTTAATGCCGACCTTGAGCGGCTCTGCCGGGAGCATAGCCTTATCGCTAATGACCGGAGTCGCGGTGTATCCGAAGGAATTCCATGCGATCTGATCATCGCTTGCAGGCGTGTCAACAGGCGCGCGCATTGTCCATGTCAATTCCTTGGATTGGCCAGGAGCCAGTATGACATCACCAGCGAATTCGAACTTTAAGGCTCGCACCTTCGATATATCTTGCGGAGGCTCTTTATCCCAGTTGCCGCCTGTCATCGATATCTCTTCATCGACGCTGTAATATACCGTTACACCGTTCGGAGGCGATATCGGCTCCTTCAGAATCGGGGTCCACTTGCTGCCTCGCGGCGATTTGTCGATGACCCCGTGATCACCGATATGCGGAAGGGCATCTACGATCAAAAGGTTTTTGACGCCAATTGATCCCCGGTTCGTTACAGAGATCTTATACTTAAGTTCTCCGCCTGGCGCAACATTTCCGATATTTGGATACTTAGACCATTGCCCGTTATCCAAATCCCCTTGAACCCATTTTTCGGAGATCAAGCTATCGATGCCGTTCACATCAATTTTATCTCCGTTGTATACATACCACTTGCCGTTCTCTTGCTTATAGCGCTGGTTCTTGAAGTTGGTCAACCCGTTAATATAGTTGTGCCGTTCTGATGTGACCTCAACTTCATTGTAAACTTCGCCCGTCGGGGTATCCGGCTTCACTCTCGCTTCGAAGGTAAAGGTGAGCGCTTCGCCCTTCTGCAGCGTCAAGGAGTTGCTGCCTTCTGTACCCCACGCCCATGTAATCGGCGTACGCTCTTGCTGATCCTTCTTGGCTTCTGAGAACGTAGGGGCAGGCACCTGCTTGCCGTTAAGTGGCCCCAGCTTCAAGCTGTCCGGCACATATTCCAATTCTTCCGGCAGCAGATCCGTTACAACCGGGTCGCGAAACGGAACATCAATCGGACTGGCATTGGTTACAACGATCCTATAAGTTACCGTACCTCCTGGGGAAGTACTTTTTCCACTCACAACCGATTTATCCACTTCCAGCAGCGGACGCTTATCCACCGCCAATACCTTAACCCCCGTCAAATACTCGGTCTTCTCACCATTGAAGCTGTATTCCATGCTTGCATAGTTAATCGTTTGTTTCCACTGCTTCGGGTGCTGCTTGGCTTCTTCGTTCGTAGGAAGGCCGTTATTTTTGTCCAGATAAGTAAAGTCATCGTTCGGGTACTTTTCTGTCAATCGAGGGAAATCGCCATACTTATAATCATCATGTTTGACACTATCATAAGAAGTTAATTGGTAACGAAGTTCTAAAACATCATGCGAACGGAATGCAACGGGTACATCTCCCAAAACAAGGCGAATGCCTTGAATGTCAGCGTTCAGATCTGCTGCCAACAGCTTGTGTTGTGTCTTAAAATTTAATTCCTTCCATAGTTTCCAGTCGCTCTCATCAGGCGTGCTTTTCGACGTGTACTGAATTTCGTACTCATCTTTATCTGCACCGTCAAAGGCTGGAATACGGATATACTGCAATTTCATGCCCTTCGGTGTCATATCTGTCATGACGGCTTTATCTAGAGGGACATTGGCAGCATTCCCTACTCCGCCAATATAAAAGCTGACTTCCTGGCCTTCCGACAATTCCTTCTCCTGACCGCTCCAGATTTGCTTGTAAATCCATATTCCTCCGCCAGGCTGCTTGATAAAGTCGTGTTCAGCCTTCGCAGTCAGTTCCTTGGCCGCATCTCCCAAAGGCTGATAAGATGCTTTGGCCGTATTCACCACCGCTTTCGTGTTGCCGGTGCTCGGATCAATCACCTTATCTTTAGGATACAAAACCGTAACGAGTATGCTTTTGGAACGGTCCGTTATTTTCTCCTTATTGAGCTCCTTCGCATCAATCTTCCATGTCAGGGTCTGACCCTGTATGGAATCAGGCGTGGGGGCTGCCTTGGAGAATTCGGCTTCAGGCGGCAGAACGTCGGTAATCACAACATGGTCAATGTTGAGATTGCCGTCTTTGTCTGCCGGATTCTTGTTGTCCTTCAGCGTAATTTCGTAGACAACTTCCGTTCCTGGCTGCGGCTTCACACCTTCAACAGGTACGATTCGCTCCTTCGTAAGTATCCATTCCGCAGATGCCTTCCCTGTAACTGTTACAGGGTTCGATTCTACCTGCAAGCTTCCGGAATGGTGGATGAATGTTGCCGTTGCCGTTCCGGAAGTCCCGTCAGGCGTTGTGTGGTTAGGGAAATGTGCCTTCACCTGCAGTTTTCCCGTCGCGCCGGATGGGGTAGGATTTTTGAATGTAAACGTCACCTTGTCCACGCCGCCCACATTCTCATGTTTGCTTACGACATGTTCAGATCCCTGCACTTCCTCGAATACGATGCCCTCAGGCAAGGGAAGCACAATTTCCGCATTAGAATAGTCCTCTGTCGTGCTCGATAGACTGTAATCAATTGTGTAGGTAAAGGTTGCTCCTGTGAGCACAGTGTCCTTACTGCTGCTTAATCGCAATTGAATTCCTTGTGAGTCGTTACCATCTGCGTTCGCATGCGCCGAAACAGGCAGGAGCACTATGTTCAAGATGAGCAGCAGCGCCCATATTGACGCCTGCGCCCTTCTTAGTGTCCTCCTCAAATCGTTCCCTCTCCTTTCCGTAAATAAATTTGAGCCGTCTGTTTGGGAAGTTTACCCACACGAACGACTTCCTTCCTATCCTACTCAATGGCGCTGAACAAATTCTGAATGAAAGTCGGAAGCAATCTTAAGCGATATGCAAAGATAGGGGAACTGAGACTAAAATGCGAAGACAGAAAAAAGGCAGGCGATTGCCTGCCTTTGCCTTACATGAACGTAACGTTGAATTTCATCTCATGGCATATTAGCCAAACAAGCGTCCAGAGGAACTTTGACGTTCGCGTTATTGGCCCAGCACGAGATGTTCCAGCTTGCGGCCGGTCGGCGTGTTGGCCAGACCGCCTTCGGCAGTTTCGCGGAAGGAGCTTGGCATGGAACGTCCAACTTCATACATGGCCATAATCACCTCATCGGCCGGTATTCTGCTTTTGATGCCAGCTAAAGCCATATCCGCGGCAACGACCGCCGACGAAGCACCGACTCCGTTCCGCTTCACGCAAGGGACTTCTACAAGTCCTGCTACCGGGTCGCATACTAATCCCAGCATATTTTTGAGTGCAATCGCCATCGCTTCTGCCGATTGCTGTGGTGTTCCGCCTGCCATTTCCACGACTGCCGCAGCAGCCATTCCCGTTGCGGACCCAACCTCCGCTTGGCAGCCGCCCGCCGCGCCCGCGATGAAGGCATTGTTCGCAATAACAAATCCAAATGCGCCTGCCGTAAATAGAAATTCAAGCATTTGCTCCCGCATAGGGTTCAGCTTCTCCTTGACGGCGAACAAAACCCCTGGAACAACACCTGCCGAAGCGCTACTTCTCTCTCCAGCATGACGCGGGATATTTTACACTGCTTTTCTTCGGCCAATCGGACAAGCTCGGCTACGCTATGGAACATGATTGTCCTCCTTCCGCGCCCATACGCTGATAGGTTTGCACTTGCCATACTTCTTTAATATGGGGGAGCGTATGCATGCGATTGATCACTGTCACATCAACCGCTTGGTCAAGCTCGATGGCCATCAAGGCGCTCTCGCCTTTACCTGAACGGGACACTTCCATATATCCGATGTTAATATGATGCTGTGCAAGCAGCGAGGTTACATTCGCCACGGCACCATGCTTGTCCTCATGCAAGACAAGCATGGCCGGGATTCTGCCAGCTGGGTTCGGATCCAATTGCTTGACTTCGCGGATTTCTATGCTGCCTCCACCGATTGACACACCGACGACTTCGATCGCTCCGACCTTGTCCCGCAACGTGAGGCGTGCCGTATTCGGATGCTCACTCTCCTCCTCTGATGTCACGAAAGTAATGCGAACACCCTGCTCTTCTGCGATGCTGAGGGCATTCGGAATTCGCTCGTCTGACGTGTCAAAGTCCAGAACTCCGCTTACGATTGCCATATCTGTCCCATGCCCTTTGTATGTTTTCGCAAATGAACCGTATAAGGTAACCGTGACGGATTCTGGCAGCCGTCCGAACAGATTGCGGGCTGCACGTCCAATTCGATTGGCTCCTGCCGTATGCGAACTGGATGGACCGATCATAATAGGGCCGATAATATCAAATACAGATGTGAACGGCATAACAATCCTCCTCTTACACAGAATTGATGAATGATTGATGCTACTAACTTCGTTATATCTTGTTCTGGTTTACGCTACTTCAGCGCCCGCCGTGGCTGCAGGCTTAGGAGCCGGCGCAGTGCCGCGAATCTCGGCGACTGTGCGAATCTTGTAGTTTTTGAAGATTCTCGACCCGATGAGACCAGCCGTGATGCCGCAAAGGGCACAAAGGGCTGCCGCAATCGTTACCGTAAGCGGGTCGTTGAAGCCGTACATGACCATGAGTCCCGCAATTGGGGTTGCCGTACCTGTCGCATTATTCGTCAGATTGAACAATGCCACGACGACCCCAGCCATCGCCCCTCCTAGAAAGTTGGTTACATACACCGGAATCGGATTGGCTGATATGATGTCTGCTTGCGTTAATGGTTCAATCGCCACCGCAATTGTGTCTTTGCGGTCACCGAACTTCATACGATGGAAAAAGACGAAGTTCATAAAGGATGATCCCATGACGGACAAGGCTCCGATGGCCATCGGCAAGCCCGTAAGTCCCAGCATGGCAGTAAGCGCCATCGAGCTGAGCGGTGCGGTTGCCACGACGGTTATGACTCCACCAAGCACGATACCCATCACGATTGGATTATCATTAGCCGCCGTCGTAATGATGCCGCCAATATTAAGCAGTGTCGCATTGACTACTGGTGTTGCTATGTTTGCTACAAATCTAACGAGCGGTGCAGCAACAATGATGCAGACGATGAGATCAAGTCCATCCGGGACTTTCTTTTCAATCAGTTTGACAAGGAATGATACGAGATAACCGGCAATGAAACCAGGCAGCAATCCTGTTCCCGCACAAGCTGCCCCAAGCAGCAGAGCATAGACAGGGGAAACGCCCATTGCAAGCGCTACCAATGCAGCTGCGGCCACACCGCCCATACTGCCGGAAGCGAGCCCAACCTCCTTGGCAAGACTGAAGCCAAACAAATCGCCACCTACATAACTTTGAAATGCTTCTACCAAAAAACTGGCAACTGCCGCATTTGCTAGGGCTCCCATTGCCTTCATGCCGTTAGGTGCTTTGAAGCTGAAAAGGGAGAAAAGGGACAATACAAGCAATAGTAGGGCTGTACCGATTACGATGTCCATACGTGACGCTCCTCCTTCATGGGTACAAAGTGTAGTAACCGCTTACAAAACATTAAAAGTACATTTATACTGCGACAAGATTGAAATACATTTTAAATGAATGAATGATTATTAGTTAATAAACTCAAAAATAATTGAGTCTATCAACTTCAATTTGATTGTATCAACTTTTCTATATTTACACAATTCTTTTATACATATTCTCTGGAATTGCCGCAATTTACCTTTGTTAAGCAGTTTGCTATGACTAATAATTCAAGAAATACGGAAACAGAATGGAAAAGGAAAACGCTTTACTATCTTATAAGTGCGGCACGTCTCCCTATTTAATTTCGTAACTTAGCTACAACTCATAGTGAATGTCTAACGGATGATTTTGGAAAGTAAAGATGAATCAGGGATTGATTGCGGTTGAAGTTCGCGTTATGATAATAGTAATTTATCATTACTAATTGTTGATATAATCAACTTCATTTTATTCCATCAACTATTTTTGATTGTAAGATTGTCAGAGCTTCATTATTGTGTTGTATCAAGCAATATAAAATTTCTCGAATGACAAAGAAATCTTCTAGTCAAATTCGGGTTGTCTAGGGAAGGACTTGATGCAATGAATACAAGATTTACAGAGCGAGATCATTTAATTTTGGAATCATACGATGCAGTAGTAGAGGGATTAGCCAACTATTTGGGGCCTGCTTCTGAAATTGTTCTTCATAGTTTGGAAGATTATCAGCATTCGGTTGTCAAAATCGCAAATGGGCATCATACAGGCAGGGAACTGGGAGCGCCTATTACCAATATTGCTTTGCAAATGCTGCAAGAAATTGAACAATCTAATGGGAAGCAGTCGCTCAGCTATTTTACAAGAAGCAAGAATAATCGTCAGATGAAGTCCAGCACGATCGCGATTCGGGGTGATAGCGGCAAGATTATCGGCCTGCTTTGCATCAACATGAATATTGACGAATCTTTTGCTGATGTGCTGCAAACCTTCCTGCCGCAACCGGATATGGAAGCAAGGGGGCAGTCCGAGCATTTTGCTTCATCCGTGGAGGATATGATTCAAGAAACGATTGAGCGAACGATCGAAGAAGTCGATGCTTCTCCAGACATCTCTTATGCGAACCGGAACAAGCATATTATCGGACTGCTGCATGAACGAGGCGTATTCAACCTAAGGGATGCGGTCACCCTTGTGTCAAACGCGCTGAAAATCACAAAACATACGGTTTATCTACATTTGCGCAATAATGCTTCCAAAGGTGAAAAAGCAACGAAATAGAAGCAGAAAGAACGCTGAACACAGCAGGATTAGCGACCGGGTTCTCAAAATGAGCCTGGTCGCTGTTTTTTGTGGGCAAACACCTGTCGTAAGGATAGCCCCCTTTAGATCAAGAGATTCTTTCATTCAATCCTGCGGAATACTGCTTCGCGCTTTCCTCATCTGACTCCGTTCTGAGCGATTCTTGCATATCTTGATCAACATGTTCAAAATGTTCAGGATATCCATACTCGCCATGTTCACTTAAATCCAAGCCGATACGCTCTTGCTCCGCATTGACACGCAAGCCAAACAACCGTTTCCCTGCATACAACAGCACGTAAGAAGAGACAAATGCAAATCCGCCCGCCGCTAGAATCCCATAGGCTTGCACCCATAACTGATGCAGACTGCCTGTATCCAGCCAGCCTCCTTGGCCTACACCAACCTTCTCCGCCAATGCTGAAGTGGCGAATATCCCATTGGACAGCGTGCCCCATACCCCTGCTACCCCATGTACCGACAAGGCTGAGATTGGGTCATCAACTCGCAGACGATCGAACCAGAGCGCACTGTAGTACACTAGAATACCAGCCGCCAAACCAATTACGATGGCCGCCCAAGGCTCCACGAATGCACACGAAGCTGTGATCGCAACCAAGCCCGCCAGCATTCCATTCAAGAGGGTAGGCACATCTGCCTTGCCGCTGCGCAGCCAACTAATAGCAAGCGCCGCAACAGCCCCCGCTGCAGCTCCAAGCTGTGTGTTCATGGCTACATATCCAAAAAATCCATCACCGATCGACAACGTACTTCCTGCATTAAAACCGAACCACCCCACCCACAGCAGAAGCACACCGAGCGTTATATATACTTGGTTATGACCTTTTAATTTCTTGGACGAACCGTCTGAATCGTATTTGTTCATGCGCGGCTTCAAAAGCAATGTCGCAGCCAGCGCAGCCATAGCCCCTGTTAAATGCACAACCGTAGAACCGGCAAAATCCTGCTTCCCATGCATCGCAAGCCAGCCACCTCCCCATATCCAGTGAGCAACCACTGGGTAAATCAATGCCGTGAACAGAATCGAAAACCAAATGTAAGCGGACAATCGCGCGCGCTCGGCAAATCCACCCCACACAATCGAGAGTGACACAGCAGCAAAGGCTAATTGGAAGGTAAAAAATACGGAAGGTGGTAACCCTGTAGAGGAAGCTGGAGTAAAGAAGAAATCACCCCAACCAATAAACGAATTGCCATTCATACCAAAAATCAAGCCATAGCCGACTGCCCAAAATACAAGAGAGCCAAGCCCAACCGTAATGACCGTTTTTGCGGCAATATGACCTGCGTTCTTCATTCGTGCAGACCCTACTTCCAGCAGAATGAATCCCGCTTGCATAAGCAGCACCAGTATAGCCGACAGCATTACCCACAGTGCGTTCAGACCAGATTCCAGTGATTGCACAGAAGCCTCCCCCGCGGCACTGACAGCATCCGGAAATAGGCTAAAACATGCAAATCCAGCACCAAGCACACCCGTCGCCGAAGCAAAACGTCTGCTCCTACTCCGATTAAGGCTCTTGTCTCTGTTCATCCTCATTTTCTCTACACTCCTCGCTATTTTTATGTTAGATTTTATTACACAAAATCTTGTTATTAGAGGAATTATATAAAGGTAAATTGTGCAAATCAATGGGTTATGTTATAAAATGCATAAAATGCGTCAAGTTATACAAATTGAATGTAATATAACCTAACACAATATTCATGAAGATTGTGATAAATAAAAAAAGACTGCAGAATTATTCTGCAGCCCAAGTCTTACATTCTTGCTTCATTTGTCTTGGATTGATTAATCCAATATGCTATTCCTTACTGTTGATTACTCGGCTTGTTCAAAAAACTTGGCAATCGGATTTTCAACATGCTTATCTTTATAAATAGAGCCGTCGACCTTTTTCACAATATGCTGTTGGAAATTGCTCGTAACCGACAAGCTCTGCATGCCAATTCCCGCTAACAACTGCTCTGCTGACTTCTGCGTCATATGATCATCTGTCCAGAAATAATGCACCACTAGACGATCTTTATTGTACGGATGCATAATTCCGTAGCCACCCAGCAGCCCTTTTGTGTTCATTACTTCCTTCCAAGGGAAGCCCGCTTGTTCAGCCTTTGCAATAATCGCTGGCTTCAATGCTTGGATAAATGAATTGGACTTCGGATTGCCGATTACAATGACATTGCTCTTTGCCAGAGAAGTCTCCAACTGTTTTTTCACAGCCTGCTTCTCACTCAAGATCACAGGCTTAACGCCGCCCATGTTCAACACATTGGAAATATTCTCGAAAAATTGCTCTTGCTGCTTTTTCGCTTCTGCGCTTACAGGACTACTGTATATGATCGCTAGCGGTTCTCCATGCATCGCCTTGTTAAGCACCTTGTACATTGTCTCTTTCGGCAACTTAGGATAGGACTGATCGATCCCATCATATATCCCCACAAGCGACAATTGCATATACTCCGCCATTTCAGTTTCCGTCATCTGGTATTCCGGCTTGAGCTCATAATTAGGCTTGTTTAAGTTATCATCCATTCGATCACGAACAGACTTGCCAAACTGATCCTCAATCGTTTGAAGCAATCCCGCTACGGTTGCGTTTCGATACGCATAGCGATTGAAATAGTCCTTCATAAAGGCATCGAACTTCTCTTGACCAACAGTACGGTACAATTCATAGATCGCAAGGCGACCTTTTTTATAATACAGCGCATCCGGGGAATCTCCAGCCTTGTCATTCGGGGAATTGATAGCCCGATCCAATGAGAACGTATCGATGCGAGCACTATCAAATCCATTCATCTTATCGCCCTGGGCATCATAGTAATACAACTTGGAAAAATCAGCAAACCCTTCATCCAAGAACGACTCGGTCTCAGAATCGTTGCCGATGATGGAATGGAACCATTGATGTGCAATCTCGTGGACAAAGACAGAATCCTTTTCAGGAACAGCATTTGGACTTACCCGTCCCATTTGGATAAGGCGTGCAAACTCAACGGCAACCCCTTCTACATGGGATTCCACGATCCGGAAATCTGTGTACTCATATTTACCAAACTTATCGCCAAAGAATTCAATTACTTTAAATGCCTCATCAATATATTTATTGATAACCGCTGTCTTCGCTGGATCATTGTTGTCGTTGTAATATACATATTCAATCGTTAAGCCATTCTTGGTTTTGCTGGCCTTATGGAACTTCTCACTGGAGAAGAACACGAGCTCGCGCGTCTTGTCCGATTTCGTCGTTACGATTTTGCGGCCAGCTTCACCAGACTTCTCCGACATTTGTCCAGGCATCGCGATTTGCAGCTTGTCTGGAACATCCATTGCAACTGTATAGTCGGCAACCTCATAGTAATCCGTCTCGAATGTCTTACTATATGGGGTCTTATTCCACTTATGTGCTGCTTCATCGTACACAGACATAACCGGGAACCAATGCGCCCCATTAATGATGTCCTTATAGTAGGACAAGCGCTGTGAACCAAATGGAATTTTCGTTTTATATTCAAGCTCTAACGTTACTTCTTCATCCTTGCCCAACGCTTTTGCCAACTGAACCGTAAGCGCCTGCTTCTCATTTGTGGTAGCTAGGATCGCACCGGTCGAAGCATCCTTTACACGAATGATATCAATACCGCCAAGGAAATCCTCCGGTTTCTTATCTGGGTATTCCTTCGCAATCTCCCCATTTGCTCGCACGAACATGCTCGATTGCGTATCCTTCGAACGATTGGCATCTGCGAACAGACGGAATACAACATCATTCAGCTTGTCCTCAGACGTATTGCGGTATTTCACCGTCTGCTTGCCTGTAATGGTCATGTCGTCCGTATTCAGCTTCGCTTGGATATTGTATTGGATATGTGAAGTTGCTTGTTGTTGAGACTGCAATCCTGCTGTGCTAATCGTCTTGACTTGATCCGCCGCGACCTCCTGTGCATAAGCTGTGCCACCAGATGTTAGCGGAGCTGCAAGCAGGGTAAATGCCATTGCACATGCTATTGTCGTATGTAGCAATTGTCTTCCTGTGAGTTTCATTCGTCCAATCACTTCTTTCCGTTTGTGTTTCATCCCATGATGATATATTCAATTATAGAGCAAGATACAAATGATATCGTGCGATTAACCTTATGCGGAGCTTACAATATTGTCACGTAAGATTTTAAGGAACTTTATTAATGAATGCCGCGAATCAAAAAAAAAGAAGCACCCGTCTAAGACGAGAGCTTCTCTATGACAAGGGTGCTCTTAGCTCGCCCTTTATTTCTGTGAATCTTCTTGTGGAGCAGCCTGCGCAATATGGCGCGTACGGATTTCCTCTTGCAGCAGTGCAACCACTTCTGCTACCGGCTTCATGCCAAGGTCTCCTTCTCCACGCTTACGCACGGATACAGCACCATTGTTCTTCTCATTTTCACCGACGACGAGCATGTAAGGTGTTTTCTCCAGCTGTGCCTCGCGAATCTTGTAGCCAAGCTTCTCGTTGCGCACATCTGCTTCAGCACGGATACCTGCATCACGCAGAGATTCCGTTACTTCCTTCGCATACTCTTCGTAGTTCGGCGATACTGGAATGACCTTCGCTTGAACCGGAGAGAGCCAGAGCGGAAGCGCTCCTGCGAAGTTCTCCAGCAAGAATGCAGTCATGCGCTCCATCGTACTGATGATACCACGGTGGATAACGACAGGACGATGCTTCTGTCCGTCATCGCCGACATATTCCAGCTCGAAGCGTTCAGGAAGCAAGAAGTCCAGCTGTGCAGTCGACAGTGTCTCTTCCTTGCCAAGCGCTGTTTTAATTTGTACATCTAGCTTCGGTCCGTAGAATGCAGCTTCGCCTTCTGCTTCGTAGAATGGAAGACCCAATTCTTCAACAACCTCACGCAGCATGCGTTGAGACATTTCCCACATATGGTCGTCTGGGAAGTACTTCTCTGTATCCTGCGGATCGCGATAAGACAAGCGGAAGCGATAATCCTTAATTCCGAAATCGTCATATACGCGGCGAATCAAATTAATAACACGCGCGAATTCTTCCTTGATCTGATCCGGACGGCAGAAGATATGCGCATCGTTCAATGTCATAGCACGAACACGGTGCAAGCCAGTGAGCGCCCCGGACATCTCATAGCGGTGCATGGTTCCCAACTCGGCGATACGAATTGGCAATTCACGATAGCTGCGCATGTCAGACTTGTACACCATCATATGGTGCGGGCAGTTCATTGGACGCAGAACAAGCTCTTCGTTATCCATAACCATGGTTGGGAACATATCCTCTTGGTAGTGTTCCCAATGGCCGGATGTTTTGTACAATTCCACATTCGCAAGCACCGGTGTATACACATGGCTGTATCCCAAGCGTTCTTCGATATCCACGATGTAGCGCTCCATCGTACGGCGTAATGTCGCACCATTTGGCAGCCAGAGCGGCAAGCCTTGTCCAACTTTTTGGGAGAAGGAGAAGATCTTGAGCTCTTTACCTAATTTACGGTGATCGCGCTTCTTCGCTTCTTCCAAGAAGTGCAAATATTCATCAAGCTGTGCTTTCTTTGCAAATGCTGTACCATAAATACGCTGCAGCATCTTGTTGTTCGAGTTGCCGCGCCAGTAAGCGCCCGCCAAGTTCAAGAGCTTGAATACCTTCAACTTGCCTGTAGATGGAACGTGAGGTCCACGGCACAAGTCAAAGAATTCACCTTGGTCATAAATAGTGATCACAGAATCTTCAGGCAAGTCGTTGATAAGCTCCAGCTTCAATTCATCACCGATTTCTGTAAAGATACGAATAGCTTCTTCACGAGATACTTCACGGCGCTGAATTGGCAGATTCTCGTTCACGATACGCTGCATTTCCTTCTCGATCTTCGGCAGATCCTCAGGAGTCAAGGAAATATCAAGGTCAATATCATAGTAGTAGCCGTCTTCGATAACTGGACCGATACCAAGCTTCACGTTCGCATCCTTGTACAAGCGCTTGATTGCTTGCGCTGTCAAGTGAGCTGAACTATGGCGAAGCACTTCAAGCCCGTCTTCTGAGTCTGCCGTTACAATTTCAATCTTGGCATCTTCTTGAATCGGCGTATACAGGTCAACAACCTTGCCATCCAGTTTCCCCGCTAGTGCAGCCTTTTTCAAGCCGCTGCTAATTGAACCCGCTACATCTTCGATTGTAGTGCCTTGCTCATATTCACGAACAGCACCGTCTGGAAATGTTACTTTTACGTTAGACATTTGCGATTCCTCCCAGTTCATATGGCATCATTCAATCTGCTGTCAATCTTCTTTATGCCGGCTAGGAAACAAACAATTACACGTTCTTCCCATCTTCACCGTACACAACACAGCCTATTGAATTTGTCTGAAAAAATAAAAAACACCCGCCCTGTAAAGGGACGAGTGTTATAGACAATTAGTAACCCGTGGTTCCACCCTCATTCAACTGCTGATGATGCTTACGCGATTACAATTACAGCATCATATGCCGCAATGCTCTGTCGTAGGCTTTCTTCAGATCAGTCCTTGAGCATTCGGTAACGGGAATGATTCGTTGGATGATACTAACCGAGATAAGCTCGTTGTTCCCATCCAAAGCTCTAAAGTGGTAAATAAACAGCGTTGCCGAAGGGACTTGCAGCCTCGATCCCTCTCTCTGAACGGTTTCGTCCGTTATTCATGTCTTTGTCATCGCATATCGTATGCTATTGATTACTCAATACCGCATATTATATGCGATCTTCGCAGGGTGGTCAAGCTTCGATTCCTGAATCATGAAATGCTATGGCCGCAGCATCGAACCGTCCTGCACGTTGTTACGTACAAGAGTCTCGTGAGGCCAGCCATCTCCACCAAGCACAGCATGACAAGAACTACACAATACACATACATGCACCCTCGATTCGAAGATTTGCTGAATCGTCTTAATCACCTGAGATTCTGGCTCGCGCGTGTGAATGATAATATTTTGCGGGGATACGTTGATGAGTGTGCTCACAATCATATCCTCCATCTCCATATCATAATCAATCATCTCCACAACCATGCCATTCATCACATGCTTCGGCTCAAGCGGCTGAAGATCCTCATCTAGGAGCGTAAATTCATGACCGCCCTTGTGCATTAAGTGCGCAAGCGGGATCTTCGTCTCCTGAATGAACACGAAGTATTTCAATAGACCGATGAACTCTTGATACTGCCGTTCAAGTACATATTCATCAATCGCATAGTCAACCACTTCACGAAGCTCTGTTAAATAGTGCCGCAAGCGGAACTGAATGAACCCTTCAACATTAAGGGCTGTATGATCTTCTAAATATCGCCGCAGTGCACGTGTAAGCTTCCCTTTGCGTCTGCGTCTGGACTCACTAGAACCGGTTTCATCTCCACCGTTGAGCAGCTGCTGGCAGTATTCCTCAATTTTACGGCGTTCCTCTTCACTGTATTTCGAATCCTTTGCAATTAAGGAAGCAAGAAGCAGCCTTTCTTTTTGGGACAGAATAAATTCAGCAACTGCCTTGGCCGCTCTATTCCATACATCTTGTCCTTGTGTAGACAGTTGAAAACCTGGCAAGATGCCCCGGCATGTAATCCAAGCCGTCTGCCCTTCAGACCATTGCTGGAATTCAACGCCATTCGGCTGTTTATGTAAATCGCTCAGCTCCTGCTGCAGCAAATCAGTCAGCGTTACTGCGTCACATTCGGATCGCAGCGGCAACGAGATCGTGAACAACTCCATGAGCCCACTCCTTTCTGTTCCTTCTTAAGTATATGGGGTCATGAATGGAGATATACGAAGACGAATCTGGAAAACAGAGGACGCTCGCATTCCTTCTGGCATTATTGCCAAAAATAAAAAAACACCTGCTGGCTATCCTCACGGAAAGTCCAGCAGGTGTACTGCTTCATTTTCAATTGACGCCTAATTCTGCATAACAAAATCTTTGGCAACCGTTGCATGTTCATCGTCGAACACACGCAAAATATTATATTTCGTATCACGCTGCGCAGGAATCTTGCCCGCTTCGCGGATAAGCTGCAGCGTGCTCCCGATGTTTACTTTATGTGTAGCACCAGCAGCCGATACGACATTCTCCTCAATCATCGTGCTGCCGAAGTCATTGCAGCCGAAGCTTAGCGTCTTCTTGCCAATTTCCGGCCCCATCGTTACCCATGAAGCTTGGAAGTTCGGAATATTATCTAGGAACAAGCGGCTGATCGCGAGTGTCTTCAAATACTCTTCAGGCGATACGCGCTCTGCCTTCATGTTCGTGTTGTCCGGTTGGAATGTCCATGGAATGAACGCAAGGAAGCCCTTGGAAGGATGGCCGTTCTGCATGCATTCATCTTGTGCTGTACGAATGCGCTCCAAGTGAAGTGCACGCTCTTCCAGCAGCTCGCCGAAGCCGATAACCATCGTGCCCGTTGTATTCATGCCGACCTTATGGGCAGTTTGCATGACGTCCATCCAATCACGCCATGAACCCTTCAAGCGACTGATCTTCCGGCGAGTACGGTCGTCCAAAATTTCAGCGCCGCCGCCCGGCAGCGAGTCAAGACCCGCTTCATGAATTTGACGGATTACCTCTTCTAGAGATAGTCCATTCGAGACTTCCTTCATCTTCATAATCTCCGCAGGAGAGAAGGAGTGCATTGTAATACTTGGGAACCGTTTCTTAATTTCGCGAAGCAGATTCGTATAATAGCTGAATGGAAGCTCTGGGTTTGTTCCGCCCTGCATCAGAATCTCAGTTCCGTCTACATCGATCGTTTCCTGAATCTTCTGGAAGATGACTTCATCAGGAAGCACGTAACCTTCCTTCGAACCCGGAGCACGGTAGAAGGCACAGAATCTGCAGTACGTATCACAAATATTTGTATAATTGACATTGCGCCCAATTACAAATGTAGCAATCGGATCTGGATGCCATTTCTTCATAATTTGGTCGGCAGCTGCCCCCATTTTCTCGATCTGATCAGATTCGAACAAGGTCACGCAATCGTCTGTATTCAATCGTTCACCACGAAGCGCTTTGTCCAAAATGCGGTCTATCGGTGACATCGTCACAGTCACTTCCCCTCTCATATGTTGCCTTACACTCTCGTATATAAAGCGAAGTAGACCCCGCTCACGGCGGGGTTTAATTGTACGGATTATTGCACATGCTGCTTCATCATCTAGTTGTGCATTGTATCGCTCAAGAAGCAGCTTCACTAAATAATCGTAACATACATCGCCCATAAAAAACAGCACCCTTCCAAGAGAAGGGTGCTGGATAGAATCGGTTATTTGGATAACGCCTGATCCAAATCCGCAATCAAATCCTCGACATGTTCAAGCCCAACAGAGAAGCGGAGCAATCCATCCGTAATTCCACGCTGCAGACGAACTTCATGCGGCATTGCTGCGTGAGACATCATGGCAGGATAAGACAAGATGCTCTCAACAGCGCCAAGGCTGACTGCCACAAGCGGGATTGTCACGTTGTTCAGCACTTGCTTCGCCCGTTCGCCAGAACCCACATCGAATGATACCACTGCTCCGTATCCCAGTGATTGCTTCTCATGCACCTCACGGCCAGGATGATCGGCTAGACCAGGGTAATAGACGTCAGCAATGTCTGACCGTTCACTCAGCCACAGTGCAAGGCGGCGGGCGCTCTGCTCACTCTGATTCATCCGAGCTTCCAATGTCTTCATGCCTCTCATCAGCAGCCAGCTGTCCTGAACCCCAAGCACAGCGCCAAGGCCATTCTGCAATTGCTTCACACGGCGTCCAAGACTCTCGTTGGCTGTAACTGCCAGACCTGCGAGCACATCACTGTGTCCGCCCAAGAACTTGGTGGCACTATGTAAGACTAGATCAACACCAAGCTCAATTGGACGCTGATGATAAGGGGTCATGAACGTATTATCCAGCATGGTGAGCAGACCCTTTTCCTTGGCCCATGCGGTCACTTCTGCAATATCCGTAATTTTGAGCGTCGGGTTGGACGGTGTCTCCATATAGACAGCCTTCGTATTTGGACGAAGCGCAGTCTTCACCTGCTCAATGTCGGTCATATCCACTAAAGTAGACTCAATGTTCAACCGGTTTAAGATGGAGGTCAGGAGACGGTACGTTCCACCATACACATCTTCCGTTACGATAACATGATCTCCTGCCGATAACAGCAAGAATGTCGATGAGATCGCTGCCATCCCTGATGCGAAGGCAAATCCATTCGTTCCGCCCTCGAGCAGAGCAATATATTGCTCCAATGCCTCACGTGTTGGATTGCCAGAGCGAGAGTAATCGTACTGAGGCGGATTGTAAATGTCCTCATGATGGAATGTCGTAGCTTGGTAAATCGGGACACTGGAAGCTCCCGTACCGGCATCGATCTCACCGCCAAAATGGATCAGCTTCGTCGCAAACCGACGTGATTGCTTGCCTAACTGACCGTCTGATGCTTGATTCGAATTCTGCTCACTCATCTCCGTTATCCCTCCACTTCTACTCTAGCCGCTTCTATCGCTTGCTCCAAGTCAGCGATTAGGTCATCAACATGTTCAATTCCAACCGAGAATCTTAGCAAGCGATCGTCTACACCAATCTGATCCCGAATCTCCTGCGGAATATCCGCATGGGTCTGAACCGCCGGATAAGTCATCAGCGACTCTACCCCACCCAAGCTCTCCGCGAAGGCGATCAATTTCAAGTGGCGCAGGATCGGCTCTACATAAGCTGCATTCTTCAAGCGGAAGGAGAAGATGCCTGTGTTGCCCGACGATTGGCGCTGTTGAATCTCATATCCCGGATGCTGCTCGAGTGCAGGATAATACACATTGTCGATGGCGGGATGCTCTAGCAGCCATTCGGCAATGCGGGTTGCGTTGTACTGATGCCGCTCCATACGAAGGGCAAGTGTCTTCATGCCTCGCATCAATTGATAGGAGTCCGATGGGCTCAGGACAGCTCCGATCGAATTATGCAGGAAGGCGATTTCTTCCGATAACTGCTCCCCTTTCGTTACGATCAGACCAGCAAGCACATCATTATGTCCGCCCAAGTACTTCGTTGCGCTGTGGACTACCATATCTGCCCCAAGTTCAATCGGGCGTTGGAAAAATGGCGTTAGCAGCGTATTATCAACGATAGTGAGAATTCCATGAGCCTTCGCCCACGCCGCTACCTTCTCGATATCCGTTATCATCATCAAGGGGTTCGTAGGCGTCTCTATAAAGACAGCCTTCGTCTGCGGTGTTCTTACAGACTCAAGCGCATCAAAATCATTCGTATCTACATAAGAGGCCGTCACGCCGAAACGAGACATAATCCGCTCCAGCAGACGATAAGTGCCACCGTACAAATCGAGGGAAACAATCAGATGATCGCCTTGACTGAACATCGCGAACAATGTCTGTAATGCAGCCATCCCAGAACTACAGGCAAATCCGGCATCCCCACATTCCAAAGCAGCCGCCGCTTCCTCTAGAACAGTACGAGTCGGGCTCTTCGTCCGAATATAATCAAACCCAGTGCTCTGTCCAAGCTTCGGATGCCTGAATGCAGTTGCTTGGTAAATCGGATAATTAATAGCTCCTGTTTTTGGTTCATGAACCGATCCAATTTGAGCTAATCGACTTTCGATGCGGTAGTTCTCTTCGTTGCGTTCGATCATAGTTGATGAGCCCCTTCCTTGCGCGGTACGGCTTTGCCCAATTCGTAAGGTGTTTCTTGATATACGTAGTAGTTCAGCCAATTTGAGAAGAGGAGGCTGGCATGCGCGCGCCAAGTGGAGTAAGGCTTGCGGGAAGGATCGTTATTCGGGAAATAATTTATCGGAATGTCCATCTCCATCCCCTTTGCAATATCGCGGTCATACTCCCACTTCAGTGTACAGGGATCGTATTCCGAATGACCGGTCACGAAAATTTGCTTCCCATCATGTGTCGCTACCAAATACACTCCTGCTTCTTCCGACTCCGCTAATATTTCTAACTCGGCAATCTTCGCGACATCCTCTCTCCGAAATTCCGTATGACGGGATTGCGGTACAAGAAACATCTCGTCGAAGCCGCGTGTCAGATTCACATTTTCCTTAGTTAGCACATGCTCGTATACACCGAAAATTTTCTGATCCAGTGCATATTTCGCAATTCCATAGTGATGATAGAGTCCCGCTTGTGATGCCCAGCAAATATGGAACGTGGAAGTTACATTCTCCTTAGACCATTCCATAATGCGGCACAACTCATCCCAATAGTCTACATCTTCAAACTTCATCTGTTCGACAGGAGCACCCGTAATGATCATGCCATCAAACTGCTCTCCTTCAATATCTTCAAATGTTTTGTAGAACGAAGATAGATGCTGTGCGGACGTATTTTTTGATGTATGGCTTGCTGGATGAAGGAGCGTCACCTCAACTTGCAGCGGCGTATTGCCCACTAAACGCAGGAGTTGGGTTTCCGTAGTCTCTTTCGTCGGCATCAAGTTGAGAATGATGATTCGCAGCGGACGAATATCTTGATGATAGGCTCTCGTTTCGTCCATGACGAAGATATTCTCCTGGGTCAAAATTTCTTTGGCCGGCAAATGATCCGGAATTTTAATCGGCATTGACGCTCTCCCCCTCGAAAATGGTAATTGGATGGTGTCGGCACATGAAATCACATTGGCCGCAACCGCAAACAGGCCTGACTTGAAACGGCACAAATGGCTAGAGACATACAAAAAAGACCTTCCTCGACTACGAGAAAGGTCATGTTATACATGCTCATGAGCCTCTCTCATCTGTCAGTAACGACTTCCATCGTCCCTGCAAGAATTAGCACCGTGCGTCGCGCTTCATACTGCGCATCGCCGGTTGCCGGGCTTCATCGGGCTTGTCCCTCCACCTACTCTTGATAAGATTGCTTATATGAATATTCATTTGATTTGGCCTTGGTAATAATGTACGGCAAAGAGAAGCTGTTCGTCAAGAGGTGAACACAACAAAAAATCACGATTCCACCCCCTTCGCATACGATACATTATTGACGAATTCCGGCAATGGATTTTGTCTTGAAAGGTTGAAGTACGAGCGTTATACTTAACAAGGTGCGTCGAAGCCTTACTTAATTATTAGAATCGAAGGCAACAATCGTTCCTTCACTGGACGCATGATATATAAAGTCACGTACAATTATTCAAGCTGAGGTGAGTTCGGATGGATGGCGACCCGAGGTCGTTCCGTAGTACGTACGTACAACCGAATATTACGATTCGACAGGCAGCGGCAAGTTCGCAGTCCAATGTCGGGATTCGTGCCTCTGCAGAGAACCTAGTTCACTAATTGTGCCTAGGCTTATATCACGTGCGCGAACGACGGACTGCGCATGCCCAGCCTTGTTTCGAGTCGTCTGGTAACATTTAGACGATGCGCATGTCGCAATGGCGACAGCGTCAAGGAGTGAGTGCAATGAAAATCCGTCTGGTCAACGAGGGCGTCTTCACGACTGAGGAAGATATCAATGTCACATTAACACCGCCAGAGAATGGCTTCTACTGGATCGATGCTGACATTGAGGATTTGGTCGTTCTGCAGCCATTATTCAACATGCATGATTTGGCAGTTGAGGACTGTATGAGTGAAGAAGAGCAGCGTCCCAAAATCGAAATTTATGAAGGTCATTATTTTATCGTGTTCAACAGCATTCGCTTTGACGATGAAGAGATCTTTTTACGCTCATTGAACATTTTCCTCGGCAAACATTTCATTATTACCGTAACGAAGCAGAAGATTAACGAGCTGCGTATGGTGAAGCCTGTATTGTGGGAGCAGCAAGCGAGTACGCCTGACCTTATGCTCTACCTGCTCATTGACTTGGTTGTCGACAACTACTTCACAGTAGGAGATCGAATTGAAGCGAAGATCGACAAGCTTGAGGAAGAGCTCATTATGAGCACGAAGAAAGAACATCTCAATGAAATCATCAGCTTGCGAAGTGAGATTCTGTGGCTCAAGAAGGGTCTTGGCCCTCAAAAAGAGGTACTGCTTGTCCTCTATCGTAAGGAATTGCGGCTGATCGGCGATGACCTGCAGAAGTACTTCCAGGATATTTACGAGAATGCCGTCAAAGTATCGGAGACATTCGAAACGTTCCGCGACCTCATGGGCAACTTACGTGAGTCTTATCAGCTTAGCATTGCGAATCGCGCAAACGATATTATGAGAGTGTTCACAGCGATTACAACTATATTCATGCCGCTAACCTTAATAACAGGGATCTACGGCATGAACTTCGGATATATTCCAATTATGGACTGGGAGTACGGCTCCTTGTATATGATCGGATTCATGCTTGCGCTTGGTATCTTTATGTTCTACTTATTCCGCAAGAAAGACTGGATTTAATAATCAGCGGGGGGTGTTCTAAAGTCATTTGATAATGACCTTGGACACCCCCGCTTTGTTTTCTTTGCATTACCGTATTCCCGATTATCCCCATTTGCTCACCTTGTTCGCCGATGACGAAAAACGAAGCCAACCACTGCGAATTGTTTTTCGCTGCTTTCCAAACAAAATAGCACGACGCCCCTAAACTAGCCTAAACAGCAGAATAAATTCATTAACGAGCTCGGGCATACGTCCTTCGAATATGTGGCATTCGTCAGCTTGCTGCTTGTGCAACGCTGCTGCTTCTCGCTCTGCTTCGATGCAGAAGCCGCAGCAATCGAATCTGCTCATAGTTCGCTTGTACCTCGGCATAGGATTCGTCCAATGCCGATTCTCCAAATGCCTTCACATAGATTGGCTTCAAGTATTCATCGCCCAGTTCATCGAATGCCAGCTCTATCGTTGCCCGCTGCTCTTCCGGCATAGATTGAAGCTCCGATTCAACCAGCATGCACACATTATAGCCTTCACGTTCTACCGTCTCAATGCGCATAATGAGTTCACGCCGATCTACCTGAAGAAGCTCTATCAATTGCGCAATCGATAACTGCTGCTGCAAGCCTTCCAGCAATACACGGCGGTCTGTCAGCTTGGAGAGCTCTTGATTCTGCTTCGATTCCCATTCGGAATAGACCCACTTCGCGAACTCCTCTTCGGATACAACGGAGGATATCCAATCCAGCGGGAAAGTCGATGTCCTCTCAAACCCCTTCGCAATTGCAATGATGTCGGCTCCATAGGATGCCAGCTTCGCTTCCCCGAATCCAGGAAGCTGCTTCAGCTCTTCCAAGGTGTGCGGAAGCAAGGCACTGACCATACGCAGCATACGATTCGTCGCAATCCAATAAGGGGCCCGGCGCAGCTTGCTCGCCGTCTCCCTACGCCACTTCGCAAGCTGTTCATATACCTCGGATCGGGCATATAAATCCGCATAGCAGGCAATCCATTCATTGCGTTCCTTCATTCTGCGCTCGTGTATATCGGCCTCCGGCACAAACCCAATAGTCAGACGGTACCCAGCGTGCAGCAAACGCGCCATGCCACGCCGCATAGCCGCCCGCATCTCAGCCCATACCGTCCCCTCGAACCATACTTCGGCAGGCTGTCCATCTGGTTCCCAGAGTAGGATCCACTTCCCCTCATCTACTCCAGCCGTAACTAATCCATATGCGGTATCATGAGAAGAATCTACTCCCCTCTTCCGCTTACGAGAAGACACCATCTCCCCATCCTCCAGCACCATTCGCTCTAACCTGGCCATCCATACAATTTGCATCAACTACGCCCTCCCTATTCGATAGACTTGATAATGATACAACCTCTCCGATTGCTGCACCTTCTATTCACTTCTTTCGGACAAAAAAAGAAAGCACCTCATCACGGTACGTATATACGCATCGCAATGAGGTGCTTCCTCGTCCTAGTTATGAATTTATTACCATTATAGCATGCTCTTCTCCAGTGTCAATTCCTGTATTTCTATTTCTAAATGTTGGACGCTACTATATAATAATATCATCTTATTGGAGCAGCAGATAAGGGAGGCTAACAATGAGCAATCATGATCTTGATTTTCTATCGGACAGCACAGAGACGACAACAACACGCTTCGTCACCTTCGTAGGGCACAGCTATCGGCGCTTTGATTTGGCGATTACATCTACAGGCCGTTTTTACGGCAAGAAGCTCGTTACCGACTTGCAGAGCGGGCTGACCGCCATTCTCGGGCAGGACGATCTCAAGGAAGAAGGCTATTTAGAATCCTTTTATCGCTTGTCGGAGGAAGAGGGAGAAGAGCTTCGCGGCTTCCTGTACATGGTCATAGGCGAGGCGCATTTCACCGATTAAGCTGATGACTTGGATTCACGAACCCAACCTTCATACAGCACTTATGATCAAAAAAGGGAGGAGCTTCTGCTCCTCCCCTTCATTCTACCGCCCATGTTCGTTACATTCCGACGTACGATATCATACTTTTCATTTCTAGACGCTCAAATATTGCACTGACGGACTCGCGCTCTGGCGCAAATACACAGACATCCATCTGGCACTCTACCGGCACATCGCAGTTGATGCGCGCAAGCTGTCGTGACAAATGGAGCATCTCAAGGTCGGACTCAATCTTCGTCCGTACACCCTTCGCAAGCTCCGGCAAATTCTCCAATATTCCCTCAATGCTCTGATATTGCTGGATCAGCTTATGTGCTGTTTTCTCACCTATCCCTTTCACGCCTGGATAGTTGTCCGCAGTATCTCCCATAAGCCCCTTCACATCAACCACCTGCTCTGGAGTCAGCTGACGCTCCTCCATGAGTGACAATGGCGAATAGACTGCATAATTGCCATGCCCCTTCTTCATGATGATCACAGTCGTCCGTTCATGAACAAGCTGCAGCATATCGTGGTCGCCTGTCAGGACAAAGACATGCATATCATCACGGAATAAGCGCGACAAGGTTCCGATACAGTCATCTGCCTCGAATCCTTCAGCCGATATATTAGGGATGCCGAATCCATCCATTACATCCCGAATGAGTTGAAATTGTGGTACCAGATCCTCTGGGCAATCGGGACGATTTGCTTTGTACGCTGTGAACTGTTCTGAGCGAAATGTCTTGCTCCCGAGATCCCAGCAGCATGCAATATGAGTCGGCTCGAACCGTTCTACCGCATCCCAGAAATATCTCATAAAGCCATACACCGCATTCGTTGGTGTTCCATCCTTCATTCGACGAATAGAACCGCCGTACGCAGTAGCGAAATAGGCGCGAAATAAGAGCGCCATTCCATCAACGAGCAGTAAGCGCTGCTCCTTATTATCATTCAATTGTACTTCCATCGGTATGGATTACCCCTTTCGCTTCAATGCCTATCGTCAAGTATATCATAATTCCTACAATCACTAGATAACGGATTCTGCCAAGCAAGGAACCCATACTCATTCTTTCTATTTATGCTACAAATGAGACATTACATCATCAAAAGTCACGATCCCGACTAACCGACTGTAATAAATAGTCTCCACATTCGTCAAGCAACGGCGCATCCAATCAAGAACCTCAGCAATTGTATCTGTCGTACGGATTCGGATGATCTCCGTTGTCATAAGTGATCCTGCTGTACCTTCTGGGTAAGCGAGCAATTGCTTAATGTCCTCCGCCTCTTCCCTCTCCATATGATCAAGATAGAAATCCGCCTCTTGATAAGACAGCAATCCATCTTCTTGCGCTCTACTTACAATTGCTCGATCTCTACGCTCACAACATGCTCAATCTTCTTGATGGAATAATAGATTTCCGTCAAGTATTGATTACTTGGCACAGATAGCACTAGGTCAATTCGCTGGCGATCCTTATCCAGATCCTTGAGTTTAAAGTGGCGGATATGGAACTCATCTGCATCCGTTCGATCCTTGCGCTGAATCTTCTTTATGAGATCCGTCATTCGGTGGTTCGATTCTACGACGATCTTCAACGCCACATCATGCCGGTTCAACTTGGCAGGGGCAATCATCTTAATTAAACCCGGAATGAGATTGACAGCCGTAATCAGCAGCGCCGCACCGCAAGTTGCTTCCAAATAGAATCCAGCCCCAATCGCTACACCGAGAGCAGACGCCGACCAGATTAACGCTGCAGAAGTGAGACCGGAAATAACCTCATTGCTTCTTCGCAAGATAACACCCGCTCCAATAAAACCGACCCCGCTTATGATCTGAGCTGCCAAGCGCATTGGATCCATATTCGGATGGTTAGTGCCGCCGAACTTCCCGAATGCCTCAATTGACACAATCGTAACCAGGCAGCTGGCAATACATATGACCATACTCGGTCTCAAACCAAGCTGTTTTTGCTTAATTTGTCTGTCAAGCCCAATCAGCAAACCGAATAATAGCGCCAAACCGAGCTTCATCATCATTTCCAATGTCAAAAATATCATGTCGATCACCTTCTTACCCAAATTCAACTTACTCAAATTCAATCTACTACAAAAAACATCTACACACAAAAAAAGCCCCCTCGCAAAGAGAGAGCTTGATTACATCCAGCAAGTCGATTCCTCACACGTCAAATAAGCCTACTGATTCTTCTCGTGCATACAGCATGCAAGACGATTCAGGGCACAGCAAGACATGGGAGGGCCGCTTGTATAGGACACATCCTCTCTACGAGTGTACATCAGTTGTCGCAAATGACTCGGACTGCCTTCCACCATTACCCTCCCCTTTCATCGCTAGTTAAATACTTCCATGAGGAATCTTACTTGTTCGTTCACGTGATGTCAACCATCATCTTCCTCATCCTGCATGATCTATTAACACGGTTCCTGTTAATCTGAACAGCATCGTACCTATGTCCTGCTTGTCAGGATCAACTGTTGCAAATCCTTCTTAATGCTTGGAGGCCGTGCCCCACGCTTCTGCAAACATCTCTTCCTTGAAGCCGACTGTTGCTCGATACCCATCTGTAACAATAGGACGCTTGATCAGCTTGCCATTTGATGCCAACAGATTCAACTGTTCCTGCTCGCTCATCGTTGGCAGCTTGTCCTTAAGCTGCATCGCCTTGTATACTTCGCCAGACGTATTGAAGAATTTCTTCAACTCCAATCCGCTTTGGGCAACTAGTGCACGCAATTCCTCGCTGCTTGGCGGCTCCTCTACGATCGGGATCAGTGCAACATCATAGCCTTGTCCCTTGAGCCACTGCACTGCTTTACGGCAAGTGCCGCATTTGGCATATTGATATACAGTAACGTTCATATGTCATGTAACTCCTCTCATAACATCATTTCATTATTACTCGCTCCAGTCAACAAGCCGGTCACGCAGTTCTACTAGTTCCTGAGGAAGCTCGGCCTTAAAGTGAAGCTTAACCCCACTCATCGGGTGTGTAAATCGCAGCTCAGAGGCATGAAGTGCATGCCGCGTTAATGGCTCCACTGCAGCCTGAAGCAGCGGAGTATTCACCAGATCAGGATCAGCATAGAACTTATCGCCCAGCAGCGGACTTCCGATATGCTTCATATGCACCCGGATTTGATGAGTACGTCCCGTCTCCAGTCGGCAGCTTACTCTTGCAGCTTGTCCATGGTAGGACTCCAGCACACGATAATGCGTGATGGAATCGTATCCATCCGGTGTCACGACACGAAGATGAGGCTGCTCCTTGTCTCTATCGATTGGAGCATGTACCGTCCCTTCCTCCTCACGAGGAATCCCAAATACAAATGCCTCATACTGCTTCCACACCTCATTCTTCTGCATCTGATCCGATAATTGATGATGAGCGTGGCCGTGCTTCGCAACAATAAGCAGCCCAGAGGTCTCTTGGTCGAGTCGATTCGCTGGTCGAAAGCGGGTTCGCTCGCCACGCATCCGCCAATGATGGACAACTCCATTAGCCAATGTCCCATTCGGATATCCCTTGGTTGGATGAACCACTATGCCTGCCTGCTTATTGAGCACGAGAATATCCTCATCCTCGTATACAATCTGAATTGGGATTGGCTCTGGCTCGATTGTATCCACATGATCCTCTGCAATCTCCACCCGGATCAGATCACCCGCACGAAGCTTGTCGCGCACCGTAAGAATTCTGCCATTGTATTCTGTACCGCCATTCACCGTAATCGCTTGTTCCAACGTCTTCAGCCGCTTCAATAAACGCCTCGACAAATTCAATCTGGAACGGAGAACGGTTCGAAGTTGAATCCCTTCTTCACTCTCAGGCACTACATAGGACAGCTCAGCCGCAATCTCCCCAGACAAGTCGTCCGCTTCTTGCTTCCCTTCTTCTTCAATCATGCTGCTCCTTCTTCCTGAACACGTCAGCACTTCTCACATATTCCTGATCCTGAACGCCAACAAGACCATTTGCCCGGCGCGCCACTGTAAAGAAATAGTCTGACAATCGATTCACATATTTCATTACTTCGACATGTACGGTCTCCTGATGCGAGAGCGTAACGAGCTGACGCTCCGCTCTTCGACACACAGTTCGACATATATGCAAGGCTGCTGCCGCCTCGGATCCTCCTGGCAAAATGAACTTTGTGATCGGCTCATTCGCTGTCTCATGATCGTCCATCCATTTCTCAAGCTGCTCCACCTGTTCTGGACGAATTTTATAAATGAATTTCCCCTGCTTCTGCTCCGCATAAGCGGTATCGGCTCCGCAATCGAACAATTCATGCTGAATCACGGATAACTGCTCCCGAAGTGCTTTCATTTCATCTCCATGACAGCAAGTAATCGCCCAGCCGACGAATGAATTCAGCTCATCAAGCTCCCCATAAGCTGCTACCCGCAAATGATCCTTCGGTACCCGACCACCTATCAACGATGTCGTTCCTTCATCACCTGTACGCGTATATAACTTCATTTGCTATGCCCCCTCATTACCGTTCTATCCTGGGCTTAATGTCCTCTCCACGTGCACATTTCTAGTTTACTTTCGTTTCCGCTTCGCGCTAATGTCCTCTGGAATCCCTGAAGTCATCCGGAACCATTGTGTACTCCGCTTTACAAGCTCGCGATTCAGAGCGGCGTGCTGCACAATATACTCAACTTCAAGCGGATTCGTGAAAGGTGTGTAGCCTGGCGGCTCGTTCGTAATAATGAACAGCTTGCCTTGAAAGATGAACAATGCCTCTTGCAACTCCATCCGCGCAGCTGTCAAGCGCCCAGCGTATTCAGCAAGATCCTGCTTATTGTCCATTTCCTCCATAATTCGTTCGTGTGCGTCATGCAAATACGAGGTAACGCTATCAATGACAAGTACACGCCGGTCGGCCCGGTACATATTGGATTGCTCATTGATTCGATGCAGAACTTCTGGCAAAGCACATTCCGTATGAATCGTCTGCCATGTGAAATGGGGTGGCGCAGGCAATTCATCCGGAAGCGGCGTAAGACGGGTCGTCATGTAGAACCCTTCACGCCCGAACGTTGCAGCATAATGCATTGCAAATGATGTTTTCCCGCTCCCGGTGCTTCCTGTTACACCAATGATCACGAGCGCTCCCCCCTTTCACTTATGATGTCTTACCGTGATGTCCAATGATTGCTTATCGATCTGTACGATCTGTCTGAATCAAGCCACATTACTTCTCTTCAGCAAGAGCCTTGAGTATCTCAACGGATCTGGCTTCATCAGGTGTGCGCGAAGGAATCGTAACAGACAGCCCCTTTTCCTGAATGCCATGTTTCTTCAAGACAGGCAGCTTCTCTGCAGACAACGAGAATAAGAAAGTTCCTTTATGCTCTTCCTTGCCTTCATATACAGCACCGTCGTACACGCCTTCGTTATATTTTTTGGCATCAAAATACTTATCGAGAGCTACGTGTCCACCCTGAGGAGCCATTCTCTTCGCGTCCTCCTCTGGAATGACCATTACACTATTCTCTCCAGCCGCATATTCCACAAACAACTTCTCGATGCTGTACAACGGTGAAGCGACGACTTGGACTGTGAATTTATTTTCAAACGTCTTATTCAGATCATCTTGCAGTGCACTTGTCATTTCGGGAGGTAATGACGATGATGTCATGATGAATACTGTAGCATCGGCTTTAGGCCCTCCACAACCACTTACAAGCACAAGCAATACCGCTAGAACACCGATCCATCTCCAATTGCGCATGATAGCCTGTCCCCTCTCCACGTTGCCCCATATAAATGTATTGTCCGTTTAATAAATCCCAACCTTCACTATATCATAAACAACATAGGCAAAAAAAGAAGACTCCTCATAGGAGTCTTCCTCACGCACCATCTATTTCATCGATTGTGATTTCATATATTCATTAATCTTCAAGTCCAACATGCTGCTAATCTCGATTACTGTCTCTGCAGTAAAGGACTGCTCCTCTTGGAACATCTGCTCCATTTGCTTGCGAAGGACAAGGATTTCATACTCAAGCGCCAATAGCTTGGACGAAATGTTTCTTGTTCTGCCCGACCATCTTACATGAGATCTATCTTCTCTCACTGAACTATGCGGATACGACGTCAAGGTATAGTTCGAACAAAACAATCGACCTTTCCTCCCTTCATGGCGATTCTAGAATATCCTAGGTTTCTCCAGATGTTCCATAACATGGGACAGTTCTGCGAGACATGTTATATTATACCAGAGGGAAAGAAAGAAAACTAGTTCATTTTCGTTGATTATGAATAATTATCACATTTCTTGCTTCATCTTGTCGAGGAAACGACCCATTCGATCAAGAGCTTCATTCAATTGCGCAACGGATGTCGCATAAGAGCAGCGAATATGACCTTCTCCTCCTAGGCCGAACACATCACCCGGAACAGCCGCAACCTTAGCTTCGAACAACAACCGATGGGCAAATTGCTCTGAAGTAAGTCCAGTTGACTTAATGGATGGGAATGCATAAAAAGCCCCTTGCGGCTCATGGCATTCCAGACCAATTTCGCGGAATCCGTTCACAACAAGACGTCTGCGCTGATTGTACGACTCCATCATATGATCCTTCTCGCTCATCCCATTGCGCAATGCTTCAAGGGCGGCAATCTGTCCCATTATCGGTGCACACATGACCGTATATTGATGAATCTTCATCATCGCGGCAATGATCTCCGGATGACCGCATGCATACCCCATCCGCCAGCCAGTCATGGCAAATGCCTTGGAGAATCCGCTGACAAGCACCGTTCTGTCCTTCATGCCTGGAATGGATGCGAAGCTGACATGCTTCTGATCATATGTTAACTCAGCATAAATCTCGTCTGAAATGACGATCAAATCGTGTTCTTCAACAATCTTCGCGATCGGGAGCCAATCCTCATAGGTCATAATACCGCCTGTTGGATTACTCGGATAGCATAATATCAGTACCTTGGATTTCGGTGTAAGCTTAGCCTTCAACGCCTCCGCAGTCAGCTTGAACTGATTAGCAGCATCCGTCTCAATTCCTACCGCTACCCCACCACCAATCGACACGATCGGCGAATATGAGATATAACACGGTTCCGGGATAAGGATTTCATCGCCTGGGGCAACCAGCGTCCGCAGTGCCAGATCAATGGCTTCCGATCCGCCAACGGTAACAAGCACTTCATCTGACGGTTCATATTTTACTTGGAATGAATTGTTCAAATATTCTGCAATCGCTTCGCGCAGTTCCAGCATCCCTGCATTGGAAGTGTACTTCGTACGACCACGCTCTAACGAATATACACACGCTTCACGAACATGCCAAGGCGTGCAGAAATCCGGTTCCCCGACACCGAGTGTGATGATGTCCTTGCTGGCGTTAGCCAAGTCGAAGAACTTACGAATACCGGATGGCGCAATGTCACGTACCAATGGATTAATATAGTCGCTCATGGAGCGTACGCCAGCTTGCTTCTCTTCTTCCTTAATCATAGCACTTCACCTTTCACGGGGTAATTACGAGACGATGATCATCCTCGCGCTCTTCATAAATAATGCCGTCCTGCTTATACTTCTTCAGGATGAAGTGTGTCTTCGTCGACAATACCGATTCAATCGGAGACAGCTTGTCGGATACGAAGGAAGCTACTTCACGCAAGTTCTTTCCTTCTACCTCAACTAGCAAATCATAGGCGCCAGACATCAAGTATACGGACTTCACTTGTGGGAATAAGTATATTCGCTCTGCAATACCCTCGAAGCCACGACCACGCTCTGGAGTTATTTGCACTTCAATAAGGGCGGTTACAGTCTCATCATCAACCTTGCTCCAATTCACTACCGTTGCATATTTAACAATGACGTGCTCTTCTTCCATCTCGGCAATCGCAGTGCGAACTTTCTCTTCGTCAACACCAAGCATCGTGGCGATGAGCGCCGGGGAACGACGCGCGTCCTCTTTTAACAATTTAAGTATGCTAATATTAAAATCGCTCAAATCCTTCATATTCGATCCTCCCTCGACCTGCAGTGGGCAAGCCGACTTTAGTGTAAATATGCTACATATGATACACCTTTTCATATGTGCACGCCAATATCAACAGGCTTTACTGCGCATTTCATGATTTCCTAGTGCATTTCCTACTGCTATGATACCTGTTGCCGTAATGGAATTGAAGGTCCACGACCATGCGAAATTGCAGCTTTGCTGGTTGGTAGGTCATCTCCGTACTACAGCCGCAAGTAAAAAGGCCGCTGAAGTACTCAGCAGCCTTTCCCTGTATTACATGTACTGATTGTAGTTGCCTTGATGATGCTCTTGTTGTTGATGCGCATGCTGCTGATAGTGACCATATCCCGCTTGGCCCAGCTTCTGCTGCACGAACTGGTTGGATTTCATTTGAAGCTGTTGATTGTCCTTCAGTTGCTTGTCCAACTCCTGGCGCAATGCTGGTGATGCGACGGAATACATATTGTTCTTCTCCATGAGCGTGAACAGCTGTCCTTGCATCGTTAACGTACTGTGAGTCAAGTCCGTAAACATCTGCCGAACTACCGGACAAGCCGCTTCTGTTACACCTGTTGTATACTCGCGAGAAGTTCGCTTCAAATCAGCCAAGATCGTGTACAACAAGTCTTCCTCTTGCATGAATTGATTTTGTTGTGAACCATTCATGTTGTCGTTCCTCCTTCATTACTTCGATTATTGAGATTGTTGTGGACTAGTTGGTGCCATATGTGTGTGCTGCTGCAGAGTATGTAGCAATACATTCATGTGCTGCTGATGAACACCGATCATGTGCGTCAGCGCTTGCTGAACACCTGGAGTTGTCGCCATTGCTGCGGTTGCCGCACACTGCTTAATAAGCAAATCCTCATTGGAGATCGAATCCACGATGTACTCCAATTCCTTCGCCGATAACGGCTTCATATTGCCTTGATGTGACTGTTGGTTATGCTGAGCATATTGCATCTGAGCATACTCCTTTCATCCTGTCTGGAAGTTGTCGTTCTCTATGTATTATGAACCCAACATTAGGGAAATATGTAACCGGAAATCTGGACGAAAGGAGATGTCGCGTGGATCTACAATTTGGGTCGCTTCCATGGAAAAGTACGCTGCCATCTAGGCATGTGCATCCCCCATTATCTGAATCCATTCGCTGCGACGTGCTAGTAGTCGGATCAGGCATTAGTGGCGCACTTTGCGCCTATGAGCTGTGCAAGCGCGGATTCGATGTCGTTGTGCTGGAGAAGAGGCATGTCGGGGGCGGCAGTACAAGCTCCAGTACAGGATTGCTTCAATACATGAATGATCGTTCATTGACCTCATGCATCGGTTTATTTGGTGAGAGAAGGGGACTTCGTTTCTATACACTGTGCAAGCAGGCAGCTGAACGTCTGCTTACGATCGCTTCCGAGCTCGATGAGGATTCTGAGATGTTCCCTCGCAGCAGCCTCTATTATGCAAGCAGCGAAGAAGACGTAAGAAGTCTGCGAGTCGAATACGATATTTTGCATCGCTATGGCTTCCATACAGAATGGTGGAACAGTCAACAAATTCGTCATCGATTTGGATTCGATAAGCCGGCCGCAATTGTCACTCATGGTGATGCTGAGGTGAATCCTTACCGTTTCACACATGCACTATTACATACTGCGAAAAACAAATATAAACTGCGAGTATTCGAGCATACCAAGGGCACCCAAGTGAGGCACGAGGGTGGTTTCGTTCAGATACAAACGGATGGCGGATTTGTAGCAACAGCCAAGCATGCCGTATTCGCACTCGGGTATGAAACGAATGAAATGAAGTCGAATCCAAACACAAGAATTACTAGCTCCTTCGCGATTAAAACGCAAACTATCCCTGATCTGCTTGATGTATGGCATGAACGCTTCCTCATTTGGGAGACAAGGCGTCCTTATTTATATTTGCGTACTTCGGCAGATAATCGGATCCTGGCGGGCGGATTTGATGAAGGAGATATAAGTACTGAAGAGCGGAATAAGCTGCTCCCAAGCAAAACCGCACAGCTTATCAAGGAAGTGGAGGCCCTATTCCCACAGTTGGCTCCGCTCATAGCTGAAAATGCTTGGACGGGCGCATTCGGTGTCACGCGGGATGGATATCCCTATTTTGGCGAGGCTCCTCACCGTCCAGGATGCTTCTTCATTGAGGCCTTTGGCGGAAATGGCACTGTATACAGCACCATTGCGTCTCAAATTGTTGGAGATTTGATTGAATTCGGCTTCCATCCGGATGCTGAACTGTTCAGCTACACGAGGAGATAACGGTGAACCCGGACGTTTTAGTTAAACCTATACGTTCTATTCGTGAAAAAGACAGGAATATAAAAGGCCCTGATGACTCATGCGAGCAGCAGGGCCTTTCTTATTTTCCTATTCGCTGATTCGATACTAATGTCCGGATGCTTACTGCACTGATAATAGGAAGAGCCCCCAAAACAGCCAAGAAAGCAACGACAACCGGCTCTGTCGTTCTCCATTGCACAACTAGCAAATACGCTGCAACCCCTGCCATTCGCCCGATCAACAAACCAAATTCACGCAGAACCGTCAGCTCCACGCGTTGGGCTGCTGAACGCTCATCTACCCCCATAATGTCGAAAGTAGCGGTTGTCATCGGGATCACAAACAGTGGCGAGAATAGCGAGGTGATAATCCCGAATAGAAGCAGGCTTCCATATGCAACACCGAAAAATAGAGGAATGACTGCAAGCGCCATTGCAATCGTCCCGATGAACAAGCCCGGTGCCCGGAAGGAAGGACGCATAATCCTGCCTATCACATAGAAGCTGCCTAATGCTACAGCAGATGTGATTAGGGTGTAATTGCCCAGCTTCATCTCATTGGTCGTTGCAATGTAGACCACAAGTCCGATCAGGAAGGTAAAGACCCCATCCTTGGCGCCTTGTGCAGCAAGCGCTGGCAAGGCATGCCGCCAAGGACTGCCAGCCTTCTTCCATGCGGTAAATGGCAATGTCCAATTATAGTGACCCTCAGGGGGACGCTTGCGCAGCCAAAAGCTGAATACGATTGCCCCAATAAACACGCAAAATGATACGGTAAAGATGATGCGGTAGCCCGTTCCATCGCCAAGCTTGGTGATCAAATATCCGGATGCCCACGGCGCGGCCATCCCGCAGCATGAACCGATAAGCCCAACCCAGCCATTAAATAAATCACGATTGTCCGGATCAGTCACTTCGAAATACACCACATTAAAGGCGAGCCAAAAGGCACCGAACGCAGCACCCAATATAAATCCGAGCAGCCATATGTAATCGACCGCACCTTTACCAAGCCAGAGTACTACTGCATAAAATGCCCCCGCCAATCCAATGCCGAGCCGCAGGCAATTCATCTTGTTGCCTTCCTTCACCCACTTGCCTGCACAGTAGAAGGTCAACCCGCTGGATAGTTGCTGACTGAAGGCAAACCAGCCAATCAAGCTGTAATCTGATGCAGCCTTCCATAGAAAAACATTGACGAATGCTCCCGAAAGAGCATTCGCCAACGAAAAGAGACCAAAAACGATCAACAGCAATAGCGATTGAGCGTCAAGACGCGCTGTCACGAAGGGAACCCCTCCCTGCTTAATCGGGCATATAGCCCTCTTCGTTACAGCTTATAAGTTGCCCTAAAGCAGCCGTCTTATGATAATTTATTCAGACTGCGCACGGCGGACGACTTCCATAAGCGGCTCGCGGTGCGGCTCAGCCAGTACTTTGGATACTTGGAAGCAAGAAGTGCATACATATACATCCAAGCGGAATGGCGCTGTTACTACCGGCGCCTTCAAGGCTTCCGATACATGTGGCTCGAAGTGATTGGAACCAATCGTTTCTGTGCCAGCTAGTAACATATATTCTCTGCACTGAGGACATTCTGGCACTTCGGATTGCCCATGAAGCACCTTATCCACGCCTTCTTGGTACTGCAATGAACTCTCATCGCCGAACAAGGCAGCATCTTCTGTCCAGCCGAAGTTGGACCAGCCCTTCTCCTCGGATTCTTCCTCATGATCATGATCATCATGCTGCTTATCAGGATCGTGCTCAATATCCACATTCAATGTTCGATAAGCATTCAGCTCATTGTGGCAATGCGGACACTCTTCTTCTGGACCTAGCACCTCATCCCACACAATTTCCGTATCACACCAAGGACAAATCTGACTCATGTCCGTTCAACCTGCCTTTCTTATCAGAAGGCTCTGCAAGTCGATTACAGAGCACATTCTCCCCTATCTAGATGTCAATTCATAATGATCTGCACTTGTTCGTGCGGGTATCTCTATTATAGAGCATCCATTACAGATTCGCCCAATACACGATTCCAATAATAATAAATATCGCTGCCAATGCAAACAGTGTTCCCCATAAATACTTCATGCAAGACCTCCGCTGCCATAGTAACGAACCTGCTGTTCCTACGTAAAACTACTTAATGCTAGCTCCGATAATGTAGGACATGGATACGGAGATAACCATAGACAGCAAACCAACTGCACGGTTATCCTTCTGAATTTCATCGTCCAATTTGAAATACGGCATCAGAAATCCAAACAAAAAATATGCCATTAATAGCAGTACATACCCTAGTGCTGCCCATGTCAATGACGCATACAACGTATCCCGTGCTTCGATCCCGAAGCGGAATATGTTGCAAATTCCGAAGATTTTGCCAGAGGTAGCCATCGCGACACTAATATTGCCTTTGCGGATCTCCTCCCAGCATCTGTATCTTGTCACTAATTCAAAGATGGACAAGAACACGACAAGCGCCAGTACGGTTACAGAAAAGTAAGCACACATGGATACGTATGGGTTACTAAGCCATTGCTCAATAAATCGTTCCACATTCATCCTCCCCGGTTCGTTCGCTGTTACGAAAGTTCAGCAACCGTAATCCCTGTACCGCCTTCACCGTAGTTGCCGAGACGGAACGTCTTCACATGTCTGTGTCTTCGCAAGAACTCCTGAATTCCCGTTCTCAGAATCCCAGTCCCTTTGCCGTGAATGATATATACCTGACCCAAGTTCGCGAGCAGAGCTTCATCAAGGAAGCGATCGACCTCAATAATTGCCTCTTCTAAATTCGCTCCACGCAAGTCAAGCTCGGAACGTACATTGTCCGCTCGTGTCCGCTTCACATTTGTGCCTGTCTTCACGGACTTACTGCTCTGCTTCGAAGCGGATGAAGTGACAAGCTCCAAATCATCCATTCGAACCTTCATCTTCATAATACCCAGCTGAACAACAGCTTCGTTGCCCGCCATCTCAACCACGCTGCCCTTCTGATTCAAGCTGTATACCATAACGTCATCCCCAGCTTCAATCTTGCGTGCTTGCTTCTTCACAGTCTTCGACTTGGAGGCTAGTTTGCTAGCCGGAGCAGCTTCATCGAGCTTCTTGCGAGCCTCGGTCAACAAATGCTCCTTCACACTCACGCCTTCCTGAGCGAGCAGCTTCAGTTCTGTAATGATATCATCTGCTTCATAACGCGCCTTCCGAACAATTTCACGCGCTTCCTCAGAAGCACGCTCAATTCGCTTGTCCCGCTCCGCCTGAAGCTTCGCTTCTTCTTCAACAATCGAAGCACGAAGGAGCTCTGTTTCCTTGCGAATCTTCTCTGCTTCCACACGCTCTGCTTCTGCGCGAAGACGGTTCTCCTCGAGCGATGCGATCATCGTCTCGATACGCATGTCTTCTTCTGTTACTTCGCCACGAGCGTGCTCAATGATGGAAGTCGGAAGTCCAAGACGTTCTGCAATCGCAAATGCGTTGCTTCGGCCAGGAACACCAACAAGAAGTCTATACGTTGGGCGCAATGTCTGCACGTCAAATTCCATGCTTGCATTAATGACGCCCTTGCGTTCATATGCATATGCCTTCAGTTCGCTATAGTGCGTCGTCGCAACGAGTCTGCAGCCAAGACGATGAATATGCTCCAGAATCGCGATCGCGAGTGCAGATCCTTCTGCAGGATCCGTTCCTGCCCCAAGCTCATCTAACAGCACGAGGCTCTTCGGAGTCATTTCTCCCAATATGCGAATAATGTTCGTCAGATGGCTGGAGAACGTACTCAAACTCTGTTCAATGCTCTGCTCATCGCCGATATCAGCATAAATGGCATCGTATACACATAGTTGGCTGCCATCCTGAGCCGGTATGAACAAACCAGACATGGACATGAGACTTAGCAGTCCCATCGTTTTCAAGGATACCGTCTTACCGCCTGTGTTCGGACCGGTAACGATAATAGTCGTATAATCATTGCCAAGCTCCACATCGATCGGCACCACTTGTTCCCGATCAATAAGCGGATGGCGGCCCTTAATGAGCTTCATATACCCGCGATCATTCATGCGCGGCAGCGTTGCCTTCATCTCATGCGCTAGACGAGCCTTCGCGAAGATGAAGTCCAACTGTTCAATGCAATCCGTATCACTTAACAGCAGATCAACTTGCAAGCCAACGTGCTCGGTCAAGCGTGACAAAATACGCTCAATCTCACGCTCTTCCTTGAGCTTAATTTCCCGCAGCTTATTATTAAGTGTCACAATCGCCTCAGGCTCAATGAAGAGCGTTGCCCCTGAACTGGATTGATCATGAACAATCCCGCCGTAATGGCCGCGGTACTCTGCCTTCACCGGGATTACGTATCGATCATTGCGAATTGTGATCAGCTGCTCCTGCAGCATCTTGGACGCGCTGGATGAACGAATCATGGACTCCAGCTTCTCTCGGATGCGTGTCTCCCCGATGCGCAGTTCACGGCGTGCCGTTGCCAGTTCAGCACTTGCCTGATCCAGCACCTCGCCCTGCTCATCGATGCAGCGTCTAATCTCTTCTTCCAATTCCTTCTGCCAGCTTAGCGAATCCGCCAGCGCCATCAGAAGCGGTACAGGATTATCTTCATGTACACTCTCAATATGACGTCTTACGCGACGGCCAGCAAAGATAAGCGCTGAAATATCCCACAATTCATTGGCACTCAGCATTGCATTAATACGTGCGCGCTTCACGGCAGGACGTATATCGGTAACACCGGAGAATGGAGCTCCCCCCTTCAACCGCTCTATCGTCATCGCCTCATCCGTCGCTTGCAGGCGTCGTTTCACTTCCTCCAGATCCGTGCTTGGCAGCAGAGACAAGGAAGCATGTTCCCCTAACGGGGTAGCCGCATGTCGCGCGAGCGATTGCAGTATTTTATGGTAATCCATTGTTTTTAAAATTTTCGAGTCCAAAACAAGTCACGACTCCTCTCGCTGTTCATTATAGCGGTATACCGAAATAATGGCTATCCAATGTCTGAACATGCCACTCATGAATATCGCGGATAAGGTTACAATAATTGTTGCACAAACCTATACCCTTCAAACGAGTAAGGAGGAAAAGTCCATGAGTTTTCTCGGTCATGTGGTTCGATTCATTGTGGCAGCCATCGTATTGATGGTTACGGGCTGGATTGTGCCGATGTTCACCGTAGGCGGTTTCTGGAGTGCCTTAATCCTCGCCTTAGTCATAGCCTTATTCGGCTGGATTGTCGAAGGCATATTTGGAAAACGAGTTACGCCGTTCGGACGCGGGATCGTCGGCTTCATCGCCAGTGCGGTTGTCATCTACATCGCCCAGTTCTTTGTTGGCGGTGTATCCGTCACTGTACTCGGCGCTATTCTTGCAGCGCTTGTCATTGGATTGATCGACTTGTTCATTCCGGTCGCAACGCCGTTCGAAGCTGGCCACGAGTCCAGATAACGGCGTGATCATCATCCAGGGCTGCTGTGCTCATTCCCATGAGTGAGCCCCTTGTATAGCTTCCTTCTCTTCGCTCCATATAAGCAATGGAAAAAGGATAAAATTTCCGTTACACTATATGGACGAGGAGAGGAGGAAATACGAATGTTGACTCGGGGTAGCCTAAGGTCGCTCATCTCATGCCTATTGCTCGCAGCGGTCATAGTATCCGGATGCGGGGGACAATCTGGACAAAAGCAAGATGACGATGTAAAAACAGACAAAGAGCTTATCATTAAAGCCACGAATTTCAAATTCGATCAGTCTGAATACCGCGTCAAATCCGGTGAACCCATACGCATCGTATTAGATGCCGTCGGCAATCACGGAGTTGCTATTAAGGCATTGAATTTGTCCCTTGATCCAACTCATCCGAAGCAAGTTATCACTCCAGAACAACCCGGTACATATGACATGTCATGCACAATTCTGTGCGGTCCGGGACACAATGAAATGACAGCCAAATTTATTGTCGAAAAATGAGCGGCCGCCGTTGATCCCTGCCTATTGCTTGGGAGGACGGCGGTCTGTTCATTCATGTATATGACGATTCATGCATACCACGCATTTACCAGTGATTCCATTACAGCCACTGAGCCCATTTTACAGCTTCAACCATAACATCTGGCATCCACTTCCCCGTTCGATTTACCCATATCGAAGCATCAACCCAGTCGCGAAATACACCTGCCGGCCATGCCCGCAGTAGTACGTAAATCATACACCACAAAAAGACAAATTGCACCAATCCGAGAACTGCCCCTATTACCCGATCTACGGTTCGTACCGGCGGTACATCCGTGAATTTCTTCAAGGCGAACCGGATTAGCCAGAGGCCTGCCAATACAAAAGTGAACAGAAGCAAAAAGGCCACCACAGCGTGTACGGTATCCATAAATGTTCCCGCTAAGGGCGTACCGCCGCTGGCTTTCGCCCCTGATCCGCTGCTAACTGTTGTTGTAAATATTCTCTTCCTTACCCATGGTACAAAATCTGCATAAAACCGAGCCGCGACGATAAAGGCGACAATATAGCCAAAGAGGGAGAGCGCGATAGACTTGAATCCCCGCACTGCTCCCAGAACAATACATGCGATTGCTGCTCCCACTATGGCATAATCCAAACCGTTCCATGACGCGAATACCGCCGCGATTTCCATCCATACGTTATTAATAAATTTCCCTATATCTTGCATCATTTATTTGCTATTCCTTTGTTCGCTCCTCATGTATATCTACTCGATCATTTCCAACCATTCGTTGAATTCGCTTTGGAGCTTCGCGTACTCATCCTTGAGCTTCGTGAGCTCATCATTAAGCTTGGTATATTCATCAGTAAGCTTCGAATAAGCCCCTTGTGTCTCATCCGCTTGTCTGCGTTCTTTCTCCCGCTCCAGTTGGGATAAGCGGAATTGATGGGAGAGAACCTCGAATTGCTCCTGAATAACCTCCATCTCAGCATGAGACCGAACCTGCTCTTCTGTATGCTTCTTCGCTTCCTCAACTTCAGCCTTCAATCTCTCGAGCTGTTGCTGCAGCTGCTCACGCTCTTCACTCCACGTAGCCGCTGTCTCTGTCCACTGCTGCTCTTGCTGTGCCCATTCTTGCTCACGCTGCTTCAAGAGAGACTTGGCTTCTTCATATTGTTCAAGCTCCGTGATGTATAGCTGCTGTTCTTCCTCCAACTGGTAATAACGGGACTGAACTTCCTCCGCCTGCTGTCTCGCTTCTGCAATAGTGGCAGCAGCTTCATGCTGCGCGTGTTGGATGCTTGTGAAAGCTGCTTGCAGCTCTTCCTTCTCAGATTCAAGCTGACGGCATTTATCTTCATATTCCGCGAGCTGATCGTACAAGGCATCCTGCTCTTGTTCACCCTGTTCTTTCCAAGCATGGCGTTCTGCTTCCCATTGTTCTTGCAGTGCGTTTCGTGCTTGTTCGGCTTCACGCATCCAGGCCGCTCGTTCTTGGTCAAGTCGCTCATTCAGCTGCCGCTCGAATTGAGCACGAAGCGCTTCGAGCTCTTCTTCCTTGCTCTGTTCGATCGCTTCAAGCTGCTGCTGCAGCTCAGCAGCCTCAGCCTGCACATGATCTCGCACGCGTATGAGCCGCTCCATCTCCACCTGACGCGCTCGATCAAGCTCCTCTGCGCGTCCCAGATGTCCTTCGAGCTGATGGATGCGCGCATCCTTCTTCTGCACGTTCTGCTCAGCTTCTGCACGCAGAGACTGCTCAAGATCCGTCAGTTCCTTGGCATGTACAGCCGATGCTTCCTCCTGCAGTGCAGTCCAAGCATCCACATCCCCCTCATATTGGGTGCGCAATTCCTGCAATTTCCGTTCATGCTGGACTTGCTGCTCTTCATGCCGCTTCTCATACTGAGCGCGTTCTTCTTGCAGTTGCTTCTCGCGCTGAACACGTTCTTCTCGCAATTGCTCTTCATACTGGGCAAGCTCATCTTGCAGCTGCTCTACATGTTGAGCACGTTCTGCCTCCAACTGCTGCCCATGCTCAGCACGTTCTGCTTCTAACAGCTCCTCATACTGTGCACGTTCTACTTCCAATTGCTCTTCATACTGAGCACGTTCAGCTTCCAGCCGCTCTTCATGCTTAGCACGTTCTGTTTTCAACTGCTCTTCACGCTGAGCACGCTCCGCTTGCAACTGTTCTTCATACAGAGCGCGTTCTGCCTGCAACTTCTCCTCATGCAGAGATCCCTGCTCTAGCTGCTGCTGCTCGGATTGTGCACGCAGCTCATCCAGCTGCCGCTCATACCGAGCAATCAATTCTTGCTGCTGTTGCTCATGCTGAGTAAGCAGTTCTAGCAGTTGCTCCTCATACAGCTCCGTCGCTTGCTTCAGTGCAAGTTCACGCTCTTGCTCAGATTGCTGGAGTTGCTCTTGGTAGACACCCTCAACCTGTTGAACAGCCTTGCTCCGTTCAGATTCAGCTTGGGCTAACTCCTGCTTCCATTTATCCTCAAGTGCAGCCATCGAAGATTGCTTATCTGCTTCTGCTTGCTCCAACTGCTCCAGATGCTCGATGATCAGTTGATCCAGCTCTTGATCATGTCGAGACTTGGCATCTGCCAGCTCTGTACGCAATTGGGCAATGTCGCTCTCATATTTGGTCTTAGCTTCGTCCAATGCCTTCTGGTTCTGCGCTTGCGCTTCACCTAGCGCAAACTCTTGATTCGCAACCAGTTGAGCGAGTTCTTCTTCATACTTCGTCTTCGCTTCATTTAAGGCCTCTTGATGAAGCACCTGCATATTGTCCATCGCTTGTTTCTGATCAGCTAGCAGTTGAGCTATGTCGCTCTCACACTTCGCTTTCACATCATTCAATGCCTTCTGATGCAGTGCCTGTGCTTCATTCAGCGCCTGCTTCTGCTCCGCTTGCGACTTCGCCAAATTCGAACGGTGTTCCGCCTTAACTTGCTCGATCTCCTTCGCATGCTGGTCGGACAGCTCTTTGACTTTGGCAGCATGACGTTCTTCAGCCTGCTTGCGCTGATTGTCCTGGGCAGACTTCATCTGCTCGGCAGCCTGCTCATGCTTCTGCTGCAACTGCTTGGTATTCGCCTCATGCTGCTGCTTGAGCAGCGTCAACTGCTTCTCTCGATCTTGAACGAGCTCTGCTTCTCTCTTCGACAAGCGCGCTTCCCATTCTATAGCCTGAGCTGTCAATTGCCCTTCCCATGCAGCCGTCTGTTCAGCAAGTTGTTCTTCCCATTCTGCAGATAACTGCTCAGCCTTCTGTTTCTCAGCGTCGAGTTGCTCTCGCCACTGCTGTTCCTTGGCGTCCAGCTTCTCTGTCCATTCCAGCTCCTGGAGAGCCCGCTCTTCTTCCCAGCTCTGTTCCTTGTTCGCGAGCTTGCTGGACCAGCTCTGCTCTGCTTCATCGAACTGCTTCTGCCAGCCTTGCTCTGTATCACTTAGCTTGCTCTGCCACAATTGTTCGTTCTCCGAATACTTCGTCTGCCACCCTTGCTCGGATTCCGTCAACTGCTCCTGCAAGCTTTGCTCGGATTCCGTTAGACGCTTCTGCCAGCTCTGCTCGGATTCTTGAAGCTGCGCCTCCCAGGTTTGATTCTGCTCATTCAGCTTCGTGCTCCACAGACGCTCTGTTTCCTCCAGCTTCTGCTTAAGGGTGCGGGCATGAAGCTGCTCTGCCTTCTGCTTTTCTTCCAAAACTGCCTTCAGTCGTTCTTCTACTTGCTGCAGCTTCTTCTTCTGTTCATTCTCACGAGCTGTCAACGATTGAATCCGTCGCTCTGTCTCCTTCACCTGCTCAGTCAGCTTATGCACACGCTCTTCCGATGCCTTATGCTTATCGGCCAATTGCTGATTCGCTTCCTTCAACTTAGCCGTCTCAGCACGAAGATCAGCCGCTTGCTTCTCGGCCTTCGACTTCTCGTTGCTGAGTTCCTTCTGAAGCTGCTCCAGCTTCTGTGCAGACTCATTGCGCAGCTTCTCTAGTGACTGCTCCGACTCCGTCTGTACCTGAGTAAGCTGCCTCGACAAGTTGTGATTCGTCGCTTCTATTTCCTTCAATGATGAGCTTAATTGCAACTGCTCATCCTTCACCTTCTGCACTTGCTCAGCAATATGTACAGCCGACAACACCGCAATTCGCGTTGTATCCAGCCGCGAGTTCGCAGTTGCAATACTCCGCATATGCTCATCGACCATTGCAGCTACGTTGCGCATATAATCCTTGCTTGTTGATCCTACCAATTTATATTGTGTTCCGTATATTTCAACCGCTACACGATGCTTGTTATCCGGACTAGTCATTCTTTGGTCCTCCTTACCTTAACGTGCCGCATGCTAGGGCTTGCAGCCTACATGTAGCAACAAATTAATCCATGTTTGCATGTCATACGCAAACTCTATTAGTAATTCGATATATTAGTGCCCTTCTCCTCCTACGCATAGAGGAAAGTCAAGTTTCATTTCATAGAATATTTAGGGGAAAAAGATCTGATATACCCTTCTATTACAGGGTTTCCCTATTATAGAGGTAGTAGTAAAGCAATTGCAAATATAGGTCTTGCAAGAATTCTATCTATCACATTTATTTCCATATAAAAGGATGTTCACTTCGTTCCAACCCATAAAAAAAGTTGGGAGCGGAAATATCCGTCCCAACTTACAATGAACTTCTATTATAGAAGCAGTCTCCGTAATAAGAGTGTCTGCTCTGGAGCAACCTTACTTCCGCAGCTCTGCGTTGAAGCTCGTTTCGATTGCCGTCACAACCTTGCCATGCAGCTCTGTAATTTCTTCATCCGTGAATGTATGCTCTGGATGACGGTATACGAGCGAGATCGCGACGCTCTTCTTATCTGCCGCAACATGATCTCCTGTGTATACGTCGAATACATTTACCGATTCAAGAAGTTCGCCTGCCGTTTCTTTAGCAAGAGCAACCACTTGCCCTACTTCTGTACCGCGATCCAATACAACCGCAATATCGCGGTCTACAGCTGGGTAGCGCGGAAGGCTGCGATACTCAATATCGAAGTCTGCTGCATCGATCAACGGCTGCACCAAGAACTCAGCAACATACGTGTCAGCTACATCCTTCGCATGCTGTACCTCAGGGTGCAATTGACCGATGAAGCCGATGTACTGCTCTCCGTTCTCGCCTGTCAAATAAAGCGAAGCGGAACGTCCCGGGTGCAAGCCTTGCGGACGATCTGCTGCATAGCGTACACGTCCATCCAAGCCGAAGTGCGCTACGAGGCTGTCGAGCACCCCTTTCAAATCATAGAAATCAACCGGTTCTGCCTTCACATTCCATTGTGCAGCACTGCGCTTGCCAGTCATCAATAGGGAAGCAACAAGAACCTCTTCAGGTTGTGCTGAAAGCTGCTCTTCCTTCGTCAGATGGAGTGTACCCAGTTCGAAGATGCTTACATCTTCATGCTTGCGGTTGCGATTGTACACCGCTACATCAATAAGACCAGGAACCAGGTTCGTACGGAGCACGCTGCGCTCTTCACTCATGGGCATAGCCAGACGTACAGGTACTGCACCTTCCATGAAGGAAGGGAATACCGAAGTGTCGGCCGGATTCGTAAAGGAATATGTCACAACCTCATTCACACCGTTGTCTGTCAGGACGCGGCGAATCGTACGGCGAATGCGCTGCCCCTTCGTCAAATGGCCTGGTGTTGTTGCTCCTTCAATAGCAGTTACCGGGATGTTGTCATATCCGAAAATACGTGCAACTTCCTCGATCAAGTCTACATCGCGCGTAATGTCGCCACGACGAGTAGGCACGGTGATGTCGAAGATTCCTTCGGATTTCTCAACAAGCTCGAAACCAAGACGGCTCATAATCTTGCAAACTTCTTCAGCTGTCAACGACGTACCGAGCAGACGGTTCGTTCTATTTAAAGTCAGTTCGATAACTTTGCGTTCCACAGATGCAGTTTTTTGTTCCACGATACCTGCATATACTTCACCGTCCGCAAGCGTGCGAATCAATTCAGCCGCACGGTTCAATGCTGGGATAACCGATTCTGGGTTCACTTCCTTCTCGAAGCGAAGTGATGCTTCCGAACGCAGTCCCAATTGACGGGATGTCTTGCGTACGACGCTGCCTGCAAAGTGCGCGGATTCAAGAAGAATGTTCACCGTATCCGAAGATACTTCCGAATTTTCTCCGCCCATAACCCCTGCAAGTGCAACTGGCTTCACGCCGTCTGTAATGAGCAGCATATGCGGCTCCAGCTTGCGTTCTTGGCCGTCAAGCGTAACCAGTTCTTCGCCTTCATTCGCAAAGCGAACGTCGATCGTTCCGCCGCCATTCAGCTTATCCGCGTCAAACGCGTGCAGCGGCTGGCCGTATTCCAACATGACGAAGTTCGTTACGTCCACGATGTTGTTAATTGGGCGAACGCCTGCTGCAAGCAAGCGATTTTGCAGCCACAATGGAGATGGCTTAATCGTTACACCCGCGATATAACGTGCTGCATAGTGCGTGCAGCCTTCTGCCGCGCTAATGCTAATCTTCACTTTGCCTGAAGCAGCTTCCGCACTTTCCTTCACTTCCTGCTCAGGCAAGTGTGCAGGACGCTCCAGCAATGCACTCACTTCATGCGCAACGCCTAACATGCTCAGACAGTCAGAGCGGTTCGGTGTAAGATCCAGCTCCAGTACATGATCGTTCAGGCCGAGCACGTCTGCAATCGGAGTTCCGAGTTCTGTCTCTGCTGGCAGTACAAGAATGCCTTCCTGCATTTCCTTCGGAAGCAGCTTGTCATTCATGCCAAGTTCCTTCGCTGAGCAGATCATGCCTTGCGATTCTACGCCGCGCAGCTTCGCACGCTTGATCTTCATGCCACCTGGCATAACCGCTCCGATTGTTGCAACAGGAACCTTTTGTCCTGCATCCACGTTTTTCGCGCCGCACACGATTTGAAGCTTCTCTTCTGCGCCTACGTCTACTTGGCAGACATTCAGCTTATCCGCATCCGGATGCTTCTCCTTCGATACGACATAGCCCACTACGATGTGGTCAAGTCCTTGATTGCGGTTCTCCACCGAGTCGATCTCGATACCGGCACGCGTCATGCGTTCCGCGATTTCTTCAGCGGATACGCCGGTCAAGTCGATATATTGCGATAGCCATTGGTAGGATACGTTCATTTCTCGCTCTCTTCCTTTCTTCTTTTAAAGGTGGTTCAAAAAGTCCGCTTTTGATCACGAAGCAGCATTAGAAGGTAACTCGACATCGAAACTTGCATTCAGCCTTGAACAGCAAATGCTTTCGAAGTATGTTTCCTTTGGAAACATTTTAGTTGCTCATGTAGTCTCGCCTACACTCCGCTACTCCTTACAAGTTTTGCGAAGCAAAACTCGCATCGGAAGCATACGCTTCAAGTTCCCGCAACCTTCTTGGTGCTGAAAACCGAACTTTTTGAACTTTTATTTTCATTACATCCGTGCGAACTGCTGCACGAATTTCATATCGTTCGTATAGAAATGGCGAATATCGTCTACGCCATATTTCAACATGGCAATACGCTCTACACCCATACCGAATGCGAATCCAGAGTACTCCTTCGGATCATAGCCGCCCATTTCAAGTACGCGCGGATGAACCATACCCGCACCAAGAATCTCAATCCAGCCTGTTTGCTTGCAGATACGGCAGCCGCTGCCGCCGCACTTCATGCAAGTCAGGTCAACCTCAACGCTTGGCTCTGTGAATGGGAAGAAGCTTGGGCGCAAGCGAATTTGTGTTTTGGAACCGAACATTTCTTGTGCGAATTGAAGAAGGGTTCCCTTCAAGTCACTCATGCGGATGTTCTTGTCGATAACAAGTCCTTCAATCTGATGGAACATGAAGGAATGTGTTGCGTCATCATCATCGCGGCGATATACGCGACCTGGGCAGATTACCTTAACAGGACCTTTCCCTTTCATCGCTTCCATGGTACGTACTTGAACTGGCGATGTTTGCGTACGCATCAGAATATCTTCTGTAATGTAAAACGAATCCTGCATATCGCGCGCAGGGTGATCCTTAGGCAGGTTCAGTGCTTCGAAGTTATAGTAGTCCTGCTCTACTTCTGGACCTTCCGCTACCGTATATCCCATGCCAATGAAAATATCTTCGATTTGTTCAATCACCTTGTTCAGCGGGTGAACCGCACCTACCGTCATTGGACGGCCTGGAAGTGTTACGTCAATTGTCTCTTCCTGAAGACGACGCTCCGTCTCTTCACGGAGAAATGCCGCCTGCTTCTCCTCGATGAATGTCTCAATGGCTCCGCGTACTTCATTCGCCACTTGACCAATGAGCGGACGCTCCTCTGCCGACAAGCCGCCCATGCCGCGCAGCACCTCTGTCAGCTCACCTTTTTTACCGAGGAATTTAACACGCAGATCATTTAGATGACCTGCATCCTTTACTTGCTGCAGCTTCTCCAGCGCTTCGGCGCGCAGTGCCTGTAAACGCTCCTTCATTGTGTAAGCCCCCTTCATTTCCACTCGAAATAAAAAAAAGGCCCTCTCGTCACAAGGGACGAGAAGACCGTGGTACCACCCTAATTAGATCCGATTGGAACGCTCTCCTGCTAGGAGGCTGCGAACCAAGCCGTATCTCACTTGTTGCAGCGATAACGTGCCGCAAATCCGGGAACCTCTACTGCAGCAGCCTCACTGTGTGTGAAGTGCTTGTTCAAGGTACCTGCTCCGGAGTGAATTTCGACAGCCCCTTCTTCAGCAGCGCTCTCAATCTACGGCGCCGCCTCCCTGGCAAGTGGTACTGTGTACTTGTCTCCATCTAAGCATGTGTTTGACCTTTGTTATGAACAATCAATTAGTTATTTATTATATGTAATTTCGCAGGTTCATGCAAGGTGGATCAGGGTACAAAATACAGGATTGGCGACATCACTTGATTATTTAAAGAGTTCATGTGATATAATAACAGCTACTCATGCTCGGATTCAATTCCGGGCATGATTTTATTAGGGGTTGAATTTCCTCTATTTATGCAAAGGGTTGGGTGAGGGGCTACGATGGAAAGCAGGTATTCAATTGGTCCGCCAAAAGAAACATATACAATCGAAGACAGAAGCACCGTCCTTACATGACGCTTCTGCAACTGCACGAATTCAGTGGCGGCAGGAACTGCTGGCCGGCGTCGTGTCCTTCTTCGCTATCGTCTATATTGTAATTGTCAATTCTTCGATACTCGCAGATGCAGGCATACCGCAAGAAGCTGGCATTATCGCAACTGTGCTTGCTTCGTCTGTTGGCTGCTTGTTAATGGGGATATGGGGCAAATCCCCCATAATTCTTGTGCCCGGTATGGGCATCAATGCGATGTTTACCTACACGCTCGTTCACGGCATGGGCATGACATGGCAGCAAGCGCTGGGAGTCGTTATATTGGCCGGCGTTTGCTTTACGGTAATAAGCTTCACGTCACTCGCGGGGCAGCTGCGGGCAGCAATTCCAGAATCATTGCAGGAAGCCATTTCTGTAGGTATCGGGCTTATGCTCGTCCTGATCGGTCTGCAGAAGGGCGGCGTAATCGTCCCCGATCAATCCACGATGATTGCACTGCAGTCATTTGCTGATCCGGGAGTACTTGTTACGCTCGCGACATTGGCGCTTACATGCATTCTGTTCATGCGCAATGTTCCCGGCAACTTGCTTATCGCCATTATTGCAGGAACAGCTTTGGCTTATCTAGTTGGCGCAGAACCTAATACCGGCGCGGCACCAGGCGGAGCTTTTTCATGGACTGCATATGGTGATGTATTCGGTCAGTTCACGTTTCAAGGCGTGTCAGCCGTTACGCTTGCTGTAGCAACGTTCTCGCTGACGCTCGTTATTGTGTTCGAAAATGTGGGGCTTGTAAATGCACACCTGCAAATGAGCGGGAATCCGGAACGATTCAGTCGATCCTTGCAGGCCAATGCGATTTCCGTAATTACATGTGGATTGTTCGGCACAAGCCCGAATGTCGCAACGGTTGAGACAGCTGCTGGCATTTCTGCTGGTGGTCGAACAGGACTCACATCTATCGTGACAGGAATCCTGTTTGCATGTACATTGGTTGCATTACCGGTACTGACGTTGGTTCCTGATCAGGCCGTAGCTCCGATATTGATCTTTATCGGCGGCTTGATGATGCCAAGCGTGAAGAAGATCGAATTCGATGCAATGCACAAGGGACTTCCCGCGTTCTTCATTATCGCGTTCATCCCGCTCATGCACAGCATCGTCGACGGGATTGCAGTCGGATTCATCAGCTATGCGTTGTTCCACCTTGCCGTTGGCAAGGGACGCGAAGTGAAGCCGTTGTTCTATGGGATTTCACTGCTGTTCGTTCTGCACTTTGTGCTGCAGACGTTGTAGAGTTAATAAGGTAACTAAGGGAAATGAATTAGGTAACCTGAATTCAAAGGATCATTTGTCATCCTTAAACCTCTGAGGTTATCCGATGGAGATTAATAACTATGCAAATAGTTATCTAGTTATCCTTTACGATGAGAATAGGACTTCAAGAAGAATGTGAAAGGGCCGACAAAATTGTTGGCCCTTTTCATTTGAGTGTGAGGAATAGGTTACGCAGTGGATATTACGTGGAATAAGTCTCACCCGTAATTTCTTTGAACTGTTCAGGCGTAATTTTGCCGAACTCACAAAACTTGCCCACGTATAACGGATCATTGGAATCTTTCTTATATGTCCCCATATCATAATAACGTTTCACCGTTGTATACCAATCCATCTTAGATCACTCCTTTTTCGGCTAATTGTAATAGTAGTGTTGCATGATCCTGCGTAAGCGCTGCGTTATGAGATTGCAGCTCATTCGTAGCTTCTGTGTGCTTATCACTCTTCGCTTCCAATTCGGCTACATGAAGCAATAGCTTTGCATTTTCGATGCGCAACTGATCCAACTCAGTAGGAACCGGCTTCGGTTGCAAGGCTTCGATTTCTTCCTCCGTCAGGCCGTTGCTCCAATAGGAAGATGCGTCTACTGGCGCTGGACGCTGCGGTGCAGGCTTTCCGCTTGACGGATCATGCTTCGCAAGAGCCCCGAGATATTCGACGTAAGCGAGATCGTAGTCTGCTTTCGCTTTGCGATAGCCCTGTACGTTAAAGGTCGGTTCGTAGAGTCCGTCAGGTAAGGGAATGGCTACCGTGTATCCGACTAGTTTCGTTTTTGGTTCTTTTGATTGATCGTGGTCATCCTGCACCGACGACGCTACTGCCAAACCAACTGCATCCACAGCATCTTGTCGGATAGGTTCCATCCTTTCAAAAACGCCCGTCACGGAGTCCGCAATGAGCGTTGGTTCGATGTATCGACCGTCAAGGTCGGTTATGATTGCTTCTTTCAATGAAAGGCCTCCTTATTGTTCTGCTAGGAATGGAGAAATTGTATCTAACGCGATAAAATAATTGTCTCCTGTGATAATATACACTCCTCCATCTGCTGCAATATCTACTGCTGCATTGGACGACAAAGTGGTTATTGCAATTTTTGAAAGCAGTCTCTTTGGTCGGTATCCTACTGGCAAGAAGAAAGCAGGTTTACCAGTTACCCCAACTGTGCCTCCCGTGATAACCCCTTTAAGATATACAAATCCATCTCGATCCTTACAATAACCTGCCTCTGGTCTGCCTGATTCCCCGAACAGCTTCCAGTCATTTAAGAGTGTTGGTTTAATAAAATGTAGTTTTGTGTCATTCTCTGCCTTCTTCGTCTCCACAACACTCAACCTTCGCTCTGCATCGCTTACCCACGATACCATATCCGTTACCGTGCCCCGCAGATTCGTCGCTATGCTGCCGACGATGGGAGCCGAAAGCGTTGGGTCTAGAATCGTGTATGTGACATGGTAAACTGCGGTTGTGTCGAAGTCTGACGGTAAAAATCTAATGTGCTGCTTGCCATATGCATTAGCATCATTTTCAATCTTTGCGGTATTAGCAGCCGATCCATTGCGGTAAACCCTTAGTATATGAGACACCTTATTCTTTAGTAGGCTTCCATTTACTGCTGTATTGTTGATATAGTAATTTCCATTTGCCAGATAATGCGTAGGCTTCGTTGACTCCCGAATCACAATACCGCTGCCGACTTCGACCATGTTCCAGGCTTTTGAGAGCGTCAGGCCAGTTTCGTAATTGCGTACGTGTTCGATGGTTGGCTTCGACTTGATGTATTGGAGTCGATATGGCGTCCAGTTCGGCGCCGTTGTCGTAGGCAGCGTATTGGTTCCACCCGTATAGCTATCAGCGGATTCTCGGTAACACCATGCGCGAGTCCCGGACGTATATGGATTTTTTCCATTAACTCCATCGTACATCTTCCAGCCCAAGAAGTACGCCTTGATTTCGTCGGCTGTCGGCGTGTAGCTGTCGCTCCATCCGCTGTCTTCGTTAGATATAGACAGATAAAGATGCTCATTCTTATACAGCTGAGATAGATCAGCAGTTTCCCAGTTCACACCTTCGTTGATATTGGGTAAGATTTTCCCATCAAATTTAACTACGTACTGACTATACGGTACTCCACTTGCTACAGGAACTCTTATTCTTTTGAATCCCTTATACGTAGCTGCATTGTCATGTTCCCACTTTAACGATCCATCCAACACTACCTTATTCCACTTCTCCAATACGTAAGGCAATCCATCTTCACCAGCGAACAATACGTCCGCGTTGCTACCGTCCGCTGGATTCGAGGCTAGCTGGCATTCGGCTGCCCACATGGAACATGATTCAGGCATAAATGGCTGTGGCTTATCTCCAGGAATGAGCATTGGGTTTTTAAATATAAAATTGCCTGTAGATTGTGCGTCTACACCTACAAGAATACGGATTTTATTACTATTACTTGGGACAGTAAAATCGCTAAAAATAGAGAATGCCCCTGAAGTATTCCTATACGCTGTTGTCTTTAATTCAATGCTCGTCACTGTTTCAGTACTATCTACTGAGAAAACATTTAAATAAGCTCCATATGTGCCTGATGCTAAGAAGTCCGCTTCAACCTCTGTACTGAATGTGAACGCAGTGTTTGGAGGTAGCGATAATGAGATAGTTTTTGTTGCAAATTCATTAGAAGAAGTCTTACTCAATCTAATCTCATACGGACTAGAAACAGACAAAGCAAGTTGCGCAGATTCTCCCCACTCCGTAAACGGCGGTAATAAGTTTCCGCTCGTCGCGATAGCATACGGATTCGTGACGTTTGTGATCGACTCCGTATATGGATACAGTTCTGCGACATCTTCGGATTTCATGCTGGTCAGCCTCACCACTTCTGACGAAGGAATTTCGTAAACTCGAACAGAATCAAAATAACCTCGTGCTTTGGCTTCATTCGCAACTACCCCCATGTTTACGGTAAAACTATTTACTCCTGAAGGAATCGTAAATACTAGATGAATCGGCTGGCGGACAGATGTTTCAGACGTTTTTTTTGACACGACTGTGTTATCAACTACCTTATCACCCGTGTAAAACGTAGCTCCAAATCTTGCGCCTTGTGCGTTTACGTTATGCTCGGCATTTCCAACAATAATGAAGGATCGTCCATTCTGTACGTTCTTAATCCCGATAAATGCCGCGCCGTCGTCGTAACCGGACTGTACGTCGACACGCAGTCCTTTGAAGCTGCTGTCCGTGTCGAGTGATGCCTGCCACATACCCCAAGGAGCCATGTCGTCACATCTGCCTGCATGCCCAAGTAAATTTATCAACGTCCGCCCGCGAATCTCCCCCATGCGGAAGGGGGTATCCTCAGGGACATCCACGATCTGCACGCCCGGCTTTAACGTTATATCCTTATACTCCGCCACATGGGCGTCCTTCAGGCCTTGCTCGATGCGGTTCAGGTCTTTTTCCGTGACGGTGTCGTCGTACTTCCAGTTTGTCTTCGCCTCGTATGGCATTAGGCCACCTCCTTCACTGTAATCGGCTGCTTGATGATCGTATCGGACGTGAGCGGGATGTAGACGTCATTCGACGTCAGTACCGTGCCGTCAGCAGCCCGAAGCTCAATCAGCGATACGCTGTCCACAGATCCCAGCGGAATCATATATTCCAGATTGACAACGCTCTTCGATACTTGCTTCACCGTAAACTCTGTAATCTCATACGTTTTATTCAGCACGACCTTGGCAATTCGTGTGTTGACATGATTCGCCAGTTCTTTCAGCAGCGTTGCTTCGATCATTTGATCTGCACCTCCAGCCCGCGCTCGGCAAATGGCGAACGCCCCAGCTTCCACGTCGTCGAAAGCCTTGTCGTCCGCTTCAAATCCGAGCGGTATATGTTCTCATTTACTCCTACATTGGATAGCAGTGCCGTCTCCTGTTGATAAACCAAGTTGGCAGGCTTCACCGTGTATACCGTGTGCCCGACCTCCTTGAATACGGCGGCATTCGTAATGTTGGCAACGATGCGCAGCAGGAAGGCATCCGCATCCATAACAGCCCGAGCCTTGTCCTTGCCGAGCAAAAAATCCAGCTTCTCCTGCAAATACCGGATCGTAAACGGCGGCTTCGTCGTGTAGCGGTTAATAATCCGTCTGCGCCGGAAATCGATCGATTCCGCATCCCGATCCGGGAGAATATTCAGCATCCGCTCCCGCCTAGCAATCGCATCCTCGCTTGCTGTCATGACGAACTGATCGTCAAACAGCCTTTGCATGGCGGCCAGCAGCTTCTCTTTTTCCCCATCCTGCGTCTCCATAAGCAGAACCATTTCCTTCACATCATGGTAAAAGTCAGGCAAACGCTTGAGTAACGGTTCAGCCATTCAAGGTCACCGTCCCCATGACCGGCAGCTCTTCCGTATCCAACTCCACATTGGCTCCCTTGCCGTTCAGCTTCGTATCCGTAATATCCGCGATACCCTTTACATTCAGGATACGGGCTTCCAGCTGACTTACACGCACGACGGTTCGATCCTCCTCTTTCCAGCTCATACGCAGCGTCCGCAGGTAATCGGCGATCACTTTTTCAACATCCGCCTTCACCTGTGACACGGATATTCCCGCTTCAAGTGTAAGTGTGGTCGATACATGAATGCTTACGGACACTGCCCCCTTAATGGTGACGGTATGGCCGATCGGCGCGAAGCCCATCCCCTTCCCTTGATTTACCTCTGGGTCAATGACCGTCTGCACATCCTTCACCAGCTCAGCAGACGGAGATTCGAAGCTGCTCGAAATGATGGTGCACTTTACCGTGCCCCCGCCTTTCCATACCGGGAATATTTTCACGCCGCCAACGCCTGAAAGAGAGGTCACCTTCTTCTTGTAGTCGGCTGCATTGCCCCCGAATGGCTGTTCATTCACGGCCTCGAAGAAACGACGGCGCAGTGATTCATCCGACTCCGAATCCGCGCCTGGCGCTATCACCTCCGCTAATTCGGCTCTGGCAAGACCATCCACGTAATCCACCGGCATCAAGGAGCCGTAGTATTCATTACCTTTGGCGCCCTTCTCTTCACATTCGAGTACGAACACACCTGCCGATAAACGTTCGACGACTACATAATGAAGCTCTATCGTTGAAAAGCGAGACCGCAATGGCACATCGAATGGCTTGCCTGCCGCATCATAAAAAAATCCCTTGCGTTTAGCTGTTGTAGCCAGCTTGCGCTTTACGCCATATTCAGCCGTGCGCCGCTCCAAATATTCGCCGCTTGATGTATCTGCATACGACAGCTCATTTTGAAAATGCAAGTCCGTATAAGCCTGTACCAATTCCAGAGCAATCGGGGCAAGCGCATCGTAAATGATACTGCCTTCCCGCTTGTCCACGTCATTCGGAACGCGTTCCAGCATCCGCTCCATAATGTCCTCCAATCGAGGTACGTTCCAAGCACCTTGTTCCCATTCAGCCATCCAACTTCACCTCCTTCGTCATTTCTAACTGCCCTAGAACCGTCTCTACCTTAAAATGAACTTGTAAAGCGTCTCCCGTTTGTTCAAAGGCAAACTCGCCTACGCGCAAAATGCGATCATCCTGAAGCAGTGCTTCGGATATCGTGCGCTCCAATTCTGACTTCACGAAGCCCAAGCTGTAACCAATCTGCGCGCGAAGCTCAGAGCCATAATCTGGGCTATATATCAAATATTCAAATCGTTCGGTCAACAATATCTTAAGCACGGCTTGACGCATCGCTTCCAAGCCATCTGTCATTCCTAAAATGCGCCCTGCCTCCACATCCAGCCGATAAGTGCGTGTAGGCTGTTCCGTATACTCCACCATCGCAGGTGTATCTTCATTCTCCAACTCGAACCTTGACTTCGGGATCATGCCCCCACCACCCTATCAAGGGCAACATAGCTTTGTCCTCCCTGCATACGGACTAACAGCAGTTTGTCTCCTACGTACAATCCCTCACGAATCGTAATCTCTTCCCCACCGACACGCACCTTGTGCTCTGTAAGCTGTTCCGTAATGACGAGAGCGGACTCCGGCAAGGTGAAGCGCTGTTCTACCTGCACCTCCAAGGGTGACACACTGAGCACCACACCATACAACAGTGCAACCGGACTAGATGCCTCTACCGCTCCGACACCCGCTTTTTTAATAATGTCCAGCATCATCCTCATTGCTAAATCTCCTTCAACGTTAATGACATCGTATGCCCTGAACCGCTCCACTCCTGGGAGCACTCCTCAATGAGCTTGTTTCGCAGATTCACATTCTGTTCAGGCGCAAAAATAGGGATGTTCATTCCGGCTCGAATGCGCACATCCCCTACAGCGTTCACTTTTAAAGTTTTTTTCTCATGGTTATGGAGCTTCAGCAAGTTATCTCCAAGCTGTTGGATTTGAGCCTGATTCATCTTGTCATCTATCTTTTTGTACAGCTGCAGATGTCCCCATTTCGCCATATTGTTACTATCTTTTGATATAAAAGTTTCACGTACACCTTTTTCCGGATTGTCCCGATACATTTTGATATAGTTATACGTCCCATCATCTATGCTGGCCTTATAGGATATGCTCGTCATCTGACTCTCTTCGCCAATCCCGTAATCCGGCATCCAACTTTTCGCTTCCCGCAGCGTAAGTTTGCCGAAGTCGTCATACAGCACATAGATGATTTTGGTAGAGTTTAGGGTGAAATCAAGCGCGCGGAACATCATATCCAAGAGCTTCTTGTTGTCCTCCATAAAAGTTGGGATCTTATACTTCGTATCTACTAACTCTCCAAGCTTGATATCGAATTTTTTGGCAATATATCGAATGATTTCAGTAGCGGTCACGTTTTTAAGCATGCACCAGTCGTTCACCATTAAATAGCGCATCTGATCATAAGCAGTCAGCTTTACAGTATTGCTCTCATCCGTCTCTATGCTGAACACATAGCCGTAAAACACAGGCACTCCATCTTCTTGCACTCGGATAATATCACCATTATTGATGGTAAAGCTGTCCTGAAATATGGCTCCCTTACTAAAGGAAATCGATATGCTGGCAGGCTTGCCAACACGGGAGGTCGACCATGTCATACTCGAGATAAGCTGTGACATGTCCCACGCATTGCCATTGCGATTATCGACCAACACTTCCAACCTGTTCATTTCAAATATTCACCTCCTACGTCGCTGTGTCTCATTGCTTTCGAGGAAGTCGCAGAATACGATTCGGTTCCAGTTCATGCAGAGCCTCATCTGCTGAGATGCCGTTCAGTCTTTGAATGTCGATTGCCTTTCTGGTATCGTTGAAAAACTTTTGTGCAAGCAAACTCAGCTTATCCCCCGGCTGCGTCATATACTCGCTTGTTCCTTTACGCTCATCCGGACGCGGCTGCGACGTTTTTGGCACATTAGTCGCACTTGTCAGCTTCCCATCCAGCTTCACCTTTTTGGCTGCATAAAATTTATACAGCTTCAAGGAAATGTCGTACTCCAAATCCCCCACACTGCCGGCAACTTCACGCCAAGTGAATTTATCAATGGCCATTGCTAGATTCATATGGAAGGTCGGCGTCGTAAGGACGAAACGAATCGGACGCTTCGTCTCCATCCATTCACGCAGTTGAATGATATAATCACTAGGCAGCAGCAGCTTCTCAGGCGGAATATGCACATATGGCCCATAATGGAGCGGAAATAGGCTGCTGAATTGAATATCGGCCAGCTTCGGCGTATGGATGCTCACGACTTCCCCGATACCGACAATATCGAAGGACTGCAAGTTCCCCGCTTCGCTGATTTCCAGTTGAGACGGATTTACAGGCAGCTCAATGACCTTCTCTTGGTTGTTGAAGCTCAAATAGATATGGTATCCACTCATCCGTACACCCCTTCCGCCGTTGAAACAAATTCTTCCTCCAGCTTTTTCTCGATGCGATTGATTAATGTGTCCATATCGAAGCCTTGATGGATATCGCCGGTATTCACCTGTACTGTCGGGGTCAAAGATACGAAGTTCTGGATGGCGTCCATTTCCGCCAAGTCGCGCATCATCTCAATGTTCTCGTCTGTAATTTCAACTTTATTGTCGATGGCTCCGACTTTACCTACCTCGCCTACTTTCGGGATGTTCATTGGAGGCATTGTCCCTGAACCGGTACCGGGCACAGTTCCACCATTTCCACTCCACGGATCCGTTTTTCCTCCTGGCTTGAATTTGGATGTATCAGGCATGAAGTTCTTCGTAAAGTCTTTATTTTTCTCATACGTTTCTTTTCCCTTGTCAAAAGCAGCCGTCATATCCTCTGGCTTGATTCGCAAAGGATCTAAATTCACGACATCCTTGTCGCTCTTCGGCTCCTTCATCCCCTCTATGATCTTCTCGTAGCCCCATTTGCCGACCATTTTGAATTCGGAGCCGGTGAGAGCATTAACTTTACCAATAATCCAATTGACTCCATCTGCTAACGAGTTGACTGTGCTTCCGATAAAGTCGACGATGGTCTTTCCAATATCATAGATTAGCTTCTCAATGGCATAGAAAGGATCAATAAAGAGATTGACAAAAAACTCAGCAAATGACACCATCAAGTTCCATATTGTGGCTACAGAGTTGCGAATAAATGTGAATAATGATGAGAACAGCCCTATAACACTCCCAACAATCGTATCCGTTGATACCCCTAATTGATTGAGCGCAGTCAATATAAGAACGATAACGCCAACAATCGCAAATAGCGGCCAAGCCGCAACAATCCACTGAAAGAGCCAAGCCGCAGCAGTTAATGCTGCAATCGCACCGAGTACAATCAATGCATTTTGGACGAGATTCCAATTTTCTACGAGAAAATTCGCTGCGGCAGACGCTGCTTCGGCCAGCATCATCATCCCCGTCTGGATACTCGCAAAGAACGGATCAAATTTTCCTTCTTCAAAAGCTTGATTCAACAAATCCAGAACGGGTGCAAAAATTTGCAGCGCGGATTCCCCAGCAGCTGCCAGCATGCCATTGAAACGGTTGACTGCTGCTTCCCATTTCTGTATCGGACTGTCCATGAGCATGTCCAACGATGCTTGGCTCATGTTTGCCTTGGTCATTAGAGAATCAAAGGCTTGCATAAACCCACTTAAATCCCCAGTCTTCGAGAACGACTCTAGTTTTTCTTGCTCTGGAGCACCAACTGGCATGTTTAACTGTTTAAGCAAGCCTGCACTATCGCCAAAATAGGCATCCTTCATCAGTCCAGCAGTTTCTGCCGGGTTCCCCCCATTTTCTTGAAAGGCGGATAAGCGCTGCACCATTTCATTCATTTTCAGGATGTCACCCGTATTTTTGGAAATAGAGGATAGTTCAAGGCCAGATTGCAGCGATTTGGAGACATCCGTTCCATTTCGCAGCGCTTGTCCTCGCAACGCTCCGAACACTTCGGCGCTTTTCTGAGCTCCCCCGTACTTAACGCCGTACTTGGCTCGCATGTCTTCCGATTCCGCAGCTCCCTTTATCGCCGTCATTCCAATTGACTTTCCGACTTCGAACAATTTTGAACTGAGAGTGCCATAACTTGTTTTTATCTTCTCGCCAATCCCTTTAACGGTTTCGACTAATCTGTTCCGTAAAGAATCGAATACTTTCGACAGGAGCGGAATCCCTTTCCAGTTGAACTGAAATGGAAACTTAAGCGTCGAAGCTTCAGCTTTCATGGTACGCAAATAGATGCCCGTTATGAATCGGTTCATAGCATCTGTTGATTTGCGCCATGCATTGCTGGCAAGCCCTACCGTCTCAGTCGTCTTCCGCCACATGCTGCCGGCCAAGTTCATAGCATCTTCCATGTCTTTCTGGACTTTCGACTTGACTTGTTCAAATACCCTCACGAGTGGCTCCATCGTTAACTGAGGCATTTGAAACTGCAACTGCCTCTGCAATGCCATCGTAGTCATACTTCTCTTCCCTCCTCCTGTCCGCAAGATGAAGAGAGCGATTCCCCATCTGCACCTAAACTGCCCCAGCGGAGCTGCCATTGCCATGCCGACTGTGAAATCGCTGCTCTAATGTTCGCGGTTGTTTCAAAGCCTACATTACCGCTTCTTGCGCATACTACGCTGTGCCTTGCGCTCCTCTTCTACACGGATGTCGATCATCGCGTAGACGGCGGCACGTTCGCGAACCGGGAGCGCAAGCAGCTCATGCGGCAGGATGCGAAGCTTATGGAGGGCGTAATAGGCATAGTTCGCTTCGCCATCGCCCTCGTTAATTAGTTTTTTACGTCATTGACAAGCTCGTTCATATCCTGATTGAAACCGTTCAGCGTCTGCACCTGCTGCAGCAGCCCCGTATATTCACCCGGCAGGAGCATCTTGCGCAGGAGCGCCTCCGCGCCCATAACGCCGTAAGACTGCTGAAGCTCTGCATTTTTCAAGTCTGGATACACAACACTTGCCACAATCAGCTTCGCGGTATATTCATTGAAGTCGATTTCTGGCGTAACAACTCCGCCCTTGCCCTTCACCTGTTTTGTGGCCGACTTGCGGCACTGCTCGTTTTCCACTTCGCTCATACTGCGCAGCGTCCATGCAACCGGCTCCCCCTTGTCATCCTTGAAGCGCGGGGACACAATGAATGGCATCTCCGTATTTGGTTCCGCATTTTGGGCAAAGAAATAGCTTAATGTAGTCATCTTCAATCGCTCTCCTCATCTTGAATGGTAGGTATGTTATTTAAAATTACATTTTAGGTGCATTAAAGTTGCTTAAAATGTCAACGTCGTCAAATGTAAACTCCAATTCTTCTTCCAAAACATCGCTCTCTGTATCCAGCTTCGCCATAACGACACTGTTCAGGTTCACGTTCTTCAACATGATCGTCTGCGTGCCTACTGAAGAAGTAGGATCTGAGTTTGTCACATTAATCGTAAAGTTCGTATCCTTGCCAGTCTTAATATAATCAAGCATCATCTTACGGAATAATGGCGTCATATAGTAAATCGTCATGCTGCCTGTTCCCGACCAGCCGGAGGTTTTATGCTGTGTGGCACGGCTGCCAAGTGTTTTAATTTCTGCTTTTTGTTTTTCTATTTTCGCTTCCAGCGTTTTAATATAGAACATCTCTTCATTTTGACCATTAATTTGTGCAAAAGCTGTACCTTCACGTCCCGAAATCGTATCCTTCGCTTGTAAGAAACCCATCTTACTTCACCTTCACTTTCATGTAAATTTTCTCTACTGCATCGACCGGCTGCACATTCAATTGAATGACGATACTGTCCGAAGCCTCGCCCTTTGCAACAAGCACATCCGTCTGGGCATCGAACGGCTGAATTGCATTCAAGCGCTCAAGCTGATCCAAATACGCGATACACTCTGCACGGAACAATTGACGTCCTTCTTCATTGTTGTTCGTTTTGCCGACATACGCTGTTTCGAAAATACGCTTCATGTCGTTAGCAATGCCGTCCAACACGCGAATAACGCGGTTTTTGGAGAACGGCTGCCCCTTGTCCGGCGTATAGGACGTCAATGTATTGATATCCTGCTCTACCACAGCATGGCCAAGATGATGCACGAACACGAATTCACCTTTGCGCAGAGCTTCTTCCACCTGCGTATTCGTCATACGAATATCAGCATCGACCGCATCTTCATAAGCAGAATACGTCAACGACTCATTCATCGCTGCCGATGCTGTTGCCGCAGCTACCCATACTGTTGCTTGAGCAGCATTCAACACTGTGCCGTCTGCCAGCTTCACGCCATTTTTGACGCTAATGATGCCTTCGTTATTCGCAGTTGGATATTGAGCCATAACAGCCTGAATCTTCTTGCCTTCTTCTTCACGCATACGCTTCACGAACATCGCATAAACGGAGCATAGCGCTGCATCAGTGGAAGGAAGCGCAACCGTATGGAAATCATGAACGGCAATTGCTTCGTGGAAAGATACATGATCCGCATTCACCACATTGCCGTCATCTCCACCAGTAAGCGGCAGACCAGCATTTGCTTCAATCGCCCCTGTACCTTCAAATTCAACCCACGCATTTGCAATCAGCTGTTCAGCCAGATTCACCGTCTGGTTGTCCACGGTACGTCCGCCAACCTTCGTAATTACATCTACCTTGGTATTGTCATTCACATTGGTCTGTACGACGAGCTGAATATCATTTCCGCGAACACCGCCAAAACGTGCTTTTACCTTCAATTGTTTGTGAGTTGCAGCCGCCTTCGCACCTTCATTCAATCGATACAACAGCACCTTCTTCGCGCGCTTGAACGCCTCGCGCACCAACAGCAGTGCCTCATCCGTCAACTCGTAGCCTAGCTGCTCGAATACCGGCTCCCCTGCGTTCAATTCCAGCACCTTTTTCGCTGGCCCCCAGCTCAGCTTCAGCGGCAGTGCCACAATCCCACGCTCGCCAACCGCTCCCGATGGAGCAGCCTCTCCTTGAAAGCGTACATATACGCCTGGTCTTACCTTGTTCTGCGTCGTCCATGTTCCTCCAGCCATTACTTTACCTCCTGAATTTGAAATTGGTGTAGCAGCGCATCGATCTGCGCCTTCGTGTACTGCTCGTTGCTGCTCAGAAGCGCATGCAGCATGTCTCGCTCGCCTGCACTCCAGCATGTTGCTTTCAGCCACTGCTCCTTCGCAAACGCGAATTCGCCCGCAACCTCGGCATGTTCCACATTACGCTTGTCCTGCTTGTTTGCATTAGACATCTCGAATGCGTCCCTCCTGCTTCATGGCATTCATCTTGCTCGATTCCTCTCGGAAACGTGTCAGCATGTACTCATACTGCACTTGGAACCGCAGCTTGCGTTCCACGATCTCATGCTTCCAGCCTGTCCCCCTGCATAAACTGCCGCCTGCTTCAATCAGTTCCAACGCATCATACAGCGCATCCGCAACATCATGAACGGAAGCAGCCTGCGCATCGGGATAATACTCGACCTCGATGGCTGTTCTCGCTTGATAGCGGCCTTCGCCTGCACGAGTCCGTTCCCCTCGAACGAGCTTCACGACCAAGCAGGGCGCTAACTCATTCGTTCGTTCTTCTGACTCCAACACCGGGATGTCTGGGTAACGTTCCCGCACCCGACTCATCACCCCCTGCCGAATCTCGCTGCTTCGCAAGCCTTCACCTCCTGTCCTGCGGTACAAAAAAACCGTTATACAGCTTCGCCGCAAACGGTTCTCCCTTCCTCCCTGCAAGGTTGTCCTGCCCCCATGCCCACAACCTCACACTATCATCTTAGCACCTTGTCCCGTCCACCAGTGTGCCACCATCCGGCCAGCGGGAGGTCACTGCGATCTCATCATGCAATACATCCTAGTCCTTATCCTTGCAAGACACGACATTCTATTTCTGAGTTGCTCAGTTATTCTTGATTAACATGCAGAGCAAAGAATTATGAAACTCGTCTTACATCAATCCTCGAATACTTCGATTCCAAGCATAAATGCCAGCTCGGTAATTGCCCGTGCTTTAATTCTGCGAAATGTACGCTCACTTACATTCAAGTCAAAGCAAAGCAGATAATCTGGCTTCTGTACATGTGGATTGAGATAACAGTTCTCTATTAATTCGCGCTCCATGTCGCCTAGATGTGCGACCGCCTTCATGACATTGTCGTGTACCATTTTCATGTATGCTTCCTTATCCACATTGTGCAGGGCAATCTCTTCTACTGGCTTGCCTACCTGATTCGTTGCACCGTGGAACCTCGGTTCATAGGAAGTCGTCATTTTCATCTCTTTTCGTACGATGCCTGTTCTTTTGTACAAACGAGCCATAGATAAATACTGCTCCACCATTTTTCGCGTAGCCGACCGATTTACCGTTGCCAACATCCTCATCGCTCCTCATATAAAAGTTATTAATAGTAATACAATTATGAAATATAGTTATTTAAAATAACATAAAATAAAAAAAAGAACTGTTCTACTAAACTTGGCCTTGTGTTGTGCAAAACAACATTATAGAATGATGCTGTTCATTCTAAACAACTCACTGATAATTATTGCGAACACCTGTTCCTGTGTGATACACTGCAAGCATACCATGCTCATAAAATGAACGTCAATCTTGAATTTATGAACATATGTAAAATAAGGGTGGTAGCCATGTCCGTAACGAACAAAGAACTTGTAGGTTCCCGTATTAAGGAGCTGCGGCTCAAGCAAGGCTTATCGCAAGACGATGTTGCCCACGCGCTCGGTATGAAACGCGCCAATATAGCCAACTACGAAGCAGGACGCACGACGCCGCCGAGCGATATCATCGGCAGACTTGCCGATCTGCTGCATACATCGAGCGATTACTTGCTGGGCCGTATCGATAATTCGATGCCGCTGGCCTTAACTTCATCTGATTCTATTCCTGAGTGGGCCACATGGAGAGATAAGAAGGATTTTCGCCAGTTGCTGGAGGAAGATTCAGAAATTATGTTCGATGGCGTTCCCATCGAGGAGGAAGACCGTGAACGGGTGCTTCAAGTGTTAGAGGCCTTGTTCTGGGATGCGAAGAAGCGCAATAAGCGCAAGCCCCGGAGCTGAACATAGCTCAATGACTAACCTATCCGCGAGGTGCATCTCATGGATGTAGAGAAGATTGTACGATCATTAATTCGAAAATATAAAACGAACTGTCCTTTTCAGCTTGCGCAATATTTGAACATTCAAGTTAGAACAGCTGATCTTGGGAAATCAACGCGCGGCCTCTATTTCCATAAGCTCCGACGACGCTATATTGTTATTAATTCGGAATTGCCGTTCGAATGGCAGCGATTCGTGTGCGCTCACGAGCTCGCCCATGACAGACTACATAAAGGCATCGGGCATTTTTTTACCGAACAGCATACGTTGTTCCATGTTGGCAAGTTCGAGCGCCAAGCCAATCAGTTCGCTCTGCTTCTGCTGCTGCATGATCAAGAGTGCTTACTTGGGGAAACCCGGGAAATGTACTGTGCGCGCAATGATATTCCAGCTGAACTAGCTAGGTTCCTTCCTACAGATTCGGAGCAAGAATAAATCGGTACGAATGCCGTCACCAATTTCAGCCTACTCCACATAGTATAGGGTAATGCCGAACTATGGGTGTATGTTATCAACCTGAGAGGTGAGATCAGTTACATGAAGGCACTTGTCACCGGGATCTCCGGATTCGTAGGAAGTCATATGGCGGAATTTTTGCTGGACAAAAATGTAGAGGTAATCGGCACGATTCGCAATCGCAGCCGCCTAGAACACATTCGCCACATTCTGCCCGATATTCATCTGGCAGAATGTGAGCTCCGCGATGCATTCTCTGTAGAAACGCTCATTACAAATGAGAAGCCGGATCTTATTTTTCATCTGGCTGCTCAGAGCTTCGTCCCTACTTCCTGGAACTCGCCAGCAGATACAATCTACAACAACGTTGCGGGTCAATTGAATATCTTCGAAGCGGTAAGACGCATTGATCTGGATTGTAAAATTCAAATTGCCTGCTCCAGTGAGGAATACGGTCATGTAGAGCCGTACGAAACTCCGATACGTGAAGAAAACCCCCTCCGTCCGTTAAGTCCATATGCAGTGAGCAAAGCAGCTCAAGACTACCTTGGCTATCAATATCATAAGAGCTACGGTCTCCATGTCATCCGGACGAGAACCTTCAACCATACGGGGCCTCGCCGCGGTGAACAATTCGTTACGTCCAACTTCGCGAAGCAGATTGCCGAAATTGAAAAGGGTGTTCGTCCACCTACTGTCCATGTGGGCAATTTGGAAGCGAAGCGCGATTTTACCGACGTACGCGATATTGTCCGTGCTTATTGGCTCGCGCTGGAGCGTGCAGAAGCTGGAGACTGCTATAATATTGCATCCGGCTCTTGCGTCACGATTCGAGAAATGCTCGATATGCTGCTGGCTAAATCCAATATTACGATCGACATTGTGCCAGATCCGAGCCGCATGCGTCCATCCGACGTCGAAATTCTGCTTGGCGATCATTCGAAATTTACAGAACATACAGGCTGGAAGCCAGAAATTCCTCTCGATCATACCCTCGAAGACTTGCTGAACTACTGGCGCGAGCGCATATAGACTAGTTGCAAGCCCCCGCCATAAGCCGATGCGACCGCTTCATCCGTCCACTGAGGTCGGTCGCATATTCTTTCTCTTCGATCCATATGGAACGGATGAATATGGTAGAATAGAGGATAAGGAAAGGAATCATCTATTTATGCAGAGGAGGACAAGCATCATGAAGAATGTTTGGAAGAAGCTAATGAAGAAAGGCTTTTCGGTTGAGCTCGATCAACTTCCACAAAACAAGCAGCAGTTTTTAGATGAAATTGAGCGTTATTGCGTACAAGAGAAAGTCAACTACAAGTTTATTGAATATGATCGACCTGCCGTTGTTTCCATTGATGGTGTCGTCTATAAATGCCACGTTGAGAATGCCGGAAGACCCGGATTTGTCCTTCATTTCAAAGAAGTATAAATGCAAGAAATACGTACATAGAGCGTTGAAATTGCGGCGATCCTCTTTTTTGCCGAGATCGCCGCTTTTGGGTAGCAATTACAATTAGTAAAAAAAGAAAAAGAGCCTCTAACAGACTCTTTTCATATAGTAAAATATGGTATAATCACTAGGACAACGAAAACGGTTTAAGGGCAGGAGGCGCCATCCTCGCATAAAGAAGGTCCATCATTTCCTTCCAAGGAGGTGAGCGCCGTGACAATGTATGAAGCATTGACATTAATGCTGTCATTCGGAACATTTGTTATCCTGATGCTGTCCTTCCATAAAAAGAAGTAACCCGTCCGCCTCTTTCCAAGCCGCAGGTTACTTCCTACCTAAACGCCCCCGCTCTTATAGCGGTAGTTGTCACGGGGATCGTGTTCCAGCACGATCCCCTGTTATATTAGCATATTACAATTTATTCCTCAAGCGCTCTTATGATGCTCCTTTCACTCCAGAGCAAATAAAGTGCCTTTTGTCACAATTCTTTTATAAGATTAACTCACGGCTTCGACGAAATGAAAATCATAGTCCATTGTCCAATCGTGATGCTTAATCAAAAAGTCGTAAAAGGACATATCTCGCATGAAGTCAATGACCCGCGTTATGAGTTCTGGCTCATCGGCTGCTTCTTTTCCTTTAACTGCCCGAGCCAAATTCCAGCCTTATTGCTTACGTAAAATCCTCTGTCGTCCTTCTGGCTTACATGGTATAGCCACATAATACCGTGCTCGATAATAACTAGATAATCTTCCGCGATAAGATATCCATTCCGATAAACGATTTCGTATCCGAGATCGAGTACGAGTTCGATAACATGCCTGTTCCACGCCACACTCACCTTCTCTATCATGAATCTGAGCACCATTTGCTAGTGTGTAACCGTAATAACTTCGAAACCTAATAAGTCAATATTGTCTTTGGCATGATGTTTCCCAACGTTACAGCGCAATGTGTGACACCATACATGGTGTTCATGCTAGAATCAGAGCTTGCGAGTTTCCGCATTTACGATTGGTGTTTACTTATGAAAATCTCGTTCAGAAATTCCATTATTCTTAGAGATTTTGCCTACAACATCAGCAATGGCCATTCTTACATTCAGACTACTTATACGGTTGCTAATTCACGTGCTTGTTTGGTATCGTTGATTCACGGTATCTATTGACGATTGAGTACGAGTGTCATCACTTAAATTTTGCTATAGATAGGTCACTTAGCCAATTATATTGATTGTAAACCTAGTAAGGTTGCTGTTTCGTTTCATTTTGACTATTAAGTTAATTGACCTGTCATTGCGCCATGCATATATAATCCGCCCCTTTTTGTCAATGAGAAGCTAGCAAAAAGTTCTATTTTTGGGAATTCGAACAATATGCCTTTAGCAAAACATACTCTTGTAGTCATATTAAATATACGCTTATGGTCATAATTTGTCAAGGGGGATCTAGACAATGTTACGTATTAAAATCAAACTTAAAGAAGTTATGAAAGAAAAAGGAATCACGCAGACAGAACTAGCTCAGCTATCAGGTGTTGCGCAAGCTAGAATTTCAAAGCTATGTAGTACAAAAAGACAAGAGGTAAATCTGGAGATGTTAGAAAAGATCGCTTATGCTTTGAACATTAAAGATATATCCCTAATATTGCAATTCGAAGAAGAAGCTGAAGAATAAACGCCTTTAAACTTAAAATAGACGTTTAAAAAACGCTATGATATCATATAAATAATAAGAGTCGTGCTGGAACACGACTCTGTACAATAGCCGCTTCAAAGGCGGTGGCTATAGGTTTACGTTAAAATAGACCGCATACCTTTTGCTGAGGGCGGTCTATTTCTTTTGGTGCAAGTATATTAGCAGCGTTACAATCAATGTTAGCAACGCCAATATCCACAGTCCGAACTGAAACATAACGGATAGTGCTTCATATACACTCACAGGCTTCACCTCCCTTCAGGGAGATTAGCCGACCGCCCATAAAGCCATTCTATTGTATGGCGAGTATATCCTATTTTTCTCACTTTCGTAAACTATTAAAAACATTGCAGAGCACACTCAACAAGGTTGAGCGGAATCATCCGCTTACGGATGAACTTGGCGATCCTCCCCCAGTAGCTACCGGGAAGCGATCACTGCAAGCTGTTTATCCGGCCTGTATGGTCAAAGCTGCAAATAAAGCCGAGACACCATTCGTGCAGCTTCTCTATGCTTGACAGCCTCGCGAGATTTAATCCTCTTATCTGCGGGAACATCGATCTATCGCTGCTTCACAGCCAAAGACATCGCTGGATTGGCCCAATTCGAAATCGTTTCTTTGTCTACGAATTGGTTCAGATAATCCTCCGTATTCGCAGGGTAAAAATAATGGTTTATTGTTCATGTTGACCCTCGTCCTACTCTTGTATTTCCCCGATGTCTTCACGGACGGTCGAACCCTGGGGTTCGCTTCCCGTCCTTTCTACGCCCCATAACAAAAAAAGCGCCTTTCGGCGCATTTCATTTGTTATGGAGCGGGTGATGGGAATACTCCGGCTGCTTCTCCCACACTTTCGTGGTGGCTCTCGTTATGCCGGACGCTCGCGCTGATTCGTATTTCTTAGAAGCATTGCAGCGCGGTACTCAACATGTCTGATTTAAAAATGGAGCCTTCCGGCTCCAGTGGTTTATTGTTCATGTTGACGCTCGTCCTACTCTTTCACTTCCCTCGATGTCTTCACGAACGGTCGAACCCTGGGGTTCTCTTCCCATCCTTTCTACGCTCCAAATAAAAAAAGCGCCTTGCGGCGCACTTTTTTCATTTGGAGCGGGTGATGGGAATCGAACCCACGCCGGCGGCTTGGGAAGCCGCTGTTCTACCATTGAACTACACCCGCATATACGAAAAAACACTCGTTCCAGAATACCTGATAGGAGTGTAATAAGATGGTCGGGACGACACGATTTGAACATGCGACCCCCTGGTCCCAAACCAGGTGCTCTACCAAGCTGAGCTACGTCCCGACATATATTGCACGTCACATCAAGTGACAAGAATTAATATAGCACAGCCCATTCTGTTGCGCAATACGTTTTTCACCTTCGGAATCATAATTATTTTCGATCAATGATCCATCATCATAGGGTTCTAATTATCTACAATGCCGTGCTTCAATGCATATCGCGTAAGCTGCACACGATTCTCCAAATGCAGCTTCTGCATAATGTTTTTTAGATGATTCTTCACGGTATGCTCAGATAGGGACAACTGTCCCGCAATGACCCGGTTCGATTCCCCCTTCGCTACACGCTCCAAAATTTCACGCTCACGAGTCGTCAACGGAGTTGACGTTGGAATCTTGCTCTCGCCCTTCACGGAAAACTCCTGCAATAAGCGAAACGCCAGTTCCTTCGACATCGGCGCCTCATCAATGGCAATCGCACGTAAATACTCATGCCATGCAGAAGGCTGTAAATTTTTGAGCAAATAGCCCTGCGCCCCTTTTTTTAATGCCTCAAACAAGTGAGTAATATCATCCGACACCGTCACCATTACGATTTTCACATAGGGGAACTGCTCTTTGATCCGCTTGGTAGCTTCCAATCCGTCCATAATAGGCATGGAAATATCCATCAATATCAAATCCGGCATGACTTGATCCGTCATACGAAGTGCATCTTCTCCATTCACAGCCTCACCTACAACGACGAATGCAGGATCAATCGCTAAAATATCCCGCATCCCCTCACGCGCATGGGCATTATCGTCGGCGATTAACACCCGAAAACAATGCTGCTTCTCCATCCCCTGTTCCGCATTCACGCTAGTTTCCTCTCCTTCCGCCAACTTCATTAACTTGCAATACGCACTACCGTCACGTCGCCATCTCGTTCCAAAGACAAGCTCCATCCCATATTGGTCGTGCGGTCGCGTACCATCTTCAATCCATACTTTCCCTTCTGTGAAAAAGGCTCTCCTGCAAATCCGATCCCATCGTCCCGAATATCGCAAACAAATCCTTCAGCCACAGGCTGCGCTATGATCCATACCCGTTTCGCCTCTGCATGCTTGCGCACATTCAGCAGCGCCTCGCGTACAGCCGACAACAGCGCGATTTTCTCTTTCAATGACAATTGATCTTCAGGCAGCTCCCACTTCACGTCCAGTGTCCAATCCGTATCCTTTCGAATATCCTCGATCATCGTAACGAGTTGATCCGACCAGCATACATTCATCTCTTCAGGGACAGTTTGCAAATTAGCGATGGACAGGCGCACATCATCATATACATGACGAACCGTCTGTCGGAGCTTGTCCAGCTGCTCTGGCTGCTGTTCAGTCGAAGCTGTCTCCAGCCGATCAATCTTTACCGATAGCATGAACAATGATTGTGAAATTCCATCATGCAGCTCTTGCGCCAATTTGCTCCGCTCCTCCAAGGCCGCCTTCGTCTGCTGCTCTCGCTGCAGCTTCTTTTGCGTATCATCCAGCAGCTTGAATAAGCGAGTCAACAGCGTGGCTGACACGATAAAAACAATGGCAGGGGCGAGCCAGTTCCCAACCTCCATGGAAACGTAAGGGAGCAGGAAAGAGTGGCGCATATATTCCCATAGTCCAATTGTAATCGTAGGAATCCATAGAATCAGATGTTTAATCGTACGATCCTTCAAGGTAATTTTCGCTCCATTCTATGCTCGGTATCATCCATTCACATCTATTCCTATTGTAATGAAAAAAGCATGCAGTCACCAGTTCATAACCGCACGCCTATCTGTCTTACCTATTCATCATACTACGATTGCAATAACTTCGGTGCGCTCGTCGATTCTCGAATCACGATCTCCGACTCTAAACGAGCGCAGATACTGCGCTTATTCGTTCCATTAATCTGCTTCATGAGCAAATCAACAGCCACTCTACCGATATCGTGGGCAGGCTGTCGCATCGTTGTCAGCAGCGGACGCAGTTGGGAAGCGATGACTTGATCATCATAGCCGATTACAGACATATCATCCGGCACCTTGTAACCAGCCTGCCACAATGCATTGATGACACCAATCGCGGTGAAATCATCGGCAGCGAACAACGCCGTCGGCAAACAACCTGCATGCAGCCATCGCTGTACAGCATCATAGCCGGATTGAATGCAGAACTTTCCATCCTCAATTGCAAAAGGTTCGAGACCTGCGTCACTCATTGCATCCCTGAAACCCCTTTCACGTTCAAGTGCACTTAAGAAGAACCGTGGCCCACGAATATGAGCGATCGATCGATGGCCCAAATCAATGAGATGCTTCGTTGCATCATATCCACCTTTATAATTATCCACATTCACGTTGGTCACAGAAGGCTGGATTGTCTGATTGTCGATGAGTACGAACGGGATTTTCCGTTTTTTTAGTTCTACCACGTAAGGTTCCTCATGTACCGCAGATAGAATCAGCATTCCATCCACGCGATCCTCTTGGATTAAGTCCGTACCCACCCCTTGTTCCATCGGCTCTGATGCAACCGATAGTGCTAAGTAATAACCATGATCCTTTAGCAGTGAGTACACCGATTGCACGATACTATCCAGAAATGAATCCTGCAAGGTAGTGACAATCATCCCTATGACACCTGTTTTCCCCTTCGCAAGGCTTCGAGCTGCTGCGTTCGGGTGGTAATCCAGATCCTTCATCGCCTGAAGAACCTTGACCCGATTCTTCTCTCGTACTGTCTTCGCGTTATTTAGGACACGGGATACCGTCACCACAGATAAACCTGATTTCTTAGCCACATCAAATATACTGACCTTCATATCCTTCTCCCCTCATGATCGATCATTAGATATGGAAAGGCACAAATCTCTATGTACCCATCATAACTAACTTTAAAGCGTTATTCCATTAAAACTACCGTAATATCCGCCATTTTACGCCTTTTTTAGTAAATCTTTAGCTATGGACGGCCCTTCTTCTTACGGATTGAACTTCTTTATGAAACGAATAAAGATAATCCCCGTATGAATAATACTAAAAGGGATTGATAATCCCCTTCAACTCTAGATAAGTGTTCAAAAGGAGCTGGCATTCATGATCGTAGTAACGACCGAACGCATTGCAAATTATGAGGTATCCGAAGTATTGGGAACGGCATTTGGCGTAGTTGTTCGAGCACGAGGTATCGGCGGGGACATTATGGCATCTTTGAAAGGTCTCGTGGGCGGTGAAGTCAAGCAGTACACACAAATGATCGAGGATGCTCGCCGACAAGCAATGGATCGTATGATCGAGAATGCGCACGCAATGGGTGGAGACGGAATCATCATGATGCGCTTCGATAGTGGCGATGTCGGCCAGAACATGAGTGAGATTGTAGCTTACGGAACGGTTGTTAAGTTGAGAGCGGTGCATTCCTAATGGATGGGGTCGCACATTTCTTCCAAATCGCTCTTGTGGTGTACGGCCTGCCCCTGATCGGCCTTGTCATCCTGATTGTGATCGGCAAGAAGTATTTCGATAAGCGCTATAAGCAATACGATAATCCGTTGGATGCCATCGGTGTCTCAGGCGACTTTATGCCAACGAAAGAGATCTTTATCGATCCGAGAGATGGTTTAAAATATCAAGTGTACTATAATCCGAAGACAGGCGAACGCAAGTACGTTCGCATGCAATCGTAGCCTGTTCCTCATTCATTTCAACATAAGAAAGACCGCTCAGCCATAGCTGGAGCGGTCTTTGTATGTTCTTATCGTGAAGGAGCTTTCACATTCCTTTACGAATTTTTCTTATGAATAGATACCTCAGGTGTCGTCATTTGATCATAGAAGTCCAAGTATTTGTCCCGATCATCAGAAGCAAGCAGCGCCATGGCGGAACGCGGATGTTCATCAAGTGTACCTGTAATCAAGTATGGAATCAGGTAGCCCCATTCCCACTTTTCACGCATCGGAATCATGTATTTCTCAAGGAAGCCAAGTACGGATCGAAGCTGGTATTTGCTGTTCTTCAAATGAGTCAATAGAGCTTCTGTCGGACAGTTGCCCGCTCCACGCCCCATCCCGTATATGGAAGCATCCAGCATTTCAACCCCAAGCTCTGCAGCAACAAGCGTATTCGAGAAAGCAAGCTGCATATTATTATGCGTATGAACACCGATTCGCTTGTTCGGCAAATGCTCTTTAAATTTATTCACGAGGAAATGAATATCATTATGATCAAGGCTGCCGTAGGAATCTACGACGTATACCACATCAACGACACTCTCTTTGATCATCGCAAATGCTTCGATAAGGTCATTCTCCATCACATTTGACAGTGCCATAATATTGATCGTTGTTTCATATCCGCGATCATGGAACGTGCGTACCAAATCCAGCGCCTTGTCCACATCCTTGATGTAGCAAGCAACCCGGATTAAGTCCAACATACTCTCGTTGCGCGGTAGAATGTCGTTCTCATCCACACGGCCGATATCTACAAGTGCGGATAGCTTCGTAGTACCCTTCTGCGGAATGACAGTACGTAAAAAATCGTCATTCAAAAATCGCCAAGGGCCTGCTTCGTCAGCGCCTTTGAGCAGTTTAGGCGAATTTTTGTAGCCGATTTCCATATAGTCGACGCCAGCATCATTCAATGATGCGTATAAGCTTTGCACGAACTCGACGCTGAAGTCCCAATTGTTTACTAGACCACCATCGCGAATTGTGCAGTCGACAATTTTGCAGTGATTCGTTTTCATTCCGCTATCTCCTTTGCCAAATGTTTTCTCTCCATTCTAATGGAAACAAACTCATAAAGCAAAGCAAAAAAGCTTCATTTTCGTGTCGTTTTCATAGATTTCGATAAATTATCTACAATTTAATCCTTTTTCTATGAAAAAAATCACATGTAATTTTTCTTCCATTGTGCTACATTCAATGTAAATCCAATTGATACCGATTATCATTATAAATAAGAACATAACGAGTTAATCATAGATTGATAGTGATATTGATATGTTGAAGAAAGAAGGATTAACATGCGCCCAACTAATTGTGAGATGCTCGGACAGAATACCTCCTTATGTGAATTGAAGCCTGGGCAGCGTGCATGTATTTGTGATTTGTCCAAAGTCCATGCATCGGTCTGCCATCGCCTGCGTGATCTGGGCATTACAGAAGGAACCCATGTAGAGCTGAAGCGTACCAGCTTGTTCGGCGGTCCGCTTACCCTAGAAGCTAACGGCCAATTGTTCGGCATTCGCCAAAACGAGGCTCGCTCTATCGGGGTGAATGGCGCATGAGTACTTGTACCACCGCACTCGTAGGCAATCCGAATACAGGTAAGACTTCCTTATTCAATGCGCTCACCCGCTCCTACGAATATGTAGGCAACTGGACTGGCGTAACGGTAGAGAAGAAGGTCGGCCACCTGCATCGCAATTCAGGCACGCTCATCGACCTTCCCGGCATCTACTCGCTGCAGCCGATGTCGCGAGATGAAAGCGTCGCTGTAAGTTACCTGCTCCACGAACGGCCAGATACGATCTTAAATGTTGTCGATGCTTCACAGCTCGAACGCAACTTATATTTAACCATACAATTACTGGAATATGGACTTCCCGTGCACATTGCGCTGAATATGAACGACGTGGCACAGGGCCGCGGCATTCACATTCATACGCAGAAGCTGTCCAAGGCACTTCATGCCCCCTTACTTCCCGTCAATGCTAGACGCAAGCAAGGAATTCATGATATTTTGCAGCATATCAATCACCCCGCCCAAGTTGCAGCGAGGGAAAAAGGAGATCCGTTCCAACTCGACTATGGGGAAATTACGGAACTCGCTATTCAGCGTATGTCGGAGTACTTACCACCTAAAGATGGGGTACCTTCAAGATGGATTGCGCTGCAGTATCTGGAACAGAACAATACCGTCCGTGAATGGGTTCACAGCGGATTAAATCAGGAGATGAACGATCAGCTCCTGCATATATGCAATGCAGCAGAACAGCAGCTACAACAGCAGGGCATCGCGCTGCACATGGCACAGCATATTCGTGCGGTGCGTACTGCCTTTATTCGTGAGGTCTGTGCAGAAGCGATTGACAGTACAAAGGAGAAATCCGTAACCTTGACGGAGCGCATCGATGCCATTGTTACAAATCGCTGGCTAGGCATTCCGATCTTTCTCGGCATTATGTTCCTCATGTTCAAGGCTACATTCGAATGGATTGGAACGCCAACGTCGGATGCATTGGATGCCTTCTTCTCCGGCCCCGTAACGGACAGCGCAGCATCCATATTGAATGCGATTGGCGTGTCACCATTTACCCATGCGCTGATCGAAGAAGGGATTATTGCGGGTGTTGGCGGCGTACTCGTATTCGTCCCGCAAATCTTCATCCTGTTCTTATTCATTTCCTTTATTGAGGATTCGGGATACATGGCTCGTGTGACCATCGTCATGGATCGTCTTATGGAAGCCGTTGGCCTGAACGGCAAGGCATTCATTCCATTTGTCATCGGCTTCGGGTGCAACGTGCCTGGGATCATGGCCGCTCGTACGATTGAGCAGCCGCGCGAACGGCTTGTCACTACTTTGCTCGTTCCACTGATGTCCTGCTCTGCCCGCTTGTCCGTTTATGCCTTGTTTGCCGGTGTCTTTTTTAAGAGTCATCAAGCACTTGTCGTGCTGTCCCTCTATGTGATGGGAATTGTACTCTCCCTGCTGCTGGCCAAGCTGTTCACCAAGCGGATGATGAAGGAGGAGCAGAGCATTTTCGTTATTGAGCTGCCACCTTACCGTCTGCCACAATGGCAGACTTTGTTCCGCAGCACATGGGAGAAAGGGAAAGGATTCGTACGCAAAGCGGGAACCTTCATTCTTGGAGGCTCCGTGCTCATCTGGCTCATGACATATGCAGGACCAGGCGGATTCGGAGTTGAGATGGACGACTCCTTCCTGGCGATGATTGGCGGCGTGCTTGCACCATTGCTCGCTCCGCTCGGCTTCGCCACATGGCAAGCGGGGGCTTCTTTAATTACCGGGTTTCTTGCCAAGGAAGTCGTTGTGTCCACGATGAATATCATTTATCACGCACCAGACACGGCTATGCTTGAATCCCAAATCGCAGGGGCATTCACCCCGTTGTCCGCGTATGCCTTTTGTGCCTTCGTGCTGCTGTATGTTCCTTGTCTTGCAACAGTGGGCATTATTAAGAAAGAAACCGCATCATGGCGCTGGACATGGTTCTCCATCGGCTATGCCCTACTTATCGCCTATGTTGTCGCACTCATCATTACGGGAGTCGGTAGACTTCTCGGATTTTCATAGAACAGGTGGTGAATCGCATGTCGTGGCCGGAAATTGGAATTGTGATGATCATATTTGCGTATGCACTGTGGATGGTTGTACGCCACGTGCGCAAGTCGAAGCAAGGAGCTTGTGCTTCATGCGCATTGAATCGCTCCTGCTCATCCGGATGCTCCACACAACCACATCCAAATGCAGCTGACGCTGACTAATTGCTGAAATGACAAGAACAGTAGCCGGGATGAACCTCGTGCTACTGTTCTTTGTTGTTTACATCTATACGCAGCATGCTCCTCGCTCCATGCCCAGTCCCTAATTAGGCAGCATACACCTCATGCGAAGATCACTGTTACCATTCCTTACTCTCTACCACAACAAAAACTCGATTACTCGTACAAGCTTATCAATTCATCAACAAGCTCGCCTACATATGATACAGCTTCTCGGATCGTATTCGTATCGGACATATCCACACCAGCCAGCTTCATCAGCTCCAATGGAGGCAAGGAGCCTCCAGCCTTCAGCGCCGTCAGCCAACGTTCTACTGCCGGCTGTCCTTCCTCGCGGATGCGCTTGGCTGCTGCCGTCGATGCTGTTAAACCTGCTGAATACGTATATGGATATAAGGACATGTAATAATGCGGCTGACGCATCCAAGTCAGTTCCGAACCTGGATCCATCACAACGGCATCGCCCCAGAAATCGCTCTGGACTTGCCTCTTCAGCTGCGACAGCAGATCAGCGGTAAGCGGCTCTCCCTGTGAAGCAAGCTCATATACCCTGCGCTGCATCTCACCTTCGAGCAAATGCGTTACAAAATTATGATAATACGTATTCAGCAGCTGCGTAATAATCCAGCGTCTCATCCGAGGATCATTCGACGACTGACGGAACAAGTGGTCTGCCAGCAACATCTCGTTCATGGTGGACGGAGCCTCGATAAAATATAGCGATGGACGTGTGTTGGATATCCGCTGATGCTTATGTGCCAGCATGAAGTGCCCCGCATGGCCCAACTCATGAGCCAGAGTGAATGCTCCCCGCATGCTTCCTGTCCATGTCATCAATATGTAGGAATGGGAATCATAAATTGATGAGCAGAATGCCCCTGTTGATTTGCCTACATTATCCGCATAGTCAATCCATCGATTTTGGATGGCATCCTGCATAATTGCTGTGTACTCCGGCCCCATGACCTGCAGCGCCTCTACTACCTGCTGCGCTGCTGTCTCGAACGAGACCTCCGGATCGTATTCAGGGTCGAATGGAGCCTTCAGATCGCTAAAGCGGAGTTCATCAAGACCGAGAACACGCTTTTTGAGCTTTGCCCATTTCCGCATGTGTGGAGCCAACTCGGCTTGAATTGTATCTAAGATTGCGTGATACATCTGCTGTGTCACTTGCTGTTTATGCAGCAGCATATCGGTTACATGATCATATCCGCGAAGCTTCGCAAGCACGACCTGCTTCTTCACTTCTGTTGCATATGAAGCCGCAACCCCGTTGCGATATGCATGCAGCGTTTCGGAAAATGATCGGAACGCTTCTCTTCGCAAGTATGTATTCGGAGACTCCACATATCGATTCTCAAATAGAGCAAAAGACAGGGGATAGGTCTTACCCTCCTGATCGGTAACGGGTTCAAACGCCATGTCCGAAAGCTTGATCTGATTATAAATTTTGTACGGAGCTCCTAAGACGTTGTCAAGTGCTGCGAGCGTCAATTCCGTCTCGCTGCTCAGCCGATATGGCTTCTTGCTTGCAATCTGATCCAAATAGGGCTTGAACTCCAGAAGCTTAGGCTCTTCTTCATAATATGCGGGCAATGCATCGTCGCTCATGTCACTAAATTCAGACTCGAAGAAGGATAGAGCAACGGACACTTCAGCCATCATATCCTGCGCACGGCTGTTATTTCCCTGATTCACTGGATTCGTGCTGTCTTCCGTCAACCGCAAATGTGCATAACTGCCGCATAACTGCGCACGGCTCCAAATGACATCCATTGCTTCCAGACAAGCCAGCAATGTACCAGCACCCTCATGCAATTTGCCTGTGAAGCGGGTGACTGAACTCAAATCAGCTGTAATCGCTTGCAATTCCTCAAGCCATTTTGCTTCGGATTCGAATAAATCCTCCAATCTCCATGTCGCTTCCAGAGGGACTTCTGATCGTTTCATACGCGTTGCTTGCGTAGCCATTCGTCCATCGCTCCTTTTCCCAAAAGTGGTAGTTGTGCATACTGTTATTCTACTACGATTCCGCCCTCCTTGCGAATCGAGATTGATTATAAAGGCCGCCTGTTGGAGGTTCGAATTCCCTCCATTGAAAGCCCTCCACACCAGCTAATTTGCAACCTAGGGTGAAGGGCTCCTTTTCAATTCCACATCATGAAACGGTTCGGGAAGGAATCGATCCTAACTCATTCCCTATTACTAACGATTGATATATGCAGATTGCTGCAGCATTCTCTTCAGCACTACGACGCCTTCAGCGCGCGTAGCAGTTCCATTCGGAACAAAAGAGTTTGTATTGCGCCCTTCCATAAGTCCTTTGCTCACGACCGCAGCTACAGCATCCTTAGACCATGCGGCAATCTCATTCTGATCCTTAAAGGATTGGAGAATTGCCTCCGTATTCACATCGGTATCCTTTACCCCAGCAATCTCAGCAGCTCGTAGTATGAGCAGACTCATCTGCTCACGCGTGAGCAGTGCATTCGGGCTGAAGTGGTTGCTGTCCGTACCTTGAATCAGTCCCTGCTCTACCGCTGCTCCTATTGCACCTGCATACCAATCTTGGGACTGGACATCGACGAATGGCATCACACCTGCCTTCTCCTTCATGCCGAGCGCTCGCACAACCATCGCTGTAAATTGGGCACGCGTCAGCTTCCCTCCCGGAGAGAAGCGGGTGTCACTCGTTCCCTTCACTATCAGCTTGGATGCCAGCAATAAGATATCTTGCTCAGCCCAGTGTCCCGGTATGTCCGCGAACATTGGCGGCTGCACTTCTGCAGTGCCGTATATCCCCGTCCCCGATAGCTTGAGCAGCACTTCCAAATCCCCTTCACGAGATTCAAATAAGGCAGGGACGAACGCGTAACTTCGTGATTTCCCATCATAATCAATTGCCGTCATTCGATTTCGATCAACTGCAATCGCTGGGAGCTTGAATCGATATTCCGCCCGTTCCCCCTTGAACGCAATCGCCTGCACTTCTTCCCCTTCCTTCACGACTAATCCAATTTCGATCGCGGGCCCTATCTTCTTGGAACCATCCTGCAATAATCGTTGCTGGAGTGCTCTATCCTGTTCTTGCAACAACGTCCCGATACGAATCTGAAGCTCCCTAGACTTCTGATTACTGCTGTCTTTCAGGGCGGAGTTCATCGCGTGAAGCGGCAGCTTCAGGACACCTTGCGGCGATTCGATGACAATGCTGGATTGTGGAAGCTCCTTCGCAGCTTGCACCGCGCCTAATACCGGAATGCTAACTTCCAGCACTTCCTGCACATTCGCAATCGAATATTTCAGAATAGGGTCAGACAATGAAGAAGCTTGTTTCTTGAACTGTTCGATCTCTTCCTGCATCGGAGCAAGATTTACCTTCGCTGCGGTCACTTGACGTCCATCCCGATCTTGTCGATAAGCAATGGACAGCCGCTCTAGTTTATTCGGTGTCGCAGGCTGCTGCGAGACAGCTCCCGAACCGCTAGATGGATTCGAACCTCCTGGATTCGGATCCGTGCCGCCTGAATCGGTGCGGATGATGTCAATCGTTCGACTGTTCGTCTTATATTTATCTACAAACACAGTAATCGTTACGCTGTTCCGGCCAACTGATAGCGGGATGTTGGATTTGAAGCCGCCGTTTGCGTCAATAATCGCGGGCTTACCATTCAAAAACACCTCAGCCTTCCCTGTGCCCAGCACCTCAACCTGACCCTCCACCACTATCTCGCGGTTCGAAGTCTGCCGCCCTTCATCGTCTTGCCATCCGCTAAGCACAGCTGCCCGTATCGAGTTACCCACGTCATACGCGTTCGCCACAAGCTGGCGCAGCGTTCGCGTCCCAGAAGGATCGACGGTTGTAATGACGAATCCCCCCTGCGGAATGACACTGTTATTCTGCTCCGGTACAGCCCAGTTCCATTGGATCGCTTGTTTACGATTGACCACATTCGTCACTTTACCGCCGGCATCTACAACAACCTCGACCCCGAATTGATTCGTGCCCGTTGAATAACCGAACGCGTCGGTCAGCACATTCACATTGCCCTCGACTCGGTTCACATTATAATAGCTCCCTTCCATGAATGAATCCGGGCTGCCTGGCAAGCTGATGCCAAGCTGATAATCCTTCACATATTCCTCATCCCGGAGGGCCGCCGAAGCTATAGGCCAGTTGATCTGGGAGGCATCGAACAACATTAGACCATTCGTGGTAGCCAATCCAGCCTGAAATACCTCCCGCTGCACTGACGGAGTCTGTACATTGACAAGGGATATCCCCGCATATAGCGGAATCTCTCCATTGGTCACGATATTGCCAAGCGTGATGTATTTCTTCACTTCCTTGCTGGTCGTCTGATAGGCGCCGATCATTAAGAAGTCTAAGTATTCAATGTAGCCCGTATCATAATATTCCGGCGTATAGACAGATTGATCAGGCATCCCTAAGCGTGTGTCATAGCGGAAATTACGGCTCCCCCAATTGACACCGTTCAAATAATACGTCTCATACCAAGAACCTACATAGGAGGACACTTGGATCGTCCGTCCCGTTGAGACTTCATAGGAATCAACGAGTGCCTTCACTTCGGCAAAGAAGCTCTTGATCGCCCCGGAACGGAATTCCCACCAGTCTTGAATCAATGGCCCGTATACCCGGACGTTCTGCTCATATCGGTAAATATCGGCCGGCCAGTTCTGCAACTGCTTGCCCCTTGCTTGCAGGAACTGCTCGAATTTGATCCGAGTGACGTCACTGAAATCAGCCGTTTCGTTATCATATCTCCCCCGATCGTGGACGACTCCATCGACATCGTAGTTTTTGATCACTTCTTCGAACGTTTTTAATTGATATGCTCTCACCTCATCGTCTGAAGGATTAACGAATGCAACGAGCCCCTTTTTCGCGCTTTCCCGAAGACGCTTGATCTCCCCGTTGTTTTCTGGAACGTAGATACGCTCCTCCCAATTCAAGTGCTGATCGAGCACTGCGTACTCGTTATGGGCGATCGAACCTTCCGCAAATACATTCAGAGATGCGTGCACCTTTAAGCCAAGCGCATGGCCATGCGAAATAAATTCCTGCAGCAGGTCGAGATTCGGATTCGAGCCTGCCTTCTCCGGCGCTTTTATCTCACTCACGTACGGTCTTCCGGTCAGATCGTTCTTCTTATAGGATACGAACCCCTCTACCCCTTTCACATCGAAGACGACCGTCGTCACGCCTAAGTCCTTTGCCTTCTTCAGGAAGGCCAGCACTTGCTCGCTGGATTGGAACTTCCGAGCATTCGCTGCCTGATCGACCCATAGAATGATGTCCTTCTCAGGTGCAAATCCCGGTCTGCTGAACACGACCATATTTCGCTTATCCTGTTCCTTTCCGTTTTTCATAACCACAATATCCACATAGTTCGTACCCCTGCTCAGCGTAACGGGAACTGAGAAGGTACCATCCGCAGCGAAAGTCTCCTGCTTCCCATGGATCAATAATGCCGTCGACTCAGGATGATCGATATTCACAATCCGCCCAGTAACCACCGTCTGGTTGTCTGTTACGGTATACATCAGCTCATTATCCAGCGTCAGTCTTGCAATCGCTCCATTGCCGCTTCTCACATCCTTAACAGAGACTACCTCTCCGTTTTTGCGAAGCTTAATCTGATCCCCCGCCTTGAAATGAACCGCTAGATACCGTTTGATGAAGTTCGTCGTATAGCTGTCGTCCTGTGCCATTAATACATAACCGCCATCTGGGATTTCCAGAGTAGTTGGCCCCGTCCAGACAGGAGGCTTGCCATTAATAGAAGGATTGACGACACGAAGCACACGATTATGTTCGTCTACTTGAACAGCAACATTGTATTGAGGAACGACAATCGAGGAGCCATAATCACGTGTAAATAAGGCAACTACATTTCCGTGTGCGGCGATGTCTTCGTCTACAGCATCAATTTTATGCCGAGGCCCTTGAATTTCGATTGTGACATCGATTGGAGCAGCCTCAACCTCGATATAGTCTGAGCCCTGCCCGGAGCGTTCATAGGTTGCGGTGATGTTGGACACTGCCAGCTCTGTATCGCCTTGCAACAAGCGCACCGTGATAAGGTTAGCACCTAATGTCAGATACACTTGCTGCAGAAAGCTGCCGTTCGCGGTAATACTCGCCTGCTTCCCACCGATGACAACCTGGATATTCTGGTTCTCTCGATAATTCGCAACATAGCCTTTGACCGCAATCATGGGTACCGTTACCGTTGAATCCGAAGGGGTAATGAGATGCAGTTCAGGCTTCAGTTCAGGCTCAGGCTTCTGATTGCGGAAATCAGCTGCCGTCACTTCCTTGCCGCCTCTCATTAATCGAATGTGATCTCCAACGCCATAATGATGGAATAGTAGTTTTTGATGAATCGAAGAGTCCCAAGTGGTTCTACCAGAGAGCACGATATAGCCCTCCTCTGGAATTGCAATACTTATGTCGTCATCCCATGACACCGGAGGATCAGCATCAGGGCCATATACAGCTTCTACAACACTGTGACGATTGACCACGAGGGCCACATCATATTTTTTGACGAACACTTCATTGCCGTACACCGTATTCGTCACACCGGCTCCACTCGTATATAAGGCCAAGTAATCGGTTTTGTTCACTAATGAATCCCCAGGGGAATTAATATCGCTAATTACAAGCGACTGCGTTGCATCCTGCGAGACGACGGTGACAGGGTCTGCCTCACCCGATGGAAGAAGCAGTTGTTCGATTGGGGGCAGATCCGCCTCAGCCTGCGCATAATTAGGCACGGCCTGCAGCAGCGTGGAGAAAAGGAGAACGGCAACAAGCCAGATGGACAACGGTCTCAGCAAGATGTATCTCATTACGATTACCACCTTTCAGGAGAACAATTTAGGATTTATGCGCTGATACACGCATAGCACTCACGTGTGTATGTTCACCCCCCTTTGACCTTCTCGTTACAGTAATGATTGCCTCCACATTGTAGTGGTAAAACGCTTACATCATAAGCGGTTTCGCATTACCTTTTCTGGTAAAATCATGTTCATTTTTGTAGTCTTCCTATATTTGAAACCTTCTACTCGATGCGAATCCCGGACGCCCCTACGGAATAGTCAGAGAATAAACTTCTTAATTCATTTTTTATCTTGCAGCTTCCATTATTTAGTGTATGATAGGAATTATTTCATTCGACGCTTCTTCCTTCGCATGACGTAGAAGCCTCATGTCGTTCACAGATTGGAGGTCATCTTATGTCCCAGAACACATCCATATCAATGACTTGGCTGCTTCGGTATCTATATCCGGTAAGGGGCCGGCTGCTGCTGCTGCTGATTATGCTGCTCGTGTCCACTGCATGTCAGCTCATTAATCCTCAGCTTGTGCAGCAATTCATCGATACAGCCGCAGCTCAAGGTGCAATATCCACCCTTCTCACACTTGCAGGCATTTATCTGCTCATTGCTGTTTTCGCCCAGTTTATTACGGTTGCGATAAGCTATGTTGGCAATGATATCTCATGGCGCGCAACCAATACATTACGCGGTGATCTCTTGCGGCATTGCCTCGAATTGGATATGCATTTCCATAACCGCAAGACGCCTGGCGAGATGATCGAGCGAATAGACGGCGATGTAACCGGCATGTCCAACTTCTTTGCCATGTTCATTGCGCAGGTCATCGGCAGCTTCATCCTGCTCATCGGTATTCTAGGCTACATGTTCACCGTTAATTGGCCGATTGCAGCTGTCATGACTATATTTACACTTCTCTCCATCGGCTCTATGGTATTTATTCGCAACATGGGCGTGAATAGCTCCAAGGACGAACGTTCTGCAAGCGCCGCCTTATTCGGCTTGATTGAGGAACGAATCGCGGGTATCGAGGATGTGCAAGCGAATGGGGCTGTGCCCTATGTCATGAATCGATTCCATGGTGCGATGCGGAAGGTGTTCTTATCCGGCCGCAAAGCTTGGATGCTGCGGGTTATTCCATGGAACAGCACGGTCGTACTCTTTTCGATCGCTGTGACGGTTGTACTGTTATTGGGCGTCCATTACTATTTGATCGGTCAAATATCGCTCGGGACGCTGTTTCTCATTTTCCAATACACGCAAATGTTAAATACGCCTATTGAGCAGTTGGGAGATCAAATTCAGGAATTCCAAAAGGCCAAATCTGGCATGCTTCGCGCTCGCGAACTCCTCTCCCTTCGCAGTGAGATTGAAGATGGAACGAAGACGCAGCTGCCAGATGGAGCTCTCGGTCTGGAATTCAAGCAGGTTACCTTCGGCTATAACGAAGATAAGCTCGTGCTTCACGACATCAGTTTCGACGTTCAGCCAGGCCAGCGACTTGGCATCATTGGCCGTACGGGAAGCGGCAAGTCCAGCATTAGCCGTCTGCTGCTTCGTCTATACAACATCAACAGCGGAACCATTCGAATTGGCGGCGAGGATATTCGCAGCTTGAAGCTGGAGACGCTGTACCGCCGCGTAGGAATGGTGACGCAAGACGTGCAGCTCTTTGACGGAACGCTGCGCGACAATCTAACCTTATTCGATCCGAATGTATCGGACGAGAGCATCTTGGAGACAACCGCGAAGCTCGGGCTGCGGCAATGGATCGATGGACTGTCTAATGGACTCGATACCCATTTGTCCTCGGGGGGTACTTCGCTATCCGCAGGTGAGGCTCAATTGTTCGCCTTGACACGTGTATTTCTGACGAATCCAAGTATTATTGTGCTTGATGAGCCTTCATCACGGCTGGATGCCGCAACAGAAGCAATGCTACAAGTTGCAGTCGATCAGCTGATGGAACAGTGTACGGGCATTGTCATCGCCCATCGCTTGGCAACGCTCGAGCAGGTCGATACGATCATGGTGTTACAGCATGGACGAATTGTCGAGTTCGGCTCACGCGGGGAGCTTGCGAACACCCCATCCTCGCATTATGCGAGACTGCTTCGAACGGGAATGGAGGAGGAATTGGCATGACCGTAACCCGCTTTATCACCCGATTGTTCCAGTTCCGACCGATGCTCTTTTTTGTAAACGGAATCATGTGGGGCATGTTTCACGCAATCCCCCTGCTCATCGGTCTCGGCATGCAGTGGTTTTTTGATCGCGCCACTTCACAATCTCATGATTATATGTGGCTTGCGGTTCCGTTAATTGTTATCGCACTTGTACGCATACTGCGGGTTGGCGTGTTTTTTGCAGCATTCTACCAGTGGGTCACTTATATCTACCATATCCAAGCAGTACTACGCACCAACATGCTGGCAGGCATTATGCGTTGGCCGGGACGGCATCTTCCGGCTTCCCCCGGAGATGCTGCCAGCCGCTTCCGCGACGATGTGAATGAAGTCGTGGATTACGTGGAATCATGGGTCGACTTCTGGGGGCGATTGGCCTTCACCATCGTATCCATCATCATTATGGCCAACATCAATTGGCAAATTACCGTAGTTGCAATCCTGCCACTGCTTGCTGTTACCGTGCTGAACAACCTATCGGGCAATCGCGCACGGCGCTATAGCCAGCAGAATCGAGAAGCAACATCGAAGATTACAGGATTCATCGCGGAGATATTCGGAGCAGTGCAGGCACTGAAGCTTGGGCAGGCTGAACGCCATGTGCACCAGCGCTTCGTCGGGCTGAACGAGAATCGTCGTCAAGCTGCCCTTAAGGATACGCTGTTCACGCAATGGATGAAGTCGCTGAATCAGCATGTGCTTACCATCAGCACGGGCGGAATTCTGTTGATGTGCGCAACAGAAATGCAGGCAGGGCGGTTCTCTGTAGGAGACTTCGCTCTATTTACCTCCTACTTGACGAACTTCGCCTTCAGCATATCCTTGTTCGGCTATATGGTCTTTCAACATAAGCGCCTGCAAGTATCTCTCGATCGAATGCGCATCTTATTCCAGCCGGGAGAAGAAGATCGAGTCGTGGAACACAGCGAAATTTATCTGAATGAAGATCCTCCGGCTCCACCTGTTCGCACCCTTACTGATTCAGAACAGCTGCAATCCTTGGAGGTCGATCAGGTATCATTCACCTATCCGGATTCTGAACATGGCATTCAAGATATTCAGTTTCACTTGAATCGAGGCGAGTTCCTCGTCATTACCGGCAGGATCGGCTCGGGGAAATCCACGCTGATGCGTACATTGCTTGGTCTCTTGAAGAAATCAGCAGGAACAATACGCTGGAACGGGAAGGAGATTGATCCTGCATCATTTCTCACCCCGCCCAAAGCAGCCTATACACCGCAGGTGCCTCGCTTATTCAGCGACCCGCTGCGGGAGAATATCATTATGGGCAGTCATGATCGAGAGAAAGATGCATTGGAGCACGCCATTCGTCTAGCAGTCATGGAGCGGGATATGGAACAGCTTGAAAATGGTCTTGATACGTATGTAGGGCCTCGCGGGGTAATGCTCTCCGGCGGACAAATTCAACGGGCGGCAACTGCAAGGATGATGATGACACAATCTGATCTGTATTTGTTCGACGATCTGTCCAGCGCCCTTGATGTGGAGACCGAGCAGCTGCTCTGGGAGCGATTATTCACCGAGCGTGATGTCACCTGCATTGCCGTGTCGCACCGCCGCGCTGCCTTAAGCAGGGCTGATCATATTATCGTAATGAAGGATGGCCGCATCGAGGCAGAAGGGACACTGCATGAGTTGCTCGCAACATGTGCAGAAATGCAGCTGCTCTGGCAAGGCGAGCATTCCTCTACGGAGGAAGTACCGAAGGAGGAACTGATCAGTTCCTAGTGGATTGCTCTACTCACTTCTCACAACTTACAACTAGCTCTACCACAACTCATGCTTCATCTGCATAAAGAAATTTAGCAAGAATCCCATGTGAAAAGGAGGATGGCATCTCCATGTCTTGGTTCTCTCTACAGGCAGCAGACACGTTCAAGGCATTCTCTTCAGCACATATGGGGGCACTGTTTCTATTTATCGTGACAGTGCTCCTCTTATATCGATGGCGTCATTGGTTTCGACAGGATAAACATAACCGATACGGCAGATGCGGCCTAATAAGTTTGCTCGTCCTATCTGAAGTAACCTTGAATATATGGTATGTGGCAACAGGGATATTCCGTGCGGCGGATACACTCCCGTTCGAGCTATGCAGCATCTCCTTATACATGTGTGTGCTCATGCTCCTGTTCCGTAGCAAGAAGATATTCCATATTGTTTATTTTACCGGTATCGGGGGAGCACTCCAGGCTCTGCTAACACCAGCTCTGGACTATCCGTTCCCGCATTTCCGATTCGTCCAGTTCTTCATCGCCCATATCGCAATCATCCTCGCGGTGCTGTATATGGTCTGGGTAGAAAATGTGCGGCCTACGTGGAAATCAATCGGTTATGCGATGCTGTTCCTTAATGTTCTGCTCGTTGTAGTTGGGGGTGTCAACTATATAACAGGCGGGAACTACATGTTCTTGGCTCACAAGCCGGAAACTGCTTCCTTAATGGATGTGCTGGGGCCTTACCCGTGGTATCTTCTATCACTCGAGGGTGTTGCGCTGGGAATGTTCATTGTCTTGTATCTTCCATTTCTTATTGCAGGACGACTGCGTACAAGCAGCAGTACCGATAAAAATCTGCGAGGCTGATTCAGAGTGCCTATTGGAGCAGCAGCCATTGCGAAATGATCATGCATATCAAAAAAAGGATTGTGCCTCCGCACAATCCTTTCTCTTATTTTCATGGTAATCATCATACTCATCGCAATCACAGATTACAATTTATTCCTCTAACTTGTATAATAGATATGTACAACACACCTTGAGTGGTTGGCTCCCTCCGGAAAGGAGGTGAGTCTATGAACTTCTCCTTCTCCGATGTTATCATGTTCGCTACGTTTCTCGTCGCGCTACTGACGTATATGGATAGAAAAAAGAAGTAACCACTCATGGTTAGCCGCCGTGGGTTACTTCTCTATAGCTTTATGAAATTTATGGAGGGGAAAATCCACTCAAGATGTTTGTACTGGGAACGGATGGCAGTCCGTTCCTTATTTATTGTATCGCTCTTATTACATATTATACCTGATTACCGCCACTAATCAATTGAAATAAACTACTAATTTCAAGTTTCCAGCTACTCTTATACAGGCATATGCTCCTGTATCCGACGCTTCTCGCGTACTTCCTCCATCGTCTCCATAAAGCGGCGCTCCGCTTCCCCCATATACGTATCACTGCGGCGAATATAGACAACGGATACCATATTGAACGGTTTCGGTATGGTGAATACTTGCAGCTCGCCTTCTTTCTCTAGACGTCTTACTGCGGCCCGAGGGACAACTGTTATGCCGAGCCCAGCTACAACCGTTCCGATAATCGTCTCTAGTGTCCCGAATTCCATCACCTTCGTTGGCGAAATTCCCTCGAGCTGCATCCACTGCTCCAGCTTCGCTCGATATCCGCAGCCTTTGCGGAAGACAAGCAGCGGGCGGTGCAGCAATTCCCGCACATGGAATAACGGCTGCTTCCCGTCTACGGCACATTTGCCGCATACGAGCACCAATTCCTCATCGAACACCGGGTACTGTTCTACGTTCGATACCGTTACCGGACCGGATACGAATGCCCCATCCAGCTTGTATTCCAGCACTTCTTCCGTCAGCTTGTCCGTTACCCCCGCCATAAGCGACAGGTCGACCTTCGAATATTTCTGATAGAACAGACTTAATATATCAGGCAATCCGACGACCGTCTCTACTGAACCGATCAGCAGATTGCCAACAGGATCCTCACTGTCTTGGAACGCCTTCCTCATTTCACTCATGAGCATGGACATCCGCTCTGCATAATAGAGCAGCTTGCGGCCTTCCGCATTCAAGGTCATGCCCCTGCGATGGCGATGAAACAGCGGATGCCCAACCTCCTGCTCCAATGCACGGATGCGAGCCGTTACATTCGACTGCACATACCCCATCTCTTCAGCCGCACGGCTGACACTTCCATGCTCAACGACGGACATGAAAATATGAATGTCACTCAAGTCCATCCTAATTACTCCTTCACACTCTATGTTAGATATCATTATTAGTGATATCTTAAATCACTTTCAATTATTTTACAAGATATCAGAAAAGTCATAATATGAATTTCAGTTGTTATCGAACGTTACTATAAACGGAATTGTTAAGCAATCTCTATTACAGATACAGATAACGCTTGGCATCGTGTGGATTGGGAGTGAGTGGCATCATGAGTAAGAAACATTTTTGGCAGGGAGCTATGTTTTGCCTCTTTGCAGCAGTAGCATGGGGAGCAATGTTCCCGATTGCCGAGAGCGCGCTGCATCATATCGATCCGTTCTGGTTCTCCGGAATTCGATACTGTATCGTCGGCCTATTACTAGCTGCACTGTTATTGTTCAAGGAAGGCAAGGCAGCATTCAATACAAAGGGACAAACCTTCAAAATATGGCTGCTTGGTCTGTTCGGATTCACTATTTATAACTTCGGCGTATTCTGGGGACAACAGCAGCTCGGCAAATCAGGAGTTCTGCTCGCCTCCATCATGGAATCGTTCATGCCGATGCTGGCTGTACTGTTCGTATGGCTCGTAACGCGCAAAATGCCAAAGATGTCAACACTTGCTTGTGTGATCACCGCCTTTATTGGAGTTATCTTCGTCGTGACTAAGGGCGATCTTCACTCCCTTGCAAATGGGGGCCTGAAGCTGCTTCCACTCTTGTCTGTATTTGCAGGGATTACAGGGTGGGTTATTTACACCGTTAGCAGCGGACAATTCGCTGGATGGTCTGCACTTCGTTTCTCTACCTTGAGCTCGCTGTACGGTGGATTTACAACACTGGCTATCGTTCTCGTCATGACTGCTCTAGGCATCGTCGATGCTCCATCTGTGAGCACGGTTGTATCGATTGCGCCGGAGATGAGCTTCATGATTCTCGTAGCCGGACTGCTCGCCTTGCTGAGCTGGATTCAAGGGGTTCAATTGTTGAAGCCGATTAATGGCATGCTGTTCATTAACTTCGTGCCTGCAACAACGTTCATTATCTCCGTCATACAGGGTTATGAGGTATCTTCTGCAGAGTGGTTCGGCACACTGCTTATCGTCAGCGCTCTAATCGTGAACAATCTGTTGAGCCGCCGTGCATCGGAAGAGGCGGAGACTAAGACAGCCAAATCAACAGCCGAAGTGCGAAGCCGTCTTCCGAAGAAGCGTTCCCATGCACCAACTGGTTAATCCATTCATTTGCACGAACTAACGTAGGCCCCGAACGAATAAAAAGGTGTACCGCGCAAGCGGTACACCTTTAAATAACATAATTGTAAATTACGACAGAATTGTCTCTGCAATTGTCCGAACCATAACTCCAGTTCCGCCCTTCGGATCAACGCCACGGCTGGATGCGAGGAATGCAGTCCCTGCAATATCCAAGTGAATCCAAGGCAATTCGTCAGCGAATGTTCCGACGAACAAGCCAGCTGTAATCGTTCCTGCTCCACCTGGAATAGCATTGCGCAGATCCGCAACGTCGCTCTTCAGCATATCCCAATACTCTTGATTGGAAGGAAGCTGCCATACGAGTTCATTTGTACGGGATGCAGCCGCTTTGAACGTATCGTAGAAGGCATCATCATTCGTTACAACACCTGTTGTAATCGAACCGAGCGCGACCCCGACAGCACCTGTCAACGTTGCTGCATCAATCAGCTTGCTTGCGCCAAGCTCCTTCGCATACGTCATGCCGTCAGCCAGTACAAGGCGTCCTTCCGCATCTGTGTTGAGCACTTCAATGGTACGTCCGCTGTAGGATGTAATCACATCACCTGGCTTCAACGCATTGCCAGCAGGCATATTTTCTGCCGAAGCAATCACGCAGATCACGTTCTTCTGTGGACGAAGGCGTCCAATTACGGACATCGTGCCGAGCATTGCAGCTGCGCCGCCCATATCACAGATCATTTCATCCATTTTCGCAGAAGGCTTCAAGGAAATACCGCCTGTATCGAACGTAATTCCCTTGCCGACGATGCCATAAACATCTGTCCACTCGTCCGTGCCTTGGTATTTCAGAACAATCATGCGTGGAGGATTCACGCTGCCCTTGCCAACGCCGAGCAGACCTCCCATGCCCTTCTCTTCGATCTGCTTCTCATCGAGCACGTGTGCTTCGAAGCCGAACTGTTCAGCCAGTTCCAACGCTTGTTCTGCGAGTGTGCTAGGAACAAGCACGTTCCCTGGCAAGTTCGTCAGGTCACGCGCATACGTTGTACCGAGCGCATAAGCTTGTCCCGTCTTAATGCCTTCGTTCCATGCTTCTGTCGCCAGTTCCGCTGCGTACAGGTTCAGGGATGCAAAGGTATGAGCTGGCTTCGCATCTTTCTTATAGGTAACGCGCTGATAAGCCCCCAAGAGGAAGCCTTCCACCATCATATGTGCGAACGATTGCGCTGCTGCCGCATCAACCTGTACAAGCTGTTCCGGTACGATAACCGCTACACGGCTCAGGCGATGCTTCACCGCTACACGAGCAGCCTCAGCAAGGCTAAGACGTACTTGCTTCTCTGTCAGCGCTTCTTCCTTGCGTCCTACTGCAATCAGAACAGGAGTCTTCTCTTCTCCTGTAGCTACTACATAAGTCTTGCAGCAATCTGCCTCGAACAATCCGCTACGAACTGCTGCCGCACAGGCTTCGGCCCCTGGGAATCCAGATGCATTCTCGAATTCAGCTTTTGTACCAATTACTACAACAGCGTCTGCCTCAATCTGAGCAGATGCAAGTGCTTGAGCTTGAATTTGTACATCATTCATCCATGTTGCATTTGCTAGTTTCATAATGTAATCATTCCTTTGTATTAAAAAATGATGAATGCCAATGTCTCCCTTATTGTACCACAACCCTGATCGTTGTGGCTTCATAACGGCAGACATCGGCTGCGTTGGTGAGGCTTCTTGCCCTTACAAGTATTTATGCGAGCGGCAATCGAATCGTAAACAGCGTCCATTCTCCCTCTTGGCTGTCTACCTCAATTAACCCGCCGTGATTTTTAATAATTCGATAACTGACAGACAACCCGAGTCCAGTACCATCGGCCTTCGTTGTGAAGAATGGATCGAATAAGCGCTCCATCGTCTTCAGGGACATCCCTCTTCCATTATCCCGAATATGTATCTTCGCGAACCGACCGTCCCGCTCCGTCACGATGCGGATATGCCCTTTCCGTACAGCGGCCACATCATCAATCGCGTCAATCGCATTGCGTATCATATTCAATATAACCTGCTTAATCTGCTTCACATCAATGGATACATATAATGAGCCCGAAGCGGAGTTGTCGACTAATTCAATCACGCAGCCTTTCATAACAGCATCGCTTTCGGTCAGGAGAACAACCTCTCGTAGAAGGGATGAGACAGGAACTTCTGAGGTCATAGGAGCTGATGGTTTGGAGGAATTCAGAAATTCAAAGATGATATCATTGGCACGATCAATTTCTGCGAGAATAATCTTCGCGTACTCTTCCTTGCCAAGCTGCATCAGATGCGGCCTGAGCAATTGAATGAAGCCGCGAATCGAGGTTAATGGGTTGCGTATTTCATGCGCAATAGCTGCGGCGATTTTACCAAGAATAGCGAGCTTGTCATTTTGATATGCCGTTTGTTCGATGCGCTTGAAGTCAGATACATCTTTAATGCTAAATAAATAATCGCCATCCATCTGATCCCCGTAGGTGACGGTGACAAGATAATGTCGGTCCAGACGATCGGAGAATTCGTGATAGCGCTTTCTTTGGAGGATAGTATCTTTATAGAGACGGAGGAGCATTTTCCGCTTGTCCCTTTTGAGTAAAGGATGAAAAAGCATTTCACGCAAGGAACAACCTACAAGTGCTTTGCGTGGTACATCCAACAGCTTGGCGGTCTCCACATTAATGAAAGACAGTACGCCGCTGCAGTCAAATAATACGATTCCGCTATCCATATGCTGAAGCACGTTCTCGTATTTGTCACGAACGCTCTTGGTGGAAAATAAAGCTTGTGCGGACTGAATCCAAGGCTCACGTATCGGGTTCAGCGCCACTGCAATCCCCTCCTTGCCTCTCTCTTCTGTCTTTATAGCTATCATCCACTCTAAGAAATATAGGAACGAACGATGAAATGCCTTAACCCCATCATTCCAGTCAACATGGGCCAGAACAGTAAACATTGCATCCTCGTGCAAGCTAAGAAGATCCTGCTGCAGTTCCAGTGAATGTAGCTCCATGGCTAATTCCCTCGCCACATGCAGTTCCTTCTCGTCCCCGTTCATGATATAATTCCACAGCCCTCTACAATATCTTTGAATCCACTCATTCTCACTTCGCACTTGATGCTTGCAGTCCGTGGTCAATGTGGCTCACCTCATTTGTACGGTAACCGTATCCAGGTTCGTCCCAACAGCTTCATCATAGTAAACTTTTGGCAAAATCGTCAACACTAGATAATGTCGAAAATGGACAAATAAACTCATTTCCCTTAAAAGTAAGCTAAAATGCCCATCTCATTGCACGACAAAGAGGCGCCATGCGCCTATCGCCCTACGATGAACGCGCCTCGGAGCACGCTGTTTGACGATCGGCTGCCGCCTCTTCCTCTATCCCTATATGACAGACAGCTTCTATTTCTGCTTCAGCAGCTTCGCTCTGCGACGACTCATTAGGGCCAATCGACGCTTCAGCTCCGCTTCCCATTGTGTATCTTTCCACTGCTTGGCCAATGCAAGTAAATCAAGCGCATTATCGATTTGTGTCTTCACTAGCTCTAGCGGATCATCATGCTCTTGATTAATACAGTTCTCGAACATACCTTCATCATCTGTGTGTACATAGTCACGGAAGTCAATTTCTTCAGCGCCGTCATCTGATGAATATTCCGCCAGTATTTCGTATTCGCTTTCAACTAAGTAATGGACTTCAATGCGATGACAGACCGGACACAGCAGCAGGGGAACATTATGAATGCGTGTTCGATAATGCTGCAGGGTACCCGTTGTCCCGATCATGCTTGCTCCACAACAAAAGCTCATGTTCTCCCTCCTCGCTCTGCGGTAAGCTAAGATTATTGTAGTGTATTCGATAGCTCCTCTAATAATTCCTTTAATTCTGATAAAACTTCCTTCAAACGTCCTACCTTAAGCTCCCCGCGTATAACTGTGCGCCCATGGGCATATAGATGTAAATAATACAAAGAAGCGGGAGGCATACTTATGAAATCAAATGTACTGTTCATCGCCTCGAAGCAAATTCAATACGTACATTATGACGAATCAAACCTCAAATTAGTTGTGCACTATGCAGATGGGAAGCAAGACGCATTTTCATCCATATCGTCAAGCTGGTTCGAGCAGTTAATGCATTCTGACAATCAATACGACGATGTCATGAAACTTTCGGAAGGTCTGTTACATTCAAGCTTGAAGAAGCGTCATGAACATGTATGAGCGTCAATATTGCCAAGTTTGAAATCAAATGTAAAAGCATTTTCATTTTCAAAGGTTCCAATCCTTTTTTCAAATATTCATAAAAGGAACAGACATGAAACACCGATTGCATGGATAGTATAGGTTGAAGCATGAAGTGATTTCCAGGAAAGGAGGAGCGCTTATTCCTGCTGCCGATGCACGGACGCCATCATCCTATCGTCAACATTCTGCCTTGCGATTATTACTTAAAGACCCCTTTACCTTATTCGCCTATTGGTTCATCACAGCACGCACACAAGCAGCCGTAGAGCGACACTATCGAATAGGCTGGAACGAAATGACCAAAGCGATACAGCTGTATGAAGTACCGCGTGCCGATTTCCCTCACTGCAAGCTAGGCGCATCTAACCAAGTATTGCTGCATCCCGTGGAATCGCATGAGAGCTCCGTATATCTGCATCCTGTTAAGCCAAATCGTTCATACATAGCTGATTATGGGATCATTCCGGCATCGCAATCCTTTGTACCACTTGCACGTTCAACATTCGTTCATACCCCCTACTTGCAATCATATGGCGAATTCCCTGAGCAGATGGGTGCCTTACAAGCCATACATTTGGAACAAACAGAAGCTGGATCGCCATTTCCATCATTCTCATCTTATACGTTATATGAAAATCGAGAAGGAGTTTGTGAATGAACGCATTTGTCCCAGTAAGCTCTCATCCCAGCATGCACACGCAAGGATTAGTATCCCTCGTTCTGCATGCACATTTGCCTTATGTGCGCCACCCGCATGTACAGCGCACATTGGAAGAACGCTGGTTTTTCGAAGCCATGTTGGAGACGTACCTCCCTCTGCTTCATACCTTCGGCCAGCTTGAGCGAGACAACATCCCGTTTCGCCTTACGATGACGTTAACCCCGACTTTGCTGTCCATGATGAACGATGCGGAGATGAAAGTGCGGTTTGAATCCCACTTGCAGCGTTCAATTGACTTGGCTGAATCCGAAGTAAAGAGATTGGCAGGCCGCAATGACCTGCAGGACGTCGCTGCAATGTATGTGGAGCGGTGGCATCAATTGAAGTCCATCTACGCTCGGCTCGAAGGCAATGTCATTAATGGATATCGGCATTATGTCCAAAAAGGGAACTTGGAATGCATGACATGTGCTGCAACTCATGCCTTCCTTCCTCTAATTAAGCAGCCATCCCTAGCTTACCTGCAAATTGAGGTGGGGATGCGGGAACACGAGCGGCTGCTCGGCAGACGGCCTCACGGAATCTGGCTGCCAGAGTGTGCCTATGCACCAGAACTTAGCCCGCTACTCCAGGAATGCGGGATTCAATATTTTATTGTCGATCACCATGGATTCGTCAATGCAATGCCGCAGCCAACAGCCATGCATTATGCTCCTATCGATACAGGAGGAGGGGTCTTCGCCTTCGCACGCGATCCAGATTCCTCAAGACAAGTATGGAGCACGCACGAAGGGTATCCGGGTGACCATGATTATCGAGAATACTATCGCGACATCGGCTACGATCTTGGCTGGAACAGTGCAGATGAATGGGATTATATTCGTCCTCACCTGCTGGAAAATGAAGCACGAATCAATACAGGACTCAAATATTATCGTATTACCGGAGTACATGACGTTCCTAAAGAACCATACCGACCAGAATGGGCCCTGCACAAAGCTAGGGAACACGCACGTCACTTCTTGAACAACAGAGAACTTCAACTTGAAGCGGCTCAAGTAGATGGGGATCGCCTTCCGATCGCCATCAGCCCCTATGATGCGGAACTATTCGGACATTGGTGGTTCGAAGGCCCGCTATGGATAGAAGCATTATTCCGAGAGCAGTCGGAACGAACCCGCCATCATACACAACGCATTGAGTTCGTAACACCAAGTGATTACCTATCGCGATACCCCAATCAGGAAAAGGCTCAATTATCGTTCTGTAGTTGGGGACGCGGCGGATATGCGGATGTCTGGCTGCAGCAGGGAAATGACTGGATGTATCCACGTCTTCATGAGACGGAAGATCGAATCCTGCACACTGTATCCCATATCGATAAGGAGGCAGCTTCAAGCTTCCATGACATGCAAGAGCGCATTATCAATCAAGCTATCACCGAATGGATGCTCGCAGCGAGCAGCGATTGGGCTTTCATCGTAGATGCGGGGACGGTGACCGAGTATGCTGGGATGCGAACGACTCAGCATCTGGAGAGATGCCACAACTTGCTGTACATGATTGAGCGGGGCGTATACGACCAAGTACTTGTCGAGCGGATGGAGAGAGAATACCCTTGCTTCCCTACAGTTGATTATCGGCTTCTATCCAGCAGAGCTAGGCATTCAATCGAGCGAATGTACCATTTCAATGCAGCCTATCCCCCTACCAAACGAACTATACCATTCAACTGTCCCCAACCTATTTTGGCACATCATCCACAATATCGTTCCAACAAACGCATCTTAATGATAGCTTGGGAGTTCCCGCCGCTCGTTGTAGGCGGGCTGTCACGAGCTGTATATGATCTCTCCCGTCATTTAAGCAAGAAGCAATGCGAAATTCATGTAGTCACTCGCGAAGTGCCGGGCGCACCTGAATATGAGCTAATGGATGGGGTTCACGTCTATCGTGCTCCACTTATACAGACAGCTTCACCACTAGAGTTCATGGATTGGGTGTTCCATATGAACGCTGCCATTTCATTACTCGTTGATGATCTCATAGATGCCGGTCTGACCTTCGACCTCATGCACGCCCATGATTGGCTCGTCTACCCTGCCGCAGCAGACTTGAAGCAGACTTACCATTGGCCGCTGGTTGCTACCATTCATGCCACCGAGCATGGACGCAATCATGGCCGGCTGCACGGCGAGCTTCAGCAGCGAATCCATGACATGGAAGCAAGCTTGACAGCAGAGGCCGACCATACCATTGTGTGCAGCCATGCCATGATTCAGGAGGTCGCATCTCTGTTCGATCTTACACGGCAGCGCGTTACCATGATACCAAATGGGGTTGACGCGATTGACGCAGCTATATCAGCTGGTTCGATCAACAACCTAGAACATCGCACTGATCTAGTAGATTCCCAACTTCTCTTCTATGTTGGCCGCCTTGTCTATGAGAAGGGCATCCATATTCTCATTGAGGCAATGCCACTTATTATACAGTCTGTTCCACAAGCGAAGCTGATTATCGCCGGTACTGGACCCATGAGACAGCAATTAGAGGCTCAGGCCGCACAGTTAGGACTGCAAGAACATATCCTCTTCGCTGGATTTGTACAGGATGAGGCACGGGATGCGTGGATTGCAGCCTCATCGGTATGTGTATTCCCCAGTCTATATGAACCCTTCGGAATCGTTGCGCTTGAAGCAATGCGGTTCGGAACACCTGTTGTCGTATCAGACACGGGTGGACTCGCTGAAATCATTGATCATGCTGTAGATGGATACAAAGCACTCCCAGGTCATATTGAATCATTAGCATGGCATGTAACGGATCTCCTCCTCCATCCTGAGCGAGCTGCTCAAATGGCTGCAAAAGCACAACAGAAGGTTCGAGCGCACTACGACTGGAATACGATAGCTGTGTCAACGAGACAAGTATATGAAGGAGTGATCGCTCGATGAAGGCAGTGATTATGGCAGGCGGCAAAGGTACACGGCTTCGACCGTTGACACTAGGCACACCCAAGCCAATGGTTCCCCTATTGAATCGTCCGTGCATGGAATACATTATTGAATTGTTGAAGAGGTACGACATTCATCAAATCGCCGTTACCGTACAATATTTGCCCGATGTGATTCGCAACCATTTCGGTGACGGCTCCAAATATGGCGTGCAGCTGCATTATTTCGAGGAGGACGCTCCTCTCGGTACGGCAGGCAGCATTAAGAATGCTGAGTCCTTCCTTAACGAATCGTTCATCGTTATCAGCGGCGATGCCTTGACCGACTTCAATCTGCGCCAGGCCATCCACTATCATAAGGAGAAGCAGGCAATCGCTACGATGGTACTGACGCAAGTAAGCTTGCCTCTCGAATATGGGGTGGTCATGACCGATGATGAGGGCCGGGTCTCCCGCTTCCTTGAGAAGCCTAGTTACGGAGAAATATTCAGCGATACCGTCAATACTGGCATCTATATATTGGAGCCAGAAATATTAGATTGGATTCCGGAGCGGGAAAGCTATGACTTCAGTCTGCATCTCTTCCCAAGACTGCTTCAAGAACAGCAGCGACTATACGGATATACTGCTTCCGGATACTGGTCAGATATTGGAAACTTACAGCAATATCGGCAGACTCAATTCGATATGCTCGATCGCCGCGTAGATGTGCACATTCAAGCAGCAGAACCGATGCCAGGTCTATTCGTAGAGTCAGGCGTAAGGCTCCCTTCCCGTATTAGACTGAGCGGACCTGCCTATATCGGATCAGATTCGATTCTCCACCCTTCCTGCTCGATCGGACCATATACCATTCTCGGCTCCGGCAATATTGTGTTCCCGCACAGCGCACTTACGCGCTCCATCTTGTGGAACGGAAACCGCGTTGCCAAGCACTGCGACATTGAAGATGCGATCCTGCTCCATCGCACGAACATCGGCAGTGATGTACACATTCAAGAAGGCGCCGTTATTGGAAGCGGCTGTACGATCGGCGATAAATCCCATATCCGTTCTCAAGTTAAACTGTGGCCGAACAAAGAGGTTGAAGCGCATAGCATCGTAAATGCTACGCTTATCTGGGGCAATGCAGCTGCCTCACTGTTCAAGGGCAGCAAAATATGCGGAAGTCCGAATAGCGAGCTGACCCCAGAATTTATCGGCAAGCTGGCCTGTGCTTATGGATCGATCCTCAATCGGGAATCATCTATTGTTCTGGCTGCATCTTCGCATCCTTTTGACACCATAATGAAGAATGCCTGTGCAGCAGGACTTCAATCACAGGGCATTCATATCATTGATATCGGAGACGCTCCTCTGGAATGCTTGCGGCATGCTGTTACCACATTGAAGGCCGATGGCGGCATTCATTTCAAGGTACTGTCCGCTAGCGAGGATGCCAAGTTCGAACAAATGGTGATGAACTGGATGGATGCAAGAGGAATGCCATTCGCGAAAGGCTTGGAGCGTAAGATCGAAAATGCCTACTTCCAAGAAGACTTTGCGCGAACACCAATCGAATATATGGGGCGCAGAAGAAGTGAAGAACACGCGATAACCTCCTATTTTACAACACTATCCAAGGCCATTGACTTCAATCTAATTCAATCTGCAAGCTTCAAGCTCATCGTTCAGAGCTCAGGTGCAGAATCGGCACTCGTTCAACAATGGTCTTCTCTGACCGGAGGCATCCTGCTTCATACCCAATCTGATGTGCCATCCCCAGCTGCCGTTATTGAGCATATTCGAAATGTTCAGGCTGACATGGGCATCATGCTGACCGAAGATGAAGGGTTCCGCATCTATATGAGTGACGGCACAAGCATGCATCATAATCATCTTCTTCCGCTACTGCTGCAGGCGCTTGTCCAAACGGGAGTCAACGCGAGCATCGGGGTGCCGATCAGCGCTCCTGTTACAGCAGAGCAGATTGTCAGTCGCAGCGGGGTAAGAGTCGTACGGACGCAGGAGCCGCTTCGCTCCCAGATGGAAGCCACGAGCGGCATCGCCTTGTTGCCTGCGGCACATCGCTTATATGCGATTAGTCTGATTTTGCAGCTCATGGCAGACACCGGACAGCCGCTGAACGGACTTGTTGCGGATATTCCAGCCTTGCATACCGCCATTGAAGAAGTGACCTGCCCCCGTTCTGACAAAGGCAGTGTCATGCGCGAAATGACCGAGTGGGTTCGCCAGTCCTCCTATCGCGCGGAATTTCTAGATGGAATTAAGATTGAGACGCCTGAGGGCTCCATTCTTATTCAGCCGGATCAAGAAGAGCCATTGTTCCGCGTTATTTCACAAGCAGACAGTATGACCAAGGCGCGAATTCTAGCTCATGAATATGCAGGACGGTTAATCCAGACGCAGTCCCCGTTAAGGAAGTGATGACGTGCCGCGCCATCTAGTCGTTGGAAATGGCAAATTTCTCGTGAACCTTGACGAGCACGCCTATGTAAGGGATGTCTATTATCCGTATGTTGGTCAACTGAATCATACAGCCGGCTATCCCAGCCGTCTCGGGGTATGGGTGGAAGGTCAATTCAGCTGGCTAGGTGATCCAGAATGGAACATTCGCCTGGCTTATCAAGAAGATTCACTTGTTACCGATGTAACCGCCGAACACGAAGGGCTTGGTATTGTACTTCATATGAATGATGCCGTTCATCAGCGGGATTCGATCTACTTGAAGCGGATTGTCATCTCGAATGGTAATCCAAACCCACGTGAAGTACGCTTATTTTTCCATCAGGATCTGTCCATCAATGAAACGGAAGTTGGCGATACAGCAGGATTTTACCCTGACAATGGCACGTTATTTCATTACAAAAAAGATCGCTACTTCATGTTCAATGGCTGCATCACCCAGCATCATGGTGAAATAGCGGGCATACACCAATACACGACAGGCATCAAGCGATTTCATCAGGCAGAGGGAACGTGGAAGGACGCAGAGGATGGGCATCTTATGGGAAATCCTATCGCCCAAGGCTCTGTTGACAGCACGATCTGCTTGCGCACCATCGTCCCCGGCTCAGACAGTCGGGAGAGCTATTATTGGCTCAGTGTTGGTGAACGGCTTGAAGAGGTGAAACAACTTGATCGATATGTACGAGACAGCGGCCCTGCACAACTGATCCAGCGTGTCAGCACCTACTGGAAGCGTTGGTCGAATCAGCACCAGCTTGATTTCTCCGATCTGGAACCTGAGCTGATACGCCTATTTAAGCTCAGCCTGCTTATCATTCGCACGCAGACAGACGTGAACGGGGCAATCATTGCAGCGAATGATACGGACATTATGCAATTCAATCGGGATCATTACAGCTACATGTGGCCTCGGGATGGCGCACTTGTCGCGGAAGCGATGTCCGCTGCGGGATACCATGGGATGACAGCCCCCTTCTTCCGCTTCTGTGCTGATGCGCTGACTGCGGAGGGATACTTGCTGCACAAGTATAATCCTGACGGCACCGTCGGTTCCAGCTGGCATCCCTATCTGCGCGACGGCAAATCGCAACTGCCGATCCAAGAGGACGAGACCGGACTTGTGCTGTGGGCACTGTGGAGATATTATGAACATCACCGTGACATTGAGCTCCCTCAATCACTCTATCAATCCTTAATCCGCAAGGCTGCCAAGTTCATGATTCACTACCGCGATCCCGAATTGAAGCTCCCCCTGCCTAGCTATGATCTATGGGAGGAGCGGTATGGAATATTCACCTTCACCGCTTCAGCTGTTTACAGCGGCTTAGTGGCTGCTTCCAACTTCGCATCTCTGTTCGGGGATGAGGAACGAGCTGACCGATTCCGCAGCGCCGCAGAGGAAATCAAGACAGCGATGCTTGCCCATCTATGGAATGAAGAAGCCGGATGCTTCGTACGCGGACTGTACCGGAAAGAAGGGAAATGGGCTCAGGATTGTACGCCCGAGAGCAGTATTCTAGCCATTTATATGTTCGGTGTACTTCCTGCTGACGATGAGCGGGTGCTGTCAACCGTTCGCGTATTGAAGAGCAAGCTGTCCATTCGCAGCCAGACTGGGGGGATTGCGCGCTACTGGCGGGATTACTACTTCCAGCGCAGCACTGATCCGAGCCTTGCTCCTGGCAATCCGTGGATTATATGCACCCTCTGGTTCGCAGACCATGACATCGCTACCGCCTCCAACCTGAAGGATCTGCAAGCCGCACATGATACCTTGCGCTGGGTGGAAGCACACAGTCTGGCAAGCGGATTGCTTCCTGAGCAGTTGGATCCATTTGATGGTTCTCCACTGTCCGTTGCACCCTTAACTTGGTCACATGCAACATACATTCATACCGTTCTGAAGTATATTGAGAAATACAAGCAATTGGAGGCAGCCGCAGCCGGTTTAGCTTGAACTTTGAGCTTGAATAACCTCACATTTCGATTCCCTCTAGCTGTTGAATTCGATATCTCTCTTTCATACACGAATAAGCCCCGCAGATTTCTGCGGGGCTTTCCTTTCATTTGCCTTGCTATATATCAAGTGGCAGACCGTCTAGGCGTTCAAGTTCTTATCGCCCGGCTTCCAATTGATTGGGCATAACCCGCCGGACTGCAGCGCCTGCAGCACACGAAGCGTCTCCTCTACGCTGCGTCCTACATTGTTATGGTTCACGACTTGATATTTCAATTCGCCCTCTGGGTCAATAATGAACAAGCCACGCAGTGCAATGCCGTCCTCTTCTATTAAGACGCCATAGTCGCGTGCAACATTCTTCGTAATATCGGAGGCGAGCGGGAAGTTGATTTTGCCAAGACCATTCAGCTCTCTTGGTGTATTGATCCATGCTTTGTGGCTGTGGATGGAATCAACGGATACCCCTAAGATTTCCGTGTTCAATGCTTTGAACTCTTCCGCAGCTTCGCTCAATGCCGTTATCTCGGTCGGGCATACAAATGTGAAATCGAGCGGGTAAAAGAAAAATACGAGCCATTTCTCCCGGTAATCCGACAAAGATGCTGCTCCAAATCCTTGTCCGTCACCTTTTGCAGTTTCCATATTGAATTCTGGAGCAGGTCTGCCTACCAAACGTTCTGCCAAGCTAAATTCCTCCTAAGTACTAACTGAATTGGTGTCATTTATTATATCATTCTACCCGTTCGATTCAAAAATGACACGCCCCAAACCAACCTGCATGCAATCAACGGCTTACTGGAGCTATTGTCATCTTATAGAGCTGATCATTCCCATGAATGTCTGTCCAAAATGACTGGCAACAAAGCAAAGGCCAACTCATCCTTCTAAGAGTTGGCCTTATCATCATCCCATTATTTTGTCATAGCTGCCACAATCAGATCGCCCATTGCTTCCGTTCCGATCGCCTTAGACTTATCTGTAGCGATATCGCCTGTCCGATGTCCGCTATCCAGCACTTCCTTCACTGCATCTTCAATGGATTGTGCCGCATCTTCATAGCCGAATGTCAATCGGAACATGAGAGCAACCGATAGAATGGTCGCAATTGGATTCGCAATTCCTTGCCCTGCAATATCCGGCGCCGAACCATGTACGGGCTCGTACAGACCGAAGCTGCCTTCCCCTAAGGAAGCAGAGGATAGCATGCCGATAGAACCGGTGAGCATGGCTGCTTCGTCACTTAAGATATCACCGAACATATTCTCGGTGACGATAACGTCGAAGCTTGCCGGACGACGCAGCAGCTGCATCGCGCAGTTATCCACCAATACATGCTCCAGCTCCACATCTGGATATTCAGGTGCAACGCGGTTCACCGTCTCTCTCCACAAGCGCGAAGTCTCAAGCACGTTCGCCTTATCTACCGAAGCCAGCTTCTTGCGGCGCTTCTGAGCAACCTCGAATGCTTGGCGTACAATGCGCTCGACTTCCTGTACATTGTAGACACAAGTATCAACGGCTTCCTGTCCATGTTCGCCCTCGCGGCGGAACTTCTCTCCGAAGTAAATCCCGCCCGTCAGTTCACGTACGACAATTAGATCCGTACCTTCAAGCACTTCAGGCTTCAATGTGGATGCATCCTTCAAACAGTCAAATACGACTGCAGGACGAATATTAGAGAACAAACCGAGAGCCTTGCGAATGCCAAGCAGTCCAGTCTCAGGACGAAGCTCCTTCGGATTGTTGTCCCACTTCGGCCCTCCAACTGCTCCTAATAGAACCGCATCTGCATCCTTGCATAGAGCCAGCGTCTCCTCAGGCAGCGGCGTTCCCTTCTCGTCTATCGCGACTCCCCCGAACAGTCCATGACTCGTCTCGAACGAATATCCGAAAAGTTCCTCCGTACGCTTCAATACCTTCTCCGCTTCTCTTACGACTTCCGGTCCGATTCCATCGCCAGCAACAATCGCTATCTTCTTCACTTCTGCCATGTCTGCCACTCCTCGTTCAAGTAATGTTATTCCTGTTGTATCACAAATGAACGAGGTTGACTAAGATATAAAAGCTATTGTTTTTATAGGTAAAAACTATAACTATCAAAATATCAGAACCGCTTCTCTCTCTATGTTACTTGTTGAAAAAAATTTTTCCGTCCTATACGCCGTATCTCAAAGCCACTCTCTCTACATAGAATAGAATATCGTAAGCTAGCAATGGAATCTGAAGGGAAATACTTGATTGAACACAACTCTATCTAATAGGGAGGGAAGAGAATATGTTTACCATCCCAGAACAATTTTACGAGAAAGCAAGAGACTGGGCTGCCACCTATGCGGCACAACAGCATCTACCATTCGAACTCTTTTACCAAGTCATTTATCCAAAAGAATCACTCGCACTGCGTCCTCCAAAAGGCATCGATCCTATCCGCTGGTCTACTATATGCAGCTATGATGAGGCTTTTGTCGCCACAATTCCGGGTGGACGCCTCATTACTGGAAGTTGCTATGTGGTCACACCGGATCAAAAACGGCTGCTTGACGTGGAATATTATTATCCGTACGCTTCTCAAGCTCTGCCTCCGCCAGAATATTATCCCGGGACGATTGCTACCGTTGTATGGGGATGGAATATTCCGGATCTCGTATTCACACAAGCCATTTTCGGACATTGGTTTTTTGACATATTGCCGCGATTTCACTTGCTCCAGCAGAGCGGAATACCAATTGACAAATATGTCATCGGCAAACTAACGCATTCCTTCCAATATGAATCGTTGGACATGCTGGGTATCCCGCTTGAGCGGCTTATTCAGGCCGATCGAAATGAATTCCATATCATGGCCGAGAGACTTCTTGTCCCGGCAGTACCATGGATGACAGGCAAAAGTCCTCGCTGGGCATATGAATATATACGGAGACAACTGAAAGACAACCATCCGGTTCAACCTGTCAGCGGATATGAACGAATTTACGTCACTAGACAGGATGCTTTCGCTCGCTTCGTGATCAATGAAGACGAGGTGCTGGAGCTGTTGCATTCCAAAGGATTTACCAAAATTGTGCTTACTCCGCTAACAACTGCTGAGAAGATCGCGATATACTCTTCTGCTCAAGCAGTCGTTGCCCCCTTCGGGAGCGGGAACATTAACTTTGCCTTCTGCAATCCCGGTACGAAGGTCATTGAAATGACGCCGCATACTGTTACGGACGATTACTTTTGGAAAATAAGCAATCATGCAGGGCTTGACTACTATGAAATCATCTGCGACATTGAGTACCCTGCAAAGCAAGTCGGAGGTGCCGATAATTTGTATGTGGATCTAAATAAGCTGCGGCACGTACTTCATCTGGCTGGAATCGAATAGGAGATGCTCGTCATGTAGAGAATCTGTTACGACTAACGATTCTATTTTGAAAAGGGAGGTAAGACTGAGGCATGTACACCATTCCTGATCAATTTCATAGAAAGACGATCGATTGGGTGCAAGCCTATGCGTCCACGCAGCACTGCTCGATCGAACAAGTGTACAAAGTAATCGTTCCGCAACATGATCTGCAAATGCAGCCCTCAAGAGGTATCGATCCTCCGCGTTGGCCATCGACCTGCCATTATGATGAGACGTTCGTAGTCAGTATCCCCAATGGCCGCTTTGCTACAGGCAACTGCTACGTGGTTGCACCCGATAATAAACGCCTACTCGATATGGAATTATCCTATCCTTATTCGTTCACTTCATTGCCACCTCCCTCCTATTTTGAGGGGACTGCAGCTGCTCTGGCTTGGGGGTGGAATATCGCTGAAGTCGCAAGAACCCAGGATATATTGGGCCACTGGATGTTCGATATTTTACCACGTCTTTACTTGCTGGAACAGAGCGGGATCCCTATCGATAAATATGTAATTGGCAAACTTAGTCACCCTTTTCAATATGAATCGATTCAAATGCTCGGTCTTCCTCTGGACAAACTTATTCAAGTCGACACGAATCATTTCCACCTTCAAGCCAAAACATTAGTAGCGCCCTCCGTCCCCGTTATCATCGGAAAGAGTCCTCAATGGGCCTTCCAGTTCATACGTGGTCGCCTTCTGCCTAAGCATCCCACACAACGGATAGAGGGTTACGAGAAAATATATATTACTCGGCAAGATGCAAAAATGCGTTATGTGCTCAACGAAGAGGAAGTAATGAATCTATTGACCCCCAAAGGTTATCAACGCGTTGCTTTATCCACATTGTCCATGCAAGACAAAATCTCGTTATTTGCTTCCGCCAAGGAAATCATCGCCCCAATAGGCAGCGGTAATGCGAATCTTGTCTTCTGCAATCCAGGCACCAAGTTCATAGAACTCACACCGTACACAATTGTCGATGATTACTTTTGGAGAATCAGCTGCCTTGCACAGCTCGAATACTATGAGGTCATATGCGACGTAGAACTTCCTCCCAAGCCCGCATGCGGCTCCGATAATCTCATTGTGAATATGAACAAGCTTAAACAGACTCTTGAATTAGCCGGGATATAAGCCCGGCTCTCTTTATTTTGCAGAGGTGCCTTCTATTGAATGCAGACAGTCCCCCTGCCCTGCCTCTCTTTTGGCACACGAACGTCCGTATTTCACCCATTTTAGACGCAATCATTTGTTATGCCTAAGTCGTCCCTCTCACCATCATCATAATGTATCATTACAGACACTGTAGTCAGGAGGAAGTGCTTCGTGTCAAGCAAGCAAAAGACTGTAATTATTGGTGCAGGCGGACATGCAAAAGTGATTATCGATATTTTGCAGCATGATTCATCGATAGAGATCATTGGATGTACGGATAAATCGGAGAAGCCGCAGATTATGGGGATTCCCCTATTAGGCGATGATTCTATCTTGCCTACTTTATTCGCGGATGACATACGCCATGCCTTTGTAGCAATCGGAGACAACAAGCTGCGTTACAAAATAGCAGTTCAAGTAGAGAAGCTGGGCTTTACCCTGATCAATGCCATCAGCCCGTTCGCTTATGTTGCCCCCTCTTCACAGTTAGGATCAGGAATTGCAATCATGCACAACGCGGTCATAAATGCAGAAGCTCAAGTCCATCACTACGCAGTCATTAACACAGGTGCCACAATCGATCATGAATCCGTGATAGAGCGTGCGTGTCATATTGCTCCTGGCACCACACTCTCTGGGAATGTACATGTTAAAGAAGGAGGCTTTCTCGGCACAGGCTCCAAAGTAATCGACGGGGTTACCATTGGGGCATGGTCTATTTTGGGGGCTGGTTCTGTTGCCATTCGCAATATTCCAGAATCCTGTGTTGCTGTTGGGGTTCCAGCTCGCGTCATTAAGCAGATTCACGGTTAAATCGAGCTAATTGCAGACATGAATGTTGGAGGGAAATAACATGAACAAATACTACCCTATAGCAACCCCTGTCTTGAATGGAAATGAAACGAAATATGTGCTGGATTGTTTGAATACGACCTGGATCTCTTCCAACGGCCCATATCTGGATCAATTCGAGCAGCAATTCGCTGCCTTCTGCCAATCGAAGCATGCAATCGCCTGCAGCAATGGAACAACAGCACTGCATCTTGCCCTGCTTGCTCATGATGTCGGACCAGGTGACGAAGTCATCGTACCTACACTTACGTTCGTTGCGACAGCAAATGCGGTGACGTATTGCGGCGCACTACCTGTATTCGTTGACGTTGAAGCCGATACATGGAACATGGACATTCGAGCAATCGAGCAAAAAATCACTTCCCGTACGAAGGGCATTATCGCGGTACATCTATATGGGCATCCCGCCGACATGGATCCAATCATGGAGCTTGCTCACAAATATGATCTGTTTGTCATTGAAGATGCTGCTGAAGCGATTGGGGCGCAGTACAAAGGGAGAATGGCAGGAGCGCTGGGACATACAGCGACATTCAGCCTATTCGGCAATAAAGTCATTACAACTGGGGAAGGCGGTGTTGTCACGACAAACAACGAAGCCATTGCAGAGAAAATAAGATTGCTGCGAGGCCAAGGAATAGATAAGAACAAAAAGTACTGGCATCCGGTCATCGGTTACAACTATCGAATGACGAACATTCAAGCTGCCATCGGGTGCGCCCAATTGGAGAAGGTTGAGTGGCATATTCGAGAGCGAATCCGAGTAGCGATGCATTATTATGATTACTTGAAGCACGACAGCCGGCTGACACTGCCTGTACAGCGAATATGGGCCAAAAATGTATTCTGGATGTTCAGTATTGTGCTGAACGGCTATTCTGAGCAGCAGCGAGATCATGTCATGCAGCAGCTGAAGGACAAAGGAATTGAAACCCGGCCATTCTTCTATCCGATGCACATCCTGCCTCCTTATCGCGATGGCCAGCTGTATGAAGAATATCCAGTCGCCAACCGAATTGCTTCGCAAGGCATGAATCTTCCCAGCCATGGCGAATTAACCAAACAGGACATTCAGTATATCTGCCAATCCTTGCAAGATATACTGTGACGAACAAATGAGCTGTTAGGAGGAGACATTATTGGATCTGCAATATCGACTCATCCATTTTATACAAGCAATCTGGAGGCAGGATGGTCAACAATTCATCGCCGAGTTGTTCCGGCAGCTCCTTAACCGCGAACCAGGAATGATAGAATATCAGCACTATATGAGATTGTTGACTTCTCAGCAGACCAAACTAAGTATTATTGAGCAAGTCATGTGCAGTGAGGAGGCAGAGCAGAACTACCTTAGGCCCCCTACAAGTTTTATTCCTACTGAAGCTACTTCCGCTGCTAGTCTCATTCGGCGTTTTTACGCCGCGGAGCCTTTTTTCTTCATCCATTCCTTATATGATGAACTGTTATGCCGCAATCCAGACTCACTGGGCTTGCAAGGTCATCTAAAGGGATTAATGGCCAGACATAGCAAGAAACTAATGCTTCGGCAATTTTTGAATACCACAGAATTTCAACAATTGCTTGCACATCCGCAGCTACCATTGAAATCGGAGCCCAACCCTTATTCCATCCTGACATCGTCCCCGCGAACGGTTCAGCATATTGGGATTTTCCTAGCTTATCCGCACCCGCTTGCCATGGATGGTGAAGGAATTGGCCGCTTCCTGTATCGGCTTACGCGAGGAATGTTGTCCAACTTCCCACATGTGCACATTCATATTGCTGCTACTGGCTATAATTACGCAGATGCAGAACAGTCTTTCTCACCGTTAAGACCAATGTTTCCGGGCAGAGTTCATATTCACCATTCCAATAATGTAGAGCATTTCAATACGAATGTACCCGCTGAGATATGGATCGTCCCCATTATCTCGCTCGATTTGGCCATGTTTTTAAAAAAGCCGTATATTTTATGTCTGCATGATCTCGTTCATCATCAGTTTAAAGAGCTTTATTTCACTACCTACCCAGAATTTTGTCACCGTGTGGATCGAAATGGCTATTATATTTTGCATAAAGCCGCGGCGGTTGTATCGAACTCGAATTATGTGCGAACTCACCATGCAATTGGCATTGCTGGGCTGCCTGCACACAAAACGCATGTCATCCGACTTGCTCCACCTAGTGACGAGTATCAAACCTTTTCATTTATGGATCAGCAGCATTTTAGAGCGAAATATCAGCTTCATCATGAATATATCGTATTTCCAACCGTACTTCGCCTTCACAAAAATTTCGAGCGGCTTCTTGCTGCATTTATTCAATTCCGATTAACGATAGACGGATACCATTCGCGTCTGCGACTCGTCTTCACTGATCAATTGTCCAGCAGTCCAAAAGAAGCCGATGTCATGCGCATGCTGCATCATGTACAAGATCCTGAGATTATAAACAGTCTCATGTTCATCGGCAGAATTCCGACCTCCGACATGCCTTCTCTCTACAAATATGCAATCGGCACAATCGTGCCTACCTTGTTTGAAGGCAGCTGTCCTTTCCCTATTCTTGAATCTTTAACGGTAGGAACGCCTGTCGCTGCAGCCAATCTAGAGGTGACAAACGAAATTATTCCCAATATGAGCGCCTTCCTGGCCTTCAATCCATACTCCGTAGACGAGATCGAAGCCCGTCTTCGCGCTCTATGGGTATATCGCCACACCTTAGTGCCAGGACAACAGGCAGTGATTCAAGGAGCAATGCAGCGAAGCTGGTCGGATGTTGCGAACGAATACTACGCCCTTCTCCAACATGTTATATCGAACCCGGTCTAAATCATGCCGTAATATTTCAAATAGGCAACGCGGAAGACATGAATATATTGGCTTGCAATATAATCCCACGTGTCTGTTGGATCATTCATGCCCTGCACAGCAGACGATTTGTAATGACTGGAATGTTCAAAAAATAAATTCAGTGCTTGTGCGATGGAATCAGGGGATTCTGGATCGAACCAGATGATCTCCGCGCTATGTCTTGCCATATGCTCTCTCATCACAGGAATATCCGAGCACAGCACCGGTACACCAAGACGCAGCGCTTCTTCTACGGGGTAGCTTCCTCCCCCCTCCGACATGCTCGGCATAATAAGTGCTTGCGCGTTGCGAACTAGAGGAATCACGTTCGAGTCATGAATGAACCCCAGCGGATAGATGTCTGCATCCAAGCAAAGCCCTGTCCTTGCTAATAAAGAAATCAGCGTAGGCACATACATTTGTTCCGGCCATTGTGGAGGGACAACTCGCAGCAATTCTGTATTATGTCCAAACAGTACGAGCGGGACTTTGTTAACTGCGGTGCACCTGGAATATCCCAACAGCAGATTATAGTGATTTTTGTGCGGAGATATATTACTTGGGTAGACCACATATTGCGGCGGGAGACGGACGGCCACATCAGGGCTCACGTTATCGCTGACGAGATGACTTATCGGATCTGCTGGCAGTATGGCGTGCGGAATAATGGTCGCGCTGTTGCCTACCTCTCCGAAATGATGGAGCAGCCTAGTCTGTACATGGCGTGAGGATACGACAATTGAGGTCATGTTACTGAGCCATTCCTTCGCTTCCCGCCAAGCCTGCTCAATAACGGCTCCTGACACATAGGGTGGTACAAAGTCAAAGATAGTTGCATCATGAAAGGTGCATATCGTCGGAAGATCTACCTTCACATAAGCAGGCCCATGCGGCCAGAAGAAATACACAACATGGCAATCTGCTAACAGCACCCTCGCTTCTGGCGATTGAATGCTTCCGTTAAAATACACAATGTTGATATTCGGATAGCTGACCGTATCGATTCTCTCTTTGAACTTCGTGTCAGGTGCAATGACTAATCGTACGAGATCAATATCAACCTGCCGAGCCATCGCAGGCAGCATATTCGATAGCAATCTTGCTCCGCCGCCTGCCGATATCATATTCGCGCACCATATCATAATTCTCATTATCCACACTCCCTCGGAAGCGATATCTTGTTGAACGCAGCAATCAGTTAATCCTTATGCTGCATTCTGCACTAAGATTCGTGGGAGTAGCCGTGACGCATGAAGCATGCTTCCGAGTACAATAACGATAGCTAGATTGGAGGGAATATTAGGATGGCGCAAGTTATATGGCATGGCACAGTATTCGATTCCACTGGATATGCTAAGGCAACCAGAGAATATGTACTCGCACTGCATGCTGCCGGCGTAGATGTAAGCCTTGAAACCTATCAAGGACTACCGCAAGTAGGACTTCCCCCAGATCAACGTTCTATACTGGAGCACTTGCTGAGAAAGCGACGCAGCGCTGGTCGCCGCGTTAGTGTATACCACTATATTCCGGACCTCTGGCGGAGAAAGCTTCGGGCTTCATTCGGATTTACCTACTGGGAAACGTCGAAGATACCAGATAATTGGATTAAACAAGCAAATCAAATGAGCGGCATCCTGCTGCCCAGCATTCATAATATCAATGTTTTTCGCCAATCCGGCGTTAACGTACCGCTGCATTACGTTCGGCCCTGTCTCTCCGAACCCTATCATCCTCCTGCTCCTGAGCATACACCGCAGTACGTGAATCATTTACCGCCATTCCGATTTTTGTCCGTATGTTCTTGGATTGATCGCAAAGGAATAGACATCTTGCTCAAAGCCTTCTGGAGTGAATTTACGGCGGCTGATCCGGTATGTCTCATTATTAAGACAGCAGGTACCGCAGAGGTATATCACATGATGGAGCATTGGAAGAGAGAACTGCAGCTGACACATCATCCTGCTCAGGTCTATATCGATTTAGAACTGCGCAGCGAGATGGAGATGGATGCCTTATATCGAAGCAGTCATGCATTTGTGCTGCCGAGCCGTGGAGAAGGTGTCGGCTATCCCGTATTGGAAGCCGCTATGAGGGGAGTGCCTATCATTGTAACCGGCTGGGGTGGTCATCTTGATTTCTTGAATGAATATAACAGTTACTTAATCCCCTACCACCTCGTACCCGTAAGGCCTCAGCCTTATTACCAAGGATACCAGAGTGATCAGCTGTGGGCTGAGGCTTCTGTAGACGCCCTGCGCAGCCAGATGCGGCATGTCGTTACCAATTATGCGGAAGCGTCTACCAAGGGCCAAATTGCTATGCACCATACGCTCACTCATTTTTCACCTGATAAGGCAGCCCAGGATCTCATTACTGCCCTATCACGTACAACGGGCTTCACCTTTACCTAGAAGGTGAAGCCCGTATTTATTGCCTTTATTACTCCGGTCTTCCGAGATGTGCCCTAATCTGCTTCAATGCGTCTTCCAGATGTTCAGCTTTAATGGAAAAGATCTGGCCTTCATAGCCCATCGAAGCATGATCATACCTGGAATCATAGTAATGCTCCAGCATGAGCGACACCGCTTCTCCATAGTTCTCCAGGCGAAGTGCTTCTGCAATTGCGTTAGCATGCGGGGTATGCATGCGCCGCTGAATGCGGGCGAATGCTTCACGGATTGCAGTCGGGTGCTTGGACGGCTCATATTCCTTCACAATATTTCTAACCCGTACCTGTATCGGCAGCTGGATATCAAGCACCGTTCCCGCCTTCTTCGCATCCATCAGAAATTCTGGCAGTATGACCTTCCCGATTCGACGACTCTCCGCCTCCAATAGGAGGCAAGGTACTCTTGCTGACTTTAACTCCTCCAGCTTCTCAAATAGCATCGCATCAAACATCTTCTGATTGTTCGGGACTTGTCCAATATGCCCAAATACAGAGCCTCGATGTCCTGCCATCTCCTCAAGATCAAGGACAGGATACCCTTCCGCTTGAAGCTGCCGAAGCATATCTGTCTTCCCTGTCCCCGTATGTCCGGACAGGACAATGCACGGTATTCGCCAGTCATAGTTCACCAGCGACTCTTGTATCCATTGTCGGTAGGTGCGTATTCCCCCTGACAATCGGTATGGCTTCAATCCCATTAAAGACATCACAGTAGCCATCGTACGGCTTCGCATGCCGCCCCGCCAGCAGTAGATGATGGTCGTCCCTCGAAGCTCCTTGAACTGCTTATATAATGATGGAAGCTTGGCTGACGCGATCTCTAACCCACGTTCCTTGGCCGCTTCTACACTTACTTGCTTGTATATCGTTCCGATCTCCGCCCGTTCTTCATTCGTGAACAAAGGAATATTGATGCTTCCCGGTATTCGGAATTCCTCGAATTCTCCTGGCGAACGCACATCAACAAGCGTTGCCTCCTTGTCCCGCAATGCCATACACTGCTCTAATGAAATATCGTGCATACCTCTCACCTCTTGTTGTCTCATACAATCTCGTGATATCGAACTATTGTTAAGACTATAGCATTCCGCCCAAGAAATCCACTCTGACAATCGCCGTGCCCTTTTTTACGTTAGGTACATATGTAGTAATAACCCATGATTGCCATCATTGTCTGTTTCCCAGGAGGTGTTTCACATCACGACCGTTAAGGCAGTTATATTAGCTGGCGGAACCGGAACTCGTTTCTGGCCTTTCAGCCGCGCAGATTACCCGAAGCAATTTTTGCCGATTCTTCATCAACAATCGATGCTTGCTGACACGGTACAGCGAATGCTTCAATATTTACCGCTGGAACATATATATATCGTATCCCTTGAAGAATACATCCCTATTATCCGAAAGCAGCTTCCTGACTTCCCGCTGCAGAACATTATTGTGGAGCCTATGGCGAGAGATACCGCTGCATGCATCGGTCTTTCCGCGCTTCAATTAAGTGCAGACGATGAAGATCCCATTCTGATTACCTTACCTTCCGATCACTATATTTCGGATCCTGATGCTTTTCACGAAGCACTGCGCACCGCCGTCTATCGTGCAGATCAGGAACGATGTGTCGTTACTTTGGGGGTGAAGCCGACACGCCCTGAGACGGGATACGGATATATCCGTATCCAACAGAACAGCCCTACCCCTACTAACGGAAATGAAGCAACCGATATATCCACTCCACTTACCCCAGTTGAGAAATTCATCGAAAAGCCAGAACTGTCTGTTGCAAACAATATTTTTGCTGATGGCTGCCACTATTGGAATACAGGGACGTTCATTTGGAAAGCTTCAACCATCATGCATCTGATCCATCTGCACCTACCTGACCTGTATCGTTCCTTGTTTGATATGAAGACACTCTTAAACGATTCACATAACGGTCAACAACAGCTCGCAGCCGCATACAGTAGTCTCAAGAAGCAATCCATTGATTATGGCGTTATCGAAAAATGTGAATCCATCTACATGATTCCTGTCCATTACGGCTGGGACGATCTCGGCAATTGGAATGCACTTGAGCGCATACACCAGACCGATGAGCTCCTGAATATTGTTCATGGGCGTCATGAGGGGATCGATACGGAGCGAAGCATTATCTACGGTGCAACAAAGCAGTTAATCGCGACGGTAGGCATTGAAGACATCGTGATCGTCGCCACGGATGATGTGGTTCTCGTCTGTCCGAAAGAACGAACACAGGATATAAAAAAGATGGTGAAGCACTTGAAGCAGCGCGGATACGACACGTTCTTATAGAAAGGTGGATACGACTCGATGTTTCTTCATAATATCGGTACCATCTACGAACCAACAGGATATGCAAAGGCCAATCGGCATGTCGTGCTTGAATTGATGAAGCTGGGGGTGCAGTTTCACTATACGCCAGTTCATTCCGAAACAGTCAGGGTTCCTATGACCCCCGATATCGAGGCGGCCTTGCAGGCGATATCGCACACTCCATTGCCAGAGCCCCATATCGTATTTACGCATTACCCTGCGATCCAATTTGTGAAGGACATTCGCCATTACTCAATCGGAATGACGATGTACGAATGCAGCCGACTGCCGTTCATGTGGTCTCGAAGATGCAGCAATATGGATGAAGTATGGGTACCGTCCACCTTCAATCGAGATACCTTCCACCGGTCTGGAGTCCCGCTGCACAAGATTCACGTCATGCCTTACGGAATTGATTCGGACTTGTTTGCTCCCGGTCACCCCCCATTCCCTATTCCGGGCCAACGAAGCTATACCTTCTTATCCGTCTGTTCCTTCGATGACCGCAAAGGCATTGATATCTTACTTACCGCCTTCCTTGAAGAGTTCGCGGAGTCCGAGGATGTATGTCTCATTATCAAAACGCGTGCAACCACTGAAGAGGAGATCGGCAGACAGCAAGCCTATATTGACGCTATCGCCTTCAAGACAGCCGGAAAGTCTCGCTCATCTGTCATTCTCATCTCAGCGATTCACAGTTGGAGCGAGCAGCAGTTAGCTATGCTCTATAACAGTGCCGACAGCTATGTGCTTCCTACACGTGGAGAAGGATGGAGCTTAACCGTAATGGAGGCAATGGCCTCCGGTCTCCCTGTCATTACAACGCGCTGGTCAGCTCATCTTGATTTCGTCAACGATGCGAACGGATACCTCATCTCCGTCCAGAAGTTCGCTCCCGCCCACCCCACGAATTCCAGAATGCTGTGGGCAGTTCCAGACAATATGCATCTAAGACAGCTGATGAGGCATGTATATATGAACCGGGATGAAGCAGCCGCTAAGGCTGCCCTCGGTCGAAACACAGTAAAGGAGCAATTCACATGGCAAGCAAGCGCAGCCCGCATGCTTCATCGCTTGACGGAAATAGCCGCGCGTTAAAAAGGGAGATGGCAACGCTATGATCAGCGTCATTGTTCCTACGATCCATCACACCGATCTCGTTAAACATTGTGTGCACAGCTTCATCCATACCGTACATGAGCTGCCCTACGAGATCATCGTTGTCGATGATGGCAGTCCTGCCGCGATTCAAGAAGAACTGGCACGATGGGCTGCTCCGCTCCAGGTGCAATTCATTGCAAAGCCTCATAATCATGGATTCAGCCATACTGTCAACGCTGGCATCCAGCATGCCAAGGGACAATATATTCTGCTCGTCAACAATGACGTGTTCTTCCACGAGCCCGGGTGGCTCCATCATATGGTTGCAACCATGAACAGTGATGCAGCAATCGGCATCGTAGGAGCGAGGCTCCTCTATCCTGATATGACCATACAGCATGGCGGTGTTATCCCGACAGCGAAGGGGCATTTTGACCACCGCTACCGCCGACAGTCAGCTGATTATGAGCCTGCATTAGCCGTAGAAGATATGAATGCCGTAACCGGTGCATTAATGCTAATACGCAAGCAGCTCCTCGACCAGATTGGGCTATTGTCCGAGGAATTCTTCATTGCCTTCGAGGATGTTGACCTCTGTTATCGCGCCAAGGTGCACGGCTCCCGTGTCGTGTATTGCGGAACGGCTAGTGCCATCCATGCGGAAGGGTATACCCGCGGCACGACAAAAGCGAACAAGAATCCATATTGGAGACAAAAAGAAATGGAAGCTCGAAAAAAATTCTGGATGAAATGGGGAGGGAAAATCATCCGATGACAGCTCCTCTGGAAGTCGTATATGTGCTTGAACTGACCGGATTGTCTGGCGGCATCCGCAACGTATTCGAACAGGTCAACCGCCTGCATGATATGGGGGTCAACGTACAACTATTTGCACTCGATAAGCAGCCTAATTGGTTCCCGCTCAAGGTGCCCGTACGGCGCTTCGGCAATTATCCATCCATGATGCGTGCGCTGACGCCAATGAATTGTATTAAGGTCGCCACCTGGTGGAAGACGCTTGCTGCCGTATGGCATAGCTGCGACCGCAAGCGCGGCGGCAACGGTGTGCCGGTATATCTGGTGCAAGATATTGAGGAGAGTTATTACCCGAACTGGAATGATATGCAGGAGCGAGTTCGCAATACGTACCGTGTGCCCGTGCATATGCTGACGATAGCGGATTGGACGACCAGACAATTGCTGGAGCGGTTCCAGAAGCATGCAAGCAACATTTCCATTGCAGTTGATTTCGACCTCTATAAGCCGAATCGCACTCATGACTATGATCCATTCCGTATTCTTGCCTGCAGCCGCCGCAGCCAACACTTGAAGGGATTCGACATTACGGTTCAAGCTGCGAAGGATGTGTGCTCCAGACTGCCACAAGCATCTATGGTCACCTTTGGCGTGGAGCCTCCCCATCTGCATGGCATTCCTCATGGTCATTTCTCTCACCCTGATGACCACCATGTTGCCTACTTATATGCCAACTGCGGAGTATTTGTCCAAACCTCTTATCACGAAGGCTTTGGGCTTCCGATATTGGAAGCTATGGCTTGTGGCGCCCCTGTCGTGACCACGAAGGCGGAAGGAAATGAAGAATTCTGCCATAATGAATGGAATTGCATCCTTGTAGACAAAGGAGATGTTGCCGGGGTTGCACAAGGGATCCTGCGCATATTAACCGATCCGCAATTCGCCGCGTATCTCACGACGAATGCCATGACAACGGTGCAGCACTATAATTGGCCGCGTGTGATGCATAATCTGCTTACGGTATTTCATGCCGTGACGCCTCAATTACAGCAGTGAATGCATATGAAATAAGCCCCCTCCGAACCTCGGAGCGGGGCTTACTTTATGTGCAGCATATCCTAATTCCTTATTCCCACTTGATAGTGAATGCCGGCAAATACCTCATTCCATACTTGATCGCACGCAGCATCCCATCCGATCGGCAGCTCTAACCCGCATGTATTCGCAAGCGGCCATTCCTTGTCGATGATCCGATGCTCGTTTCCGGGATTGACAACCAACAAGCTGAATTGATGCTTCACAAGAGATGCCAATGCTGCTTCCAGTTCCGCTGCCTCGTCATATGATGCATTAAATCGGAAGTAGAAGATACGCTTGCTATGCTCCGCCTTATCTAGAAATCGATGAATTCTCCGCTGAATCGTCTCAATGAATTTCGGATATTTCAACGCGATCCCTCTCCGACGTTCTGTGTACAAAAAATCATGAACTGATTGTACACCATACACCCGGTCTAATATACAATAATTATGACGTTTAAAAATGATGCTCTCCACCACTAAATGATCCGGATGCATGAACTTGGCAAAGCGATTTCGAAGCAATAAGCTTACACCAGGTGTCCAATTGGAGTACATCCAATCCACGACACCACTGTACGGCCGCAAGCCATAGCGTTCCAGCCGTTGAGCCGTATAGCAGTTCGACCCCAAACTGTACACGGCATCGTATTCGCCTTTTACATCAGACAATCGCAAGGCAATCTCCTCCACTACGTAAGGTTGAACGGTGTCCTATAGGTTTCCTCGGCCATTTTGCCGCCCCACTTCAACTCATAATACCGCTCGTACAAGGGCCAAGTCGTATCAATGATAAAATTGTAATGAGCATCCGACTTCCTTGTTGAGCTTCCATGATGATCGACAGGCAAGCCCGTGAACACTTCATCATATCCTGCCAACCTGAGCCTGCGATGATAGTCTATATCTGCGAAATAACTGCTGAATACCGTGTCCCATGATCCCGCTGCTCTAACTGCCTCCATATTGTAAGCAGCAAGCGCATCGAAGTTCGTTAAGGCAAGCCCCCACTTCCGCCCACTGTTCTTCAACTCCTCAAGCACTCTCAGAAATGCTTCTGGCGTACCCGGATGAGCCTCCGCATCGTTATGCATATAGAACACAGAATCGGCCCCCTGATCGAGAGCCACCCTCTGGAACCAATTCATAGATTGGGTAAATGTCAGCGATACAGGGGGCTCATATATGGTTACGCGCCGAGACAATTCAGAATCATATCTCAAATCGTGCGCGGGAGAGTTATCCAATACGTAAGTATGCTTCCAATACAATTCGATACTGTCTAAGGCCCGATACAGCAGATCCTTACGATTCACGTACGGAATTCCCACAACGTAACGCAATGCCGATCACTCCTCATATACATAGTCATCAAACGTTCCATATGCCTTATAGATGGCGAATCCGCTCCGCTATTTTCTTCGCCGAGTTCTCCCACGTCCAGTGCGACAGCACAAGCTGGGATACGGCCAGACTTCGCTCTTTAACCACTTCTTGATTCTCGTACACAAAACGCATGACATGAGCTAGATGCTCAAAATCCGGCTCCGCCCATTGAAATCCTGTATAGTACGGACATTTTGCAACGGCCGGAATCAATCGCTTCACTTGAATGGGGAAGCCCGTTTGGATGTTCAAAAAGTCCCGCTGCGCACTCCAATCCGTCGCGATAACAGGAATGCCGCAAGCCATCGATTCCAGTATTGGCATTCCCCAGCCTTCTCCCCTTGTAGGCAGCACGAAGCAATCCGCTGAACGATACAAGCTGCCAAGCAAATAAGAAGGAATGGTCTGATTTTCGATAATAATGATTTTGGACTCTGCATGCTTTAGATTCAGCTTGCGAATCTCGGCACGCACGTTTACTTCCGGGTCTTTGTTCGTAATTTTGCAGACAAGCACCACATCATCGAAGGCGAATTCATTGGCGAACGTTCGCAGCATTTCTTCCGGTGCTTTGCGTTCCCCCCACTCGAATACACTTAAGAATGTAAACTTCTCAGAGAACCGGAAAGCACGAATATCCGGGTTGAAATAGTTAGGATCTACCCCTAATGGGATAACATGAATCGGAACATGAACGCCGCTGTTGCAGAAGGTTTCTACATTGAAGCTAGATGGAACCCACACTTCATTCATGCGGTTGCACTGACGCACCCACTCTTCAGGCAGACCGTCTACTTCCAGCATCGTGTAACCAATCTTGTACCTGCCTTCATTTTTGAAGAACACATCGCCCTGTCCGTACACCACTTCAGGTGCTGATTCATTTCGTTTGCGCGCGCTAAATAGATTCACCCGATAATCATCGCTCATATTCGGTTCCTTCGTATGGAACGGTGTTCCAGGCCCGTATACATAGCGATAATGCATCTTCACACGCTGTTCGTCGAGAGCAATCATGAGGTTGCGGGAGGAATTCGCATAACCGCTTGGCAGGTTCACAATCGAATGCCAATTCAGCTGTGTATGATACTCTCCTGCAAGCTGGTGGCCCCACTTGCAATGGAAGATGCCCTGCGACTGCAAGAATAATTGGTTGAAATCGATGTTGTTTACCTTCGTAGAGGTGTTCTGCGCATGAACGAGCGTTACTCTTCCATCATAGACAACCCGGAAACCGGCAGCTAATGCCCGCAAGCAATAATCGGTGTCCTCGAAATATGCAAAATAAGCGGTATCCAGTGAACCGATTAGATTAATCAGCTCACGCTTTATATAGGCACACGCAAATACAACCCCTTGTACATCGCGAACACCTTCGTATTGACGAATATCGGTCTGCAATCCACCTATCTGTTGTCCCCAGCATGTATCCTCGAAGATATACGTCCCCGCATGCTGAAGCTTTCCGTCTTCACCACGCAATCTGCAGCCTACAACACCGATATTGGGAGCTAGAAAGGCTGTCTCCTGCAAGCGCTCCAGCCAATCTGCCTGCGTAATTAGAATGTCGTTATTCAGCATCAGAATATCACTGTCTAGATCGCAATGAGCAATGGCCAGATTGTTTCCAGCCGTAAATCCAATATTTTGCGGACTCTCAATTAACGTAACCCACTTCAGACCTCGAAGATAGTCCACGCTTCCATCCGTGCTTCCATTGTCCAGCACCACGACATCGACCAATTCATGCGCAGCCAATGGGGAAAGCGATGCGATGCATTGCTTCGTATGTTCTAGTCCATTCCATGTCAGGATGACAATTGATACTTTGCGCCGCAGCGGCGGAGCCGGAGCACGATTGCCGATCGTCTTGGCAGGAGGGTATTCCATAATTTCGAATCGTTCAAAGTCAACCGGACCATTATGTCTTGGGGCCTGTGGGGCATGGAGCAGCATCTGGCATTCCGGCGATACCAGAATCCCCATTAAGATTGACATTCGCGGCTTCCCCTGTCTCAGCATGAAGTAATAGTGCCGGAATGCGCCGTCCTCCACCTCTCTACACAGCATCTCTCGGTACAGCTCATGCGGAAATTCGTTTGGATCGATTGTCAATAAGGTGTAAATCCGATGAAAGATACGAAATGGAGTGCCGACCATATCGACGGCAACTTCACCAGCGAATGTCTGTTTCAACTCTTTGCTTTTCAGGAAATGGGTAACAATGGTCATCTTCGTGTGCCCTGCGCGAAGCAGTGCAGTAAAATGGCTTAACCCTGGATAATCCGGCTCTCTATTTAACACCTGTCTATATAGCTCCGACACAAATGCTTCCTCTTCCAAGCGGAACATCTGGTGTAACGTCTGGATGATATTCAAACTCGATCCCTCCATACACATTACGGATGATACGGTCATTTACATTAGTGTATTAGCACAGGTTCCAATTTGCCTGTGTATTTGACAGAAACGGGCGCGAAATAACAATTGGATGTACGCCTAATCAACATCTCCATCATCGCTGAATACAGTGAGTACTAGATTTAGGTGATGGTACATGAATAAGGAGTGAAGAAATGAGACAAATCGTTAAAAACTTGGTGAAAATATGTTCGGACATTCTCCCCTATGAAGTGCCAGTATATGAATTTGGAGCGTATCAAGTGCAAGGTCAGGAAGGATTCGCTGATTTGCGTCCCTTCTTCCACGGCAAGCCTTATGTCGGCTGTGATATGCGTCCTGGTGTAGGTGTAGATATGATCTTGGATCTCCATCATATTGACCTCCCTGCGGAGACAGCAGGGCTTGTAATCTCCTTGGATACGCTTGAGCATGTGGAAGATCCCCGTCTCGCCATGCAAGAGGTTCATCGCATCTTAAAACCAAATGGCATTGCCATTATTACCTCGGTCATGAATTTCCCAATCCATGATTATCCAGCCGATTATTGGCGCTTCACACCCCAAGCATTCGCCAGCATCTTGAAGCCATTCGATACGGTAGTAACCGACTATGCCGGGGAAGAACTATTCCCTCACACTGTCATCGGTATCGGCATTAAGGGCAATGCCGTACCTGCCGAGACGATTAACTCGCTCCAGCAATACTTGGACATGTGGAGAGCTGCAAGCTATCACCAGCATTAACAGCTCGGGGGAGGGGAAGTTCAATGAGCTACTTTTTGAACCAAAATCCAGCTTATCAACAATACCAAATCGGTGATTGGTCCTACGGCTACCCTAACGTACTCACATGGGGTGAGAAAGCAACATTAACGATTGGAAAATTCTGTTCCTTCGCTTCGAATACGACGATCATGCTGGGCGGAGAACATAACGTGGACTGGGTTACTACCTACCCCTTCAACCCAATATTCCCCAATGCAGCAGGCTTCCTTGGACATCCCAAAACAAAGGGTGATGTTACGATTGGCCACGATGTATGGATTGGCTTCGACTCGCTGATTCTTTCTGGAGTATCAATTGGAAATGGTGCAGTTATTGCAGCAAGGAGCATCGTTACGAAGAACATTCCTGCTTATGCGATTGCCGGCGGCAACCCGGCTCGTGTGATTCGTTATCGCTTCCCACCTTCCATCATTGACGATTTGCAGCGTATTGCATGGTGGGATTGGCCACTGGAGTACATCACAGTCGCTTGGCCCCTCCTTCTCTCCAATAGAATCGAGGATTTCATTCGCACGTACAAAACGTGGTGATCATGGGAGGCAAAAGAAGTGATTTATTTCTGGAATCAGGTCGTACATCCTATCCTTCAGCTGACAAGGCCGAAAGTGATCGTAGAAATAGGATGTGCCCAAGGATATAACACCGTTAATTTGCTCGAATATGTAAAGCCGATGGAGAACGGTCAGCTTGTGGCAATCGATCCCTCTCCCTTGTTCGACATTGAACGAATGAAGCAGTTATATGGCCATAAATTCCTTCTCGTGCAAGATTACAGCCTGAAAGTCCTACCGCACATTCACACATGCGATGCCGCGTTTATTGACGGGGATCATAATTGGTATACCGTGTACAACGAACTGAAGCAATTCGAGCGCATCAAGAAGTTCCCGATCATCTTCCTTCATGATCTGGAATGGCCTTATGGCAGGCGAGATATGTATTATTTCCCTGAATCAATTCCGGCGGAGTTCCGCAAGCCGAGCGCTAAGAAGGGAATCTTGCCAGGAATCAATGAGCTTGTAGACAATGGACATAATGATTCTGTCCACAACGCGGCATATGAAAATGGAGATCGTAACGGAGTATTGACTGCAGTAGAAGATTTTATGAAGGAAGCCCAAATCCCGCTCCAGCTGCATCGCGTACGCAGCCAGTTCGGACTAGGCATCATTGTGCCAGACATTTCAGAAACACATCATTACTTCAATCGCGAAATACGCCGAATAATTGAACAATCCGGTCTGTAATGCAACCGTTCTATGTATCTCTAGCCACAGATTCTCCTTTTATCTGCGGCTAGAATACACCCTATGTGTCAAGCTGAATTGCTGCGCGATTCAATGATAGCTATTCGTAATGATAAGAATATGGAAGTCGTGTCTTGACACATATGTCGTTGTCACACCTATAATTGGGCTTAGTGAATCAACCTTCACCTCTCGTCTCGCTATTATAATCCCGAGGCTGCCAGAATCGTTTGGACATGTATATCGATCGATGGGTGCTTCGGTGCAATAATACCTAGCCCGCTATTGGACAAGGCTTGATGATAGCTGACGTACCAAGGCGTCTGCTGCAGGAAGTCCTCAACAGCAGTCAACACGCCATTGCGAGCTCCTCCTTCATAGAGTGCATTATTCAGTAAATTGTTTGCCCCTGCGCCATGAACGAGCTGCGATTGACCTGATACCATCCCCATCTTCGCATAAGGGTGCACAAAACCTGCGGGAATCGATTCCGGGAAATAATACATATCCCTTCTGCCATACGGCCATTGTGTGTCATGCAGAAAAACTAGCGGGAACCGTTCCTGCTGCTGAGCCATTATCTCAACTAACTTCAGTTCATGATATACGGTATACCAATTATGATCCCCATCAATCAGGATACAATCAAATTGCTTCAGGTGCGGAAGAATCTCTAAACTATAGTCCAGCAGCATATGAAATTCCTTGTGGAAATGCATCTTAAACTGCTGAATATCAAATCTCGGTGCTGGATCTATAACAAATAATTCACCATTCACCGCACGACAATACTGCAATAAGTTGCTCGTATTCAAACCATGCTCCGCACCAATCTCTACGATTCTCTTCACACCAAATGATTGCAAAAGTGGAAGTATAATTTTTTCCCAAAATGCAAGCACCTTACTCACCTCCGTATATCACTATATGCGATTCAACGAACTTGGTATAAACATTCTTCCCTAGACGATCAAAATGGGACTCGCTATGTTCGAGCGAGAATTTCAATCCTAGATGTGAAGATGTTTGAATACATTGAAATGTAGAGCTTGTGCGAACCTAGGGGGTGTAATCCGATGACGCGTATGTTGTTATCAAACCGATATCATTTCTCCTCGTTGCAGATGAGAGACGGCAGCTTATTATTCGAACCACAGGAGCATTGTCTCCTTAAATGCCCTAAGCCGATGATATTCCACGATGCGGCCGGCCCGTTCGGCGTATGTCAGGATGACGCACATTATGTTCATCTCTTGTACGTGAATAGGGATGACCAGCTCATTCACATCTCAATCAATCCCTGTTCCCTGCAGACGCACAAGCGTGAAATAGCAGGCTTCTTCAAGCATGTCAGGCATATTCAACTGACGAATTGCCACAATCAGCTTCATGCTGTGATTCAATACCGTTCCCGTATTGAACATGTATCGTTATCTGGCATTCATTGGTCAACCGCAGACGTCCTATATGATGGCGAAGAAATCCATTCCCTCCGTCTATTCTCACATCAAGATCATATCTGGCTGTGCACTGCATTAATAACGGCGACGCCTCCCCATCAGCAACTACGACTGCTCCTGCAATCGTTCCATACAGCATCCAGCCGATGGCTGCCTTCGACTTCACTGCCTGTTGTCCCACTGGAATCGAGGGAAGATTTTCTAGCCTATGATCTCTACTCTGTACAAGGGCGACTTGGAATGTTCCAATTTCAGCGCATTGGGAACAAGCTCTTATTTGCATCATATGAATGGAATAAGCATAAGGAATGGACATTAACGGCTCATAACCAAACAATCATCCCCCCCACTCTAGCAGCACAAGCCATATGTGCATACGATCAGGGGCGGTATCGCTTAAGCTGGGTAACAGAAGACTTGCTGTTCCGCATTCATTACAGCATCCATCAAGAAGAATGGAGCGACTTATATACAACAGCAATTCCGTGTCCTGCAATCTGGACATGTATCTATGACAAGCAGTCAGGTTGCAATGGCCCTAGCTTTTGGATTGCTTCTGACCAGGAGACGATGCCCGACTTCACTGGATTAACAGCACCCGCAGTTATCCAGGGCTACCGAGCAACGCGCGACCTCACTCATAGCATCGATTCAGCCGAAGCAGTCATCGCTTCTATCACACACATGAGAGAATGTTGCAGAACAAGAAAGAGGAAACTTGTCCAATTGAAGCAAATCCAGAAGGAACGGCAAGCCACAGCGGATCGACTGACTGAACGAATCGCTGCCCTGCAGGAAGAAGTTCAAGTGCGCCTTGCCATTCAGGAGCTTAGTGAGAAGAATACATTATTAATGAAGAAAGAAGATAAGATAGTCGCACGAAGCGGCATGAAAGAACAATTATCACGCATTGTATTCAAACTATCGAACCCCCGCTAAGGAGGAGCTTGTGATGATGAATAATCCGGAAACTTCCATTGATGTGATCCTGCAAACTGCAGCCGATGTTGATCTGGAGACGCGCAGAATCTGCTTGATTACCCATATCAAATTTCGCAATATTTCAGCTCAGCCTGTGTCGTTGTCTCATATTTTGCTAACGCTATCTCCAAGCCAATTCTCAGTGGTGAGCGGGAAAATTGTACCCCCTCAGCATGCTCTGGTGTTTGGTCTCCATAAGAAAGGCAATCAGCAAACGGGATGGAAATTCGATCGTGATGATTGGTTCTCATACGGACGCAAAAATGGGGAGTACCGGATTGAGCCTGTCCAGACTCTTCTGCTCCCCCCACGAATCTGGTCAGACATAAGAGATATTCATATAGAGTGCGATATCGATCGTCTCATCACTCCGCTGCACATACACGCTTATGTATGTGCAGGAGGCAAGCAGTTCCCTGCCGCGAATCCGAGCAGTATCAGCTTCCGAGCTGCCGTTCATCCATAATTGGTCTATTCTAAACTACATGAATGACGAGTATCTTGACATAAGTTTGTACGAATGAATCTAGTAATTCATCCAATCTTATGACGAGTCCCCTTCATACATTAACAGTGTAGAAAGAATTCTAGCGGGTTCTTTCGCTCATATGATGAAGGGGAGGTTTACTAATATGGTCCTTATTCCCATTCAACGGATCGTAAGCAGCACAGCGAACGTAGTTACTGCTCCTACAAGCGCAACTGCAGCGACTCTAGCATTGGCAGGTGCAGCGCCAAACGTAGTGAACGTAGGGAACGCACCGCGTATTTGGCCTCAGATAGCAAAATTCGACAATGATAACGGTCCATTTGCTGCAGTTCCAAATCCGCAATTCATCTGGTCCCAAGCCACATTCGTTCCAGGGGAAACGCACGGTTTTGCTACTGTTTCTGTACCAATTCCGCTTACTATTGGAATTGCCGCTGACTTTGTCATTGCGATGGCTGTATTCGCCGACAATGCTGTGGTTGCACAGATTCAAGCTTTCAGCCCATTGCAAATCAGCTTGTTCCCAGTTCCTGGATTGAATGTACCATTGATTGGAGGCTCCTTGGATCCAACTACTGGCTTAACTACAGATGTCGCGCCTCCATACAACTGGCAAAATGTGCGCTTCTATACAATTCCAGCATCACTTGGACTCATCTCAATTGCGCTTAGCGTACAATTTGTATTCCAATTCCAAGTAACAAACTACTTCACAACTGGCGCTGTCAACACAGCTGGCCTATCTTTCATTGCTGACATTTATCAGTCCTTGCTGTAATTGCTGCTGCTTGCCTCTAGCAAACCAGATGATTAGCTGAATCGAATGAAACAACACGAAGCATGATGCGATTCCTAGAGCGCATCATGCTTCGTGCCATGTGTTACAATTCTTATTAACTCAGGTTGTGCTTGACGCCCCTCAATCCGATAGCTGCGTACGCGAGGACGAAGCCGTGACAAAGATACAATGATGTATGAGCACGGATAGACAGCATGCTCAATGTCGAAGGCGGACGGGTATGGAACAGAGGCTGGATGAGAGTGAAATACGGCGAGCAGCTGTTCTCCACTCCCCTCCATGTGCTTCAGTGCATGATCCAGCTGCTCCATATCCATCGTAAATGATACCGGACTGCGGTCAATATTATCGATAATCCAGCAGCGGTTAGCCAGCCCGTCGTTTCCTGACAGCAGTCCACAAGCTTCCAATGGCTTCTCTCGCAGACAATGCCCTACCATCTCTCGATACGTGTTCTCCGTTAGCTGTAGTCCCACAGCATTATGATTTGTCGGTAGATGATTGTTCACGTTTTGCCCGCTCCCTTTGCATGAGCAATAGATCTTGAGCTGGATCTTTCGGACTGCGAGGCTGGCTCGTTAATGCTTTTTGATTCATATAGCTAAGCAGTGAACCAGACTGCTTGCTTGCTCCGTCTGCACGTTTTACCGTATTAGCATGAAGCCATGTAAACGTCGAATATGCTGGAGCCTGCCGCTTCTTGTCTTTCACCTGCTCCTGCTCTCGGCCCTCCAACTCATCCGACTCAGCTTGCCGTTCACGGTGTGCTTGCTCCTCAACTCCGATCAACCTGCTATCTGATTGCTCCCCCTTATGCAGTGCATCGGGTTCAACCACCGTAGGAGAGTCGTGACTTTTCTCTTTATCTTCCCATTCATATTCCGCGACCAACACGCTTCTGTTCACGAACATGTCATCATCATAACCGGTGTCATTAAGGCTCTCCTCAACGATATCTACAGCTTCTTCAATATCCTCTTCCTGCCAATCATCTCCCGCGGGTTCCTCATTATCCTTATACTTTTGCCAATACACTTGCTCATTCAACTCATTCCCATGCTTAAGCTCATGCACACTTACTCGCTCTTCACTGTGCTCAACGATATTTGCCCCTGAACCCTCATAAGCAGAACGCGCTTCTTGAGCAAGCCGCTCCTCCCTATGCCCCCGCTGCTTCGAGTGTTCGTGCGGTTCCAGTTCATCCCTGCGTGAATATTCTACAGACTGATGCATATTGGGTGCATCCATGAATGAGGTCTGCACATGCGGAACCGTCGCCTCTTCCTCCCGCAGCGATACAATGTCTTTAGCGTGCCGCACCTCAGTAGTAACGGGACTTTTTTCATTCTCTCTATCCGATTCAGATCCCTCGCCATTATCCATCGCTCGAAGCTTCTCAATGACATCTAGAATCGGAAGATACGAGAAGTAGGAGGCAGCTGCACGGGTGATTCCATTGCCAAGCTGCACGAGCTGTTCCGTAGACAATCGCAGAAATCCGCCGTATGTGAGTGCCACTGAAGTCCAAGATTGCCCTGTCAGCGATATCTGATAATTCGATCGATCCTTCCAATTCAAGCTTGCTCCACGGATAGGCAGCTCACCGTGCTTCAACATATTCATAATAAGTAATTGGGCCAACTGTTTGCTCTGTTTGCGATGATGGAAATAATAATGAACACTTACCTCCATTGCATCATCCGGTACTGCTGATATCCATATCCCCTGCCGCTGATGATTCGATTCGCTTAACAGCTGCTTGCGCGTATCCTCTGAATCCACAATCGTGACCTTCAATCCGGCTTGAGACAGCGTGGATTGTATCGGGTACCACAACCGATCCACAATCTCCGTCATCTTGCTCTCTAGTACAACTCGGCACCCTTCAAGCGGATTCATAATATCGAGCATGCCTTGTCGTTTGTCCAGATGAAATGTGAACGAGTACTTGCCCAGCAGCTGGTATACATCAACTAACCGCGTCTCCGCAATCTTGCATAATGGCTTGCCATTCAACTGAATGTGCATTCCATGCCCCTCCCTCTTGTATGTACTCACTAACGTCATTGTATGAGGCGAATTCCGAATGGTGCCAAATTGGAACCAAGGGCATGCAACTGCTCCAATACGCGAACCTGCTCCCGCTCCATCTCTTCGATAAACGATTCCAATCGCTGCAGCGCATGCTCCTCTTGCATCAGGCATTCTTCAAGCAGCATCATCTCTTCTTGCCATACAGCAATTCGCTCAGATGCAAATTCATGCAGTACGCCTAACTGCAGCTTGGCATAATGCAGCAATACATCATCCTGTACAGAAGGACCCATTGTATTCATGGTCAAGAACGGATGGAACAAATCAATGAGTTCGATCGGACGGAAGCATGGATACCCGATGCCAAGAAGCGGGACAGGCACATGATCCTGTTCAGAACAACGAACCCCTTGGATGATGCGAAGCCTCGATTCCCGGGCGAACGGTACTTCCATAAAGGATCCCCAGTTCCTCCCTCCATTGCTTGAATATGCACAGGCTAACCATGAGGAACCTGTAATCGAGAGAAACAGACCATGTTCTCCTGCAATCGTAAGTCGAGGAACGGAAAATTGATTCTGAAAAAACACTTTCAAAGGGATACAGGAATTCGAAACTTGTATGCCCCGCGCACAATATACCGTAGCTGTGACTTCGTTGTGTACGACCCACGCGAGATACGGATCTCCTTCCCTCGCCGCGGATATTGTAATGCTCCAACTCTGCCCTGCTTGCGCAGAAGAAAAGACGTGTTGCCATTTTGCCTCCTCTGATTCCATATCGAGTTCGAGCAGCATTAGCTGCTGTCGATTCGTATCTCCATGTCGGATCAGGAACAGCCCATATAAAGTCCCTGATTCACTTATATCGCAGCTTGCTTGTTCAATATGTACATTGACGCCATAATCTTCGTGAACATAGGAAAAAGCCCTCTCTCGCCACCTCCCCTGCTCAACCTGTCGAAGCACATACGTAAACTTCTTGTTCAGTATTGTAGTGAAGCCGAAATAGAGGGTTCTGCCAAGGTTAAAGAGATACGGATTCGATGAGCTGGGATGCCTGCTTATTCGCAATTCTTGCTTTTCATCTGCACGCGCATTCACGCTGCAACGTGCATAATAGATACCCGATTCATAAGCCATCAACATATGTATATGGCCATGAAGCAGAATGGCGCTGAACTGCTTCACGGGACTGCTGAACCTCCATAGGTGATACTTGACCTGTTCAACTCCGCGGTATAAGGAATGAAGCAGCGACCCATCGGATTGAAGTTCTACCCAATGCACGCCTTCTGAGGAATATAAGCAAACTTCTTGCCTCACTGCGATCCCCTCCAAATTATTTTATGGGGGTGTCACCTTTTCTAGATCGCCCCCATAGACTGTATTGAATTTGAATTCAGATTCTATAAAGGAGGCAGGAAACATTCATGGAGAGCAAGTTAGTTCAAGGGCAAACAACGCCCCCCGAATATTTGCCACTACCCTCTTTGGAATGTATAGAGGTTCCTAAAGTATTCGATTGGGTGTTGTTAACGACGCAAATTGTTGATGAAGCCTGCATCGATCCAGCTATCTGCTTGCCATTGCCGGCTTCATTCAGCGTTCAAGCAACGGTACTGTCAGTAAGCTGCGGCGAGAAAGTCGGTTCAATCAGAGAAAATGTAGTAGTTACTGTTGGTGGCACACCAGTTACTCTACAACGTGTTGTCATTAAGAAAACAGGAACGTTTGAAGTCACGATCATTGATACTACTGTCGTCCCTAACGTAGTACATTGCTCGTTTACAAAAACCTTTGTACGCTTCGAGAAAGTTCTGTTGTGCGCGCCTCCGGGAACTACTGTATCTTGCGATATCGTTCCGAACACAACAACAATTGAAGTTCTCGATATTGTCGACAACTCTTGTGTCAACGTAGATATCGTGATTTGCCAAAGCATTCAAGTAACAGCGCCTGTCAAGTTAGTTGTTGAAGCTGAGCTGTGCCAACCACGTGCTGTGATTCCAATCCCTGAGAACGTTTGTGTTGTCACATTCCCGCAACAATGTCCTACTATCTTCCCTGGTGCACCTTATCCGTTCCCATCATAATCAAAATGCTGATCGGCTTGGGGTGGTGGCTAAAACCATCCCCTTTTTTATTTTCTCGATGACAGGAACGAGGAGGGGCTAATGCGGCTATACTATATCGCTTCCGGTTATCGGAGGCCAATTGATATCCTCGATAATGCGCTCATGAAGGCTCTGTACGGTCAGTGTCATGAGAGCAAAATATTTCTGTTGAATCGTGCACCACTTCAGCAGCTTCTTCCCGATATCCGCGAATTCAGGCCTGAGTTCGTCTTGACCATTTGCGGCCCGCGCTCTTTTCTGCCTGTTGATCAAGTTCGCAGCATACGGAGGATGGGCATTCCAATTGGCGTGTGGTTCGTTGATGATCCCTATGCCATCGACAATGCGCTGCAAGTAGCAGCCGAATACGACATCATCTTCACCATTGATTCTGGTTGTGTCCCTTACTATGAGCGCCACGGCTGCAAGCGAGTTCACCACTTGCCGCTCGGAACAGACACCGATATCTTCCGTCCCTTCAACGCGCACCCTTCTTATGAGAGCGACATCTGCTTCATCGGTACAGGGTACGATAACCGACTCCGTATGATGCAGCAAATGCTGAAGGAACTTGATCCTGGCTTGCATGTGAAACTTGTCGGACATTTCTGGGACACCGTCAATTGGTCGGGCGGTTGTATCCCTCACCTGCGAACCAAGTGGGTCAACTTCTCTGAGACGCCCCGTTATTACAACGGTGCCAAGCTTGTGCTGAATATTCACCGCAGCGAAGATGATACGTTAATTGATAAAAATAAGACAGGTGCTCCTGGCCACACCATTAACAATCGCACCTTCGATATTGCGGCATGCCGGCGTGCGCAGATCATTGATTATCGCCCAGATCTTCACATGTTCTATGAACCAGGCGCGCAATTGCTATGCTTCGAATCGCCGAAGGAATGTGCCGAGCTCATTCATACGTACCTCTACGAAGATGCCAAGCGGAGCTCCATCGCCTCTCAAGGCTATGAACGAACTCGGTCAGAGCATACATTTTCGAAGCGTCTGGAGCATTTGTTGAGTAGAGTGCGGGAACTGGAATAACTTGTTCACCACTTCGATTAGCAAGTTCCGCATTTTCTATCAGCTCTGCTATATCTTATGATGCGGCTTTCGAAATCTTGAGAGACAACAGCCTGATAGACGAGGAAATGTGCAACAAGCCCGTGGATAGAAACCTAGCATATAGAAGAGGGTGCTTTTAGCCTTTGACAAAAGACTCCATAATCCCGGCCGCACCCGCAATAGCAAGCAGGAGAATAACCGGAAATGCATAAGTGGGGATGAGAAGGTAACATACTGTTATAAATGCGGCAGACCATACCCCCGTACACCAATAACAAGTAAGCAGTTTGCGCATAAAGGCATGAAAACGGCCGCCTTTTTCTTCGATCACCGCAAATATAGCTCCATTCTCATCCGTATGATATCGCTCCTCTACAAAGGGTTTGCGAATGAAAGAAGTAATTTCATCGAATACGATGAGTCTAGTTAGGCGATAGCTCGCCAAAATAAGCAATGTCAATGACAACCAGGATATGTTATGCATAACAGTCCTCCTTAGCCGCTCGTATACTCTTTCGATCAGATTCATTGTATGGACTTCTTGACAAGGATAGAACTGTTCCCTATCACTGCCTTGGACATTACATAGCGCCACCCTCCCTTGCAGCGGGAACAAAAATCAGAAGGAGGAAGAAGATATATGCAGGGACTCCCCATCATCGCTACTGAGGAGCAGCTTATCAGCTTGATTCAACAGACAGATGAACGGCCGTTGTGGCTCTATAAGCACAATACAAACTGCGGTTCGAGCAGAGTAGCTCACCTCGCACTGAATCAATTTTTGACTCGTTATCCGCATGTATCTTCCCGCTTCTCCTACGCTGTCGTTCGTGTCCTCGAAGAGAAGGCGCTGTCTGGCAAAGTAGCGGAACTATTGCAGACTCCCCATAAATCCCCGCAAATTCTGCTTGTTTACAAGCAGAAAGTCGTTTGGAATTCGTCTCATCAGCAGATTAACTCTGTACAGCTGTCACAGCTTGCACAGCACTTTCTACAGCAGCATCCTTCGCTCTAAAGTAAGTTGCCATTTCCGTTGGCGCCTTGCCGAATTCACTTGCTTACATCAAAAATACCGCCAGGAATGGAGGATAACCTCTCCTCTTCTCCTGGCGGTATTTGGTACATGTATTCTCTATTTAACTCTGATTGTTGTTATCTACCGACGAAGCTGCCCACTACATGAATCTTACCTGGATGCTCGGCCACCACTTCACCGATGCACACCGCTTCTACACCACGAGCTTGCATCTCATGAATCATCGCTTCCGCATCACTAGCTGCAACAGACAAGAGCAGTCCACCTGATGTGACTGCATCACACAGCATCCACTGTGCGATCTCATCAAGTCGCTCGTCGAATACAACTTGATCCTTCACATGATTATAGTTATTCTTCGTTCCGCCCGGTACAGCACCGTTCTCAGCCAGTTCACGAACTCGTGGCAAGAATGGTACGTTCTCCGCGTGAATAACAAGTCCTGCCTCGCTGCCTGCTGCCATCTCTGTACTATGGCCGAGCAAGCCGAATCCCGTAACATCGGTACATGCGTGGATCTCGTATCCGGCCATTACTTCAGCTGCTGTCTTATTGAGTGTCGTCATCGTCCGTGTTACCAGCTCAATTTCTTCTGGCTGAAGCAGCTCACGCTTCAAGGAAGTTGTCATGATGCCGACACCAATCGGCTTCGTCAACACCAGCTTGTCGCCAGGTTCAGCCCCCGCATTCGTCAGCACCTTGTCCGGATGAATGATGCCCGTTACGGCCATGCCGAACTTCGGTTCCGCGTCATCAATGGAATGACCGCCAACGAGTGTTGCTCCCGCTTCCTTCACTTTATCTCCCGCTCCGCGCAAAATGTCTGCCAAGATGGACTTGTCCAGCTTCGAAATTGGGAAGGCCACAATATTCAATACCGTGAGCGGCTTGCCTCCCATTGCGTAAATATCGCTAAGTGCATTCGCAGCGGCAACTTGACCGAACGAATAAGCATCATCGACAATCGGCGTAAAGAAATCAACCGTTTGCACTAATGCCATGTCGTCATTCAACCGATACACACCCGCATCATCGCTTGTATCCAATCCTACGAGTAAATCCGGATGCTTCTCTGTCTGCGGTAACATGCGCAATACTTGAGACAGATCGGACGGCCCTATTTTGCAGCCGCATCCTCCTTTGCTTGACAAGGTTGTCAATCGAACCGTTGGTTGTTGTTGATCCATCACTTTATCCTCCCATCGCATAAGGCGAATTTCTTCCATTCGTGCGTATCATACATAACTCTTTTATTGTAACATATCCGGACAATGCGATCGTCCATACGGACGCAAAAGCTGGTTCTGTAAATTCGTCCATTCGCTAGCAAAGCAAAAGCTGTCCATTTGGCCAATGATGAATGAGATGTGCAACCAAAATATATTAATTTGTTGGGAGGAGCGCTGATATTACAGGCAGCAGCGATCATAAAAATAATCGGAGAACTCATCCAAGACACTAGATGTGCATCGATTATAATAATTACGTCATTCTCGAAATTATCAGACATTAACAAAAGTACGATATCGAGAATAGTACGCAGTGAAATAAAACGACCCGAGTTCTCAACTTTAGAACCATTGGCAACAGCATTGGATATCACCTATAAAATATTGGCTTGATTATAATAAAAATAACTTTGGCCTGTTAAGCGCCAAAGCTATAATTCCATGGTCATTTAAATTACCTTGTGTTATCTATCGACTGCTTACGAAGAAAATGAACTTGTACTGTTGACATATGTAACTATACCAATAACAACCGAAATGACAACAATAGCTATTATGGCACCGATGATAACTTTCTTCCTTGATTTTTTTTTGTTATCGTTCTGCTCATTCATAAGGACACCTCCTACATTAAATATATTAAATAACGGACAACATTATGAGTTGCCCGTTATTTAATTTACAGTAATAACCAGATATTCAAGATATTTTAGATTTAGAAGCTCATGTAGCACTCAAGCTCTTTGGTTGCCACTCTTCCAATGCCGTCAATAATGATGTACAAAGATAACTCTCCGACAATTGTAGCACTTCCACCAGTTCGCTGACTGTTGACGTTAACACTTGATCTCGAACTTTTATGCTCCCATGAATTTCCAGGGTGGAATCCGTACAAACCACTATCAGTAGTTGGAGTGCCAATAATTTTTCTGTCTTTATTATATGTTGCAATAACATATGCTTTCATCCATGAAATCTTGTTGTCATTCCACGTTTTCTCATGTTTAATTGTGTAATCGCCGTCAGCCATGGTAGCAAATTCGCTTGAAATACTTGTTGTGGCAGTATTTTTTGCAGAAGAGAATTCATTGTAATAATTTAACAGAGCAGCATATTCATCGACCGTATTGATTTTGACATAATTTGCGACTGTGTCAGAAAGCACTCCTTGCCTTGTCTGCGATACCTGGCTTACCGCAAATCCTGCTGCGTTTGCTGCTTCTTCGTAAGACTTGTACTTTCCAGCGTATTTAGCAAAATACTCAGACGGCACAACATCATGCACAGACACTTGTGACGACAAAGAAATGGCAGCATTAGGAGCTGCTTCTGCACCTGCCGAAAGTGCAAATACATTAAATACCATAGCACAAGCAAGAACAATTTTCCATGTACGAATTTGTTTCATGTTTTAGAAACTCCCTTCATATTTGGATTATTCTTATGTAATATACATTATGTTGTTATTAATGTAACATATTTACATCAAGTAATCTACGATAAAATCTATTTTTACGAAAATAAAAGAGAGCGCCCTTCAATCAGGCACTCTCTCTGTTCTACAATAACAAAAACACTTTTGTCTTTTGTCGCTTCACGGGAAAGTATGGCTAACTAATCGCATACTTTATACCACTTGTTTTAATCGTCGTGGAAGCTTTGCTTATTAGCTGTCGTCCATTATACGAGGCCGATCTTGTCGCGACGACTGGCTGTACCTTGCTTGCGTTTCTCAATCAGTCGATTGAGCGCATCGACATAAGCACGTGCACTCGCTTCGAGTATATCTGTACTTACACCACGGCCAAGCACAGATATTTCATTTTGTGCGAGAACGACATGCACTTCACCGAGCGCGTCCTTGCCTTGCGTGACCGACTTAATGGAATAGTCAACGAGCTCAACATCTTCCTGCGTAGCCTTGTCGATTGCTTTATAAATCGCATCAACAGAGCCATTGCCTTCCGACTCTTCCTCAAGAACACTGCCTTCCCATGTTACGATACGCACTTTCGCAGCCGGAATTGCTTGGTTCCCGTAAGCGACGTATATCGTCTCGAGCGAGTACACCTCAGGCGTATCGATCAGTTTCTCCTCGAGTATGGCTCGGATGTCCTCATCCGATACTTCCTTCTTCTTATCTGCCAATTCCTTGAACTTGGCGAAAGCTCCGTTCAGCTGTTCTTCATCCAAGTCATAGCCAAGATCAATCAGCTTCTCACGGAAGGCATGACGGCCGGAGTGCTTGCCGAGCACGAGTTTGCTTTCCTTAAGTCCGATCGTCTCTGGCGTAATAATCTCATACGTTGACCGTTCCTTCAGCATGCCGTCTTGATGAATGCCGGATTCATGCGCGAAGGCATTGGCACCCACGATCGCCTTGTTGCCTGGGATCGGCATGCCTGTCAGCTTGCTGACGAGTCGGCTCGTACGCGCAATCTCAGACAAGACGAGCGAAGTCTTCGCCTCATAGAAGCTCGATCTCGTATCAAGCGCCATCGCAACCTCTTCAATTGCAGTATTGCCTGCACGCTCCCCAATACCGTTGATCGTCCCTTCGATCTGATCTGCACCGTTCAAGATTGCAGCGAGCGCATTAGCAGTCGCCATTCCCAAATCGTCATGGCAATGTGCACTAAGCTGAATCGTCTCGATTCCCGGTACATTCTCCTTCAGCGTCTTGAATATGTTGCCGTACTCATACGGCGACAAGTATCCAACCGTATCCGGAATGTTCACAACGGTAGCGCCTGCTTTAATCGCCATCTCTGTCATTTGGCATAAGAAGTCGATCTCCGTACGGCCCGCGTCCTCTGGAGAGAACTCAACTTTGCTGAAATACTTCTTCGCATAGCGAATAGCTGCTTCAGCTGTCTCAAGTACCTGCTCCTTCTCCATGCGGAGCTTATGCTTGCGATGAATTGGCGAAGAGGCAAGGAAGAGATGCAAGCAAGCATCCTCTGCACCCTTCAGCGCTTCATAAGCTGCATCAATATCCGGAATACGGGAACGGGACAGGCCGACAATCGTAGATTGCTTCACCGCTTTTGCCACTGCATTCACGGCTGCCAAGTCACCAGGAGATGCCGCAGGGAATCCCGCTTCGATGCGGTCGACGCCTAGGCGCTCCAATTGAAGCGCGATTTCAAGCTTCTCCTTCGTATTCAGGTTCACGCCAGGGGACTGCTCTCCATCCCGAAGCGTCGTGTCAAAAATATAAATTTTGCGCACCGGCTGCACCTCCTTCTGTAGTCTGTGGAGCTTTACAAGTATCAGTTTATGTTCAAAAAGCCCATGAATAGCACCGAAAAGGCTGCAGTATGGACTTTTTGAACTATATATATGAGATTAAATCTTACTTTTTACTTCCTATTTTTTGATCCAGTGCATCAATTCACGCAATTGACCGCCAACCACTTCGATCGGATGGTTTGCTTCGTTGCGGCGAGTTGCTGTCAGGAATGCACGATTCGCTTGGTTCTCCAAGATGAAGTCGCGTGCGAACTTGCCTTGTTGGATGTCGGACAATACTTCCTTCATCGCCTTCTTCGTCTCTTCGGTTACGATGCGAGGACCTGTAACATAGTCGCCGTATTCAGCCGTGTTGCTGATGGAGTCGCGCATTGTAGCCAGGCCTCCTTCATAGATGAGGTCAACGATCAGCTTCAGCTCATGCAAGCACTCGAAGTATGCCATTTCAGGAGCGTAGCCTGCTTCTACCAATGTTTCGAAGCCTGCTTTGATCAATGCGCTTACACCGCCGCACAATACTGCCTGCTCGCCGAACAAGTCTGTCTCTGTTTCTTCCTTGAAGGAAGTCTCGATAACCCCTGCACGTGTACAGCCGATGCCCTTCGCGTATGCAAGGCCGATAGCCTTCGCATTGCCAGTTGCATCTTGCTCGATTGCGATAAGACCTGGAACGCCGAAGCCTTCTACATACGTACGGCGTACAAGATGTCCTGGGGATTTAGGAGCTACGAGCAATACATCGTTGTCTTTCGGTGCTACGATTTGACCGAAATGTACGTTGAAGCCGTGAGAGAACATCAAGGCTGCGCCTTTTTTCAAGTTCGGCTCGATTTCATTTTTGTATACAGATGCTTGCGTTTCATCCGGCATCAAGATTTGAACCACATCAGCACGGGAAGTAGCTTCGCCAACGGACAACACTTCGAAGCCGTCTTGACGAGCTTTGTCTGCAGATTTGCCTTCACGAAGACCGATTACCACTTGAAGACCGCTGTCACGCAGGTTTTGCGCTTGAGCATGTCCTTGGCTTCCATAACCGATAACGGCGATCGTTTTTCCTTGCAGTACGTTAAATTCAGCGTCATTTTCATAGTACATTGTAACTGGCATAAGTATGAGTCCTCCTCTTTCTTCCTATATAAATAGTGTGTAGTAATCTCCCCCGAATGAGGCGGGTATTTCAAGTGACAATCACGGGCCTCTTACAGCTTCCGCTTGTCCCCTGAGATACCCCCTCATTCGAAGGCCGTTATTCGATTCAATCCATACGTGTAGGAATAAGTCCAGACGCTTCCTTACTTATCTGTTACTTGACCGCGAATCAAGGCTGTAACTCCTGTGCGGCTAACCTCACGAATTCCGTATGGCTCCAGCAATTGAATCATCGCTTCGATCTTCTGCGATTCGCCGACAACCTGCACCATAAGCGTGCTTGGTCCAATGTCGACGATGGAAGCGCGGAACGTCTCCACGACGCCAAGAATCTCTGGACGTACGTGTGGCTCAGCCTTCACCTTAATGAGTGCAAGTTCACGAGCAACCATTGGCTGGGAGCTTAAGTTGAGTACCTTGATCACGTCAACGATCTTGTACAGCTGCTTCTCGATCTGCTCCAGCATATGGTCATCTCCCGTGGTCACAATGACCATGCGGGAGAGACCTTGCTCCTCAGAAGCACCTACAGTAATACTCTCAATGTTGAATCCTCTGCGGCCAAATAGACCGGAGACACGCTGCAGAACACCTGGCTGATCGTTCACGATGACGGCAATGGTATGTTTGGTTATGTTCATCATTCACAATCCCCCATTATCATTTGGTCAATCGTGCAGCCCTGCGTTACCATCGGGTACACATTCTCGTGCTTGCGAACAACGAATTCCACAACCGCTGGCCCCGGTGTATTCAGTGCTTCCTGCCATGCCTGTTCTGCTTCCTCTTTGTTCGTCGCGCGGAATCCTCTTACCCCGTAAGCTTCCGCGAGCTTCACGAAGTCTGGGCTTCCAGCAAGGTCAATATGGCTGTAGCGATTGTCATAAATAATTTCTTGCCACTGGCGAACCATCCCCAGCACGCGGTTATTGATGATCGCTACCTTGACCGGTATATTGTTAATCGCACAGATTGCAAGTTCCTGCGCACACATTTGCATGCCGCCATCGCCATTGATCGATACAACGGTACGATCCGGGAAGGCCATTTGTGCTCCGATTGCGGATGGGAATCCGAATCCCATCGTTCCAAGGCCGCCAGAAGTAATCCAGGAGCGCGGATGATTGAAGCGATAATATTGCGCTGACCACATCTGGTGTTGTCCGACATCTGTCGTAACGATGGCTTCCCCTTTGGTCGTATCATTGATCAGCTGGATGACCCATTGCGGCTTCAGTTCTTCATCCGAATCGATGAATTGAAGCGGTTTATCCGCCTTCATCTGCATGATGCGAGCGCGCCATTCATCCGCATGGTTTGCACGTGCTGCTGTCTTATTGGCTAGTTCCAATGTAGTACGGATATCGCCTACAATCGGAATGTCCGTTGGGACATTTTTGCCGATTTCTGCCGGATCGATATCGATATGGACGATTTTCGCATGTGGCGCGAAACCTTCAAGCTTCATCGTCACTCGGTCATCGAAGCGAGCCCCGATGTTAATGAGCAAATCCGCCTGCTGAATCGCATTGTTCGCTGTATAGGTTCCATGCATGCCAGGCATGCCCATCCACAGATCATGACCGCTTGGGAATCCGCCAAGTCCCAGCAGCGTTGTCGTTACTGGAATTTGTGTCTTGCTCACGAATTCATACAGTTCTTCATGCGCTCCAGAATGGATAACTCCAGCTCCCGCGAGAATCACAGGTGACTTCGACTCTTCGATCGCTTTCAGCATTTTATCGACTTGATATTTGTTCGGCTGAACGTTAGGGTTATAGCCGCGAATATTTACAGTTGATACCGGTTCGAACAGCGTCTTCGCCGCCGATACATCCTTCGGAATATCGATGAGAACCGGCCCCTTGCGTCCTGTGTTCGCAATGTGGAATGCCTCGTGAATGACACGCGGCAGATCCTTCACATCGCGTACCAGATAGCTATGCTTCGTAATCGGCATGGTGATGCCTGTAATGTCTGCTTCTTGGAATGCATCGGTGCCAATCAAGGTCGTCGCTACGTTGCCTGTAATAACAACGAGCGGAACCGAATCCATATAGGCAGTAGCAATTCCTGTAACCAGGTTTGTCGCGCCTGGTCCAGATGTTGCGATACATACACCGACCTTGCCGCTTGCACGGGCATATCCGTCCGCTGCATGAATCGCTCCTTGCTCGTGCCGGGTCAGAACGTGGTGGAAATCCTCACAGCCGTGCATGGCGTCATAAATATAGAGCACCGCGCCGCCTGGATATCCGAACACACACTCCACACCTTCCAACAACAAGCTGCGAAGCAAAATATCCGAGCCTGTAATGACTTCAGGCTGCATCCATTTCTGTCTTAATTCTTCTTTTGACCTCATTGCCGTACGATGTGAGCTCATTCGACATCCTCCTTACGCATATTTACTCATTTCCATACTCGGGCTCTAGGTTACATTTGTGAAGATATGTCTTGCCTGGCCAGGCACATACTATGCCAACTCATCACATGAAGATGAGAAATGAGAGAGTTGGCAAATACAAAAAAACCTTCCATCCCACGCAGCAAACTGCTGCATTAGGGACGAAAGGTTGTGCTTCCGTGGTACCACCCGCATTCATTTCATATCTCGCAATATGAAATCTCAGCAAGTATTCGTATGCCATAGACAATAACGAATACTCATAGCGTCTAACGCGCGCCCTACGATTCTCCCTACTCGCATGATAGAACGATACATTCTAGCGTCCTAATCATCTGTTCAGGAGAACAGCTCCGAGGTGAGCTCGCATATAAGGGGTTAAGGCGTCGGTTTCAGCAAAACCTCCGACTGCTCTCTGTTCATAAGAGCCCTTACTACTTCGTCCTCTTCATTGCCGTTGGTATTATGTGTCATGTTTCAAATGTTTAGAAACATTATATTCCTACACCTATCAGGAGTCAATAGGGCATTCTTTATTTTTTTCTTTTGTGAATCATTATGGATTACTGCTCATTTTTGCATGATTGTTCCTGTTTTCGCTCAGTGGACAGTTTATATCCGAACTTTATATTTGGAAAAACGTAATAATATACGCCTTTTCACTTCCCTACTAAAGCGTTTTCAATCCCCCTGAACAATACAACGGAACGATGCGCTAACGCAGTAAAATCAATAGGATGGAACCCTTCGACATCCGCATATAAAGTATCGTTCAATGGCTGCACGAAATGTGCGGGAAGTTGCTGATGTCCCATAGAAGCTCCTAAAATGGAACCTACTGTCGCTCCATTGCAATCCGTATCGAATCCACCCAGCACGGACGTTGTTACACCACGCGCGAAATCTCCTTTAGAAAAAATCAACGAAGCGGCAACGAGCGCGGCATTGTTATTGGTGTGCACCCATGAATAATGACCGAACGAATTCCAAACTCGCTCAGCTACTTCCTCTTCACTCTTCGACGTCTTGCCAATCTCAATCGCTTGGACGATATCAGCAGCCAGACGCGACGTGTCTGGAATCTGAGCAAGCCCCGCCCGAACAATGCGTTCAGGATCCGGTTCATAGAAAGCCGCAGCGATCATTGCTGCTACGAACATAGAACCATAAATTCCATTCTTCACATGGGATAGGGAGGCATCACGCCAAGCTAGCTCTGCTGCTAATTCCGGTCGTCCAGGAGCAGAATAGCCGTATACATCCGCGCGTATCTGGGCGCCAATCCATTCCCGGTAGGGATTCAGGTGCATACGCACTCGTTCCCAGTCTACTTCCCGCTTATTACTGGAAGCTGACATCTTGCAGTCCTGCACGGCGGCCAGCTCCTGCTCTAAATTCACGAAGGTCATGCATTCAGCAGTGAATACCTGCTTTAGACTGAGCCGTTCCAGCCATACCGCTGCGACATGCTCCGTCTTCAGTTTCAATCCATGGCGTTCCATTAAGAGCTGACTAAGAACCGCGTAACGCATATCGTCATCCGTCTCCATGAAGCGAATCTGCTCGAGCTGGCTGTCTGGAAAGAAAATCCTCAGTTTCTCACCTGGACGAAACTCAATAGATGATGCGCGCGAATGTCCCGGCACGTAATTCCGAAATGGCCAAGCATCGGCATCTTGAAGCCATGTTCGAATCCACTTCCAACCCGGAATTCCACCCGCTCCGTCAACAAATGGAGGCACCTCTAACGGTTTGCCGAGCGCACAGCCGATTGCGCGCCCAACCCATGCCCCATGAAAACGATCATGCCAGAACTCGTCATCCCGCAGTGCCGATTCCCGTTTGAGCTCCTCTTCTGAGCGAAATGGAGCGTTCGTAGGTCTCAGCTCCCGGATGCTCTCCAAGTCAGATGGCTCAGTAAAGGGGAAATCGCTGCGAATGCGGCGATTGGACATGTCGCAATACAGCTTTGCGGCAGCCTCCTCATCATGCGAATGATGATGGATCCAGTCCTCTAAGGCTTCCGCAATGCCCTGTGTCTCCTTGCCTTCTTCGATCATCTGCTTCCATTCCGCCTGCAGCAACTCGCTCCAGCTTCCATGCGCCCAATTGTGCTGGATTTCCTCAGCCTGCATATGCATATTCCCTTTGCACATAACTCCATCTCCTCTTCTTCTAAGGCAGTAATCCCATTATATAGTAAACACCCCATCATTCTCGTGCATGCACATTACTCGTGCTGCGGAAAAGGTATGGTTTGTAATACTATCCGACAAGCCCCGTACGCTCAACACTCTCTACAAAATACTTCTGGGCAAATACATACAAAATGATCATTGGCATCATGACAAGCAGTGCTCCTGTATTCATAAGCTGCGAAATATAGGAAGGATCTGTCGTAATCCGCCCTAATGCCCCTGGCATGCTGGCAAGCGTCGAGGACAGCACCTGCGTATAATTCATATATAGAGAGACATAGTAGTTGTCATTCCACTGCCAGACGATAGAGAACAGCAGCACCGTTACGATTGCCGGCACGGTATTCGGAATAATGACTCTCCAGAACGTACCGAGAACCCCTGTTCCATCCACATAAGCGGCTTCCTCTAACTCCTTCGGCAGGCCGCGGAAAAATTGACGGAAAATAAAAATGAACAGCCCGTTTTTCATCCCCATTGCTAATGTAGAGGAAATAAAGAACGGCCAATAGCTTTCCAGCAAGTTAACCCCTTGCTTGCCGGTGAACAGCTCATAGAGACCAAAAATATCGAAGAATCGATAATTCAAATACGTCGGGATCATAATGGTCTGCGGCGGGATGACAATCGTGAACACTACTAACGTGAACAGAATGCCCCTTCCCCTAAATTTCAGCCGCGCGAAGCCGTACCCGGCTAAAGCGCAGGAGACCATTTGCAGAACGGAAGTCCCTAGACTCAGCATCGCAGAATTCCAGAACGCGGCGGGATATTCCAGCATATCAAATGCCGTCTTGAAATTGTCCCATGTAAAATGACGCGGAATCCATACGATCGTCGTATCAAACAAATCCATCCGATCCCGAATCGCCATGGACAGCTTCGTAATGAGCGGGTACAGGATGATGTAGCAGATCCCAACGATAAGCAAGGTTCGCGCACAAATCCACAGCCACTTCTTCAGCTGGTCAAGGGGACGAACTTCCGCATTCCATCGTTCCATACGTCGACCTATTGCGTCTGCCTTTTGTCTTGCGATAGAAGACATGCTTCTCTCCCCTTTCTCAGTCATAATAGAAGACCCGTTTGGAAATAAAGTAGACACACGCTCCGAGCATAATAGATACGATAAGGAAATATGCCCAAGACATCGCTGAGCTTAAGCCAAAGTTATTCTCCCTAAACGCCATCCGATGAATATAACCTGTAACTCCATTATTCGTGAACGAATCTACGACCGTATAGACCGTATTTGTCAAAATAAGCGGCGACATCATCGGGAATGTAATCTTCCAAAATGCTTCATAGCCCGTTGCTCCTTCAATCTTGGAAGCCTCATACAAGGAAGGCGATATGGACTGCAGCCCAGCTAAAAATATCAATATCTGCACACCCGACGCCGCTACAATGTAATAGATGCGATCAACAGCGCTAGTCAGATAAAATACGATATCGCCGCTCATCCCCATCTCTATCAGCAAAGAACGCAGTCCCATACTGCGAAGTCCTGAGAAATTGCCCTCTACGCTTGATGCAACATCCCCTAGCATCTGGGCAAGATAGTTCGAGCTGTCTATGCCCTGAATAACACCGGAAGCAAGCACTACCGGCAGGAAGAAGATTGCACGGGCAAGCATTCTCCCGCGGAACTTCTGAGAGAGCAGCACTGCTGAAAATAAGCTGAAAAAGATAATTAGCGGCACATTCGCAAGCATGTTCATTGTCGCTTCAATTAAGAGCCGATTGAAGTTGGGATCAACGGTGAATGCTTTTGTATAATTCTCAAATCCAACAGATGACAGCTTGTAGCCCGTCTCTGTCAGACTCAAATGGCTTATGCTGAAGAGCAGCGATCGTACGAGCGGAACAGCCATGAGAAGCAAAAATCCGATCAACCATGGTGAGATAAAAAGCCAGCCAAACATCGCCTTCTTTCGTTCAAGCGAGGGTCTTCTTCGTTTTCCAATCGACAGCTTCACTTGCTCCCCTCCTCTATGCGATAGTTGGCCGCTTCCACCGCCGCTGCGCCTACCTGAACAGGCGCATTGCCGTAGTTGACGATGACGCGCACACCGTTGCTGTAAGTCGTCTGCACCACATCATCCGCCAGACGCTCATGCTTGATCATAAATGCATCCCCAACCTTATGGTGCAGCTCATTCAGCTGCCGGTACGCAGAAGCTGCTTCGTCGAGCCATTGCGAATACTCTGCGGCGAAGAAGTCATCCCACATCGTATCGCGGAGCTGTTCTGTACTCGCCGCAAGCCAGCTGAAGAATATGTTAGAACCTGTCTCTACCGCTTGCAGCATCCGCCTGTTCACATCCTGATTCTCCACCCCGTTAAATGCTTCACCTGCATAAGGAATCAAGCCATGCATAACCATCGAATAGAAAGGAATCATCTCGTCCGTTATCTGAAATCTGTTGCTCTGCATCGGTGCGCGGATAATCTGGCTCGCATAAGGAAGCACATACGCATTGCCGCCTTGCAGCATGACCTTGCCCCGATCCGCCGCTTGCTTCAGCGCCTTGCTGACGAAGGCAATTGACTTCTGACGCAATATGGGTTCATTCAGATTGAAGTTGGAGTAGATCTCGCTTCCTGAATCCTGAATAGAGACACCATCATCCGCTAGCAGCTCTGCATACTCCAAGTAACGGCTCATGACGGTTGGGTACAACGCTGGCGACAATAATGAATGGGAGAATGCTTCGTAATTTTTCTTGAAATTAGCTGCATTGAATCGGAAAAACTTCAACGAGATTCGGCCAAGCGATTGTACGCTGTCCTTGGTTGCGTTCCACCCATCATCATTGTATACACGTCCAAGCGAGAACTCCGGATACAAGGTTCCCCCTCGGGCCTGCAGCTGTTCACGAAGCCGGTTCAGTCCATCTCTTCCACCCAGCTCACGAACCGCCTTCACGTTGTTCGGCAGCTTATGCTGAATCCCTCCGTTCATCCATCCGGCATAGTTCATCTGAATATTGGAGACTCCTCTAGCTGCAAGCTCCTCCACCATCTGACCGGCTTCATCGAATGTGGTGAGCGGCACTGGCGAATCATAAGAAACGCCCAAGAAGGTCTTTACTTTAGAAATCGAACCGATCGCCTCTACGTAAAATGGCGCATCCGCTGGCTTAACAGCCTTATCAGCCTGTTCGCGCAGCGGCTTCAGCTGGTATTTGCGCATCAAATAATCCCGGTATGCATTCGCCATCCCCGAATATCCTGCCTCTTCGCGATTCTGGAACATGTAGCGAATTTGCAGCTGTCCTGCGTATGGCTCTGCAGGCGTCTTAATAAGCTCCTCCCTGGCATTCAGCATAACTTTGTCCTTCGGCAATACGGTGAACTGGGGGCCAATCCAGTTATATTCATGCTGCCTTCCACTGACATCTGCATAAAGGGTCGACATCGCGTCTCCGTCCTCGATGACCGCTAGAAAAGAGCTCGTGTCCCGCTTCATGCCGTATATAGGCATACGAACCGTCTCATACGTATTCAACTGCTCTGTCTTGAAGAAGCTTGGATCCTCGCCGTATACAGGAAGGACTAATCCTTGGGCGTAGTTCTTGCCATTATTGAAATGAATAAGCGAGCCCGAACCATCCGGCACGAACAAATAGCCGTTCTCCTTCTTACCTGCCGCACCGAAGGAGGATAGAACATCGAGGGTATGCAGCCGGTATGGGGGCTGCGCCTTGATTGCCGAGGCATCCACACTTACCAGCAGGTGCTCCCCATCAAGCTTGTAGCGAAGCGGCACCGTAAAGGATGCACTGCCTCCGCCCTCTCCTTCAATAACACCGTTCTGCTCATTGTCGGACTTCAGATCCTCTTCGGTATATCCAGCCTTCTCTATTAGATCGAGCACTTTCTTGAGCGCTGACTTCGGAATCTCTCTACGTTCATAGATCCCCGTATCCTCATTTAGACGGAAGCGAGTCAACATCTGATTCCGATCCTTCTGGTCGAGCTTATTCAATATTTTCTCTTCCAGCCGCTGCTTGCTAATCTTGAGTGGAATCGCTTCTGCGCCGCGTTCCGGATTACCAAATTCATACACGACGGTCATGCCGTCTGACTCCGATTGGATGGTGAAGGTCTTATGGACAACACTGTCATTGAAGCTGTCATAATCCTTCGTCTGTCCATTCGGCATTAAGTAGGTAAGCGACAATTGGGCGCCAAGCTTGCCCTTGATTAACGGGCTGGCCATACCGTCCTGGTCTCGATCCTGTGGATTCGTCCACCACACCGCAGCACTTCGAAGATCTACGACGGCAGCTTCTGCCGTGCTTTTGTTTACGTATAATTCCAGGACATCTGTTGCTGCCACTCGATCCATGCCTGCTACCTGTTGACGGGCTGCTGATAACTGGGTATTCGATGCGAGCGCAACCGTTCCCTTGACCGCTCCTAGCGATGTGGATACACCGAAGTCCGGCATCGCTGCATCTCCTGTGCGCGGCAGGCTTCTTGGTTGGAACAGAACGAACAGGAGCAGCAGCACAGCCATAATCGCCCCAGCTATGCTTATGGTTCTCCAATTCCACTTCCGTCGCCGTGTGGGTGCGACAGTTCCGGAATCACGAGACTTGCGTAATGAGATTTTCATGTCGTCACCCCTCTCCGATCCGGAATGAGATTTCTTGATATACGGTGGATACGAACATCACCATTTGCTGCCCCAAGCTGAATGCTAACAGACCGAGGAACAGGATGATCCCGATAACGACGAAGGTCAGGCCCATCGTAGCAACTGTCTTTGATGCCGTATACTGATGAACCGTCAGCATACCGACGAACAAGAGCAGGGCGCACCATATATAGCTGATCGATTCCAGCAAGTAGTAGAACGAGGTTTCCTCTTGCGTCATGATGTTGGATAGAATCAATAGTGGAATTTGCATGACAATTAACGGCATAAGCGCGTAACCCGTTGCAGTTACAATCTCCTTGAACTTGCCCTCTCCATCCATTAACGTAGTCAATGACCAATTCGCAATACACCAGAGGAAGAATGGAATAACGGCAACCTGGACTTCCATCCATATACTGAACTGTGTCTCCAAGCTCTGAAAAATAATAAACCCGGTAAATTGCCGCTTAATAACTGATAAAATGATGAAGATGAGAAGCAAGAGCAGGGAAAAGCCCCAATGACCTGCCTGTTCATATTTCAGTTCCCAGAAGGACTTGAATGGCCTGAACATCAGTTTCCAAGCAAATCGAATCTTACCTGGTTCAGAAGCAAGTCTGCCCTTCAACATCCGATTCCCGATTATCAGGCCAACAACGAGCACAATGCACAAGGTTGCGATGAGTCCGAATTGATCCCAGATCAACTGCTTGCGATAACTCTTGAATGCACGCGAGTAATAGTCTGGGCGCATCCCCTGGCGAAATTCATGGATGGCCTCCTCAGATTCGCCAGCCCGCAGCTTCGCCTTGCCAAGGCCAACATGCGCCATATCCAAGTTATTATTCAGCTTCAATGCTTCTTCCCACGCGGCCTCGGCTTCTTCCTCATTGCCAACCTCCGTCAATTCAACCGCCTTGCGCAGTACGCGTCCATATCGAGTTGGCTCGAACACAATAATCTGATTCGATCCTTTATCAAGAATAAGCACCTTATCCCCTGACATCTCCAAGTCAATTGGAGCCTTGAACTGGCCAAACTTATCGCCATTCTGCCCGAAGATGTACAGCAGCTTGCCTTCCTTGTCATACGTAAAAATGCGGCCGCGCTTATTATCGAGCACGCTATACATGCCGAACTTATCAGCAGTAACCGCAATTAAGGTGGAGAATCCGCCCATTGTGGCGCTGTTGCTGAAGTACAGATCCCCCATCGGCTTTTCGTAGCCCTTGCGCTTCAATACATCCACCCCAGAAGGGTTCAGGCGGCGAACGGGCTCGGTAGACATCTCATCGGCAGTGGTTACGTACATGAAGCCTTCATCATCCAGTGATATATTATTGAACTCGACTGGGATGAACAGTGCCATCTGCTTGCGCTGCTCCTTCGTCGCAAACTGCTTCCAGAATAGCTCAATCGGGTTATACAGAACAGGGTTCACGCCAATAAATCCATTGAATTCCCCTTCAGGCGACAACTCCATAATGCCGTCGAAAACGCCCTTGCTCACGACATAAAATCGTTTCGTTCGGTCAACGACCAGCTTAATCGGAACATACTGCAGATCCGCCCGTATCATGTCCGACTTCGGCGTTCCAAGTGCACGTACGAAATTCCCCTCCGGTGTCAGCTCCACGATTCTCGCCTTGCCGGTATCCGCCACATAGATGCGATTGTCTTCCGTCACGAAGAGGCCTTGCGGGCGTTCGAACGTATCCGTTATCCCTTGATTCGTGAACTTGCTTACAACCCACTTGGGCCTCAGCCTATCGTTCAATGCGATCAATCGGTTATTGCCCGTATCAAGAACATACATCGTCCCATCAGGGCCAATAGTCATATCCTCCGGCGAATTCAATGCGCCAACGCCAAGCGCTTCACCCGTCCAGCTCCGCGAAGGTTCATATGGGAGCGGCGCCTTGATCGGCTTGCCGTCATACCCATAGTTGTAGCCTTCATAGGGAGCCGCAGATGCTGTTGCATCGAACAAAGAAGTTCCCAGCATGGCGTAGATGACGAAGGCAAGCACGATTCGATATCCCGCCTCCACAAGGCGGAACGGCGGTGTTCGGTTGGGTTGATGTAACATACGTTCCCTCCTTGGCTTACTCTTTCATGCCGGACGTCGACATCGTCTGCAGCACATTGCTCTGTGTAATGATGAAGATCGAGATTGGAACAGAGATGAGAATGAGCGTTGCTGCCATTGATGGCCCTGTACGGATAATGCCTCCCGCTAAGATTTGGCTGAATGCATAATCCAATGTCTTGAGCGTCTCACTGTACAGGAACAGTGAACCGGCCCCGCCGGCTCCCCCTACATTCCACAATCCTTGGAAGGAGAAAATAATCAAAGTCAGCCATGCCGGCTTCACGATTGGCATGACAATGCTCCAGAAGATTCTCCACTCTGAGCATCCGTCCAGCTGAGCTGCTTCCAGCAGCGCATCCGGCACCTGCTCCATGAACTGCTTCATTAAATACAAGCCGAGCGAGGAGCCAACCGCCGGCAAAATAATGGCCCAATACGTATCAACCAAACCAAGCCATGACATCGTCATGTAGTTCGTAATTTGCGTTACGGTCGCAGAGAACATCAAGGACAAGACGACAACCGTGAACAGAATCCCCTTTCCGGGGAACTTCTTCTTCGCAAGCGGGTATGCCGCCAGTGAGGCAATAATGACATGAAGCGCAGTACCGACAAATGCGATGAACAGCGTATTGAAAATGTATCTGGAAAAGGGCACCCATGTGCCCGACATGAGATGAAATAAATCCGCGAAGTTATTGAACGTAGGGTTGCGAACAAAGAAGTTAGGTGGAAATTGTAAAATTTCATTGATTGGCTTGAACGCATTATTGATGACGAACACAAGCGGCATCGCCATAAAAACACCGATGCAGCTCAAGAATAAGAACAGAAACACATCACCGGTACGAGAACGATTCACCTTGCGTCCGATACGCAGTCTCCATCGAAATATACGTCCCATCTTAATCCCCCACCTTCCGCAGCAGCTTCTGCACAATCAAGTTCGAGCCAAGCATAATCCCGAACAGCACCGTGGCAATGGAGGAGGCATAGCCCATCTCATAGCGCAGCGATCCGAAGTCCATTAAGTGAGTTACAATCGTATGCCCTGCATACTGCACGCTTGGGAATCCGGCAAGCGTCGTCGCCACTTCTGCCACAGCGAATGATGAGGTAATCTGGATGACTGCACCGAACAGCAGCTGGGGTCTCATGGAAGGCAGTGTAATGTACCATAGCTCCTGCCATCGATTCTTTACCCCATCGATAGCTCCCGCTTCATATAAGCTCTTATCCATACCCTGCAAGCCTGCAATGAATGCTAGGAAGCTGGTGCCTAAGCTTAACCATAGCTGTACGATAATAATGATCGGCATAATATACTTCGTATCTTTCAGCCAGAGAATCGGCTCCAGAATGATGCGCCACTTCATGAGGAAAGCGTTGATATACCCGTAAGCATCGCCGCTGAACAACAGTGTCCAGACGATGAACGCATTGCCGGATAGCGCTGGAGCATAGAACACGAGGGTCGCGAATGTACGCACCTTCGGCGATAATTCATTGATAATCCAAGCCAGGACAAAACAGGCAATATAACTGACTGGGCCAGTGATTACTGCGAACATCAGCGTATTTTTCAGGGCAATGAGGAACACATCATCCTGTACGAACAACCGAGCATAGTTTTGCCAGCCCACCCATTTCGGTAGTTCCAGCATGTTGAAATTTGTAAAGCTAATAATGAGCGACAACACTACCGGCAAGACCGTAAAAGTAAAGAAAATGAGGAAATACGGCGCGATCATTGCATATAATGTTCGATTGCGCCGCACCTCTGCCAATTTATGATTCAGGCGCATTCGCAGCTTAGAGGCAGGCTGCACCGACTTCGCAGATGCTGGAACAGGTCGATTCACTTCCATCGGCTATTGCTCCCCCTCTCGGATTGGCAAATTGAATTCTTTGCGCTTAATGGTCAATTCCTGATTAATAATGCGTACATATTCTTCTAGCGTTTCCCGTACATCCGTTCCGTTATTGAATACCTCGAAGAATGCATTCTGCAAGTGGCGATCGAAGGAGTAAGAACCCGGAACCGCAGGCTTCCCAACAATCCATTTCCACTGCTCATTCAGTGTCGCCACTTCCTTCGCAGACCATGGCAGCCGCTTCAACGCCTCAACATTAGCTGCCGTATATCGGCCAGATTCGCCGAGTATAGACTCCATCTCTCTTCCGAAGGATGATTGCGTATCCGCATTCGTCCACCAGCTTATGAACTTCCAAGCCGCTTCTTTATTCTTGGCCTTCTTGAACATGACAGAGCCCGTTGCTGACGACAGACTTTCCCGATGTACAACACCGTCTGTTCCCTTAACACCCGGAATTGGAGCGAACCCCCATTCCCCGCGAATCTCGGGAGCAAATACAGCTAAGGTATTGAATGTCGTGTAGTCTGCAATACCAAGCGGTATTTCCCCCGTTCGAAAGCGATTCACAAACTCGAATTCGCGCGGCAGCTTGTAATGGGTATACAGCTCTGTCCAGTGACGGAATGCCTCCATTCCTTCCGGCTTGCCAATCGCAGTTGCAATGCCATCACCTTCGTAATAGCTGCCGCCCAATTGATAGAGGAGTGTATCGAAGGTCGGATTCGGCATTAGTCCGATCTGCATATTTCGCTTCTGCAACTCCGGCACGAGCGACATCATTTCTTCCCACGTATCCGGCACCTTCATGCCTAGCTCGCTAAGTACATCCTTGCGATAGAACAGCATCGGGAACAACTGCGCTTCCGGAATGGCAAATACACCGTCCTTGAACTTGAAGCTCGCAAATGCACTGTCATGGAATCGTCCATATACCTCTTGGAAATTCGGATATTGGCTCAAATCCTCTAGCGCATTTCGCATCGCAAAGTCAATCACGTTGGCAGTTGCAATCGCCACGTCCGGCCCTTTGCCTGCAAGTGTTGCAGGAAGCAGCACATTCTCCCCGACAAGCTGCAGGTCAACTTGAATGCCGGTCTCCGGCGTGAAATAACTGTCAATTAAGGTCCGGATCAACTGTGCCTGATCGCGTCCGCCAGCTACCCATACCGTAATGTCCGTCTTCTTCCCGCCGCCTCCCAGATTGTAATCATCGGTGAAGGAATACCAGAACGACGATAATTCATGCTTTACGGATGCCCACAATCCCGCTCCCGCTTCAGGCAATGCCGTCTTCGGCGAGCTTACAAACAGATAATCAAGCGTTAGCGGCTGCGTGTTCACACTAAGCATCCACGTTCCTAGCGACATGATGCCATCTTTGAAGCTGGTCAGCCGGGATGTAATCGTATCTGGATGCTCGCCGAGATCCTGCAAGCGATAGCTTGTCGTTCGAAGCACAGTTGCATTTACACTGGCTCCCCCTGCTAGACGATCCATCTCATCTGCAACAAGCGATAATTGCTTGCTCTGCGCATGGAACGTATCCGCCATCGTCGGGATCAAATCCTCAAGCGGGTAATCGCGGAATTGATCTGGAGCAGTGCCCGTAATCATAATAATTTTGCGATACAATCCGTTCAGCTCTTGAATGCTATCCTTCACGATGCGAACCATATCTGCGAGATCGCCCATCGTTACTTCCAGCCGCAGCTCATGCTTACCCTTCGTCAGATAGAACAAATAGGGCTTCCCCGTACGCTCATCGCCTGCTGCCTTCACATCCCATGAAGTGCTCGGAGGAAACGTAATCTTAGCCGCTTCGGCAAATGGAAGCTCGCCATCAACCATCAGCTTGCGTGTCACCTTAAGGCCACGAGCTAAATCCTGCTTGTATTTGAATCCAATCTCATATAATCCATCCGCAGCCACCTCTACGTTCCATGCGATCCATTGCCCAGGTGCCTTCCAATGGTCGCCTCCAATGGCATTCATGCGAATGCGGGATGCATCGTAGGGCTCTACATCCGGCCCAGAGCGATCGTTAATCGGATATAGCGATGGGCTTGACTTATGATAGGCCGACTCTCCTTGTACTTTAATCAGTGCATCGTCTGCCTGTTGATAGCCTTTCTCTGCATACTCCTTCTCTATGTCTGCATATGACTTGGCTACACGCGGTTCCAATGTCACGCGCCCTACCATCATCGGTTCTCTTATTCCGATAAATTGAAGCGTATGCTTCCCCTTCGCCAAATAAATGGCAAGTGTGTCGGCATAGTATCCCTCTGCGTCATTCAAGCTTCGTTCCGTCCAACCAGGCTGTTCGACCTGACGCGGTCTTATATCGTTATCGTTGCTGTCACGTTCGATGTCCTCTCTCTCATTGCCCCAAATTCGCGGATACAGCATCCGTTCCGCTTCTGCAAATGGAATATTTCCGTCCACCCGCAGTTCTCTCTCGATTGGAGATCCTGTTCCACTCACAGGAAAATAACGAAGCTTTACATCGTACCATCCATCTTCCTCCACATGAAACGTCCAGCCGAACGTCCCCATCTCCCCACTGCGAATCACTTGTCCTGTTGAGCCCTCGTACGACGACTCTATAGGACTTCCCTCGCTTAGCGAATGATCCAATTCGCTCGCTAAGAGTTCAATCGGCTGCGATGCGATTGCAGATGGATTCCCCACTTTCTTCTGGTACGACTCATAACGAAGCAGCCCTTTCGGATTGGAGTCCGAAGAAGCACTTAGCGGCTTAACTGCACCGCTTGCTAACGCTGGTTCAATTGTTGAGCTCTGCGAGTCATTCGAGAACAGGGCTGCTCCTGTCCAAATGGCCCCTGCGGCAACTGCGACTCCCAGCATCATGCTGATTCGCCGCTTCCATGTTGAATCCATGTGCTTGCCCACGACGGTCTCTCCTTTCTCTCTCCAATCTTCTAACGCTTCCAACATAAAACCCCCGCTGTGAGGCAGCGGGGGATGAATAACCGCACAACTATTTTTTGTTCATTATAGTATCAATCTGCTCTTGGGACGATTTCTTTATCTTCTCAATAGCGGATTCCGGTGTATCCTTTCCTTTGACAAAAGCTAGAACCGCTTCGGTGTATTTCTTGCCAAGGTCGCCGATATTGTCGTAATAGAGTGGTTGAACCTTCTCTGCCAGCGCCTGAGCAATCTCCACATCCTCTGGGCTTTGCAGCGAACTCTCGAAGCCCTCCATCCGGAATTCTTCTAATTGATCCCATGGCACCATGTCTTCAAAGATTTGCGCCTTCTCTTTGGCCTTCTTCACGTTAGCCGGCATGAACCACATCGTGAAGTTTGTAATCGGGTTCGCATAATCGGTTGCCTTCGGCCCTTTCGGATAATATACAAATCCATATTCATCCGTCATATCTTGCCGTGTAGAGCCTTCCCAGATCTCTCCCGGCACGAATAGCGCTTTCCCGCTGTTGAACACCTTCTGCGATTCGTTGTAATCTTCGAAGTTGCCATTGCGGTTCGGCATTGCCACCTTGTGTGTTGTGTATAAATCGCCTAGGAATCGGAGCGCTTCCATTGCATTCGGCTCACCGAGTGTAAATTGCAGCTTGCCGTCCTTGTAATCAATAATGCTTCCCGCATTCGAGTACACCGCTTGACGAGCTTGCACCGGCGCGTAGGATACAATTCCCCATTGATCGGTTGCACCGTCTCCATTCGTATCCTTCGTTGCTTTCTTGGCCATTTCCAAATATTTATCCCATGTCCACTCGCCCTTCTTCGCAAGCTCTTGCGGATCTTCCAGACCTTCGCGCTTCAGCATGGAGCGATTGAAGAATATGCCTGCTCCTGCTCCCGAATCTTCTAAGATCCCGTAGGATTTTCCTGCAAACGAGGAGAACTCCTTAATTCGCTTCGGCCATTTCGGATCGTTATAGTCGAATAAATCGTCTACCGGCAGCAAATAGCCTTTGTTCGGCAAGTTAGGAAATGCCAAATATAAATCGAGGATAACAAAGTCCGCCGGCGCTTCTCCCGATAGTGCGCCTTGTGCAATCTTCTCTGCTCCTTCGCCCCACGGCACGGTAATCCATTCAATTTTCGTATTGTATTTCTTCTCTATTTCTTTCATCCGCTTATAGCGAATATCTTCAGCATTTGATTTGCCTTCCTCTAGCCCTTTGCCCCATGTCAGGAATCGTACTGGCTCTCCACCCATATCAAACGCGGGCAGCTCCTTTTTCTCTGACTTGGGTTCTTCCTTTGGTTCCTCTTTTTTTGGTTCTTCCTTCGGAACCTCTGTTTTGGGCTGTTCCTGCGGCGATTGAGCTGTATTACCCCCAGAGCCCGAGCATGCGGTGACGAATAGCATCGTTAGTGCAACAAGCATAATTGCGAACGCTTTCATTTTAGGTTTCATTGGTATCCCCCCCTGCTTATTATGAAGCCTATTCATCTGCTAGATAGCGATAGACAATAACCGCTAGCCTCGATTCATCCCCAACAGCTTCTCTCTATTTAGAATGATCATCCATAATGTCTATAAATTTTGGATGTATCCCCCTTAAGGTTATTCACATTATATGCTTTTATCTCTGGAAGCATTTTGACTATAGTTCACAGTAGTCGGCTTTTTTTCCGAAATCTCATGAAAAAATAATCGACGATCACCGCTCGATCATTAAAGTCATAAACTAAGAAAAACAAACGGAACAGAGGGAATGCCTATGATCCGACTTCGCCGCCCTGCACTGGACGATGAAGCAATTATACAGCTTGTGAAGCGGGAGCTGCTCCCACACTCCCATCTGATTGCGAGCCATGAGCAATTATTGAAGGAAATTCCTGAACGGTTGAAGGTAGGGCCAACGTATGTCGCCGTTGATCGTCATAATCGAACGATAGGATTTGTTCATGTATATGTAAGAGAAGATACACTCATTATCGATATGCTGGCCGTTGCTCAAGATTCGCAGCATCGAGGCATCGGAAGGCAACTAATGAGAAAGGCTGAGCAATACGGGAAATACAAGCGCTGTGCCCAAGCACGCATGATGGTCGATTACGGTAATGTGCAGGCAGAACGATTCTATGAACGCAGAGGGTATCGGTTCATTCGCTTTGTTCCCGCCGTGGTGTGCCATGAGATGGGAAAGAAATTGTAAGAGCGAGTAGCCCGGGCATTTGCCCGGGCTCACTGTCGACTCTTCTCTGCTTAGCAGGTAACTACGCTCTTCTATTTGCAGATCTTCCTTATGTCCGCATGTTATCTATAGTATCCATATCCTCCATAAAATCCGCCATATGACCCTGGTCCTCCGTACCCGGAATATCCGTAGCCGCCACTATACGGATATCCGCCTCCATAGCCACCATAGCCGCCAAATGCAAAAGGCGCCGTGCCGATTGCCAGCAAGTCAAATAAGACAAGCGGGATAATCGCTTTCGTCTTTACTTTTTTCCCTTTGCCTTGTTCCAGCACAAGCCGGTTGCCCTTCACCTCAAGCAGCTTGCCGCTTACGACGCTACCGTCTTTATGCTTCACATAGATTTTCTGGCCGATTAAGCTTCTAGCCTGTTCTTTCGTCACACCACGCATAATACTCCCTCCTTCACCGGTGTACCCTACATGGTATGTCCGTTACGAACATACGGATTGGATGTTGGCCTTGAATCTATGAATCTGTGTCACTTCACTTCGTATTTACCACGGAATCAATAATATTTTGCGCGGGCTTTTTCATTTTCTCCACTGCCGATTCAGGCGTATCTTTGCCTTTGGTAAATGACACGATGGCTTCATTGTACATTTTCCCTACATCACCAATGCCATCATGATAGAGTGTAATATTTTTCGTAGGGATATCCATAGCAACATCCACATCCTCAGGTGTCTGGAACACCGACTCGTTACTTTCTCTTTGGTTGTCCTTCAATTTATCCCACAAAATCCAATCTTCATAAATTTGCGCTTTCTCCTTCGCCTTCTTCACATTCGCCGGCATGAACCACATCGCCATGCCCGGGTTTGGACTTGTGTAATCAGTTCCTTTCGGACCTTTCGGGAAATATACATAGCCAAATTCATCGGCCATTTCTTTGCGGCCCCATGCCTCCCAAATTTCTCCGGTCACGAATAGCGCCTTGCCTGTATTGAACATCGCCTGGGTATCCTCATAGTCTGCCATGCTGCCGTTTTTATTGGGCATAATAACCTTGTCTGTTGCAAATAAATCATAAACGAAACGCAGCGCTTCCATCGCATTTGGCTCACCCATTGTAAAAGTAAGCTTGTCGTCCTTCGTCTCCACAATGCTCCCGTTATTCGAATAGATGGCCTGACGGGCGAAAATTGGCGCATATGATACGATTCCCCATTGATCGATTTTTCCGTCGCCATTTAAATCCTGTGTCGCCTTTTGGGTCATTTCCTTAAAATGATCCCAGTTCCATTCATCCTTCTTCACGAGTTCATGCGGATCGGTCAGACCAAGCTTTTTCAGCATCGTTCGGTTATAATACATCCCTGCACCGGAATCAATGTTCTCGACAACTCCATATACTTTATCCTTATAAGCGCCAGAGCTGCGCAGCGAGGACGGCCACTTCGGATCATCGAAGTTGAATACATCATCGACTGTACGCAAGTACCCTTTTTCCGCTAAGCTTGGGAAGGCCAAGTACATGTTCATCAGCACGAAGTCTGCCGGAGCCTCACCCGACAGTGCGCCAGCAGCAATTTTGCTCTGCCCCTCGCCCCATGGAACAACGATCCACTCAATCTTTGTGTTGTATTTCTTCTCCATCTCCTTCATTCGCTTCAGGCGCTCATCGCCCGCATTGGATTCGCCTTCCTTCGGCAAGCCACCCCAAGCCATAAATTTGACGGGTTCACCGCCCATATCAAATGCAGGGAGCTCTTTCTTCTCTGGCTCTTGAACGGCTGGTGTCTCTTTCTTCTCCTCAGTCCCTTGGCTCTGCGCCTCCTGCTTCTCCGGCTGCTTCGCTCCTTCTGTTGTTCCTCCCGCTCCGCCGCACGCAGATAAGAGCAGCATCGATAGCGTGACCAGCATAATTGACAGCGTTTTCAATTTTCTCATAACCTCAAGCCCTCCTCTTATTCTTTCCCTTCCTGTCTGCCCACTTCAAGGAAAAAATCATCGATGACATGACTTGATACTACATTCGTACCTATTGTTTTGAATTGTGATCTCTGCTGCTTCCTAGGGTTACATTATATTCAATCTGTGAAATTAACATTTTAAATATATTGCAATAAATTCGGCTTTTTGTTCTAAAACTACAAATATCCATGCAATCAAACAAAAATCCATACCAATTCTGGTATGGATGTAGTGGAATGAATCATACTCACTCTATTCTTCTTCGTTAAAGAATACTTTGTAATAGTGCATGCCACGCTCTTCATCATAACCCTTTTCAATGAAAGGAAAGCTCTCTGGCTTGAGCTTCATATCGATCCCCGTGTCTGTACGGATATTGTTCTTATGAGAGCGCTTGGCCTTCTTCAATGCAGGCTGCGAAATTGGAATTTCCGTAATCGGAGGCAGCTCATTGGCCTCCTCAAATGTTTCCTTATATGCCTTGAACAACGGTACAAGCTCAGGTTGCCCGATAACCTCTTCCGCGAATGCTTCCTCTTCGAATTGCTCATGCTTCGCAAAGTACTCCATTGTACTATTAATGAACATCAGCTTGTCCTTCTTCTCAGGGCGCTCTTCCGCAGCCGGAACGATGACATCTTCATAGAATTGCGTGCACATATCGATTGCCTTGTCCGTTAAATAATGCTCATCCTCAAGCAGCTTCACATTGAGGAAGTCCTCCATCCAATACTGTGCTGCCTCTCCGCCTTTGCCCGCTGACGTGTCAACGATGCCCAATACGTAACCAGAGTCCGCATACACGTTCAAAATAATGCAGCCCTTGTCGAGTTTGCGAATATTAATGCCCTGCTCCACCTGGAGTCCCAAGTCATCGGATGCTAGCTCATCAATTCGCATATATACATCCTTATTTTCGGACTTAAAGATCCCGATCGCATCAATACTGAAATTGTTGTACAAAATATTGTTTAGGTGCACAACGTACAGCTCGCCAGCCTTAATTTGCGGATGCGAGGATTGCTCATACAAATGATTCAGCATATGAACCGACTGTTCATGGAACGAGCCCGCCTGCTGGAATGTGCGGCTCGCATAGGTATACATTTCATTTAAAGGTAACTCAGCTTCATGATGGAACGTATAATGCATGTCAAACTTAAAGCTGGAGATAAAATATTTAAGCAGCGTCTCGCGTACGTCGTCATTCGGTATATGGTACAGTTCGTTCGATACACGAACTCCTTCATCTTTGGATTGGTTGCCCACCTTATGAATCACCATCTGGTGAATGTCTACCTTGGATAGATCGATCATGTAATTCCCACTCCTCTTCTCGAAGTCACATTCCTCTATTGTAACGAAAAAGGATAGGATTCGGAAACTACAAAATGATAGAAACTTCTCCTAGATGTATAAAAAGAGGTGCCCGCTGGCGAAGTTAGTAAGGAGAGGAGGTGAATAACGATGGCTAAGGACGTACTATGTGAAGTAAACTCTTGCAAGTACTGGGCAGCAGGCAACAAATGCGCTGCAACTTCTATTTATGTGGTGAACAATCGTGGCAAGCAAGCTGGCGATTCCGGTGACACGGACTGCAAAACATTCGAACCAAAGCTGTAAGGAGAATGGGGCGGCCGACACGCCGCCCTTGCTTACGCACGAATCACTCACAGTGATAATTATTCTCAACTATGGATGCGTTTATACACATCTATACACAATCCCCCTATTCCCTACGTTGTTCATCAATCATGAATACATCGTCATACATAAGGCGCTTTCAATGAATAGTTTGTTTCTTTTTCCCGCGTAATTGTTATTCTGCTGTAAAGTCTTCGATCTCACAAAGGTCTATACTAATAGAGCAGTCATCACAGAAGATCGTACACACGAAGGGATTGAAACATCAATGAACACAAAAAAGACAGTTGTTACACTTGCACTCTCCTGCACAATGATCGCAAACATGGGCACAGCAGCTTACGCGGCCCCCGTTGCAAGCAAAGCAGTCACTCCTACTCAAACAACAGCGACTCCATTGAACAATACATATACAACAAACAAAGTTGGTCTTGGTCTTACCTTGAAACAATTGCAGCAAAGCAAAGGCAAAGGGAAAATCGAATATTCAGGCAAAAAAGCTACGATGATCGAGTACAAAGAAAAATGGTTCAACTTGAAACAGCCGATTACTGCTCAGTACATGCTGGACGATAACCAAAAAGTGTTCCAAGTTACGCTCGTATTTGACAATGAGATGGCAAAACAATTGACTCCGCAAATTTCCAAAGAGCTGGGCAAAGCATCTGAGCCAGTTTTGGATAAATCGGCACCTTCCGATTATGCGGCAAATTGGAAAACGAACGGCGTACTCTTTGATCTGCAAGGCTTTGGCAAATTGTCCGAAATGTACATATCCGCAATTCCAACACTAAAGGCAGCGAAGCAACCGATTAAAGCCACAAATAAATTTGTGCATGTCAATATGAGTGTACCTGTTCTATCGGGCTTGAAAGACAGCAAATACGAGGAGCAGCTAAATGATATTTTGATGCGTCATGCGATGAAGGAAAAAGCTGAAGTCTATGAAGCTTCCAAAAAAGCCGCTGAAACTGCGAAAAAACAAAAGGCTTCCTTCGAACCGGCTGTGTTGAATTCTGATTTCCGCTTCGTAAAGAGCGGCAATGTCATGTCCCTGATTGCCGACACGTACAAAATCACGAGCGCAGAGGCTAACGGCACCAGCCGTACGGACACATATACCTTCCTGAATGAAGAGAATGCGCACGCCCTGCAGCTTGGCGATCTGTTCAACAAGGATACCGATTATAAAGCCATGCTTGGCAATGTCGTTCGCAATCAAATTGCTCTGAAGAAAAACAAAGACGATTTTAATTTCGATCAAATTAAAGAAACACAAAACTTCTATGTATCGAACGGGTACCTCGTGCTGACATTTGACCGTTATGAAATTGCTCCTGGAGCAGATGGATCGCAAAGCTTCAAAATCCAGCTTGCTGCGATTCAATCGAAGCTTTCTGACTCTTTCAAGCAAGCACTGAAGGCTTAATGAGGGCTTAAGAAGGCATAACGCCGCATCAGCCAATCGAGCACACGAACAAGCAGCAATAAGCATACTCTAACCGCAAATTTTGTTGGACTGGCATTCCTTGTGTCAGTCCTTTTCTTTGTATACAGTATACGAATCTGATTGCTTACAGGCTATTGTCTATTCTCCGACCTCGAATGTCATTTTTTTCTTCCGCATGAATGAGACTGAACCCTTTATAATATACCTATGACTTCTTAGAAAGGGCGTAATGAAGGCTATGTCAGAACAACAATCAACAACTTCTTCACTTCCTGCACCCAAACACTGCAAGGAATCCCGCGTCTTCAAGACCGGTCGTGTATTCCCTAACGATGTCAACAACCATCAGACGCTGTTCGGCGGTAAACTGATGAGTCTGATTGACGAGACAGCATCCATCTCCGCGATGCGTCACTGCCGTCATAATGTCGTGACTGCATCCACGGATTCCGTAGATTTTCTACGGCCGATTCGTCCCACAGATTCCGTCTGCCTAGAGTCCTTCGTCACTTGGACAGGCAAGACTAGCATTGAAGTATTCGTCAAGGTCATTGCAGAGCAGCTATATACCGGCGAGCGTGTTGTTGCCGCTACCTCCTTCCTGACCTTCGTAGCACGTCATGAGGACGGCTCAGCTGCGTTTGTGCCCCCTGTTATCCCTGATACAGAGGAAGAGAAGCTGCTTCATGAATCGGCCACAGAGCGAGCAGAGCTTCGCAAAGTAAGACGTATAGCGAGTAAACAGTTAGCGGATAAGCTAACAACGAGCAAGTACTGGGAGTAAACAACACAACACTTTACTCCTTTCAATAACGAGAAAAGGAAGCATACGATCTGCAAATGATGCTTTCTTATCCCTATATGAAAAAAAGCAGCGTTTCGAATTAGTTTCGAAATCGCTGCTTTTCTTATATCAACGCACTCTTACGCGTTAACTTTTTCTTTTGCAACTGTAGCCAAGGAGTTGAACGCGTTGATATCGTTCACTGCCAAGTCAGCCAACATTTTGCGGTTCACTTCAACACCAGCCAATTTCAGGCCGTGCATGAATTTGCTGTAGGACAAGCCGTTCATGCGAGCCGCTGCGTTGATACGAGCGATCCACAATTTGCGGAAGTCACGCTTCTTAACGCGACGATCGCGGTAAGCGTACAGCAAGGATTTCATCACTTGCTCGTTAGCTGTTTTGAACAATCTGTGTTTGGAACCGAAGTACCCTTTTGCCAATTTTAATACTTTTTTATGACGACGACGTGTCGTAAATCCGCCTTTTACTCGAGCCATTTCGTATTAACCTCCCAATCGATTCGATGTTTCCGTATAATTGCTTATTTCAAGTTAGCCAATTGTTGCTTCATACGACGAACGTCGCCTGCTGCCATTACTGGGCTAGTAGCAAGAACGCGCTTCGTGCGGTTCGATTTGTGGGAAAGCAAGTGATTGCGGTACGCTTTGTAGCGGCGCACTTTACCTGTTCCCGTAATTTTGAAGCGGCCTTTCAAGCTGCTGTGCGTTTTCATTTTAGGCATTATCGTTTCCTCCTCAAGTTCGGTATTCTTATCCGCCGCCTTCTTCTGCGCGGCGGGCCGAATTAGCTGTTCGTCTTCGGCGCCAAAATCATAATCATGCTGCGGCCTTCCAGCTTCGGTGTACGTTCAACGATGCAAAGCTCATTTGCTTCTTTCAGAACGCGCTCCAACACTTTCTTCCCGATATCAGCATGCGTGATTTCACGTCCGCGGAAACGAACAGAGCATTTTACTTTATCTCCGTCACGCAAAAACTTCAAGACATTGCGGAGCTTCGTATTGAAGTCGTGCTCCTCGATATTGGCGCGGAACCATACTTCTTTTACATCGACGATCTTCTGGTTCTTGCGCGCTTCCTTCTCTTTCTTCTGTTGCTCATAACGGAACTTTCCGTAGTCCATAATACGACATACAGGCGGTTTTGCCTGCGGAGCCACGTTTACCAAGTCCAAGTTAGCGTCGTAAGCCATTTGCAGTGCTTCGCGGAACGGCGTAATGCCAATCTGCTCCCCAGCTGCACCAACTAAGCGAACCTCTCTTGCACGAATGTCCTCGTTAATCAAATGATCCTTGCTAATGGTGTGCCACCTCCATAATCGAATTTCCTGCATCTAACTGGTTATCGCATAAAAAAGGGATGCAAGCTCATCGAGCCCACATCCCTCACATAGACATTCTAATCTAGTGAGCACTGCCTAGGCAGTGCGAGTCATAACCAGCCAACAACATGTCGGTCAGGTGAGAAGCGTGGGCTTCTTCTTTCCAATTGCAATATGCGTTTCAAATACTTGAATAATATATCACAGTGAACTGGAGCAAGTCAAGCCACTGTTATTATTTTTTTTACGCCTTACACTTGTTTGCCTTGCATCTCTTCCAAGCGCACAACTCGTGTATGCTCAGTATGGCTCCATACCTTGTTGTTCTGAGTGAAGAACGCGTAGAACGTAATCGGCCACCAGGACAGCAAGAATACTGGGAATGTAATCAGAGATGCATAGATGCGCCAAGACTTGACGCCTTCCAAAATCAATGCAAGTACGAATACAGCACAGGACAGCACAAGTGACACAACCGGAACCCACTCAGGCAGGTACTGGAAGAACGTTGCCACATTCGGCCCATTGAAGAATGCTGCATCTACCCACATGAACGCAGTCATGAGGAAGGTAACCAACACGGTATACACCGTAATTGTGTACAGCGCCATATCGAACTTCGCCAAGTTACGCTCCTTGATGCTCTGCCACAGCAGCGGGAAGAAATAACGACGCGCTACGGTAAAGTGACCTTGCATCCAGCGCAAACGCTGACGAGCCGATGCCTTGAATGTAAGCGGCTTTTCATCAAACACGCGTGCATTGTAGTTCAGCACTGGGTTGATGCCGTTTTTAACACAGCGGGCAGTGAACTCCAAGTCCTCAACCAAGCTCGTTGCACCCCAGCCCATTTCCTTCAGCAGCTTGCTCTCGAAGCACATTCCTGTACCGCCGAGGAAGTTAGCCATGTTCAAGTTCTTACGGGACAACTGCCACAGACGGTTGCAGTACCAGTATGTTACGCCATATGCGGCTGTAATCCAAGAATCCTCTGGATTCTTCGTATCGATGTATCCTTGAATAACGCGTGCCCCCGAGCACAGATCGTTGTTCATTTCAGTCAAAAAGTCTTTGCTTACCAAGTTGTCAGCGTCAAGCATAACAACTGCATCGTATTGACGCGGCATTTCCCACAGATTCTTCAACATCCATTCGATGGCATGACCCTTGCCTCGTTGATGCGGATTATGCCGTTCGCAAGCATATACGCCATGCTCTCTTACGATATCGGCTGTACCGTCCGTGCAATTGTCACAGATGACAAACACGTCGTACATTTCTCTCGGATAATCCAGCGCCTTCAGATTTTCAACCAATGCTCCAATAACGGCTTCTTCATTGTGCGCTGCTACGAGCACAGCGAAGGATTTTTGCGGTTCGTATACTTTTTTCTCTTTTTTGCGGTAAATACCGAACAGCGACAAGGTAAACTGGTACACCCCAATCGCGGCCAGCAGAACCTGCAAGACGATAAATAACGTATCCACCATGCTTGGTGTCCCCCTTTTAAATAACCCCTACTTCAATTTCATTGTTGCGTCAACGAACACGGCGCTCTCTTTTTATGTATGAACGCATGCTCATCAACTCTATATATGGTTTACCCCGCTGAAAACGGTCGATCACGATTTTCTAATGTTTGCTTTCATTTGTCAAAACCTTTTATTGGCTTTCAACGCTTGAATATGAACATTATCGCCGAAGTTACTGTGCGAAGTCGCATCGAATCATGCTTTCCCGCAAGGTTATGTTATATTTTCATCCAAATGCTAAGAAATTATGGCTTTTGACCCCCTTTTCGTCAAAATTTGCTGTTCTTTCAAAGTTGAGCCAGGATCCGAAAGACAATGAGAATGGAACAATTTACATTTTCTGTGCTGGGATATGCCCTCTCTTTATTATGGACGTATTACAACGGAAGAAAGTTTCAGGTAATGTTTATTACCCGTTTGGAATATATGGAAAACATGTCTCTGGCATTATCTTCATACAGCATTGCCAAAGATGCTGATGAATAGAACCCTTACCATTCATAACCTCTGTCATAGCGGATTCACCACATAATCCTACCGTACATGCTACACCTTTCATTACAGGGCACTACAGTAAGATAATCGAAGAAATAGGCATTCTACGTGCGTAATTCGCGATTTTGCAGGCAGTATCACTTCAAGGTAAAATAGGAATAACTTGTTGAAATGCTCGGCATTTGAAAATATGATTAAAGATGCTCTTTGAACTTGTAGCGACTTCAGATAAAATTCACAAACCCATCATCTTCTGTTAATGTTACGCTGTTACGATCATATTATTAAATACCGGATAACGGAGGAACCGACATGACCCGTGTTATCGCGTGGCTGGGTAATCGTGAGCGTCAATTATTCTTTTGGATTAATCACCGGCTGCATCACCGGAGCATGAATATTATATTGTATACATTGACCCATCTGGGTGGGGCAACCTTTACGATTGCCTTTACCTTGCTGCTTGCCTGGCTGGCGCCTAATCCATGGAATATCGTTGGCTGGCAATGTGTTGCTGCACTTGCCGTTAGCCATCTGCCTGTCGCCTTAATTAAGAAGTGGTATCCGCGTGTGCGTCCACACTTAGCATTGCCTAATATACGCACATTCCGCAAGCCGCTTGTTGACCATTCATTTCCTTCTGGACATACGACAGCCATATTCTCAGTCGTTGTCCCGCTCATAATAGCTAACCCGACTCTGTCATGGGGACTTCTGCCGATTGCATGTATCGTCGCACTGTCCCGTATGTACTTAGGACTTCACTATCCATCCGACTGTCTTGCTGGCGCATTCATCGGTACAGGCGCTGCCGTAAGCACCGTTGCTTTATGGCCTATTGTGTAATCACGGACATCGGGTATAGTAGGGTATAGAAATTATGATATATCTAGAAGATCGAATAGAAGGGTGAAATACCGTGCATCAAGCAATGACATTTACACTTCCCTCCGGCATCACTCTTGGTGCCGAGCACGAAGGAAAGAAGCGTATACTGCTGCTGTCAGAGCGTTTCGGAGCTGGTCACACCCAAGCTGCCCATGCACTTGCTGTCAGCCTTCGCAAGCTGTCTCCGCATGTGCAAACTCGTGTGATGGAGCTTGGGAGCTTCCTTAACCCAAAGACAGCTCCGCTCATTATAGAAGCATATCGCAAGACTGTGCTTGTACAGCCGAAGCTGGTAGGCTTTATGTATAAGACACAGTACAATAGATCGCTAAATCGACTGACTACAATGGCGCTGCACCGGGTATTCTACACTCATGCTATGTCCGTTATGCGTCAGCTTAAGCCTGATATGATCGTATGCACTCATCCGATCCCAAGCGCTGTCATTTCCCGATTGCGCAGGCTTGGACTTAATGTCCCGCTCTGTACGGTCATTACCGATTATGATGCGCATGCAGCCTGGGTGAGTCCGGCTGTGAATCGCTATTTCGTCTCAACGCCAGAGGTGAAGGAGAAGCTAGAACTGCATGGCGTAAGCAGCGATTCCATACAAGTGACAGGGATTCCTGTCCATCCGAATTTCTGGGAGCCGCATGATGGAATGGGCAAATCATCCATCCGCGCCCGCTTCGGGCTGAAAGACATGCCGACTGTGCTCGTCATGGGCGGCGGCTGGGGAATGATGGATTCGACACAATCCACAGAGCTGCTCACCCGCTGGCGCAAAGATGTACAGTTTATTTTTTGTATCGGGAATAATGAGAAACTTCGCCGTCGTATGCTGGAGAATCCTCGCTTCCAGTATGAGAATATTCATCTGATGGGTTATACCAAGGAAGTTGACCAATTGATGGATGTGTCCGACCTGCTCGTTACCAAGCCAGGCGGGATGACTTGTACCGAGGCGCTGGCCAAGGGAATTCCGATGCTCTTCTATCAGCCGCTTCCCGGCCAAGAGGAAGAGAATGCCCACTACTTCACGGAGAAGGGATATGGCGAGTCGATCGAGTCTGCACATACGATTACGAAGTGGATGAATCTTCTTGTACATCATTATGATGAGGTCTCCGCACGCCGCTTAGAGCATGAGCAGAAGGCATCTCGTTATCATCCTAAGGTATGTGCGGAAGCAATCCTACAAATGATGAATGTGCCATTTACTTCAATCGAATAACAGTAAAGCCGCTATCAAGCATGCGAATGATGAAGCACTGTCATCCATCATTCATGCAGAATAGCGGCTTTTTTGAACGTCCATATATGATTTCGACCCGTAATTAACGGGATGCGTAAGGCTCATTGTGAGGCAAGGAAGAGCGGTACTGCTTGTACGCCTGATCCCCAACGAGCACCTCGACACGATGAATATTCATGCCTTTGCCCATAAATTTCTCTTCGTACTCTGTCATAACATGCTCTTCATTGATGCCATCACGATGCAGGTTCAAGGAGATATTCCGCATTTGAAGCCCCATCTCTGCGAAGGAGTTCAAGGAAAACTCGAACAAGGTCTCTGAATCCGTTTTGAAATGAATCTCACCTGTATTGCTCAATGCATAACGATACTTCTCAACAAGACGCGAATGGGTCAAGCGACGGCGTGCGTGCTTCTTCTTCGGCCACGGATCACTGAAGTTCAAGTATACGCGCTCAAGTTCGCCTTCTGCAAAAATTTGCTCCAAAAATTCGACATTCGCGCGCACCAGCCTCAGGTTGGACGCTTCCTGCATTCCTGCTTCTTCTCGAAATAAGCGAGCCTTCTCACATCCGCGAGCGATCAACTCATCGTACATATCCACGCCGATGAAGTTGATGTCTGGGTACTTCAAGCTCATCTTACTGATGAACTGCCCTTTTCCCATTCCCAGCTCAACATATATGGGGCGGTCATTTCCGAACGCCTCACTCCATTTGCCCTTCAACTGCTCCGGCTCAAGCACGACCAAGTCGGTTTGCTCTGCAAGCAGCTCTTTTGCTCCTCTTTTCCCACGTAAGCGCATGTGTGCTTTCCTCCATACTGATTATGCTCCAAGCCCTTATTGTGCATGACAAGCGATAAAAAGTAAAGACGGCGATGCAGGCAAATAAGAACAACAGAGCTTGCCCGCTGTCTTCGCTTTTACGGCTAAATCTGCTACAATAATACAATGGGATTGTTATCGATAAGCTTCCGTTATGGACGGCGTACGTTTTGCATAACAATCAACTTACACTGCAATTGAAAGGGCTTGTATGCCATTGGACGGCTTAACACACACACAATCGACTTCCCCCCTCTTGTGGGGAGACAAGCGGTTTCATACATGGAATTATGAGATGCGCGAGCAATTCGGAGAAAAGGTATTCAAAGTGATGCTCGACGCTGGGTTTACCTGTCCGAATCGGGACGGAAGCATCGCAATTGGCGGCTGTACGTTCTGCAGCTCTCGTGGTTCCGGAGATTTCGCCGGTCGTCGGCGCGACGATCTGGTCACTCAATTCAACACCATTCGAGACAGACAACATGCGAAATGGCCAAACGCCAAATATATCGGCTATTTTCAAGCTTATACGAATACGTATGCACCAGTGGACGTATTGCGAGATTACTTCGAAGTCATTCTTGAGCAGCCTGGTGTCGTCGGCTTGTCCATTGCGACACGGCCTGACTGTTTGCCGGACGATGTTGTCGAATACTTGGCAGAGCTTAATAAGCGCACGTATTTATGGATCGAGATGGGACTGCAGACAATTCATGAATCGACATCTCAGCTTATTAACCGCGCGCATGACACGGCATGCTACATCGAAGCCGTAGAGAAGCTGCGCAAGCATAATATCCGCGTCTGCACTCACATCATCTACGGACTACCGCAAGAGACGCACAGTATGATGCTCGAGACGGCCCAAGCTGTCGCTCAGATGGATGTGCAGGGCATTAAGCTTCATCTGCTTCATCTCATGCGAAAGACGCCGATGGTGAAGCAATATGAAGCTGGATTGCTGCGCTTTCTGGAGATGGATGAGTATATCAAGCTTATCGTCGATTCGCTTGAAATGCTTCCTCCGGAGATGATCGTTCACCGAGTTACAGGTGACGCACCGCGGGACTTAATTATTGGACCGATGTGGAGCATGAGAAAATGGGAAGTGCTCAATGGCATCGATGCGGAGCTGAAACGGCGCAACACGTGGCAGGGCAAGTATTGGAGGGAATCATAAGATGGGATTTCTATCTGTACTTGGCTATGCTCAGCAAGTGGTGAAGGAGCGCGTGCAGCCCGGTGAACGCGTAATTGATGCAACGATGGGAACAGGTGTAGATACCTTATTTCTCGCCCGCCTAACTGGATCGCGCGGCTCAGTAGCCGCCTTCGATGTCCAGGAAGAAGCGCTTGAGCTGACTCGTAAGCGGCTTCATCGTGAGCTGGGCGAAGACGAATACGCACATGTCAGCTTGCTTCAGGCAAGCCATCATGCCATGAATGAAGTGCTGGGCGAAGAATGGTCCGGTACAACCGCTGCCATCATGTTCAATCTTGGGTATCTGCCTACGAATGAGGCAGATAAGCGCATTATGACCGTCCCTGAGACGACACTTACAGCACTCGACAACGGTTTATCTATGCTGCGTCCTGGCGGAGTGCTTAGTATTGTACTCTATCCTGGACACAGTGGCGGCGATGATGAGGCCGATCAAGTGCGAGCTTGGGCGGAGTCTCTTCCAGCTCGTCTTGGGCAAGCCGTTATTTATCGAATGCTGCAGCGTCCAGATGCACCTTATGTCATTGCGGTAGAGAAACGAAAATAACATCTGATCGCGTGTAGAGCCTTTCCCACTTGGATTGGCAATTGCAGCTTCCGCTTCGATATCTGTCCCACCATCCTGTTCACCATGTTGAAGGAGTTGTTGTGAAATGGCAGTTCGCAAAATGGAACATGTTGGGATCATGGTACGCAATATAGAACTATCCATTCGATTCTATGAGGAAGTCATCGGCTTGAAGCTGAAAGGAACCCTTCTTCATACGAATGGTGTCATTCGCCTCGCCTTTCTCGGATGGGACGGTGCTGACGAAACGGAAGTTGAACTTGTAGAAGGTTATTCTGGAAGCTTAACGGAAGAAGGCAGGGTTCACCATATCGCCTTCACTGTTGACGATATAGAGGCTGAGTTGGCTCGAATGAAGAGCCTGCCTCAAGTTGAGCTTATTGATGAAGAACTGGTTACCTTGCCGAACGGCAGCCGCTATTTTTTCTTTAAGGGTCCGGACGGCGAGAGACTTGAGTTTTTCCAATCAACTAGATACTAGACAACTCGGGAGTGAGAGAACATGACAAGACCTTATCCATTGAAGTTTCAACCAGAATTCAAAGAACGCGTATGGGGCGGCCGTGCTCTGACGCAATTCGGATTGGATTTGCCAGAAGGACATATCGGTGAAGGTTGGATGATCGGCGATCATCCGAACGGTACGACGAAAGTCGTTAACGGTGAACTGGCTGGACTTGGCTTGGACGAAGTACGTGAACAATACGGCAAGGAATGGTTCGGCTCCAAGGGCTTCTCTGAGAAGAACGGCCGATTCCCATTGCTTATCAAGCTGTTGGACTGCAATGATGATCTCTCTATTCAGGTGCATCCTACTGACACGTATGAAGGTCTGCCGCAAGGCGAACTGGGCAAGACAGAGATGTGGTATGTGCTTGATGCGAAGCCAGACGCGAAAATCATTTACGGTTTGAAGGAAGGCATTGATCGCGCAGCAATGGCAGAGGCGATCGAAGAAGGCCGCATTATGGAAGTTCTGCAAGAAGTATCCGTCCAGGCCGGGGACACCTTCTACATTCCAGCTGGTACGGTTCACGCGCTGTGTGCAGGTGTCGTAGTCGCTGAGATTCAACAGAACTCCGATACGACTTACCGCCTGTACGACTACAATCGTCCAGGTCTCGACGGAAAGCCGCGCGAGCTGCATATTGAGGATTCCTTGAATGTCATCGCCTACGAAGGCGCGGGCGCAACTCGCATGTCTACAAATGGCGCTGTCGCTAACGAGTGGCTGGTGCTTGCGGAGTCTCCGTACTTCCGTGTAGAAAAAGGCATCGTTGAGAAGCCATGGGCACTCGCAACAACAGAAGAGAGCTTCGTCATTCTTGTTGTATGCGAAGGAACAGGCACACTTACAACTGCTAACGAGCAGATCGCTTTCAAAGCAGGCGAATGCTTCCTGCTTCCTGCCAACCTTGGTGAATATACGCTTGATGGCAACTGCACTGTATTGCGCTCTGTCGCTCCTTAATGCGCGCATAATTGACTCGGCATCCGATTCCTTACGGGGAGACCGGATGCCATTTTATTAGCAAGCGGCCTGCACTTACTCTTACACGTTCACTTGCATTTACACGAGCTATTTTTCTTTGAATGGAGGAACATAGATGAATGCGAATAAGGAATATCTAGAAAATCCGGAACCACCACAGTCAACAGATGAATATGATAACAAGCTTATTTCCTATCTCCGCGCGAATCAAATGGCTGCGGAACATCTGCGCCTACATACACTGTGTCATTCCGTTGAGGATGCTGCTCAAGCGGTGCAAGCCGATAAAGCTGATTTTGTTAAAAATGTCTGCATGATCGATGGTGAAGGTCAATTACTTGTAGCCATCGTTAAGGGCGAAGACCGAGCAAGCACCAGCAGAGTTGGCAAGGCACTGCTTATTCCTCCTCCACGCTTGGCGCTCGAACAAGAAATGCTTCAGCTTGCTGGATATCCTGCTGGCGGGATTCCTTCCTTTGGCTTCACAGCCACATTTCTAATCGATCCGAAGGTTCTGGAACAGGAATTCGTATATACAGGTGGTGGCTCCCCCTATTCACTGACGCGAATCTCCGTTCAAGAAATGGTGCGTGTCAATCAAGCTATTGTAGCACGAGTACGAAAATAACTGTCCAAATATACAAATAAGCGCCTAGTGACTTCACTAAGCGCTTTCTCTCATTTTATACAAGACGTGCATTCCGTGCTGCATTCGCGGCGGACATCCGATCGTTTACTCCCATCTTGGCATATAGGCTTGAGATATGATTGCGGATCGTTCCTTCGGACAAATAGAGAGTCTGAGCAATTTCACGGTATTTTTTTCCTTGCGCCAAATAATAGAGCACCTGCTTCTCACGTTCAGTTAAGCCGAATGGATCTTCACTGCTTTCTATGCACGGCCCCATACTCCCTGCCGCTTCACTTCGATCCTCAGCGTGATCCATTTGCAATAATTGATCGGCCATCAATCGTGCGATCGGCTGCGATAGGAGCGTTCCCCCTTGATGTACAAGACGGACGCTGGCAAGCAGCTCCTTCGGATGCATGGACTTTAGCAGATACGCTTCCGCTCCCGAATCAATCGCTTGTACGGCATAATCTGATTCCTCAATCGTTGTCAGCAGAATGATCTTCACATCCGGCCATCGCTCCTTCATCACACGAACAGCAGCCAAGCCATCCATTCGCGGCATTCGAATATCCATGAGCACGACATCAGGATGCTCGCACTCCATATATTCAATCGCTTCCTTCCCATCCACCGCTGCACCTATGACATAGACATCATCTTCTTGGCTGAATAAATAGCACAAACTCTCACAAAAGAGCTGCTCATCATCAGCAATGAGCAAGCGGATCGGCTGATCGCCCTCTATATGCAACTTGCGCGGAACCTTGCATACAATTTCCATGCCGTTCCCTAATGAAGTACGTACCATTAAGTGCCCACCATAAGCATGCAGGCGATCCTGCATTGATGACAGACCATAGCCAAAGGTTAGCTTCTCATTGCCTAGCCCATTGTCCCGAATCGATAAGCATACTTCTGTCTCGTCATAGACAAGGTTAACCTCGATCGATGATGCTCTACCATGACGCACTGCATTTGTAGCGGCTTCCTGCACACAACGCTCTAATACCATACGGTGTGCATAAGGAATAGAATAGATGATGCCTTCTGTTTTGAGTTTACATGCAATACCAGTTTGATTGCCAAGCGTGTCCAGCAAGTGCTTCAATACCTCATCCAATGTTCGCTCCCCTTCTTCAGAAGGAGCGATATCATGAATGTGATGTCGTATTTTTTCAAAGCTGCTCCGTGCGTGTACAATCACACTCTCAAGCCTACTTTTTGCTTGTTCAGGGTCGTCCCCCATAAGAACCTTGACCGATTCCAACCCCATAACAATCGATGCATGTGAATGACCTAATGTATCATGCAATTCGCCAGCTACACGATTGCGCTCCTCCTGAACGGTAAGCCGCTCCACTTGCTCCGCATATTGACGAATAATATTGAATTGATGCTCATTCTCTTGAAGCAGCTGCTTCATTCTTCGTTGCGAATGCAGAAACACATGAAAGCCAACACCGATCCCGAACAATATGAAATGATTAACAGACGAGTCCAAAGCCTGAAGCCAAGATAACTTGCCACTCCATAAACCAATGAAAGGAAAAAGTCCTACAATCGAACCTCCCCACCATACATTCTTCCTTGACGTCATAAATCCAATGAGAAGTGCGGGCAGCACCATATTGTCGAGATACACAGGCATCGACAAATGCATGGAAATGTTAATGCCTCCCGACAAAATTATTTCCGAGGCAATAAATTTCGACGGGTGAATGCTGCCAGGTCTCCAGAACCACAAAGGCAGCGCAGAACACAATATAAACGGTACGATTGTACGTCCGGTATGAACCGTACTAAAGTCCGGTGATATGGCAATATAAACTGCCCCTGATACAATCCAGAGAATGTATAAGCCCATTAGTGCTGTGTCGATCCAATGCCATTGTCGTTGCTCCATTCACTTGCCTCTTTCCACGTAAGTAACATACTTCTCTAATCACTCAGCCAGATATATTTACGGCATTTTCTACATCCAAGATAGATAGGATATTCATATGACAGCATTTCAGATGTTCCTCACTGGGAGCACCATCCTTATTGTAATATGATAGGCCCATGAAAAAAAGCGAAACCGGAGGAATGCAGCATGTTTTCTAATTTACACAGCCATACAAAAGCACTGATTTACACAGCAATCGTCTTCATTCTAGCTATAGGCGTCAGTATCGTTCCGAACACCAATTCCTTACTTTATATGCTGACTCCAACAGTGGCTGCCTTCATTATGCTCCTGTTCGTGACGAAGGACGGTCGATCGCGATCCGGATGGGCCGCGCTTGGATTACGAAAATATGGGTTCAAATGGTGGCTCCTATGTATCACGGTTCCAGCTGGCATTGTAGCGCTGAGCTATGGATTCGCTTGGGGAGTTGGTGCCCTAGATATCAAGGTTCCCCCCAACTATGCAGGTTATGATTGGTCCGCCTTCCCGTTCGTTGTTGCGATACAATTTGTCAGCGCCGTACTTATCAGCTCACTTGGTGAAGAACTTGGCTGGAGAGGTTATTTGCTTCCGCTTCTTGTAAACAGCTTGGGAGAGAGAAAGGCGTTATTCGCCACCGGCCTGATTCACGGACTATGGCATATCCCGATTATATTGCTGTCCTCCATCTACCACCAAGATCAAAATCCGATTCTCGCATGCCTATTCACTGTCGTATCCTGCCTGTTCCTAGGCCCTGTCATCGGTTATATTCGATTACGTTCATCCAGCGTATGGACAGCTTCTATCTTCCACTCGGCACATAACGTAATGTGGAGTATTCTGCGCAGCCTTGCGGTTCCAGCTTCAGGTATGGCTTTATATGTAGCGGGAGACAACAGCATCGTTGTCATTCTCTGTTATATGCTGCTTACGGTATGGGTCATGAAGCACTTATGTCACCATACCAATGCTCGATCCATAAACACATAAAAACAGTTGATGTTCCAAGAGTGTAGTAACAAGAGAGTTCATGACAGATAAACAAAGACGCCTCCAAAACCACTATACTTGTGGGATGGAGGCGTCTTTGTTCATGCATTTTCATACCCATGCTGAGCTCCGTTCTTCAACTTTGGCATTTTACGAGACTCTTCCTCTGTTTGCCGAACTACGACGTCATATTTTTGGCTTGGGTTAGGATTACTTGCATTAAACCAGGAAAACGGGCTTCGAGCTCATCCTTGCGCAAACAGATGAATCGCTGAGTTCCCTCCATTCTAGTTCGAATAATGCCTGCTTCGCGCAGTACTTTGAAATGATGGGACATGGTGGACTTGGACAGTGATAAATCGAATCCTCCGCAGGTTTGCTCTGGAATGTTCATCAATTGCAGCACGATACTCATTCGAATCGGCTCGCTGAGCGCATAGAACACTTGCGAAAGTTCAATATCTTCGATAGCGGGATGAAATAATGTTCTCATGTCATTATTGTACCGAAATGATTGACATCATTCAATAGTTCGATTACACTCGAACTATTGAACAAAGGTGCGCACCTTCATATTCAGTGAATCTTACCTATATTCACTATCATTTGTAACCTATGAATCATCGATTAAGAACGATCTTGCGTACATCATTGCCGCATGAGATCGCTTATTCATTACAGGAGGCCAGTTACAATGAGCAATACGATGAATCAACCGCTTGCCGCATCATCATTCCGTACCATTATGTCTTTATTCTTTGCCACAATGTTCATCATCGGTACAGATACCTTTATCGTCTCTCCTATGCTGCCAACACTGCGAGTAGTTCTGCATATCTCTGTCGAACAATCAGGATGGCTTATTTCTGCTTATGCACTCGGATACGCCCTTTTCGCCCTAATCGCCGGACCGCTATCCGACGGACTGGATCGCAAGTCTTGTCTCCTTGGAGGGATGCTGGGATTCTCTCTGTTCACAGCACTGTGCGGTTCAACAACAAGCTTCACCCTCTTATTCGCCTACCGCGCCTTGGCGGGAATAAGCGCGGCAATCGCCTCGCCGCAAATATGGGCTTCCATCCCTCAATTAGTAGCACCGCACAAAATTGTAAAAGCGATGGGCGCCGCAACGGCTGGCCTAGCCGTCTCGCAATGTCTCGGCGTGCCGCTTGGCAGCCTGCTTGCCGCGAGCAGTTGGAGACTGCCCTTCTATGCCATCGGAGTAACTGCGCTGCTCATTACCATCATATTGGCGCTAAAGCTCCCTTCTATCCCACCTGCGACGAAACATCGAAGTTCGCTGAGCTCTCTTGGACGACAATATCGCGCTCTTTTCTCGCGCCGCAGCACCACCTTTGCTTTTCTCGGATATTTTTTATATCAGCTAGGCACTTTTTCTACCTTCTCCTATCTGGGGAATTGGCTCGCTGATGACTTCTCTCTTACTGTACAGCAAACGGGACTATTCATCCTTGGCTTTGGGATCGGCAATTTATTCGGCAGTCTTCTCGTCTCGAGGGTGGAACGTACGCTCGGCATTCGGCGAACTGTTACATATTCACTCCTTGGCATGATTGCGATGTATGTGATCGTTATGACCAGCCAACTTATTACATTCATTGGTATCGCTTATGCGCTGATCGCCTTGTGCGGCGGCATGCTGTTCCCTCTCTTAATGGGAACTCTTCAGAAGGATCAACCGAATGCACGTGGAACCGTATCCGCGCTGGCGAACAGCACGATGTATTTCGCAACGATGCTTGGATCCGTTCTGGCTGGTGTTCTCTATGCGCGCGTCCCGGGGTTTGCTTCCATCGTAGTTGCTACGATGCTGTGCTATACAGCATCCCTGTTTATCTTCCGCAGCCTGCTGCACAGCCCGCAACCGATCAATAGTCAGGCGGCGATGCAGCAGAAGTAGATTCGGCCTGCCTCCTATTCGGTACCTAATAGCGAGGGCTAATGAATCTAGTATGACTACACGGCTATCGTCCAACTATTGCATTCTTTCTCTATCATCTGGTTTCATATGAGCTATAATGTTCAATGACACGAAGACACGATAGGGAGAGATCGCTCATAATGAGTCAACGGCTATTATACATAGAAGATGACAAAGAAATCGGAACATGGACCAGCAGTTATTTGCAAGATAAAGGCTATCAGGTGATGTGGCTGCTGTCCGGCGAGCATGCACTGGTGCACGTCCCTGATAGCGATCTGATCATACTTGATGTGATGCTTCCTGGATTGGACGGTTTTACGGTAGGACAGCGTCTGAAGCGCGAATACCCAACTACGCCCATCTTGCTGCTGTCTGCCCGCACGTCTATTGACGATAAGCTGCAAGGGCTGCAATTTGCCGATGACTATGTAACGAAGCCCTTCCATCCGGATGAACTCGCTGCAAGAGTGGAGGTACTGCTGCGGCGCTTCGAGAAGCAGTCCCCTGCTTCCATCGAGTTGAAGCATCTACGTATTTCGCTGCCCGATAATCACATTGTGCATGCCTTGACCGGTGAAGAAATCACACTTACCGGCAAGCAGCACCATATATTCACCTTCATGCTGCGTCATGCCAATCAGATCTTAACAAAGGAACAAATTTATGAGAGCGTCTGGGGCGAACCCTACATGGAGGGCGATAAGACACTCATGGTTCATATTCGACATCTGCGGGAGAAAATCGAGAACGATCCAGGCCAGCCGGAAATTATTGAAACGATTCGCGGCATCGGATATCGGGTGAAGCTATGAATTCCCGTATTCCACTGCGCAAATCACTGCTGATCCGGTACTTGACGCTTGTATTTGTCGCTCTCATGATCTGGCCGATTATTTTTCCATTAACCTCTACGATTCTGTATTATGTATCTCTCTTGCAGAATGGAGGGGAACCCGTCGAGAATCGTTATACGGTAGCGGCTAAGTTGGAAGAGAGGTGGCACCAAGAAGCTGCTCAATTCAAGCAAGCCGATCGGGCTGCGATTGATCAGAGACTGCATGAGCTGAAGAAGGAGTACCCAGAAACCAAATTATTCTGGGTAGATAACAGCGGTACTACTCGCCTTCAGCTTCCTGTACAGCCCAGCCTGCCAGCACAATGGAATGCTGGTGACGCCATCACCTTTATGAAGAAGAGCTACGATGGAGATCCGTTCACCGTCGTAGCTTTTATCGGGCAGGATCCGAAGCAAGGATTCATGGTTATGCAAATTTCTCGAAATTTGATGGTATCAGATAGACAGGGATACAGCACAACACACGCTCTTATCATCATCGCCCTCGTGTTTGTTCTGTTTACAGTTGCCTCTTGGTGGTTCTTCTATAGACTTCGGGGTCGGCTTGTGCGGTTAGGCAAGGCGATGGTTCCCGATAACGCCAATGGCTTGCCTTCGCCAATTGAGATAACGAAGTGGGATGAAATTGGTCAATTGGAGCATACCTTCAACCAAATGATCAAGCAGCTCACCTCCAGCCGTCAACGGGAACAAGAGGAAGAAACGCTTCGCAAGGAACTGATCGCTAATTTGTCCCATGATCTTCGAACACCGCTAACTACGATTCGAGGACATGCCCATTCACTCCAACGAGAGCCATTGTCTGAGAAAGGTCAACAGTCGCTTGTTCTTATCGATAAGAAGGTCAATGATTTGGGACAGCTTGTTGATAATTTATTGGCGTACACGCTGCTGTCTGCTCACAAGTATTCGCTGAAGATGGAAGCAACGGATATGCTGCGGCTTGTCCGAACTTCTGCGGCGAGCTGGTACCCGATTTGGGAGAAAGAAGGCTTTGTGATTCATATTGAGCTCCCGGAGCAGCCTGTTACTTGGAGGGTCGATTCACAGTGGATGACGCGCATCCTCGATAATTTATTTCAAAATATTGTGCGCCATGCCGCAGAAGGGCGATATATTGGAATTGCGATTCATGGGCATGGAGAGACTGCAATTGTGATTGAGGATCACGGACCCGGTATGAGCGCTGCGTCCACAAGTAGAGGCGTTGGCCTTGGGCTGACGATTGTCGAGTTGATGACCGCAGAAATGCAGCTGCAATGGCAAGTAACGAGCAGCCCAGAAGGGACAAGGATGAGCATAGCGCCGATGAAGGCAATGAGCACATCAAACTAATGAACAAACTCTAAAGGGACCTCAATGGAATAATTAAATTAGAAATTCAATGAATTCATTGAAATCAATATACTATAAATTCTATAAACTCAATAAATACTAGGAACCATAAGAATCAAATGAACCCAACTCGTTAACGAAGACCATTTTTAATCACTTCCACTCGAAAAACTGAACTACCGAAAGTCTAAAGTATCCGTATGAATAAGCGCCCCCCATTACGCCCATGGACGCGATCATGTTCATGGGCTTCTTCTTCTCCTTTTTTAAACAGATCCTTTCTTAAACAGAATTTAAACAAGCAGCCGCCTTTGTTTTAACCTTCGATCTGTATCGTTAACTGACGAGGTGATATACATTGAGTGAAACAATCATTCAAACCGAAGGGTTGACGAAAACATATGTTGACCGCCGAGCAGTCGATCAGCTTCGGCTTACGATTAAACGCGGGGATATATACGGCTTCCTTGGCCCGAACGGCGCAGGCAAGACAACAACGATCCGCATGCTGCTTGGACTTATTCGCCCCACGAAGGGCAACATTCAAATATTCAACAAGAACTTGCACTCCCATCAGCTGGAAATCTTGCGCAAGGTCGGATCGCTGGTTGAATATCCATCGTACTATGCTCATCTGACTGGTCGGGACAACCTAGAGGCCATACGCAGAATTATCGATGTGCCGAAGTCACGGATCGACGAAGTGCTTACCATCGTTCGTCTCACAAACGATGCCAATCGCCCAGTTAAGGGGTATTCGCTTGGCATGAAGCAGCGGCTTGGCATCGCCGCAGCTATGCTGGGCAGTCCAGAGCTGCTCATCTTGGATGAGCCGACCAATGGCCTTGATCCCTCTGGGATTCTGGAAATTAGAGAGCTGATTAAGAGCCTTCCCCATCAGCACGGCATTACGGTTCTTGTATCCAGCCATCTATTGAGTGAGATTGAACAGATGGCTACGCGCGTAGGCATTATTCAGCATGGACGTATGGTCTTTCAGGATTCCATCAGCGTATTGCAGGATCAGGCGCAGCATCGTATTCGATTCGCGGTCTCGAACCCTGTCAAGGCAGCGAATCTGCTCGCTGCATCTGGATGTGCTGTAGAGCAGCAGGAAGGAAGCGTCTTGATGAACTACATGCCAGACAGTCAGGTCGCCTCCCTCGTTGATCTGCTCGTCCATAACCAACTGTCCGTGTATCGAGTAGAAGAACAGCGGCAGTCGCTGGAAGAGATCTTCCTCTCAATGACTGGAGAGGGGAACAATCGATGATCGGGAAGCTGCTGTCATCTGACTTTGTGAAAATACGCCATACATGGATATGGCTGCTCATTGTCCTAGGGCCTGTCGGCGTCATCAGCCTTCAAGCGATCAATTACAGCTTGCGCTACGACTACCTCGTATCTAAGCTGAAGGATCAAGTATGGATCGGCCTACTCAGCGACATTAAAATACTGGCGGTTCTCGCCCTATTATTTGGCATTACACTCGTGACATCCTTGATCGTAAGTATCGAGCATCGCCAGCGATCATGGAAGCAGCTGCTTGCCCTTCCCGTGTCTCGATTCAGTGTATTCTCATCCAAATATATTCTGAGCTTGTTCATGATGTTCACTGCATCGCTGCTGCTTGCTGTCGGATCAGTTCTGCTCGGTCTGCTTCTCGGCTTCGGTGCGGACATCCCTTGGTCTCTGCTGCTCAAGAACAGCTTCTATCCATTCTTAGCGGCTATGCCCATACTCGCACTGCAGCTATGGTTATCTACCGTTATCAGCAACCAAGCCATTCCACTTACTTGCGGAATTCTAGGCACGATCGTATCCGTGTATTCGATTAGAATGCCGGATTGGATGCCGTACAAGTGGCCGCTGCTTGTAAATGAAGCCAATATTCCAGAGTACTCCGTCATCGCAGGTATCTTGATCGGCTTCGTCGTGTTTCTGTTCAGCCTTGTTCACTTCATTAGAAGGGATGTGGATTGATGTGGCAACATGGCTGCGATTATTTCAATCTGAACGTTTAAAGTTGGGCAAATCCCATATTGGACTGCTTACCCTGATCAGTCCTCTGCTGGCCATGCTCGTCGGCCTATTCATTTCTGAGCAGCAGCCGCCCGAAATCCAGTGGCTCTATTTATGGTCGACGATGTCAATCGCGCACGCGATGTTGTTCTTACCGCTGTTGGCTGGCGTGTTCTCTGCATTTATATGCCGGTACGAGCACGCGGGAGGCGGTTGGAAACAAATGCTTTCCTTGCCTGTGTCCCGCTCCAGCCTATACATGGCTAAATTCGCCCATGTTACACTGCTGCTGGGACTAACACAAGTACTGTTCCTGCTAGGTGCAATTGCTGTCGGCTTATTAAAAGGATATACAGCACCTATCCCTTGGACTGAACTTCTGAGAGCCTTCTCCAATGGCTGGCTGGCTACATTGCCTGTTGCCGCGCTTCAGCTGTTCGTGTCCGTATCATGGTCAAGCTTCGCGGCTCCGCTTGCTATTAACGTGATGCTGACACTGCCGAATATGCTCATCGTCAATTCGGAAAAGTACGGCCCATGGTATCCTTGGGCACAGCCTGCACTCGCGATGAACGGCGTGGAGAAATACGGGGCATTCAATGTCTCGCTCGGCACTCTTTTGTTCGTCATTGTCGGTGGATTCCTGCTCTTTCTACTTAGTGGTCTTATTTATTTCAACCGCAAAGACATGTAGCTTTATTAAGACATCCTGCTTCTTGTAAAGACGTAGAAAAAAGAGGCAGATAGACATCATTGTCTAGTCTGCCTCTTTCCATATAGGATACGATCCTGTTCATTTTGAATTTATGACATTGGCGGCTGTTGAGATGGAGGCTGCTGCGAGGATTGCTGAGAAGCTGATTGTTCATCACCTGCAGCAGATTGCACTTCCTCTTCTTCCTGCTCCTTGTTGCGCTTCTTGCCTGTTAAGAGCTTCCACAAGCCAGCAATGACAGCCACGATAACGATCCAGAACTTTTTGAACAAGCCGAGCGCCAATGCGATTAATCCAACTTTTTTGGCAACAGCAACACCCGCTCCGCCAAGGATAAGTCCAGCCAAGCCGTACTCCGCCACCTTATCCGTCGATTCATTGAAATCCTCATAGCGCTTGCCTTCTTTGATTTTCAGTGTAGACAAGACCAAATCATTCATTTCCTTGCGCGATGCTTCTACCTTTTTGGGATCACAAACCAAGATCGCTGACACATAACCCTCTCGCGTCAATATACGCTCGTTATAATTGACCATTGAGGCATTGTCTTTGTCATGCAGTAATAGCGACCATACAACTCTACGTGCCGTTTCATCATATTTAGGTGCTACGTCCCAACCATCCACGAATAGATGATTTTCAGGGGTCATTTCTTTATTTGCTTCTTCTTGTCCGTCTTTGTAACTTTGCAGCAGTTCATCTGCATCGATCTCATTTTTATCGCTATCTTTGATATGTCCGGAATCGGTGTACTCAAAATACAAAAACCAGCGCCCGTCTTCTGGTATAACCGTACCGATTTCGGAGCCGGAAGGTTTGCCGCCATTTCTCGTAATCATGGCTTTCGTTTCCGTGCCATTTATGTATTCCATTCCTTTTTTCAAAGTCACGGTCGCAATGCCTTGATCAAGCTCTACCGCCTGTCCCGCCCCGACAGTGTAGTTCGCAGTACCCTCAGCATGTGCAGGCATCGATCCTGTCATAAGAAGTGCAGCACACCCCATTATGACGGCTGTTTTTTTGAACCATTTCATCACAATCTTTTACCTCCTAGAATATCTCTCTATTTTTCTCTCGACAAACTATACCGGAAGAAGGAATGTATGAAAATAAGTACATATGCCCACATTTTGATTATACAAAGTGACAAACCGTAATTTTCTTGAGACTTTTGGTATGTTTTTCATTTCCAGATCCTACCCCATCCTATTTTATTTTTGCTGATAGGACTAGACGAGAAGAGATAAAAAAAGCAATCTTAGGTCTAATACCTAAGATTGCTACTAAAGTCCTATTCAACAATAACCATCATGGATTGGTTCACCGTAAACAGCAACGGTTTTTCATCATCTGTCTGCTGATACAAGAAAATGCCGTACACTTCATCTGTTAACCCCTCGTCGGTTGTCTCGAAACCATGTTCCGTATGTTGGGACATTCCGAGTGAACGGCTGCGAACAACTGCCTCAAGCGGGATCATCTCTACAACAGCGTGCTTATGCAGCTCCTTCTCCGAAAGACCTAGAGCTGCGAATTGCTCAGACACAAGCTCAGCCTGTACTGCCGCCCATTGCAGAACGCGCGAAGCCTCCTCTTTCTGAAGCTGTCTGTGCCACCATACTTTGCGCGGCTTATACTTATGGTTCATGAAGTAGTCGAGCTTCATTAACCCCAATGCCACATGCGGCTTTTTGAGTCCGTACGCGGTTAAAAAGGCATGCAGTCTTACAAACAAATCCTCTAATTGATGTCCAATCTTCTGCCAGCCATTTGCTTCCCAGAAGTCGCCGAATGCTTGGAAGAAATCAAACGGTGAGTCGAATTCGATATGCATCAAATACTCCATCGTCCGATCCATGCGATGCGAATTCCAATACTTTTCCAGTACGTCTTCCAGACGCTTCAATCGCACGACATCACGGAACGGAAGCACATCATTCGACAGCATTTCGTATGGTGCATGATCCATGAAGACATAGCCGTACTTCTCAGCATCCAGACGAAGCCCCGTACCACGCAGCATCTTCAAGAATCCGAGCTGTAATTCCTCCGGACGCAGTGCAAATACATCGTTGAATGTTTTGCGGAATGTATCGTAATCCTCAAGCGGCAGCCCTGCAATCAGATCCAAGTGCTGATCAATCTTGCCGCTGTCCTTCACCTTCATTACGGTTCGGGTCAGCTTCGTGAAGTTCTGGCGCCGCTTCACAAGCTCATTCGTTGGATCGTTCGTCGATTGGACGCCGATCTCAAAGCGAAATACGCCGGGTGGTGCATGCTCAGCCAAGTAATCAAGCACCTCTGGGCGCATAATGTCCGCCGTGATCTCAAATTGAAATACACAGCCGCGATGGTTCTCAATGAGGAACTGGAACATCTCCATTGCGTAATCACGCTTGATGTTGAACGTCCGATCGACGAACTTAATGAGCTTCGCCCCATTGTCGATCAAGTACAAGATGTCCGCCTTCGTGCGTTCAATATCGAAATAGCGAACGCCAACCTCGATACTGGATAAGCAGAATTGGCAGCTGAACGGACAGCCGCGGCTTGTCTCGAAATAGACAACACGCTTGCCGAGGCTCGGAATATCCTCCGCAAAGCGGTGGGGGGATGGAATTTCATTCAAGTCCAGCTTCGGGCGGGGCGGATTGATAACGACCTCGCCCTGCTTGTTCCGATACGCCACCCCGAATACGAAATGATACTTCCCTTCGCCTTCGATCTCCCGCAGCAAATGAAGCAGCGTCTCTTCTCCCTCACCCATAACGATGAAGTCAACATCCGACAGCCGCTCCATCCATTCCTTCGTGTCATAGGACACCTCGGGGCCGCCAAGTACGATACGGATCTCCGGCCGCACCTTGCGCAGCATGTTGACGACCTTAATCGTTTCCTCAATGTTCCATATATAACAGGAGAATCCGATCACATCCGGCTCTCGCTGGTACAGATCCGAGACGATATTCATCACTGGATCTTTAATTGTATATTCGGCAATGTCGACATCGAACTCACCTTCGCAATGCGCCTTCAAGCAGCGTATTGCCAACGAGGTATGAATATATTTAGCATTTAATGTTGCAAGTACGACTTTCATCTAAACCTTCCTCTCATCAGACACTACCTTAAAGTGACCGAACTGCTCGATCAGCCTCTACCATTATAACCAAAGTAAAGGCAGATCTCGACATGCATCCAAGAAACCACCTTGAACAGAAAAGCAAGCTGCAAGCAGCTTGCTTTATTCTGTGTCAATGCAATCGAAAACGGATTATCGAATCATGCCGCCACTATAGTGCAGCTCGTAAACGCTATGATCTCTTTTGACCAAAGTAAATATCCCGATATACGTAGTCTCCACTGCGGTATTCCAACTGCACGGAGCCAGGTAATATTGGTTGGACAGATGTGTTATTGTCCGCTGCAGCATACGTGCGTTGCTTCGCATCTACTAAAAAGTGCGCAAGCTCTTGATCATTACTCAACATCGTGTACCTCTTCCTCGTAATCAATCACACTATGCAATTGGTGTGCCGTTCGGAATGATCTCATCTGTATTTAGTAGAACAACATCGCCTTCCTCAGGCACTCCACCCAATACGAGCACTTCAGAATCGAAGCCGGCGATACGGCGCGGCGGGAAATTCACAATAGCAACAACCTGTCTTCCTACCAGCTTGTCCGGCGTATACCGAGCTGTGATCTGTGCACTTGATCGCTTCGTGCCGAGCGGCCCGAAATCGATTGACAGCTTAATCGCGGGCTTGCGCGCTTTCTCGAACGGCTCTGCCTCCACGATCGTTCCAACACGTATATCGAGTTTCATAAAGTCCTGAATGCTTGCTTCATCCTTGATTTGATCCAGATTAAACTCATGCATCATGATTCAACCCCTTATTCACGCAATTCATCATGTCAATGGTAGTACCCGTTCTTCAAGCTTCCTATCTATCGTCGTGTCTCATATCTATCCTCGGATGTCCATATACGCCACTTCTGCCCAAATATTTCCGTTTCATCATTTCATTTGTTATTCGCGGTTGAACATTCGACCTTATCTGCAATCCCTAACCCTATTCCATATCGTAGCGACCCGCTTCTTCTTCCCGCTGCTGGAAAAATTCAAGGAACGGTATGCCGAACTGCTTCAGCTTCGCTTCCCCTACCCCTTTAATACGGAGCATGCCCGCTTCGGTCGTCGGCTGCAACTCCGCCAATTCCCGCAGCGTGCTGTCATTAAACACAATGTAAGGCGGTACTCCAGCTTGGCTTGCCAATTCGCGCCGAATGAGACGCAGCTGCTCAAATATCGTCTCATCAATGGCAGTGCCCGCCTTCGGTTTCAACGACTTCGCTACCCGCTGTTCAACAGTCCGCTTGCCCTTCAATACATCCGCTGCCAGCGGCAGCAGCCGCACAACCGGATACTGCCCTTCGCTAAGCTGCAAGTACCCCTCGGCTATAAGAACATAGATGAGATCCGAAATTTCCTTTTCCGCCAAATGCCGCATTTCGCCATGCGTAGACAGCTTCTCGAATCCATACTGCATGACCTTCTTGTTGCGCGATCCCTTCAGTACGGAAGCAACCATAGATACGCCGAACCGCTCACGCATTCGATAAATGCAGGAGAAGATTTTCTGCGCTTCAATCGTGATATCGATCGATTCACGCTCGTCCTTGCAGTTGCCGCATACGCCGCATGGTTGCTCTCCATCTTCTCCAAAATAGCGAACCATATAATTTTGCAGACAGCCGGTCGTATAGCAATAATCGATCATGACTTGCAGCTTCTTATATTCATGCGCCTTCCGTTCTGGAGCCGCCTCGCTTTGTTCGATGAAGAACTTCTGCGTCAGTATATCCTGCGGATGGAACAGCAGCACGCATTCGCTCGGCTCTCCATCGCGTCCCGCGCGTCCTGCCTCCTGCACATAGGCTTCCATATGCTTGGGCATGTTGTAATGCAGCACGTACCGTACGTTGGATTTGTCGATACCCATACCGAACGCGTTCGTCGCTGCAATGATACGCACATCATCATAGAGGAAGGCTTCCTGCATTTTCGCCCGCTCCTCATCTTCGAGTCCAGCATGATAGCGGCCAGCAGCTATTCCTGCACGTCTCAGCATGTCATAGATGTCCTCGACTTCCTTCCGCGTCGACGCATAAATAATGCCTGACTCGCTCGATCGCTGCCGGACATAATCAAGCGTGAACGCCTTCCGCTCCTCGCCGCGCAGCACCGTAAACGACAAGTTATCCCGCTTGAATCCCGTAACGACAAGCTCGGGTTCCAGCAGTTCCAAGGAATGAATAAGATCCTCCGTTACTTCCGGCGTCGCGGTTGCGGTAAATGCCGCCACAATCGGACGCTCGCGGCCACTCTGCACAAGTTCCTGAATGAAAGGTGCTATTGTCCGATAGCTTGGACGAAAATCATGTCCCCATTGTGAGACGCAGTGGGCTTCGTCTACCGCAACCATCGATATCGGAATCGATTTCGCGCGTTCCCGGAACCATTCTGTCTCTAACCGCTCCGGCGCTACATAGAGCAGCTTAATGCGTCCTTCCTGCGCCTGCCACATAAGACGGCCCGCTTCCCCTATCTCAAGCGTGCTGTTGATGAATCCAGCCTTGACCCCCAAGCTGTGCAGCGCATCCACCTGATCCTTCATTAATGAAATTAGCGGCGAGATCACCAGCGTTACCCCAGGCAGCAGCATCGCTGGAATCTGATAACAAATTGACTTTCCCCCGCCGGTAGGCATAATCCCCACTGTGTCCTTGCCTTCGGCAAGATGTTCAATAATTTTCCGTTGTCCATCGCGGAAGCCATCGTAGCCATATACTCGCTGTAATGCGCTTCGCGCTTGGTCCATTGTAAACATGTACGTAGACTCCTTTTCCCCGTTCCCTTGCGGCAACCCGTTGTTCCTGTCCTTCATTATAACATGAGCTTTTCCTATGAGGTAATAGCTTCCACTTCACGGTTACCTGCCCATATGTACGCCGTTTCGCCTATTCTGAATAGAATCTGCCCGAACTTTCTGCTATAGTGATAGCATTCCATAGAACATGTCCTACAGCGCGCCATCAGCGCCATCTATGAAGCGCACTGTTCTGTATAGAGTTGTCACTCAATCAAGGAGGTCTTACGAATGCGTAAGCGAGAGAACCATAAACCGAGAAAAGGCCCGCAGAAGAATCAACCGGCGAAAGCTTACCAATCCGCCAAACCAGTCAAACCAACTAAGCCAACTAAACCGACCCATCATACACCGCCGAAGGCTCGCGAATATACGGTTCAGGAACCGGCCGAATTGCTCAGCTTCTTATTAAATACGGTGGAAAATATGGGGCGAAACTCCATCAAATCCGTACTTGCCCGCGGTCAAATTTCTGTCAACGGACAAGCCGTAACAGCCTATAATCATCCGCTCCAGCCTGGACAAATTGTAAGCTTGTCGAAGGAGAAAATCGTTGAAGCTCCTCCATTTGTAGGTTTGTCGCTCCTGCATGAGGACGACGATATCATCGTCATTCATAAAGAGGCCGGATTGTTGTCTATTGCCTCCGAGCATGAGAAGGAATTGACTGCCTACCACCAGTTGACGACGCATGTCCGCTTGCAGCATCCGAGCAACCGGATATTTGTCGTACATCGTCTCGATCGGGATACGTCCGGCGTCATGATGTTCGCTAAGAAGGAAGACATCAAGCAGCAACTGCAAAATAATTGGAAAGAAATCATACAGGAACGATCCTATGTTGCGCTAGTTGAAGGCAAGGTTCGCCAACCGGAAGGTACAATTTCCTCCTGGCTGAAGGAAATGAAAACATTAAAAATGTATTCCAGTCCGTATCAGAACGATGGCCAGCATGCGGTTACGCACTATAAAACACTGGAAGCGAACAGCGCTTACTCCCTGCTGGAGGTTCATCTCGAAACAGGGCGGAAAAATCAGATTCGCGTTCACATGGAGGATCTCGGTCATCCGATCGTAGGTGACAAGAAGTACGGCGCCAAATCAAGAGGATTGGGACGACTAGGTCTGCATGCGCGCATCCTGGCATTCACTCATCCAACTTCAGGCAAGCCAATGCGATTCGATACAGGCATTCCGAAGCCATTTACCCGCTTATTGCAGCAAGACGGAGTACCCGCGCCAAGAAGAGAGCGCCGCTAATCTCCTCGAATCAGAATACGATATGATATCGCAAACGAACAACACAAATAGCCGTTCTCCTTACAATTAAGGGAGCGGCTATTTTCTTTCCTTTGTTGGGCCTCTTCTCTTCTGTTGACCTGATTTACAATCGCTTGCTCATCTTGTAATTCACCAAGTCAACCCCTCTGCGCTGCACCGTCTGAGCTTGAAGGATGCAGAACCCGTGCCGCTCGAAGAAGGGAACGGCCGTAATACTTGCATCTGTTCTCATTTCGGACAGCCCCAGCCTCCTCGCTTCCTGCTCCAGCTTGGACAACAATGCCGTTGCAACACCTTGCTTCTGAACATCCTTATGAACATAGAGCCGATCCAAATACCCGCCAGCATCCATATCGCTAAATCCGACCAATTCGCCGTCCCGAATCGCTACATACGTCATGTGCTGGCTTAACGAAGCTGTCCAGTGAACCAGCTTCTCTTCCTGTTCATCGGCCGGCGCCCAGGCTTGTAATTGTGCGGCAGTATAATCTTGTGCGTTAACGGTGTGTACCGTATCGAAGAATAAGGCGACAATCTGCGCGATATCTTCTAATTCAAATGATCGTATATGCATGATATTCCATCCTCCTTCCGTTTCTACCTTACCAAAAATAAACGCACCCATTCATTCATCTATTCTATTATAAAATCATTTTTTATTTTCTCGTGAACCTCCTCACCATTTCGAGCCATCTAATGGGTACATCAACCAAAACCAATCGATTCAGGAGGATTCAATATGAAATCTTATAAACTCATGCTCGCTGCTATCACTGCAAGCTTGCTCATCACAAGCCTGCCAGCTAACTTCACGCTTCATACCGCATATGCGGCGGAACAGCCGACAAACGAAGCTGCAAAAAAAGCTGCAATCGAAGCATCGGCATTGGACAAGCTTGATCCCGCAATGCTCGAAAAAGCAAAGAAGGCTCTGCAGGAGCTAGCTCCTAAAAGAACGATGGAACTAGCTGCTTTGCACAACGGTACCGAGGCTGGCTATGAATATCTTGGAGAGGATCGGCTGTTAATCGAAGACAAAGACAATCAGGCGCGCGTCATGATCGGCAAGGCAAAGGGCGATATTTTAGCATGCGAAATCAACTTCACATGGCAAGAGCTCGATACTTCGCTTCAGTCCGTTATCCAAAAAGCAATGAAAAGTTTGGATGCACAACAGAAATTCAAGATTACGCAAATTACTCGTGTTAAAACCGATACAGACATGAACCATTGGACATTCAACGGCAGCAATATTTCAGGCGTGATTGATGCAGTCACAGGCAAAGCAACGTACGTGTCAACGGATTATGACTTGGCGAAAATCGATTCAAAGTGGAGCGCGCTAGCCAAGAAAACAATTCAATCCCTGTCAGCAGACAAAAGCAAGCAACTCCGCAATTTCGTCCAAGTGTACATAAACATGGAAGCAGAAAACCAAAAAACAGCCTCTTTCTCCGATGAAAGCGGCCGCTATCTTATCAAAATCAATGCTGCTACAGGCAAGCTGATGTCCTTTGCCAACTCTGAGGAAATTACCCGTTATGCATCGGAAGAAGCACGCAAGAAGGCATTCGCCAAGCCTTTTTATACGAGTGACAAAGCCATTGCAGCGGCTGCTCCAACGGTCAAGCAATATTTCGACCTAGACTTGAAAGGCTATCAGGTTCAAGTCAAGCAAGAACAGTATACATTCACAAAACAAGGAAAACCAAGCGTCTATGGTAAGATCAATGAGAAAGGAAAGTTCTGGAGCATGTCCCTTACTGCTCCAACAGCATCCTGAACAAATGAATCAAGCATATAGGGATTGCGTCTCGGCCTCTATCGCACACCATGATACGGGTCTTGGCGCCCACTACAAATAAAGGAGATCACCACTGTGCAGCAGCCAGAACAACTCGCAGCACGAGCTTGCAAGGGGGACAAGGAAGCATTTGGCACACTCATTCGCGCCTATGAAGCCCCCCTATACAGAGTGGCCAAGTCAATTGTACATTCCGATGAAGATTGTGCAGATGCCATACAAGAAGCCGTGCTTAAAGCATATCGATCCATCCATTCGCTGCGCGAGCCGAAATATTTTAAAACCTGGCTCGTTCGCATCCTTGTGAATGAATGCCGAACATTGCTGCGAAAGAAAAAACAAACCGTACCCTTCGTTGAACTTCAGCACTCGAAAGCCGAAGCTAGCGAGTACGAGCATATCGAAACACTGGAAGTCGTCAACGCGTTGGAAGAAGACCTGCGAATCGTTGTAACACTGTTCTATATTGAGGATTTACCGCTCAAGGAGGTAGCCGATATGCTGGATCAGCCTGTTGGTACTGTGAAATCTCGCCTGTTCCGGGCCAGAAACAAGCTCGCGGACATGCTTCATATCTCACGTGAGAATGGAAAGGAGCTAATGATTTAATGGATTCGAATATCGACGAACAAATCCGTACACACCTAACCGACAATCTCAGCTCCGAAATCCCAGAGCTCGTAAAATCACGTTTGGAGCAAACGCTGCAATTGCTTGAGACAGAATCCATGCCGATGCAGCATCGGACTCATTCCCGCCATCGGAAAGCTTGGTTCGTTGCGGCCGCAGCCGTGCTCGCAATCGGGGGAACATTAGCTTCCGGATTCATTTCACCCGCTATGGCTGAAACGCTTAGAAAGGTGCCGTTCATCGGTCAAATCTTTGAGGCACTCGGCGATAACGCCTTGCAGGATGCGAATCGGAAAGGATTGTCTCTTCCCGTTAATCTGAGCGCAACGGATCAAGGCATTACGCTGACCATTACCGAGGTGTTGTATGACGGCGTGGAAATTAAGCTTGGCATACAGGAAAGCTCGATGAGCAAGCTTCCTATTATTTTGGATCGGTCGAACAGATATGAAATTGTGAAAAACAGAACTCAGGAGGATCCAGCACATGCCCTGGATATTTGGTCCCATGCTTGGTCAAATGTGCGCTCGGAAACCTCCACGCAAAACATCGGAATATTATCGTTTGAGTCGATGCACGGCACGGAACCGGATCGAGACGCCAAAATATCGAAAGAATTCCAACTGCCGATCACGATTAAGAAAGTCGGAGATGTGGAAGGAAACTGGAAATTCGAAATTCCCGTCAAATGGAATGCGTCCCTGACGAAAAAAATTCCTATTAGTAAGACCAATAAGGCGCCTGACGGCATTGGCTCCATCACGCTTCAGTCCGTCGTTACTTCGCCGCTAGGAACCGAGATTCGATTCAAGACCGCAGAAGCCTACCCTTCGACTTCTTCTAGCTGGAGCGGATTCAACAGCGACTATATGGTTGTGGATGAGAACGGATATATTATTTCATCTGCAGGCGGTTCAGGCGGGCCAGGCAATCAAATGCAAACGAATATTGCAGAGATGATACATACGAAAAAGTATGATCCAATACCCGAGCACTCCAAGACGCTCATATTCAAGCCCTATAAATCGGGAAGACGCTATGGCGATGCAGCGATCACGCTGAATCCAAGTGCGCTTCCACTGACGCTGCAGCAGGGAGAGGTTGGCTCCGTTACGGTGAACAGCATGGCATTCGAAGAGGACAGAGTCATTATTCAATATGATGTGAACGGCAACGACCCTGTAGGCCAGAAACTTGCCATGGAGTTCATCCAAGACGGAAAACGAGTATTTAGCGACAATTCCAAGCTGCTGCGTGTGAACAACGGCGTATATTCGTACGTTGGCGAATATCCGTTCCAAAAAGACATGCCCATTAAGCTGTATTCAAGCAAGCTGCGCAAAGCGACCTTTTATAAGGAGCTTGAATTCCAAGTCCCGTTACGGTAAAATCCGATAAAGTACAATTGAGAAGTAAGTTTCGACAACTCCTACTATTCATTTCAGTTAGAATCATTCATAATGGGGATGAGATGGAGTCAACATCTTACCGATCTATTTGCCGCACGGGGGTGATACGATGACTGAGCACATGGAGAACCAGGGTAATGCTGAAGCAACGGAGAGCAAGAAAGTAAGCTTGGCGGATGCCGCGAAGCGCATGCTGCAGCAGAAGAAGCAGGCCCAAGGGAAATCGCAAGGCGTGCACAAGCATCAGGAATCTGGCCAACCAACAATGAAGAGCCAGAATACGAAGAAGATTAACAATCAACGCAAGCGTATGGGTGTGTAAGCCTGTAGAGGGGTGGGATCTCAGAATTCATGTTCTGAGGTTCAGCCCCTTTTTCATGTTACAGCCTACAGACTATTGCACCAGAAACTTTGCTGCAACCCCTCCAATAATGGTATATTGAGAACATACTGAGGAATGACTTCAGATTTATGAATTCAAGGAACAGAGGTGGCTACCCATGGTAAATTTCGAGCAACAATTAGAAAAGTATGCTGAACTTATCGTAAAGGTCGGCGTCAACGTACAGAAGGATCAAGATGTATTCGTTAATAGTTCTATCGAAGTCGCTCCACTGGCCCGCCTCGTTGCCAGCAAGGCATATGAAGCAGGCGCACGCAACGTACATATCGATTGGTCGGATGAGGCTACAACTCGCTTGAAATTCGAGAAGGCATCAGACGACATGTTCACTCAATTCCCGGAATGGGAAGCATTGAAGCGCAATACCTTCGTGGATAAGGGTGCTGCATTCATCTCTATCGTCTCCTCCAGCCCGGACTTGCTGAAGGGTGTGGATCCACAGCGGATCGGCAATAACCAAAAGGCATCTGGACAAGCACTGGAGCACTTCCGCCGCTGCGTTCAAGCGAACAAAGTAAGCTGGACAGTTGTTGCAGCTTCTTCCCGCGATTGGGCAGCCAAAGTATTCCCTGGCGTAGCTGTAGAAGAAGCAGTAGAGAAGCTGTGGGAAGCGATCTTCCAATCCATCCGTCTGAATTCCGACAACCCGGTTCAAGCTTGGACGGAACATAACGAAACATTGCATAAGAAAGTTGAAGTATTGAACAGCAAGCACTTCCACAAGCTGCACTACACAGCTCCTGGAACGGACTTGACGATCGAATTGCCTGAGAAGCATCTGTGGGTAGGCGCAGGCAGCGTCAACGAGAAGGACGTGCCGTTCATGGCGAATATGCCAACAGAAGAAGTATTCACGGTGCCTCATAAGCTGGGCGTAAACGGCTATGTGTCCAGCACGAAGCCCCTTAGCTATGGCGGCAACCTGATCGACAACTTCAAGATCACGTTCGAAAATGGCCGCATCGTGAAGGTAGAAGCTGAACAAGGCCAAGAGATCCTGCAGCAGCTCGTCGACACAGACGAAGGCTCGCACTTCTTGGGTGAAGTGGCACTTGTGCCGCATCAATCCCCAATCTCGGAATCGAACATCTTGTTCTACAACACGTTGTTCGATGAGAATGCATCCAACCACTTGGCAATTGGAAGCGGCTATGCATTCAACGTAGAAGGCGGAACGAAGATGTCTCAGGAAGAGCTGGAAGAGAGCGGCGTGAACCGCAGCATTACGCACGTGGACTTCATGATCGGCTCTGCGGACATGGACATCGACGGCATTCTTAAGGATGGCACAACAGAGCCAATCTTCCGCAAGGGCAACTGGGCAATCTAATATTGAGCAAGCAAAGCAGTAGAAGCATCCCGCTTCTACTGCTTTTTTATCGCAATAACGTATTGCTCTCCCCGTTCTACTGCCGCATAATGGGAGAATAAGACAGAAGCAAGAGCGGAAGCTCGCAAGACACCTCCTCTCTCGCTCTGAATCTATTTCAGAATCCGAGGTGTTCTTCTCCATGCGCATATGGCACGATTTCAAGCTATTTCTGCGAATAAAAGGCGCTCTGCATCTCGTCCTTACCTTGTTCCTGTACGGCATCGGCATGGGTATTCTAGCCCCCATGAACGCGATTTATTTGCGGGAATCATTAGGGCTTGGCAAGGTAGAGATTGCGTCTATTTTTGCAATATCCCTATTTCTGAACATGGTGCTTACGATTGGTGTCGGCATTGTTAGCGATTCCATGAAACGCAAGAAGACGATTCCACTGTTCGCGTCCGTCGTCTGTATGATCGGCCTCGTCATCTATATGAATGCAGACAGCTATGCGCAGGCGCTGATCGGAATGGCCCTCGCGACTGCTCCTTCTGGCATGATTATGGGGCAGCTGTTCGCAATGGCGCGGAATCATGTCACGCGGCTTGCTCCTGATATTGTAGAGATGGCGCAAATCTGGATGCGCGCCACGTACAGCGTCGGATTCTTTACCGGGCTGCTCGTCGGAGCCAACCTGTACTTGCTGGCGACCTTCCACGGCGTACTGTGGGGCAATCTTGCAGGATACGCTTCCTTGTTCCTGCTGCTCTTGTTCTATAAGGAGATTACGCTCGATTCGTCAATTGCATCTGCCAAAGCAGGCGAGCCCTTCTCCCTCATCATGCTCTTTGCCATTCTGCTCCTATCGTGCGCAGATGCCATACGCGGCTTGTATTTGCCGCTTGTGGTGAACGAGCAATTCGGCGATCCGCGATTAATGTCCTTCATATGGAGCATACAAGCCGTATTCGAGCTCCTGTTCATGACCATGGCAGGGTATTGGGCCGCCAAGTATGGAAGCAAGCCCGTTATTATGCTTGGTGGATTGTTCGCTCTCATCACCTATATTGCTTACAGCACGAGCGATTCCTTGACTGTGTTTTTCCTCATGCAGCCGCTATACTCTTTCTTCGTTTCGGTTCTATACGGCGTAGCAATGGGCTACGTACAGCGCATGTTTATACATAAAGCAGGCTTCGGCGCTAGTTTGTACGTGTTCATTTCGCAAACAGCATCCTTAATCGGCTATTTCCTGCCGCTCTTCATTGATGGTGTCACGCCGCAAATTTTCTGGATTCCGGCTGCGCTTATCGTTGCTTCCATGGGATTGATGACAAGAGCGCTATACGTGGGGAGGCAGCAACAGCTGTCTGCTTAAGCGGTAGGAAATTGAAGAAGCTCGGCATCATTGATAAATACTATTTTCCATCACTATATAAATAAAAAACGGAAATAGAGGGGCAGCTCTAGGCAGCTCCATTCTATTTCCGTTCTTCCTCTTCAAACCTGACGTGAATGTTACCTCACCCTTATCATTACCCTTCCACTGCCTCTTCGCGATTAATGAGACAGGCAGCCAGCAATCCAACGCACAGTATCATTGCCAGCAGGATAAACGTAATCAGATAACTGCCACTCTTCATAAAATAGAGCGAGATAATTGGGCCAAAGCTTGTGCCCGCAAATAAGATAAACGTATAAACAGATACGGCTATCCCACGCATTTTGCCACTCAACTGACCAACAAGAGATACAAGTGAAGGAACGGCTAACGCAATCCCCCCTACAAACAGGATGCTCAATACAACGAGCAATGGTAGATTCGAGATCATCCCCATAGTGGCCAATCCGACAATCGCCAGCAATAATCCCCCACGCAGCGTAGCACGTATGCCAATACGCTTGGAAATCCCCCCCGCGCATGGTGAAACGAGCATGCCTATTATGCCGAAGGAACGAACATAGAGGATGTCTTGTTTGCTCAATTCAAATGGAGATTGGAACAAATAGCTGCCCAGCACGGTATACATACTAACAAAAGACATCAACAGAACGAATGCCACTAGATAACAATTCACCAGTTGTTTTTGCACAATTACGTGTCCGATTTGCTTGATAGGCTCCCATATACTTGCACTGGCAGAGTGGCGAATTCCTTTTGGGAGGAAGAAGAACACGAAAGCTGCGGTCACAGCATACACAACGGCTAGTAAATAAAAAACGGCATTCCAACCATACTGCTCACTAATCGAACTGCTGATCACTTGCCCAACAATTCCTGCAATCAAAAATCCCGTACTAATAATCCCGATGGTCGTTACTCGTTTGTCTACAGGATACATTAGATCGGCTACACTTAGTTGGACAGAAAAATTAAGGGCTAGTAGAATTAACACATCATAACAAGGAGCGGATCTACTATGCCAAGAATAAGACGCACATTTACAGATGAATTCAAGAAACAGATGGTTCAGCTATACGAAAATGGGAAATCAAGAGCAGACATTGTAAGTGAGTATGAGTTGAGTGCATCTGCATTGGATCGCTGGATTAAACAAGCCCACCAAACAGGTTCCTTCTCAGAGAAGGACAACCGCTCTCCAGAAGAAAATGAACTTATTGCATTACGGAAAGAAAAC